>JAFZVC010000019.1 GCA_017618015.1 Spirochaetaceae bacterium
AGACTATAAGTTTATTAAGGATAACCTTGATGCGGTCAAGGCAAACATAAAAAACCGCAACATGACTGCCGACGCAGACGAAGTTGTGCGCCTTTACAACAAACGCACTGAGCTTGTTACTGCTTTGCAGGAGCTTCAGACGAAACGTAACGATAACGCGAAATCGATGAAGGGAAAACTCCCGGATGACGAGCGCAAACGCCTTATAGAAGAAGGAAAGGCTCTTAAAGAGAAAATCGCCGCTTCCGAAAAAGAGCTTGCTGACACAGAAGCAGAGCTCGACGCAGCTGGCCGCCAGATTCCGAACATGGCTCACCCGGATGCACCAGTCGGAAAGGTTGATACGGAGAACCTTGAGGTTAAGAAAGTCGGAACTCCTAGAAAATTCGATTTCGAGCCTAAAGACCACGTTCAGCTTATGCAGGACCTTGATCTTATCGACTTTGACGAGGCTACAAAGGTTGCTGGACCTAAGTTCTACTACCTTAAGAACGAGGCTGTTTTCCTTGAGCAGGCTATGGTTATGTACGCGCTCAACATTCTGCGCAAGCACGGATTCACGCCGTTCATCACGCCGGACGTTGCAAAGGCAGAGATTCTTCAGGGTATCGGATTCAATCCGCGCGGAAACGAATCGAACGTATACTGCATCGAGGAAGAAGGCACATGCCTTGTTGCTACTGCAGAAATTACGCTTGGTGGTTATCATTCCGGCGAGATTCTTGATAAATCAAAGCTTCCGCTCAAATACTGCGGACTTTCACACTGTTTCCGCCGCGAGGCAGGAGCAGCCGGACAGTTCTCAAAGGGCTTGTACAGAGTACACCAGTTCACAAAGCTTGAGATGTTCGTATATTGTCTGCCAGAAGAAAGCGACGCGCTCCATGAGCAGCTCCGCCTTATTGAAGAGGAAATCTTCACTGGTCTGGGACTGCCGTTCCGCGTAGTAGACACATGCACAGGCGACCTTGGCGCACCAGCTTACCGCAAGTGGGATCTTGAAGCTTGGATGCCTGGACGCAATGGCGGCGAATACGGCGAAGTAACAAGTACATCGAACTGTACTGACTTCCAGTCAAGAAGACTTAACGTCCGCTACAAGGACGACGACGGAAAGAACAAGTACGTCCACATGCTTAACGGAACGGCAGTAGCAGTTTCTCGCGCGATGGTAGCTGTTATTGAGAACTACCAGAACGCGGACGGCTCTATCACAGTTCCAGAGGCACTCCGCCCGTTCTGTGGCTTCGACGTAATCAAGAGATAATTTGGTTTATTTAGGGCTTGCGCGGTGCAAATCGCGCAACTAACGAATGAACGGCTGTAATTTCTGCTGCAGAACCGACGCTTTTGTAAGCGACTGCATCTGAATTACGGCCGTTTCTGTTTCTCCGGTCACAGTCTGTTTCGTCACAGATACAGAAAGAATGTGGTTGTTGCAGAAAAACCGCAAAAAACGAATGCGCGGCATCGGAACAGAAACGGAAAAACTTACGAAGTCCGTGAAGCAGACAAGCTGTTCTTCGATTTTCATTTCTTTTGAAGAGTCTTTGCGAACTAATCCCATGTAGCTGTATTCGGTAGGGTGGATGTAAAAGAACAGCTTTTCACCGCAGTACACGAGCAGGCCCCACAAGTCTTTTTGAAACGAGGGAAGCTCAAGTCCGAGCGTCTTCAAAGATGAACGCGTTCCAGAAACAGAGACAAGCTCCATTTTTTCCGGGCGGCAACCGGTTTTTGCCTCGAAAAAATCGAAGAACTCTTTTTGCTGTGCGCCATTACTCTGCTCTATCATAAAAACCTCGTTCCATAAAACTTCTCGTACAAAACTCTTCTGTCTTCCTCGCGGATAGCGTTATACCTGAGCACGGCGCACACTTCGCCTTTCTTACCCGTATAAAGCCTTGTAACCGTTGCCGTAACAAAAATCTCGCGCGTTCCGATTGGAAGCGGTATATAAACGGACATAGGATACTCCATCCCCATTTTAAGGAGCATTTGGTCGCCCGTCGTTCCAAAGATAATCTGAGTTTCGTTTATGAACAAAATCTTCATCGGCATAACACGCCCCTGTATGTCCTGCGGCGCGTCAGAAACAGGCGACGACAAGTACCTGCACACAGGCAGCATTGCTATTGAGTCAGAGATTTCAAGCGGAGTGACAGGAACGCCCGAATCGATTGCGAAAACGGAATGAGCGGGCAGCTCCGGCGTTTCTGAAAGCGGAATATACGCGCCGTAGGGAAGCTCTTCAATTTGCGTTTCAAGGGGAACGGACGCGATTGTCTTGTAAATATTCACATCGTTTCCGGTAATTGAAGCATCGAACGCGAAGTAGTTTTTTTCCGGCAGCTTTTTCTCCGGCAAATAAAGGATTTTATGATGATACTGAAGCATTTTCAGGATATCTTCCGGAACTTTACCGTTCACCATATCCGCGATGGAAAAAAGGTCATCGACACAGGAAGCGACTTCGCGCTCCGGGAAATAACACCACAAATTGTTCTTGAAAAGAGGATAAAACTGATCCTCGACGCACTCCACCGCCTGACCGTTCTTTACTTTGCCGGAGCAGAACACTTTTGCATATACGCCCCTGTTCTGCTTCCTTGTATCCTCTGGTTGCTTATAAAGAACCTTGGGAATCATAAAGGCGTATCCGTTTTTTAGCGTCTTAGCCTCGGACTGGAAGAAGATTCCGCGTCCTCTGTAAAAAAAGCAAAGTTTCACAAGCTCGTTGGCAGGAATTTTGCCGGAGATTGCGGAAAAAGGCACAAACAGAATCCCCTGCTTCAAAACCTGATACTGATCCTTGCTCAAAACGATGTTTTTAAGCGAAGGAAGCTGAATTATCAAATCAGAGCCGGAATTGCAAAGCTCCTCGATTATGATTGTCCGTTCTATTCCGATTATCGAGCTGCTCACGACAAATCTCCCAAAACTATCTGTTTTATAAGAAACGAGCTTTGAAACGCTTTGGAAGCGTCTATCGATATCCAGCACATGAATTTTCCGTTCTTAGTGATTAAAAGCACCGGTATTTCATAAGTATTTTCTTCATTTGCGCTGGTGTAATTGGAAATAAACGGAGTACCTATATACCAAGAGGTAATATCAGGATAGAAGCCCAGCTCATAAAGGAAAACAACGCCGATGTATTTTTCGGCGAACAGCGGACTATCGTTTTTTATGCTTTTATTTTTTAATCCTGTAAGGAATTCGGTCAGCTTTGCGTATATAGCGGAGGACATCTGCGACACATCCATCGCGCCAAGCCCCGGCATCATAGGATAGACGTTTTTTTCTTTAGCACCGGCAAGAATCATCAGTTTTTCGGAAAAACGCGGTTCACCCGATTCTGAATCATCGCCTTCTGGTTCTGTTTCGTTTGACGACACTCCGAACTTTATAGCTGCAATATCATCTACAATTTTTTTCTCGACCTTGTTATCAGTTGTTTCTTCTTCCTGCGGGACATCCCTGAGCGGAGCTGTCCATGAAAGCGTTATTCTGCGATAATCCGTTTCTTTTTTGAGTGTATGTGTATCTTCCGGGATTTCTGCCGTAAAAGAGCGCATTTCTGTCTGCGGAGTGCAGGCGAAAAAAGCGGACGCGGAGATAACGAGTATCATCAGAAATGTTAGCTTTGAAAAGCGAAACATACAGATATTTTAGCATAAGAGAAAGATTATAACAATGCAGTAACTTTTTCTGAATATTTTCCCTTTTATCTTCTGTATTTCAGATTCAAACTCAAGAAATGAATTGATGATTAGAAAAAGTCGTTATATAATTAAAGATACGACCGCATATTGGAGGAGAAACGTGAAAGTACATAATATTATGGAAGAGCTGGTTTTTGAACGTGTTAACCAGATGTACAATCAGGTGAAAGAACTGAATGCAACATGGCTTACATGCGATTGTGAGCATTGCAGGCTCGATGCAACCAGTTATGTTCTGAACAGGATTCCGCCAAAATATGTAGTTTCTGGGCGTGGCGTAAACCATGCAGTTTCCTCGGACAACACGCAGCTTATAATCGACATCGATTCTCTTGTTGTAGAGGGAATGCACGCTGTCAGTAACACAAGAAGGTCGTATCACGACAAGACAAAAGACACAAAGGTTCTTGAAGACGGCTCATTCTACAATTTCCCGGCTTTTATCGGCTCGGTATACGACGGAACAACTTTCGAGCCGCTTTCTGACGCGACGGTCGTCCTTAAGTACGAGTCGAATCCCGCTGTGATGATGGACTACACATGGCAGAACCCGTGCGTTACGACAAAGCTTACAAAAGGAACATTCTCTTTCTGGGTAAAGCCGGTCAAGGCAGACAAACCAGGCGAGAACAAGCAGTTCCATTTTACTGTGGAAGTTTCCTGCAAGGGATTCGACACAATCTCCTACAACTTTGATGTTCCTCTCGTCAGCGAGGATAAGCCGCGCGTCGCGATGAACACGACATACACAATAAAGATTCAGGATCTGTGTCTGTTCCCGACAGGAGCCGAGCAGGTCGCAGGAGAAGAGGTCTAAGCAGGCGCACTCCCGGACGAACCGCAGGCTGACAGTTACTTGACATAGCTTGCGGTTTTCTGATATTATCTGGCACGTATTTGATATGGTGCCTGTAGTTCAGGGGTAGAGCGCCAGATTGTGGATCTGGTTGTCGTGGGTTCAAATCCCACCAGGCACCCTAATATGCGTTCGTAGCTCAGCTGGATAGAGCAACGGACTTCGAATCCGTAGGTCGCACGTTCGAGCCGTGTCGGACGCAAAGATTTACGATAAGAGAAACTGATTTGTTTGTACAAATCAGTTTTTTTTTGCCCCAAACGCGCCGCCCCCGCTCCATTAACTATTTCTTACGTTTGAAGAGCATTATTCCGCACAGGATGCAATAATACGCCGCAAGAAGCCCAAGGACAACAAACGCCATCGTCGTCGATTTTGGAGCCAAACTTATCAAAATCAGCATCGGCGCGCCAAAGGCGATTGCGACACCGCTTCCTGTAACAAGATTATTTGCGGCAGGCGTTTTAAAATCAGGATCAATCTCGCGTACAAGAAGTATTCCAGAGCTGATTGTGCCTGTAAGCATACCGAACATCGCGAGGAAACCTTCCTCTTCATAACTCTTGTAAATCTTGCGGCAGAAGATTTTTATGTGGATGAACGATCCGATGCAGCCAACTACGCAAGTAATCACAAACGGAATCCAAAGACCGCTCAAATCCTCGAAGTCAATGGAAGCAATACCGCAGATTATCATGGCATCGAAGAAAAGCCCCGAAATACGGCTAAGAAGATAATTGTTCTGATACTGCATCTGCATGATTTTTGCCTTGCGGAATTTGGAAAGGATAATCCGCAAAAGCCCGCCAAAAAGAGAGCCAAAAATAAAGTTAAAGCCCCAGAAAAGCGGAGAAATTGAAGCGGCGACTCCGGGAGCAAATTTTCCCAGAAGCGAAGTAACAGCCCAAATTACAAAGAACGTGAACGCATAAACAAGAATGATAAGAGCAACCTGGATAGAAAGCCTGTCGATTGACTGAGAGATAGGCATTTCATCTTTATCCTGAAAGTGATCTACCGTAACGGAACCAGAAAGCTCTTTCGCATCCTGACGCACGATTTTTCCGCGCCGTGCCTGAACGTTAAGATAGATTACACCTACGATGCATGCGACAAGAAAGCCTGTCGCCGCTATTGCAAGCGCATACGATTTGCCGCCAACGAAACCGAGCATTTCGTAACTGGAACCGACGTTGTTAGCCTGTCCTGGTCCCTGGCCAAAGCCCATAGGAAGAAGAAGACCGCTTGCCTTGAAGAAATCCGGGATAAAAACAAAACCAATGACGAGAGAAACAACAAGCCCAAGAACGCCTTGAATCATGTATGTACTGACGATAAGAGCCCCGCTGTCCACGGCTGTGCGGGCGCCCCCTGTAGAAGCGTCTTTTTTAGAGACACGCAGCGACATCGCTATAAAACCTAGCGCAATTCCGTGGTACGTGACCATATCGAGCATGTTCGTGTCTATTTTGATGACATTGATGTACTTAAACCCAAGAAGCAGGAAGCCCGCCAAAACGGAAGTCGGCATCAGCGTCTTTTTTACAAAAGGCACTTTAAGACGCACGATGTTCGAAACGACAACAAGAAATGCGATAACCCCAAACTGTATTACCACATTCCACAACTGAACATTTTCTGCTGAATAATTCATTTTATAACTCCGTTATTCGGCGGTTGGTTTGGCTTCTCCCTCCACCATTTTATCCCTCAATCGTTTCCAGATTGATATATATTTCCGCACATTGAGGGGTGACTTTTTCAAGCAGGGTTTTATTTCGTAATGCACTCCAGCAACATCGGTAAATACGAAACCATTACGGCTGTATACGGACATATCTGGGATATCTTTGATGTACAGGACAATAGGCTGAACCTCTTTGCCAAGCTCATCTTCCTTTGGCTCGAAAACAAAGCGGTCAGCATAAAGAGACATTTTTCCGTTTCCGATGTTCTTTTCATTATGCTCAGAATCTACAGTTTTAAATGAAACATCATTGTCGGTGAAGAAAGGCGTTGAGTCAGAACCGGTAGAAGCATTGTTAAGCCTTTCTTCCGTCAGCTTCTTTAAGCAGTTTTCTTGTAAATCTTCCCATTCCTTTGTGTTATTAACCCCGAACGCAGGATTAAAATACCCGTATTCGTCAAACAAAGAATTATTTCCGCAAGAAGTACAGAAAACGTTGTTCCCGGAAGAAGAAATTGTTCCCAGTTTGTAACAGCGCGGACAAACACAAAATGCACATTCTATTCCAAGCGCACGGTTTTTCCCTTTGTAAGCGATCCGCTGTGCCTGTTGCCTGTCGTATGCATCTTCGTGAATGTCATTTTTGATTATATCATTTACTTGGTCAGCTGTCATTCTTTTTATGACTTCTGGCGGATAAATATTGACGATGTGTCCGAAGCATCTGCCGCGCCGAATGCCAAAACCCCAGCGCGGATTTGTAAGATATCCGCCTTCCAAGCGGTATGTTATAAGCGTTGCCCCGCTCGTCTTTGCAAGTTTGCCTGTGGCATGCGGAACATAGACACTCCTGCCGTCAAAAGTGCGGTTTCCTTCCGCAAAAATGCAGACGTTTTTTCCTTCTTTCAGCGTGCGGATTGTCTTAAGCACCGTAAGAGCGTCAGAGGAGCCTTTGATTTTCGCGATAGGCTGGAATGCCCAGAACAAAAGGCGGGAAGCCCATCCTTTACGGAAAACGTGCTCGCTGGCGACAAAATACATTTGGCGGGGAAAACTCAATGCAACAAGAACGGGATCAAGCTCTGTCGTGTGATTGGACAGGATAAGGCATGGACCTTCTATCTTCGGGGCAATTTCGCACTTGTATGCGTAAACCCTCTTGAAAATCCATGCCAGCGTATGGCGTAAAAAGCTCCATATTCGTTGATGTCTTGCATGAGTTTTATCATTCATTTGTAATAGGCTATGCCTCGAACTGGTCTACCTGTTTACCGATCTCGATAATCGACTGCTCCATAACAGAGGAAATCTCGGTAAGGGAAGCACCCATTTCGCCGATTTTGCCTGCACCATGCGACATTTCTTCCATGCTGCGGCGCATCGCCTCTGTTTCTGTCTGCAAAGAGCCAACCTCGTCCATGATGATGTGGCTTTCTTCCGTCATCTTCTTGGACGCCTGCTGAACTTCCGCGGTACTGTCGTTCATGTTGCGGAGCGCGTCTGTTATCTGCGCAGAACCAACCTGCTGTTCTGTCATAGCGGCTTTTATCTGCTGTACGAGCATATCCGTTCCGCGTATTTCGTTGGCAAGGTTCGTATAGCTCTGAACACCCTGCTGTGTCGAGGTTACTACGGTGTTTATCGTCTCCTGGATGCGCCGCAGCTGCTCACGGATTCTCTTTGACTGCGTTGTAGAAGTTTCTGAAAGCTTCCTGATTTCGTCAGCAACGACCGCGAAACCTTTACCGGCTTCACCAGCATGAGCTGCCTCAATAGCGGCGTTCATGGCCAACAAGTTCGTCTGGCTTGCTATGTTAGCAATAACAACGTTCGCGTCGTTCAAAAGCTTTGACTGTGTCTCAATCTCTGTAATCTGCTTCTGGAGCTGTGTCTGCGTCTCCGCGCCTTTTTCAGCGTCCTGCGCGAGCACACCGAAAGAAGATGCCATCTTGTCAACGGAGTGGTCAACTTCCTTGATGTTGCCGATCATCTGCTCAACCGCGCTCGATGCTTCCTGTACGACGCGTGACTGCTCTTTAACAAGGCCTTCGAGCGACTGAATGTTTCCGATAATCTCGTTTATTCTGCCTGTCGTATGGTCTACGCTGTCTGTCTGCGTGGAAAGATTTCCCTTAAGCCCTTCTATGTGACCACTGATCTCAACGATAGCCGCAGCCGTTTCTGTCGTTCCTGACTTAAGGAGCTCTCCTGCTGATGTAAGCGACTTCTTTGACTGCTGCATGCTTTCAATAATATTCTGGAGCGTTTCCGAGAACGCGTTGAAACCTTCCGCAACATCGCCAATCTCGTCGTGTGACTTTACTTTTATGCGCTTTGAAAGGTTTGCCTTTCCCTGGGCTATATCGTTCGTGTTCTCAAGGATATTCGCGCGGATAACACGGAGCGGGCGCATTACGCCTCTTGCTACGAACGCCGTAATCAACGCGATAACAAGAGAGATGATAGCGCAGCAAATAATGGTGATAGAAAGAGTACGGTAGAACGCCGCAAAAACGGTACTCTTAGGCGTGAATGCTACGATAAGATAGCCTGTTTTGCTGTTTGTGACGAACTTCGTCAAATACTCTTCGCCACCTATGAAGATATCGCCGCTGCTGTTCGCAGAAGAAACAAGCGCGTCCAGAGCAGGAATATCTATTTCTGTTACGTTCTTGAAGTTGTTTTTAGCCGGGCTTGTGTCAGCAAGGATTGTTCCGTCCTTTTGGACCATCATAAGGAAGCTGCCTTCGCCAAGGTCGATGCTTTCAAGAATACTGGTCAGAGTGTCGAGCGAAACTTCGATTGAAGCGTTTCCGATGAAAGCGCCGTTCTTGTCATAAGCCGAGCGTGTTATTCCGACGACTGTAGCTCCTACCGTCGAAGCGAACGCATCGGTAATCATTACTTTTCCGTTTCCTGATGATGCCGTAGCGTACCAGCCACGTTTTCTTGGGTCGTATCCGCCGCTCATTGAGCTGTCGAAGTTTGTGGCGTATCCGCCCCACTGTGTGCCAAGGTATATCTCCGCAATATCGGAGTCATGGGCTGCAAAAATCTTGCACAGCTTGCGGATTTCCGCTTCCGTGGGGCTTTTTGCATATCCCAGAATCTGAATGTCGCCAACCTCATTCACGAAAGAATGGATTGTATCATCGGCAGCTTTTACTTCGTCGGATTCCGCGAATACATTCAGCTCAATTTCCTTAGAGTTGAAAAACATCGTGATTGAATCCGAGAATTCAGAAAGCTCCGTTTCCGCTGTCTCATAAAAGTTTTCAAGACTGTTCTTAGAGAAGAAGATGCTAGTTGTAACAGATGCAATCGCAGTCATGATGATGATAATAACAATTGAACCAATCGTTATTTTTGTAGAGATAGCAAGTGATTTTCTGCTCATTATTTTCTCCTATCCGCAAGTTTCTATGCAAAGATACTTTTCAGATTACAGATAAAGATTATACCATATTATTTTAGTTTGTGGAGATTTTTTATAGGATTTTGACGATTTTTTTACAATTTGTTTTCGCCGCGCGCCCACTCTCCTATGCGCGCGGTACGTGCGCGGTACCTTGACCAGAACAGCCTGTTTTTTATATATTATCCGAACATGCATTAAAGGCACACCGATATGGAATGGACCCTTTTATTTTTCTTAAACAGCATACTTTTGGGCGTAGGGCTTGCCATGGACGCATTTTCCGTGTCACTGGCGAACGGTCTTAATGAGCCCAACATGAAAAAAAGCCGCATGAGCCTGATTGCCGGCGTATACGCTTTCTTCCAGTTCGCAATGCCGATGATAGGCTGGATCTGCGTCCATACGGCAGTTGAGCACTTCAAAGCTTTTGATAAGTTCGTTCCGTGGATTTCGCTTATACTGCTGCTTTACATCGGCGGGAAAATGATTTTTGAGGCAATAAAAAAAGGCGATGACGATACAGAAAATGCGACAAAACTCGTTTTTGGAACGCTGATTTTCCAGGGCATTGCGACTTCAATTGACGCGCTTTCCGTCGGGTTCACAATAGCTGATTACGGTTTTCTGATGGCGCTTACAGCCTCGCTGATAATATGCGTCGTAACGTACATCATATGCATGGCAGGGCTTGCGATAGGCAAAAAAGCCGGCACGCACCTTAAATCTAAGGCATCTGTGCTTGGCGGCATTATTCTTATAGCGATAGGCATAGAGATTTTCGTTAAAGGGATTTTCTTTTAAGGCGCGTTTCGAAACGCTATTTTTCCGGTCGCGTAAGTTTTTTGCTTGTTAAGGTACATAACGCTGTCTGCCTTGCTGACGTAATCAAAAAGCGTAAGCGTAGAAGCAGGGTCGGAAAGCGCGTAGCCGCAGCTGACCGTAATCGTATATTCAAGCGCCAGCTCTTCCGCGCGTTTTTTAAGCAGCGTACAGACTTCGTCAATATACTTGACGGCAATCTTTTCATCGTTGCATATACCGACGGAAACAAACTCATCGCCGCCGTACCGTATGCCTATCCAGCCTTCCGGATTACATTCCGAAAGCACGGATGCAACAGTCTTGATTGCAAGGTCGCCCTGTAGATGACCGTAGTTGTCGTTTATCTCTTTCATGCGGTTCATGTCTATGAACACGACGGCACATGATTTTCCGTTCTTATGTGCTTCTTCAAAAAGCGGAACGGCGTTTTTCTCCATTCCAAAACGGTTGTTAAGCCCTGTAAGACGGTCTGTGTTCGTTATATTCAAAAGCGACCGGTTAATTTCTTCCAGATGGCAGTTCTTGCGGTACTGCTCGATGTTGTAATTGAGCTGAATCATATACTTGCTCAGCGTCCGGTCCTGAATGCTTTTCAATGAATTGCTCGTCACGATGTATCCAAAAAGGGCATCATCGAAATGCATTGACGTAAACGTATACACGGAAGGCTTCTTTTTCTTTCCATAGCCTGGAATAAGCTCTTTACGCATAAAACCGCCGGGCTCGGAGCACTTTCCGTCCTTTACAGCGACAAGACAGTGCATTTTATCGGAGTAAGTATGAAGAACCGGATTCGAAGACTGGATAAAGTGTTTATAGGTATTATCGTCAAGAATGAAATAAAACTCATCGCTCTGTCCGAACGGGTTGAAGTTTTCGCGCGAATAAAACGACACAAGGTTTCTTTGGAATTCTTTGAACGACGAACAGGTAAAAACTGATGTCGTCATCTCAGCTTCCCGGGCACGGAATATGATGTTCTCCATCTCGTTCGAGTACGATTCTATACAAGCACGGTGCCTTCTTACTTCTGCCTCGGCTGTTTTTTTACAGCCGCAGCTTTCGTTGCACACGAACGTTGTGGAAACAGTAAGATTATCCGATTCTGCCGTTCCGTCAAGCTTGTTTACAAGCTGCCATGCCGAAACATATCCTATTTTCTCGTAATCCTGAAAAACTGTCGTTATTGAAGGAAAGAAAGTTTCCGCAGACGAAAGCTTATCAAAACCGGTGACGATAAAGTCTTCCGGTACGGAGTATCCCATTTTGTTCAACCCGATGCAGGCTGCAAGCGCGTTATGATCGTTCGCGCATATAAAAGCGTCGGGTGGATCAGGCTTCTTGCAATACTCCATTGCATAGCGCATGCTCGTAAGATATTCCCAGTTCGTATAGCGGACGTTTTCGTCCTTGAGCTCAATTCCGTTTTTAGCAAGAGCCTCACGCGTGGCTATAAGACGCTCATTAGAATCCGCATTATCTCTTGCGCCGGCAAGAAACGCAGGATTTTTGATGTGGTGCTCTTTTACAAGGTGATCGACCATATCGTACATGCCCTTGTAATTGTCTATTCCGACGTAGCTGAGCCCTTCATAGGGGATACCCACGCTCACTGCGCATACTTTTTGTTCCACAAGTCTTTTTACAAGGCGTTTCGGAGTCGCCTCTGAATTAAGCATGTTCGAGAAGATAATAACGCCGTCAAAGTCTGAATAGTCGGCAAGGTCAAAAATATCATCTTCACCTATATTCCTGGCTTCTGTTTGTGATACAGCCGCAAAGCTAAGGAAAAGGAATATATCGATACCAAGTTTGTCCGTAACGGACCGGATGCCTTTTAATGCCTGAGTAACGCTTATATTGTTCCAACCGTTCGCAAGGACGGCGATTTTCCGTTTCATACGCTTAATACCGAACAAATTCATTATACATCATATTGCGTGAACCGCAATAGTGTCATTTTGAAATTGAAAATTTCGAGAACGTATCCTTTATTTCTTTCCAAACGCCAGCGATGCCGTCCGGATTTTTAACGATGAGGACAACCCCTGTTACGACAATAGCGAGAAGAACGATACAGAAAACAACACGTCGCCACGGGAATTTCTTTACCGCGAACGGATCTTTGCCAGAAAGGAAAGCGCCGACAGGGCGGTTCGGAAGATGCGTCAGCGAGCGTCCAAGCACGGTGGAGATTTTCGTGTTGCCGTTAATTGCCCAGCCGCTTGCGTCAAGGATAGGCGCAATGTTCCGCTGGCGAAGCTTAAGGTACGCCAGAATCATAGACGGCAGGGAGATAGCAAGCAAGATACCTACGATTCCGAGCGGAATCCACCAGCCAAGCCCAAGGAAAGCGTTCAGAATACCGCCCACAACGGTGGCGATACCTGTAAACGTAACGCTCAAAGCGGCGATAGTTCCAATGTCTATTTTCTTTGGCGCGACTGCAGAAGCGCCATCGGGCTTTTGCTCGGCAGCACCGGACGTGCTCGTAGCAACTGCGTCAGCAAGTTTTTCGTTGACTTCGTTTTCTTTGTCGGCAGCCATTTTCGCGATTTTTTCCTGGATAAGACGCATAAGGCGCTTGTACGGCGAGAAAAACGCCTGTCTTATGCTCACTGGGTTTTCTATAATCTTTACGACAGTCGCATCCCAGTCTTTTCCCTGCCTGTCGTAGAACACGCCGTTTCTGCCGACGATGATGTTGTCGGTGCTGCCGTTTGAAACTAGGGCGGCAATCTGCATCTTTTCGTCACTGTTGCCGCGTTTTGTGCAGTCGCAGTAAACAAGATAGCACTGTGAAAGAGAAGCCATCGTTCCGTGTTTGGCGATATCAAGCACTTTAAGGCACAGATCGCATGCCCTGCCGTCAAGGTAAAGCGTGCCGCACTGGAATATAGCTTTTTCACCGAGCGTGTAGAACTCTTCAAAAGAGACGAAGTTTTTAAGAAGCTCCACGAAATCGCGGCGCAAAAGCAGCATCTTTTTAAGCTCTACGGAAGCTGGCGCTACAGGCGGATGACGCTCTTCTTCATCAAGGACGGAAAGAAGCTTTTCTTCGTAGCCGCCGGAAAGAATTGCTTGTATACGCTCAAGGCCCAAGGAACTTACTTCGTTTTCCGGCATGGCAGAAAACCATTCTTCATAAGGCTTGAAAAGGTTTTCTATCTTGCGCCAGTTCGGTTCGGAAAGCGATGCTATCTCTTTTTTGAAAAGCGGCGTGAGCACTTTTTCCTTAAATGCATCAATGGCTTCGCGCCATGCCGGGTTCACCGTGTCGTCAAGCGGAAGCGACTTTCCGGCGTCACACAGGGCGAGTGGCAGCTGCGAAAGATGCTCCATGTCGTACAGCGCGCCAGACTCATCGAGGAACATCGTATCGGTCTGTGTTTTAAGTATGTCTTTTGCGCCTGCATCAAAGCTTACAAGAGAGCAGCGCAGGTAAAAATCGTTGATTTTGTCGCGGACAGCCATGAATGCTTTTGCGGCGGCGTCCGTATCATCTTTCAAAAAGAAGATTTTTGGGTCATCTTTCGCGCTTTTTTCGTGCCAGTCCACGAATGCCCTTGCATTCGTAAAAAACTCTTCCAGGTTGGCGCGCGTAATTCCCGAAGAGCCGCTTATATCAGGTGCCCCACCTGTACAAGCGATAATGTCTTTTACGACAGATGATTCGCAGTCGTCGCACAGACATTCAGCCGGCAAAACGCCGTCGCCGTTAAGCACATTCGGTGCGAAAAGCTTGTCGTTGACAGAAAGGTCTTCAAGCGTTATTTCCTGCGCATCGGGTTTTCCAAGGATCGCAAGAACGGATTTAGCTGATTCAAGCGGGGAATGGCCACATTCGAACGGCGTTTCGCCAAGCGCGTCGAGCGGGATAGAATCGCCCTTCTCCATTATAATCTCTGGCTTAGCGAAGTATTTTTTTATATATTCAACGGCATCAAGGATTTCCGGAACACGGACACGGCCGTTTTTGTCGATATCAAGGACAGCAAGTGTTTCGTCACTGAATTCAAGCCCCTGTACCGGACACGCAAGAGCTGTCCACATTTTTTTATCAAGGCTCGCCAAATTCAGCACGTCATCAATCGTGGAGATTTTTACCTGAATAAGCCCGCCGTTCTGCATAAAATGAAAGGAATGAACATCTGATTTTTTGTGTTTGTCTGCCATCAAAAGCCTCCGCACAAACTATTGTACGTCTACTAGCTCCGATGTTCAAGAAAAATGTATGGGGATGGTGGAGACGGCGCATTTATGCGGCGGTTACGCTTTTACTTCGGGAGTTTTGGCATTCTGCTCGTGGAACTTGCAGGAGCTGCACATTCCGCAAGCCGAGCAGTTTCCTCCGCATGAAAGGATGTTTTTTCCGGAGCGTTTTGATTTAATCATGTAGCGGACAATTAGCGCGACGAGCGCAAGAAGGATTACACTGATGATTATTGTTCCGAGCATTTCAATCTCCTATATTCATAAACAATTGTAGTTACTCTCGGCTAACGTGTCAAGAATATTCAAAATTCCTTCATTATCTGTCATTGCTTTCGCTGGCGCTCTGTGTCTGAAAGTAGGTTCCTCACTTCGTTCGTCAATACTTTCAACACAGAGTGCCAGCTACGCAATGCCGGATGTTATATCAATTTTGCATATTACCTAACACGCACCGCGGGGTTTTAGGGGCGGCATACTAAAGTTTTTCGCCCCTAGGAGAATAGGGTGCGGCGCAACATCGTGCGCCGCAGGGGAAAGACCTTTCCCCTATACTTTGACGCTTGACCCTTTTGGCAGTTGCCTTTATATTTTTAAAATACATAATCTACGAGCGCAGGGGCATTTTTCGCCACTGGCAATTCCCGGAGGAGCTATGATACAAGAATCTGGCGAAATGTATTTGGAGACAATTCTGCTGCTTTCACGCAAAAAACCGGATTTACACGCGATAGATATTTCTGACGAAATGAACTTTTCCAAGCCGAGCATAAGCCGTGCGCTCGGCAGACTCAAAAGCGAAGGCTGCATCACGATCAACGATGAAAACCACATTTCGCTTACAGAAAAAGGTAAGAAGATTGCGGAGAACATATACGAAAAGCACGAGGTTCTTTCCAAGCTGCTTATGTCGCTCGGCGTTGACGAAGAAACGGCTACGGCGGATGCGTGCAAGATTGAGCATGTCATAAGCGATAAGACATTCGCCGCGATAAAAGCAAAATGCAAGGTATAAAATGAACAAATCTCTTAAAAAATATTGTCTGCCGATTTTATTATGCATACTGTTCGTACTTTTTACGGTAGTCGTAAAAGTCGTGGACGTTCAGGCGATAGGACCACTCGCGTCAAAAATCGGGTTCGCAAAGCTTAACTCCGCGGTTCACAGTTTCGTGCAAAGCCATATCTCGCAAAATATGCAAGTTCTGTGCTACAACTTTTCTAACGGAGCGGGCATTCTTGCCATCCTTACAGCGGGATTCTTCGCCGTATTCGGTTTGTTGCAGCTTATCCGCCGCAAAAGCCTTGTAAAAGTTGACAAGGAAATAATCGCGCTCGGCGTTTCATACGCTGTTACAATCGTGCTTTATGTGCTTTTTGAGAAAATCGCCGTGAACTACCGCCCTGTTCTTGAAGACGGCGAGCTTGCGGCATCCTACCCTTCCACACACACGATGATAGTGCTCTGTATCATGGGAACAGCGCGATACGCTTTTGCGCGTTATATCGCGGATAAAAGGCTGCTTCTTACGTCAGAGATATTCTGCATCGCGTTAATGGGACTTACAGCCATGGGACGGCTTTTTAGCGGAGTGCATTGGTTCACTGACATAATTGGCGGGGTGCTTGTTTCTGCGGCGATAGTCACATTCTACCGTGCTTCAATACGCGATTGCGCGAAAATGGAGAATTGAGGCACAGAATGATTCTGCTTATCGGTGGGTCAAGCCATGTTGGTAAAACGCTTATAGCGCAAAAGCTTCTTGAGCGCACGCAATTTCCGTACACAAGCCTTGATCACTTAAAGATGGCTTTTATCCGCACAAAAAAAACGGAACTTACCACCGAGGACGACTACGAAATGCGCTACTTTTTGTGGCCTTTCGCTGCCGAAATGATAAAAACCGCCATAGAAAACGACCAGAACATGATTGTAGAGGGCTGCTACATTCCGCGCGAATGGAAGCAGAGCTTTACGCCGGAATATCTTTCGCATATTTATTGCACATTCATCACGATGAGCGAAGATTACATAAGGCGCAATTTCGACACGATACAAAAAACCGAGAACGCGATTGAGCACAGAATGCCAGACGAACTTGATATAGAACGGCTCATAATGTGCAGCAAACACTTCCGGGAAGATTGCGCCGCATCCCAGACACCGAACATCGACATAACGGACAAATTCGACGCGGACGCACTTACAGAGCAGATAATAAAAAACGCCGGGCTGTAAAAACAGATATCGCTAACAATCGTACTTTTTTTCATTTTTTTTCTCGTAAATCCGCCAAAAAGTTTATTTTTTCCACAAGCAAGCGCGTATAAAAGATATGCAGGGGTTCTGTGAAATTCTGCATATTCTCTTAAACAGGGGGTCGCATTGTGGACGACCGAAAACTAACGCCGGAAGAGAAATGGGATCGGGCAACAATTGCCAATGATTTCATATTTTATAAGGTGATGCGGGATAATCCCGATGTGTGCCAGAGACTTCTGGAAATTCTTTTGGAAATTGAAATTGAGACAATCAAAATGAACTGTCAGGAGGTCATAGACATCGACTGGAAGAGCAAAGGTGTCAGACTTGATGTGTACGTGAAAGGTACTGACAAGGTTTTCGATATTGAAGTACAGACGACAGATACAAAAGAGCTACCAGAACGCGCGAGGTATTACCAAGGTGTGATAGATGTTGACAGTTTGAACTCGGGACAGTTTTACAAGGATCTTAAGGACTCGTACATAATCTTCATTTGTATACCGGACATTTTCAACAGAGGATTGCCAGTGTACACGTTCGAGAATCTCTGCCGGCAGGATACGACGCTTCCTTTGGGTGACAGGGCATTGAAATACTTTTTCATTTCGGAAAACTGTGATAAACTGTTGAACGAAGAACAGAAGGCGTTCATACGGCTGGTCAAGGCACGTTCACAAAGTTCACTTAAAGCCTTGACACAGCCGTTTCTCAGGTCGAAAAATATTTTCGACCTGAGATGAGGCTCGTGAGCGGGCAAGGGTGCAGCGATGCTTTTACAGAGAGAATTGAGCTTCTTGCTGACGAAGTAAAGCACAACACTGACTATAAGAGGCAGTTTATGGAATGGGAACGACAGAAAGCGTATGAATACAGAAAAGGCATGCAGGAAGCCAAGCTCGAAGCAGCGCGGAATTTTCTTGCCGAGGGTATCGTTCCTGAGATAATAGCCCGTTGCACAGGACTTCCGCTGGAAGAAGTACAAAAGCTTGCAAAAGAGACGTGCGTCACAAAAGCGTGACTATGCCGTCTGCATGGGGTGCAAACGGCATTGCTTTCCGCGCGGTGACAAACAGCCCTGCTATACAGCGGTTACTGTATAGTGCGGACTACGCGGAAACCGATGTAGATGCTCCGATATCCAGGATCTAAGTGGTTATATCTGGAAGAAACTCCATCGCGAACGACAGTGAAACGCCCGACATTGCTACTATTATTCCAAAGGATTCCTGTGGCTGGCGTATCGTTGTTTGGTACTGTTTTTGCACTATAATCCCAGCACCACTCCCTTAAGCTTGCGTTCATAAAGTCACTGTCACGAGCTGTATACTCCCACTCCGCTTCAGTCGGCAGACGGTAGCCATCCGCATCAAAGTTGCATGTAATCACCCCAGTAATAAAATTACTGTGTAAGCCCTCCAAACCGGACGGTGGCGATTCATAACTCCATTCGTCTGGATCAGTTTCACCGTTGACCGCGTAGCACGGCGTAAGTCCGTCGGCGATGCTCAATTTGTTGCAATACACGAGAGCATCAAACCAGCTTACCTCATTAACAGTTCCCTCGCCAGATCCAGTTCCCATTACAGCAGCATACTCGGCCCGCGTAACTTCATGGTCACAGACATACATATTCGGGATTTCAACCGTACGTCCTTCAATAAATACTACTGAAGCCGTATCGCCTGAACCGACAGCCCCACTCACCGTCGCTCCGGAAACGTAGGCAAAGCCAAGCGTACTTCCTGTAAGCGGAATGTTCTCGTCTTTTGCAGGTGCATCCTTGTATGTCGCGACGGCATGGAGCGTGTACGGTAAACCGTCGTATATCTGCAGGTCTGTCGGGATTGTCAATGACGCATAGCCAGCGCCTGTTGTTATGTACGTTGCCGCCGGGTATGTCGTTGACGGGATTGTCGCAAGTATGTCGTTTAAGCAATACAGAGTGAAGCTCCATGTAATGTCCGATGCTCCCGCAGAAACAGTCGTTCCGTTGTTAGTGACGGCAGCATTAACTTTGATAACGGAGCCCGGTGCGACAGTCGTGTTCGCGCAAGAAAGCACGACGCTGTAGTCCAGAGACGTGTTTATATCACCGCCAGACGCGACAAACATAAGATCATTGGTAGCAGATCCAGTACCAGTCATAACCTCGTAGCTCGCATCGCTCGTGAACATGGAACTTAACTGACTTGCAGTCATGCCTGACTGGTTGTTTGTGATTAAAACAGGAGTTCCTGCTTCCGGCTTTCCAGAAGGAAGGCTAACACCGATGCTACTTGTTGTATCAAGTATACCCGACACATTAATAACTTTGTTCTGATAAAGATATACATTGTTCGGTTTAGAGTCACTGCCTGTATTTCCTGTTATATTAACATTACCTTGTACTTTCAACGTACCGTTATTGGAAACACCGCCACCAGCAGTTGTTGCAGAGTTACGGGTGATGGAACTGTCTATAACCGTGACGGTTGCTTGGTCAGCGAGTATCAAACCAGCACCATATGACTGTCCTGAATTTTCAGTTATAGAGCAGTTATTAATGGTAACGGTTCCTTTTGAAACTGCGATTCCTCCGCTTTTATTATTATTTATATTGCAGTTCTCAATGTTTACATTTGTGGTTGCGCTTGTTGAATTGACATTAATTGCATAATTCTTGTTTTCTGGAACATTACAGATAGTAAGGTTTTTAATAGTAACATCTTTATCACAAGTTATATTCAGTAATATATTAGAGTTGGTATCGTCGTTCAAAACAGTACCGTCAAGCATGTCACGGCTTTTGTCAGACCCCTGTATCGTAAGCGTTGAATTATTGAAATTACCTAAAGTGCCTTGTGTACCATTCGAAAGCGATACAGCCTCTTTTATCACACCAGTTATATTGATAACGTAATTTGCGGCTACATTGAGGTCTTTTATTTTTGCAAGTGCATCTTTTACTGTTAAATATGGTAATTGCTGACTTCCGTTTCCACCTTCATCTTTCGTTTTTCCACCATGATCAGCATCCGCGACATAAATATTCGGATTCACGACAAGCTTTCCTATGTCGTCGCCAGAAGTACCGATAGAGTAGTTTCCGTCAGTAAGAGTAAACTTGCTTGCCGCGCTTGCGACAACCGAAGACGCCCCGTTTGTTTCAGGAACAAGGACGGTCGTACCGGGCGTATAGGAAGGAAGTTCCAGAAGAATACTTCCACTGCTTGTAAAGGCGTCACCAATCTTAATTTGAGAAGCATTTCCTGTAGTAGCATCCAGTTTTATTGATACTCTCTGATCGCCTGAGCTGCTTACCGGAATCGATATATTACCGTCAAGTTTAAGCTGTACGGCATTGCTAGTATTGTATATTATACATCTCGCCGTGTTTCCACTAATAGTACAATTCTTAAGATTTAATACGCCATATTCAGAGTTAACTATAAGGTAACTCTTCGCCGTGTCAGTCACCTCAGTAGATCTACAGTGCGTTATTGTACAATCTTCAAGCGTAACTGTTCCTTTGCTCCATATAGCATTTCCATTATCACGATTTGTTTTTGTTATCGTACAATTCTTTAGCGTTACATTTGTATAACGCTCGGCAACCAAGCCCATGCAAGAACCGGTTCCTGTGGGATAATTAACAGCCCCATCTATCGTAATGTTTTCAAGCGTAACAGGAGGCTGTGTTTGAACTTTTATAGTGTAATTACCAACATCACTACTATCTGTAACTTTGTTCTTAATTGTTCTGTTCGCTCCGTATCCTTTTATTGTAAGAGTACCGGACGTAAGGGTGCTAATTAAAACTTGATCCTGAATATCACTCATAAGCCGGATAACGTAATTGCAGCCGGACTCTCCACTTCCTATAACAGAAAGGACTTTAGACACCGTAGCAAATGGCGCGACAGAAGAACCGTCACCAGTCGTATCGTTTCCTGAAGTTGAAACATAGAAATTCGTGCGGGCGTAACTTTTTATCAAATCTTGTGTTACCTCAAACGAATGTCCATTTATCGGGGAATTGCTTGCGCCGTCTTCAATCCATGTGTTAGTTGTCATACTGTCGAACACGTTTATTGCTTGATCGTAGCTATATAGAACCGTATTGCCATTTTTGAACACCAAAGTGATATCATAAACTCCGCTTTTTATGCCAGTAACGTTGATTCTGTATTGATTACTTCCTTCTACTTTGCTTGCAGACGGGCTTTCCCAAACAGCTCCCTGCGGTTTATGATTCACAACGATTTCGGGCTGATAATCGCTTGCAACATACAAATCGATACTTCCGGTTCCATTCGATGTCACAATCGGAGCAAGGACGATGTTTACTGGTTGCAACACGTTCGATTCGGAAAGATTTGAATCGTAAGTGTATGTTCCTTTAAGTTTTGTCGTAACTGAGCTGTCGGGGTTAGGCGTTTTCATCTCCAGCGTGATGGTCCATTTATATCCGAGCTCAAGCGCGATAGAGAACGTTCCGTCCGCTGCTGTTCCCGTGCGTGTTCCTGAATAGTTCGGAGCCGTGGCGGTAACTGTATACGTTGCGCCTGTCGTGTCCAGGCTTGGTATTGCAAAGCGTCCTTCTTTCGTTGTGTTTATCTCGCCAAAATACGCCATTTCAGAAGGAACGGCACCGTTTACTTTGCTGGAATCAACCGCCATGCCGCCGGTAATGAGGACCTCGCGGGTATTCGAACCGTTTGCGTTGTCGGAGGAGTTATGATTATTTATTGAGGAAGAAATGTCATCGAAAAGGTTACTACAAGAGGCAAAAAGGAATGGCAGTACGAGAAGGACAAAAATCGCGATACGGGCGAACGCTGTGCGTGCGGGCGCAACATCCGCTTTCTGCGCGAAAGCTGAGTCCAGTGCGGAATCAGGCAGCTTTTTTGAAAAATCATTTTTTATATGCGAAAAGGTCATTTTTGCCTCCATACTTTTTCGTATGCCCAGAGTCGATGCAATACGCAAAATACTCCATTAAGATTATAGCACGGTTTTATCGTTCCGTCCATGTTAAGGCAAAATTTTATATAGATGATTTTGCGTTAGCAAAATAGAATCCGTGTGGCAGTTTTCGGGGTACGGGGCAAAGCCCCGTAGAGGGGGTAGCGGACAAGACCGGAGCGAGCGGCGAAGCCGCGAGTGAGGACTTGGGAGCGAGGGGGAAACATCCCCCTCCTGCTTTAACTTTAAAATAAAAATATCGGGCAAGCGGGATTTGAACCCGCGACCTCCAAGTCCCGAACCTGGCGCGCTACCAACTGCGCTATTGCCCGAATTGAAAAAAGTATAAAAAAGCCCATCGGTCAGATGGGCTTTTGCGGGAGCGACGGGGCTTGAACCCGCGATCTTCGGCTTGACAGGCCGACGCGATAACCAGCTTCGCTACGCCCCCGTGACGGTGTTCACTATATAAAACTCAAAAAAAAAAGTCAATACACCGTATAAAAAATTATTTCCCCATCGTTGACTATTCCAAATTTACCCCTTAGAATCTTATGGAGGACTATCTAAAGTCTTTAGGAGACACCGATGAAAAAAGCCATTTCAATATTGCTCGTCATTTTGACTTTCGCACTTATTTCGGCTCAGACCGTGGGCGAAAACGGTTTTACTGAGCTGATGAAAGCAGCCCGGACAAATCAGTTCACGGACGCATCAAAGCTTATCGCGGAGAAAAAGGACATAAACGCCGCGGACGATTCGGGCTGGACCGCGCTCATGTGGGCAGCAAGATACAACTCTAAAGACGTGATAAGCCTTCTTGTCATTGCGGGAGCAAACCTTGAGGCGAAGCAGGAATCGGGCTTCACGGCTCTTATGATAGCGTCCGCTTTCGGCTCTTCCGACGCAGTGCAGCTCTTACTGAACGCAGGCGCGGATGTGGAGAACCGCAACAACATCGGTATGACAGCACTTATGACGGCGACAGAGACAGATTCCGCCACGATAGCGCAGATTCTGCTCAACAACGGTGCGGACATAGAAGCAGCCGACTATTACGGAAAGACAGCGTTAATGTGGTCTGCCGTAAGAAACGCCGACGACACAGCGAACCTTCTTATAGCATACGGTGCAAATGTCGATGCAAAGACACACTCCGCTTCTTTTGAAGAGGAGCAGGAGCAGAACTTCTGGGCATTGAACGCATACGATCCTTACGGAAAGAATGATTCTTCAAGAACGGCAATGATGCTCGCAGCACAGGCGAACTCCGCAGACGTTCTTAAGCTTCTTATAAGGGAAAAAGCTGATTTGGAGGCTGTTGACGGTACGGGTCAGACGGCTCTTATGTACGCAGCTGTGAATGACGCGACAGATTCGCTGAAGCTCCTTATAAACGCGGGTGCAAAGCGCGCCACAAAATCGAATGATGGCAAAACAGCGCTTCAGCTAGCAAAAGAAGCAGAGAATTCCGCAGCCGTGGACATTCTTCTTAGCAAGTAACTAAAAAGGCACCGCCCATCACATTCTGTTGACACACAAAAATGACAGTGATAAAATCAGTAATCTACTGTCACTGTCGGCATTTTGTAATGTACGGAGTGCCGCGTCAGAAATAATTTATTAAGGGTGATTATCTATGAAATCCAAAGAAATCGATTTTGAAAAAGAAAATAAAAAGAAAGAGGGAAAAAGCAAAAAAAGCCTCGGAATTACGATTGGTTCAATAGTTATTCTTATTCTTTCAGCAATTACGTTCATTCTTGTTCCTAGCATGAGCGGATTCACCTCGTCACAGGATAAAATCGTCGCCGGTTCATATAAAGGCAAGGATATCGAGTACGGTTACGGAACAGATTATCTTACAGCCGTCCAGAACTACGCACAGTATTATCAGCAGCTTGCACAGCAGCAGGGCGTTTCGCTTTCTCAGTACGACTACTACAGCATTTTCCAGGGTGCGTTCAACTCCGTCGTACTCGACATGATGTACACCGATTTTGTTAACGACAGTGGCTACGTTCCTGCAGAAAACGCAATTAAGCGCGAAATGGTCAAGTACTTTACAGACGAGAACGGAAACTATTCAGCAAAAGCTTTCCGCGAAGCTTCCGAAACGTACAAGAAATCACTCCGCGAATCAATCGTAAAATCAAATATTTCAAGCAGATACACCGAGGATAATTTCGGTCTTACAACAAACTACATTGCTAACACACTGTACGGACTTAAGAGCTCAACAAACGAAAGCCAGTTCTATGAAGACCTTTCAAAAAAATCACGCTCTTTCAACATGGTTGCGTTCTCTAAGGACAACTACCCGGACAGCGAAGTTGTTAAGTTCGCAAACAACAACAAGGAACTTTTCAACATCTACAGCCTTTCAGCAATTACAGCCTCTGAAGAGGAAACAATAAAGAACATCAAGAAACAGCTCGACAACAACGAAGTAACGTTCGACGATGCTGCTAAAACACTTTCAGCAAAGAGCTACACGGACGATAACGGAAAGCTTAACAGCCAGTACACGTACCAGATTAAGAACATCCTTACATCTGAAGATGACGTAGCAAAACTTGCAGCACTTTCAACAGGTAATGTAACTGATATTATTAAGACAGCTTCTGGATATGCGATCTTCAGATGCGACGCTGCGATCGAAACTCCGGATTTCACAACAGAAGATATGATTGATGCCGTTAAGTACTACATTAACTACAACGAGCAGGGTATTGTTGATGATTACTTCATGGCTCTTGCAAACGACTTTGCGTCAAGCGCTGCTACGCTCGGTTTTGACGAAGCTGCAGAAGCCGCTAACCTTGAGAAGAAAGAGATTCCTTCATTCTCCATCAACTACGGCGGAAATCAATACATAGGCTCTCTTCCTTTCTCCAACATTTCCGAACTCAGCGGAGCAGAAACAAACGAGACATTCTTTAAGACAGCGTTCTCTTTGAAAGAGAATGAAATATCAAGCCCGATAACGATTGGAAACAACATCATCGTTATTAAGCTTTTGGAAGAAACTATCCGTGAGACAGAAGAAGGTGACGAACCAGATACATTGTACTACCAGTACCTGGCTAACAGCTTCACAACAGAAGGTGTTGATTCTGCACTTCTTGACAACCCGGATATCGTAAACGATGTATTCAATCTGTGGATACAGATGATGTAACATTTATCGAGCTTTGACGAACAAATTGAAAACGATTGAAAAACCCTGCACGGTACAAACCCAGCAGGGTTTTTCTGTTTTATACAAAGACAGATACCTCTATTCACGATACGCGCCTAGCGCGGCAATCATTAAATTCATAGAAAATCTTACGCTGCTTCCTGACACGCTGATTCTTTGCTATGCACCGGCACTTGGTTACGGGCTGCGCGAACTTATAGAGAAGATGCCGCCGGGCTGTCACATACTGACGGTAGACTTTGATAAGCAGCTTTATGACTTTTTTAGGGAAAAGTGGATCTGTGCGAATAGCAGTTTGGCGGACGACAAGCGGATTTCGTCGGTTTTGCTGGCAAGCCCGGCGGAGATAGCGAAGATTCTTAACGACGGCAAATTTGTGCCGCCGCCCGGCTCTTTCAAACGCGCCGCAATCGTCAAAATGAGCGGAGGAACGGCGTTCTGCGAAGAAGCGTATACGGAAGTTACCGAATACGCGGACAACTTTATACAGACGTTTTGGAAGAACCATATAACGCTTACGCGCATGGGGCGGATGTACGCGCTCGACGTTCTTAAAAACTTGAAGATGATTGAGTTCGCTTCTTGCAGTGCGCATAATTGCGGAGGACACGCGAATCTCGAATATATTAATAATATCCAATTTCTACAATTATACAGCGTTTCAAAACCAATACTTGTAATTGGAGCAGGACTTTCTACAGACAATCTGCTTCCAGCACTTTATGCGCCAAACAATGACTTTTTCATACTGTGTGTAGACGCTGCCCTACCCGCTCTTTTACAGAATGGTATACGCCCTGACGCTGTCGTTGCCGTTGAAAGCCAGCTCGCTATTGAAAAAGCGTATATAGGCGCGGCGGAATCGGGCATTCACGTTATTGCAGACCTTACGTCGCGCCCGCGCGTAACGCGTCTTTGCGGCGGCAACGTCTCGTTCTTTCTTTCTGAATACTGCACGCTTCCGTTTATGAAAGAACTTACGAATGCGGCGCGTTCTCTTGGCATTCCAGTTTTTCCGCCGCTGGGTTCCGTCGGGCTTTATGCGGTAGAAATAGCACTCTATTTGCGTAAGCCTGGAACACCTGTTTTTGTATGCGGACTTGACTTCTCGTTTGTTCCGGGACAAACACACTGCAAAGGTGCACCGGCTCACACAGCTTCTCTAGTGACAGCAGACAGGCTGAGACCCGCCGGAACTCCAGCGGCGGCATACAACCATACCGCACATCCGATTGTCGGTAAGACAGGACGTACGGAATACACAGACGCGGCACTTTCCGGTTACGGTGCGCTTTATGCAAAGCGATATCAAAAAGTGAGCAATTTGTTTGATTGCGCAGTTTCAGGTATGCAAAGCGGCATACAGGGGATTTCACGGTATGCGATGTTTAGCTTAATTGAGTCATTGTGCGATTATGAGGAAGCGACAGAGCCAATATTTGCGGCTCCGGCGGCGTCGCAGCCTGAATGCAGATACGTTGAAAATCAGTTGAAAAAGCTTTCGCGCATAAAAGCGATTCTTACGGGAAGCGAAGAACCACGCTCCGACACTGAACTTGAAGAACTTATTGCAGAATGCGGCTATTTGTACGCGCATTTTCCGGATTGCGCCGCCGGATTCCGTATGACGCAGGACTTTTTAAACAGAATCCGCGCCGAAGTAGACGTGTTCTTAAAAGCCGGTCAGTAACTATTCTTCTTTCGTTTTCAGGACCGCAAGGAACGCGCTCTGCGGCAACTCCACGTCACCGATAAGCTTCATGCGCTTCTTTCCTTCTTTTTGCTTTTCGAGCAGCTTGCGCTTTCGCGTGATATCACCACCGTAACACTTGGCAAGAACGTCCTTGCGCACCGGATTGACAGTCTCGCGCGCGATAATCTGGCTGCCGATAGCACCCTGAATCGCGATTTTGAACTGCTGGCGGCTTATTTCGCCCTTAAGCATTTCGCAAACATGGCGCGCACGCTCGACGGCATTTCCTCTGTAAGAAAGCTGCGAAAGCGCGTCAACGCCTTTTCCGTTAAGCAGAATATCGATTTTTACAAGGTCAGTCTCGCGCATGTCGATAACCTCGTAGTCGAACGAAGCATATCCGCGGCTATAGCTTTTGAGCCTGTCGTAGAAGTCGAAGAGAACTTCTGAAAGCGGCATTTCGTATATAAGCTCGACGCGCTTTTCGTCAAGGTACTGCATGTTCACCTGAACGCCGCGTTTTTCGGTGCAGAGCGACATAATTGAGCCCAGGAACGTCGCGGGCGTGATGATAGAAGCCTTGATGTACGGCTCTTTCGCTGACTTAAGCCTGCCTGCTTCTGGGTAGTTCGCCGGATTATCGACAAAAAGCTCCTCGCCGTTAGAAAGCGTTACCTGATAGCGGACAGACGGAGCCGTGAAGATAACTGACTGGTCGAAGTCGCGCTCAAGCCGCTCCTGAACGACTTCCAAGTGAAGAAGCCCAAGGAAACCGCAGCGGAAGCCGTAGCCCAAGGCGAGCGAAGAGTCTTTTTCGTAGACAAGGCTCGCGTCGTTGAGCTTAAGTTTTTCCATGCTGTCCTTAAGCTCCTCGTAATCGTTCGAGTCCATCGGGTAAATTGAAGAGAAAACAACGGGCTTAACGTCCTTAAATCCGGGAAGAGGATCTTCCGCAGGATTATCTGCAAGCGTGACTGTCTCACCGACGCGCACGTCGGAAACAGTCTTGATGCCGGCGATTATGTAGCCTACGTCACCCGCGTTAAGCTCGCCAGTTTCTTCAAGCTTTATTTTGAAAACGCCCGTCTGTTCGACGCGGTAATCCGCTCCGGACGACATAAGGCGGATTGTCTGACCAGTTTTAATCGTGCCGTCAATCATGCGCAGATGAACGACAACGCCCCTGTACGGGTCGTAATGACAGTCGAATATCAATGCTCTTGTCTTGCCGTCATCGGTCGTTTTTGGGCACGGTATACGCGTTACAATCGCTTCAAAAAGTTCATCAACGCCCTCGCCTGTTTTTGCCGAAACGAGAACAGCTCCGTCCGGGTCAAGCCCAAGGTCGTGGTCAATCTGATGTTTTACTGAAGGAATATCTGCAGACGGAAGGTCAATTTTGTTTATGACAGGGACAATCTCCAAATCCTGCTCCATGGCGAGGTACATGTTTGAGAGTGTCTGGGATTCGACACCCTGCGACGCATCGACAAGAAGAAGAGCGCCTTCGCAAGAAGCTATTGCGCGTGAAACTTCGTAGGAAAAGTCAACGTGGCCGGGCGTATCGACAAAATTGAGCTCATATGTTTTTCCGTCTTTAGCTGTGTACGGAATTGTAACTGCCTGGCTTTTTATAGTGATACCGCGCTCGCGCTCTATGTCCATGTTGTCGAGAATCTGATTCTGAAACTGTCTGTCGTCAATAATCGCGGCTTTTTGTATAAGACGATCCGAAAGAGTTGATTTTCCGTGGTCGATATGCGCAACGATGCAAAAATTGCGCTTAAGTGATAAATCTGTCATTTGCGACATTTTATTAGAAAAAGCTTGTACTGTCCAGAGGAACGGCGAATCCCAGCGTCACGTCAAGATAGCCCTTGCGCCGCTTTTTTGCGTAAACTTCGACGTATAGGTAGCTTTTATCGGGCGCAGGTTCTGCGGAGATGATTTCTACAGGGTCGCCATCCGCGAAGCCGCTTTCATCAGCGACGCTGCCTTTTATGACTGATTTTACGGCATATTTGCCGACGCTTGCGGACGAAACTGGAACAAGCTCCATGCCGACGATCGGATAGAAAGCTTTGTAAAGAAGTTCGTTCTGGTATATTGTGTAGCCGGGATATTCGGGGCGTTTCTCAAGATAGATTTTGACGATTTTGCGATTCGGCGCGCCATCCGCGTCTGCCGGAGTTTCGCCACCGGGGATTATCTCAATTTCCACGATGCGGTCAGTTCCCGCCGGAATCATCGCGTTATGAAGGTCATCCATATTTTTCACTGGAACACCGTCAAACGAACAGATAACGTCACCTGGGTTTATGTCTGCGTAGTCAGCGATACCGGCGGGCAAAACATAGAGAACTTCCACACCGACACCCTCTTCATCAGACGGATACACTTTTTTGGTGCGCCCGGTCATGCCAATCCACGGATGAAGCACTTCCCCGCCGCAATAAAGCGCAGTAAGCTCCGCCTTAAGCAATTCTACGGGAATTACGAAGTTCAGTCCCTGATACTGCAAAAGTCCTGCGAAAACAACGCCCTGAACTTTGCCGTTTTCATCGACAATCGGTCCGCCGGAATTACCGGAGTTTACGGCGGCATCAATCTGTATGACTTTGCCGGGCATTCCGACATCGCGCTCAACAGCGGAGATTATGCCCGAAGTCACAGTATGCTCAAGGCCGACGGGCGCACCCACCGCGATTATCCTGTCGCCGACTTCAAGATCAGAAGCGGAACCAAGCTCGAACACAAAGCCAGGTTTTACGTCGGCTTTAATGAGCGCAAGGTCGCACGACGCATCCCAACCTATAACTTTTGCAGGAATGCGGTCATCGCTCTTTCCCGCAAGCTTTATGTAAAGACGCGAATAACCTTCGTATTTTGGATCAACTTCGCTTTGGATAACGTGATAATTTGTGATTATGGAACCAGTCGCGTCAATGAAAAAGCCGGAACCGAGCGCGACTTCTGAATAGCCGATTCGGTTTTGTACGGTAACGCCCTTATCGACCCAAATAGTCACCGTTCCTTTTATGAAGTCCGAAGTTTTATGAAGCG
Organism: Spirochaetaceae bacterium; assembly: GCA_017618015.1. GTDB lineage: Bacteria > Spirochaetota > Spirochaetia > Treponematales > Treponemataceae > Treponema_I. The sequence continues at coordinate 29,889 of JAFZVC010000019.1, forward strand.
GCTCTGTCTCCGCTGATTCGGCGGTTTCAATCCCCGCGACAGTTTTTTCGGAAAGCCCTGCCTGAATCGAAGCTTGAACCTCCGGAGCGACAGCTTCTGTGCCGCAGACGCACATCAAAGTCTTACAAAGCTTTTCTGCCTCATACCACTGCTCATCGCTGACGGCTTTTTCCATAAGCGTTTTGACTTCCGAAGAACAATCGGTGAAAAGCGCGGTCAAAGCCGAATCAACAACTTCATCCTGCTCCGATTTTTGAAGCATCAGGTGGGAAAGCCACAAAGCTTTTACAGGGCTGTTCGGTATCATGCGGCGTATGTTAGCCGCTTCCGAAAGCCGTATCTGCTCATCGGTGTAGTCTGGTTTTATTTGTGGTGTACCGGAAAAAGTCTTACAGGAAGTCGCAAAAAGCGCGAACAGCAGCAAGGCTCCAAGCCCCAAAAGCTTATTCATACAAAAGGACTCCAAAGTAAACGCCACATGTTTTTTCCGCAAGAACGCGTACACCATCATCCAAATCATAGATGACTGAAACGTTCAGACCATCGCCCATTTTATTAAGTTTTTCCTTGATTTTCGGGACAAAACTGTTATCTCCGGGCTTCTCGAATACCCAGTAAAAATCATTGTTTTCATCGTAGAAAACTGAATAAACTACTTTGCCTATGGAAACCGTTATAAGCTTGTCTCCGCGCAGCATAGCCGTTATAAGCACCTTATCAAGCGGATGATAGAACTGCGACTCCCTTAAAGATTTATCAGTATTCTCTGAATACGATGCTTCATATCCGCCCAAACCGTCCATTCCCCAGAAAGTATGCGTCCATCCATCCTCTGAATAAACAGTTTTGTAGTCTAAGACAGAATCTCCATCTGTATCGATAAGAAGCTCAGAAAGCCACACATCATGCTTATACGCCATATTTCCAAAAACAGGCTCCGCTATTGTCTTAAGCTCTTCTTCGCTATGTTCAAGCTCAGGAACCGTATAAACTTCGCTTATCTCTTTTATACCGTCCTTGTCCATATCGACATTGCGGGCGGTGAGCACGCCGTTCTTAAAGACTGCATCGGCGTATTCCGTACCGTTGAAGTAATAAACGGCTCTTACAGGCTCGCCCTTATAGAGCGAAAAAGTTGCCGTCGTACCGTTTCCGAGCGGGAATGAGGTTTGGTTTGCATTGAGGAACGCTTCATTTTCATTGATGCAGGGCTCTTCGGAAAGACCGTCCTTAACGACAGGGATAAAGAACGGATTTTCAACGTCACCGAACGGAGCTTTTTCCATAAGGAGAGGCGTCCAATTCATGCTGAACGGCACGAAAGAATATGAAATGCCAGTGTCGGCAAAATCGGCTGATTTTACGGACGGAAAGCTGTGATATTTCAAAACGATATTATGCTCATCATCGTTGTACAAGACCGGCGTTCCATAATCACAGTCAACAGTCCATTCTATAACGCCGTCGTTATTCCTGTCATAGACGATTTTTTCTGGTCTGCCGTAGTTGTATTTGCAAGACAAATCATAAACCGTGTCTTTGTTTGCGCTGAACTTGATAACGTCGGAAAAACCGGAAAGGAAGCTGAGGAATTTGCTTTTTCCTTCATCGCTATTGATTACGGAAGCCATGCTTGTAAGCATGTCATAATAGAAAACGCCGCCAGCTATCTCGACATACTTGCTGAAAGCCTCTGTTTCTGAAATGAGTCCGCATCGCAGTGCCGCATAAGGATAGAAGATGTCATAACCATACAAGTCTATTCCTGCCGTATAAAGCTTTATCAGATTATATGATTCTTCCGGCTCTGCGAAAAAAGCCGCATACAACAGCAGCGTCGGATCAGCTTCGTATACAGAATAAACACGTTTGAGGAGTTCCGTGCTTACTTCTGCGGAAGAAGTTTCCCTGTACGGATAGCTATGAGTTGTGCCGCCGTTATTCTCTATGATGTTGAATTCGCTTTTGAAGAACAGGGTAAGAAATTCCGCGTTGTCCGGGAAAAGCGACGACGCGAACGAGATGATTGTGCGTGCCTCTTTTTCCCTGTTTATCGCATAAAGAGAAGCTGCCTGCAGATAATAAGCCTCTGGCAGCGTGTATTTAGAAGCCGATTGCAAAACGCTGATGCACTTGTTGTAGTTTCCGGTTTTATAATAAAGCTCCGCGAGCATTATGATGGCGTTCGTGTTGCTGTATTTAAGCCAATCTGTAAGGCTTACAGCCGTTTCAAGATACGAGATTGACTCACTTGCAGGCAAGCCTGTTTCCGCCGCCGCCTTAGCGCGAATGAACCAAAAATCAGCGATGGTTTCGTCGTAGGAAAGCCCCGTAACGGCAAGCGCGTCCGCACTGTCATAATCGTCATATGAAACGGCGTTTATGGCAAGATTAAGATACCGTATAGCGATTGTGCGTCCCGCACTGACTGTGCCGGCACAAAAAACGGCTGCGGCGGCAAACACAAGAAACAGGGAACAGACTTTTTTCCTCATCTTAAACCTCTACTTTTTTATCGGCTTCTGCCGCCGGAAATCCCAGAATTCTACGGATATCCGCGTCATCAAGAGTTTCGTTTTCAATAAGAGCTTTCGTAATAAGATCAAGCTGATCCCTATGCTCTGTAAGGATACTACATGCCCTTTCTTTCGCGTTGTCAAGGATTTTCCGAACGGCGACATCAATCTGATGCGCGGTGAACTCCGAAAACTCCTTGTGGCGGGCAAGCTCGCGTCCCATAAAGATAGGCTCATCTTCCTGTCCATAAGTTACGGCACCAACTTCGTCCGACATTCCCCATTCGCAAACCATGCGCCGCGCGAGGTTTGTAGCCTGCTGAATGTCATTCTGCGTACCTGTCGTCGTTTCTCCGTATACGACAGTCTCCGCGGCGTAACCGCCGAACATTATTACAAGCTGGTCAAGAAGCCAACCTTTCGTATGCGAGTAGGAATCTTCTTTTGGAAGACCTACAGTAAGTCCCAAAGCCCTGCCGCGCGGTATTATCGTCACTTTATGGAGCGGAGAAGCGTTTTTAAGGTAATAGTACGGCAACGCGTGACCAGCTTCATGGCACGCTGTCATTGTGCGTTCTTTCTCCGGCATAACCATTGAATCACGAGCAACGCCCATAATTATTTTATCACGGGCTTCTTCGAATTCAACAGCCCCTACTGATTTAAGTCCTTTCCGCGCGGCAAAAAGAGCCGCTTCGTTCACGATGTTCGCAAGGTCCGCCCCGCTCATACCTGGGGTAGCACGCGCCACTTTTTCAAGCTCCACGTCACTGCCGAGCGGGATTTTCTTTGCATGGACAGAAAGAATCGCGCTGCGTTCCTTAAGGTCTGGCAAAGAAACGTTAACCTGCCTGTCGAAACGGCCGGGGCGGAGCAATGCCGGGTCAAGAACGTCCGGGCGGTTAGTCGCCGCCAGAACGATTACGCCGTCTTTATTGTCAAAGCCGTCCATCTCCACAAGCATCTGGTTGAGCGTCTGCTCGCGCTCGTCGTGCCCGCCACCGAGACCAGCTCCCCTGGCGCGGCCTACAGCATCTATCTCGTCTATAAAGATAATCGACGGAGCCATTCTTCGCCCCTGCTCGAACAAGTCGCGGACTCGGCTTGCACCGACACCGACGAACATCTCCACAAAGTCACTTCCGGAGATATGAAGGAAATTAACGCCAGCTTCGCCCGCTACTGCGCGCGCAAGAAGAGTTTTACCAGTTCCCGGGTTTCCGACAAGAAGAACACCCGTCGGGATTTTTGCGCCCATCTCCTGATATTTTTTGGGTGACTTAAGAAAATCGACAATCTCCGCAAGTTCTTTTTTAGCCTCTTCCTGACCGGCGACATCCTCGAACATCACCTTCTTGCCGGAAGAGTCGAAAAGCCGCGCCCGGCTTTTTCCGAACTGCATTCCCTTCATGCCTTGCGATGAATTCTGCCTCATCACAAACAACAGGAACAAGAACGTAAGCAACCACGGCATATAGGAAAGCAAAAGAGAAAAGATTCCCTGCTCCGTTTTGCTTCCAGTAACCTCTACGCCGGCATTCCTAAGCCGTTCCATAAGAGTAACGTCATCATATGGGATTTGTGTCCTGAACCGAGAATACTGCCCGTTAGAAGACTGCAAAAGTCCGTTTATCGTTCTTCCGTCTTTGATATTGACTTCCGTAACTTTAGACATATCAACGTATTCAAGGAAATCTGTGTACGAAATTTCTGCTCCGGAAGAATCTGTCCGTGTCATTATGAAATAAGCACAAAGAAGGATCATCATCATAACAAAAAACAAAAAGCCTGCGCGACCTTCTTTTCCGCCAAGTTTTATCATTCATTTTCTCCAAATATTTAACATATATATCAACTGCTCGTAAGCAATTACGCTTGCCCAGAGCACGGATATTTCAATTTGTCTTCACGAACCAGTCCGGATATCCGAAGAGGCTCCCCCACACTCCCCTGTTCTCGTCGTCCTCAAAAACCGGGATTAAGCTTCGTTTTCCGGCTGGCACACGCCATTCCGAAAAGATTTTTGAAAGAAGCTTTCGTTCTCCGTCAGCTGTTCTGAAAGAGTCTGACGATGTACCGCTTCTTATTACGACAGGCAGCTTGAATGCACCTGATACGCAGCCGTCATCGTTTTCTGCGACGTAAAGATCGCCAGATGATTGGCGCACCGTAACGCTCTCGTCACCGATGGCGAACCTGCCCGGATGCTCCACAAAAACGAAAAAGCCTGAATCGCTCATTTCGTTTCCGCGAGAGCCGCATGATGTAAGGAACACACTGTCGTGTTTCCGCTCCATCACCACGCCCGCGCCCGTAACTTTGCGAGCTCCTTCTGAAAAAGAAGCTATCATACTATAAGGTATACGTTTCGGACATTTTAATAAAGACAGTCCGTCATATATGACAGCCGCCCTCGCCGTAAACGAACAGCTTTCAAAATCGGCGGCGCTCATCCTTAGAACAGAATTACTTTCGCGCGTCCACCTGATTTTTTCTATCGCCTTATTTATATCATCGGCTGCCGCGCTGTTTTTTTCAGCACCATGAATAACTGCGGAATCCCAGCCCGGTTCAATTTCGTTAAGAAACGGAATAAGCTTGTTCCGTATTCGGTTCCTGAAATAAGAATTATCAGCGTTTGTCGCGTCTGTTCTGAAACGCACGCCGTTCTGCGCGGCGTACACTTCAATAGCTTCACGCGGAACGTCGAACAGTGGACGCGCGTAAATGCCGCGATGCTGCCGCATACCGGGCGCGGAAAGGACGCCTGCTCCCTGCAAAAAGCGCTGAAGGATTGTTTCCAGCCTGTCGTTCCTGTTGTGGGCAATACACACTACCGCCGCGCCTATACTACGGGCTTCTTCCTCGAACGCCTCATATCTAAGGAATCGCGCCGCCTCTTCCGTGCCTTTTCCGCGCACCGCGGATGTTTCCGCGACAAGGCCGCGCTGCAAAACACGGACGGAACAAGGAACGCCGTAACGCTCACATACTTCTTGTACAAGCTCCGCGTCACCCGAAGTCTCTTCTTCCGGGCGGATGTTGTGGTTCACCGTAATTACGCGAAGAGCAAAGCCCAAAGCCCCGGAAAGCCTATGAAGAACATCGAGCATGACCATAGAATCAACACCGCCCGATACAGCTGCGAGGACAGTTTTACCACGCAGGGTTTCCGGGGAGACACCGGGGGGACAAATTGAGTTTCGAGCGACTTCCAGTATATTCATATTGGTCACGATTCCAGAAAGCACAGCTCATGTCCCGCGCACGGGAAAGCGGGGCTCTCTTAACGATTATATAGCGGAATTTGAAACAAAAAAAGCCCGCGGACTTAAAGACCGCAGGCTTCTTTTAAGCGCGTAAACAACGAGAAACGCTTATCTCTTTGGTGCGCGGACAGAAGCTACTACAGCCTCTCCGTCTGAAATAACCTTGATGCCGTCTCCGAGCGGGAGTTCCTTAACGTGGAGGAAATCGCCGATCTTGAGGGCTGAAACATCAGCTACGATGCGAACTGGAAGGTCTTTCGGAAGGCACTTGATTTTGATTGAAGGTGTTCCCTTGAAGAGGATACCACCCTCACGGACACCAGCAGGATTTCCACCGAGCTGGAGCTTGATCTCTGCAACGAGAGGTTTGTCTTCGTCAATTACATGGAAATCAACATGAAGATTTTTGTCTGTGATGATGTCGTATTCCGTATCCTTGATAAAAGCAAGCATCGTGTTCTTACCTACGGTAAGCTTAATGAGTGTCGTAGGAGTAGCCTGCTTCCAGACTTTTGTGAACTCAGCTTCGTTCACAGAGAGCATTGTTGCCTCTCCCTTTGAATTGTACATAACAGCAGGAAGTCTTCCTTCCGCTCTAAGCTGCTTTGCAAATTTCTTTCCTGATTCAGTGCGGATTTCTGCACTTAATGTCATGTAATCCATATTTCGAACTCCTTATGGCGGGAATCTCCAAAATCCAAATAATTTTCAGGGATTCCATTTATCATCATTTCCGGATTCTACCGGCTAGGACATAAAAACCATGCCCACATTATAGCTGGGACGGCTGGATTCGAACCAGCGGAATGACGGCACCAAAAGCCGTTGTCTTACCACTTGACGACGTCCCAAAGAGTCAGCCATACATCCACGGAAAAAAATCCGCAGCCTGTAAAGAAAAGGAAGCTATAAGAACAGCAGCACCAATTTACAGATGCTGCTTATTTCCTCCTCGTCCAGGTTTCATAAAGCAAGCCTTATCAGTCAATATCTCCTGGACCTGCTTCCTCCACATGCCCTGCTTCATACTCGGCGATAATTTTGCTCTGAAGCTCATTTCTGAACTCAGGGCTGATCGGATGTGCGACATCCTTGTAGTCACCAGTACCGGTCTTACGGCTAGGCATTGCGATGAAAAAACCTGTCTTTCCTTCAATTATCTTTACATTATGTACGACAAAGCAGTTATCAAAAGTAATTGTAACGTAGGCCTTTAACTTTCCTTCGGCGGCCACTTTCCGGATACGGATCTCTGTAATCTGCATTTAAAACCTCCTGCAAATCTATCGAGAAGTAAGATAATAACATTCTGCCCATGAATCTCTTAAAACGTCATAGGCATTTCGTGCATCTTCGGCAGATGCAAATAACCCGAAAACGACGGAACCAGAACCTGTCATCTGAACATAGTCCGCATCACTCTGCTGTAAATCAGACAAGGCTTTCCGTATCTCCGGGAACTTCCATGCAAGAGGCTCTGTAAAACTGTTATAAAAAGTCCATTTTGAAACGGGCTTTCTATACATGTCTTCCAACTCATTGAATGGAGTATTTCCTGCTCTATTCACTTTATGCCAGCTGTCTACAAGTCTGTAAGCCTCACCAGTAGAACTATGGACACCTGGGCATAATAATACAAAATAAAGATCCTTGCGGCTATTAATGTATCTGACATTCTCACCGCGTCCCGAAACAACGGCGGCATCGTATCCATCCCCGTCTTCCAGGAAAAAGAAAACATCGCTCCCCACACGCGATGCAGCCTCGTGTTTCTGTTCGGGCGTAAGCTCAACTCCAAAGAGTTTCGACAAGCCCGAAAGAACGGCTGCTCCATCTGAAGAGCCGCCTCCCATACCGGCACCGGAAGGAATGCGCTTCGTCAGAGTTATTCTGACACCGCGGTCTATTCCCGTGCAGGAACAAAAAGCTTTATATGCAGATGTGAGTGTATTTTCGAAAGGGAGGGTAAAATCAGGCGAAATGACCTGGCATGTGCAACTGCTATCCACCATCTCCATCAGTAATTCATCATAAAGAGGAATTTTCTGAAAGATACTCTCGATATCATGAAAACCATCGTCCCGCTTTTCGCACACCTTAAGGTGCAGATTCAGCTTTGCCGGTGCTTTTACATGCACACTACTCAACATAGTTGAAGTTACTATACAAAAAAACGTTCACTCTGTCAATTGCACAATTCCATTTCCGTCAGCACAAAGCGAAAATATGGAAAAATATGCAGAATTTCGCATTTATATACATTTTGTCGCATACTGATGCTTTTTTAGCATTTTTTCACAAATAAATTATAAGGAATTCTAAAAAACCCGTTGACAATAAACATACTCTATTTTATGTTTTTAGTATAAGTGCATTCAAAAACAAGAATGTTTTTGGAACGCAACAAAACTAAGGCGCGCCTGCAAAAAGCGGGTGTTGTTAATGAACCCTCGAAAGGAAGATTCCAGATGCTGAATGATAGTGATTTATTAGATTACTCAACTGCGGCCGAGTATGGCTTTGACTATGCGTATGATGATGACTATTATGACAAGTCCGACGATGACTTTGACGATGAATTCGATGACGATGAGTCGTTGGATGACTTTGAGAACGATGATTTTCTGGATGAAGATTTTGATGACGATTTAGATGATTTTGACGAGGATGATGACGACTTCGATTACGGCGACGACGACATGGAGTACGACGACGATTTCGACGAGTAAACCGTCATCTTGGTGCTGAACCTCAGGAACAAAAAAAGTCCGAAAGCCAATGGCATTCGGACTTTTTTACGTTTACGGCATACTTGCTAAAAAAGGCTACATAAGCCTTTCGCCACCGTTCCAAAGCTTTTCCAGATCATAGAAGCCCCTGGCTTCGGCAGACATAAGGTGAACCACTATAGGACCGATGTCCATAAGGTTCCAGTCGTCGCCATCAGGAGTCTTCCTGTTAGGTATATGAATCTCAAGATCATTTGCCTTAACGTAATCCTTAACAGCCTTGTACAATCCCTGACTATGAACAGAGCTGTTCACAGTCACAATTACAAAAAAATCAGTCCAGCTATTAAGCGCGGAGACATCAATCACAGCAACGTCGCCGCCCTTCAAATCCTTAACAATCTCTGCTATTTCAAGAGCTTTTTCTTTTATTGATTTCATCTTACATACCTTCCGTCGAAGTCACGACCAAGAATAATCGTAAAGTCTACAAGTGAATCGGCCTCAAGCTCGTCATCGTCCTTTATCTCATCCGTTATGATGTTGGAGCAGTTTATGAAAGAAGCAAGGCTTTGAGCTTCCAATTCATTTCCAATGTGATCGATAATAACAGTTTTCTCATAATCATTCGAGTCTGCATTTATCATACTTAATACTTCATATCCGGCGCTTTGGAGCAGTTCGCCGGTGTTTTTTGCAAGTCCGTTCTGCGTCGTTCCGTTCTGAATCTCAAGAAGATAAACACGGCTTGTCGCAGCTCCCGACGCAGAGATAAGAGCTGTTGTCGTCTGTTTGAAAACGTCCTTTATAAGCTGGGCGTCATACCGTGGGAAAAGCAGGGTTTCACCCTGGACTTCGCTCTCGCGGCCTGTTATAGTCTGAGGCATAAGCCTGTCAGCGTCTATTGTCGAAATTTCCGAGAAAATGCTCTTAAGGCCTTTTTCGTCAACGTTTGCTTTTATATGCGACGCAAAAAGCGGGAAGACTTTATCTTCAAGGAGATACGATTTGTTGCTGTTAACGGCGGAAAGGAAAGCTACTACAGAGTTCTGCTTTCTTTCCTGAATATCAGCCGAGGTGTCCTCCGGAAGCCGGTACTCAAGATACGTGCAGATTTTGTCACCGTCAAGGACGACCGCACCGGATGGAAGAAGATAGTGAACATCGTTCTGGACCGTATCGACTGGATACGGAATGAAGATGCGAAGGCCACCAAGGAAATCGGTTATGTACGAAAAATCTTCCATCGTCATTTCCATTATGAAAGGGATTTCCGTGCCGGTAAGTTTTTCTATTTCCTCGCAATACGTAGATATACCTTTTTCACGATAAACCGCGTCTATTCTGTCCGTCCTGTTTATACTCTTGTAAATTGCTCCCGTATTTCCGGGTATGTCGAAAACAGCGCCTCGACGCGAAACAGGATAATAGATAAGAACGTCCGTCCAGACGACGTTATCACCATCGTGAAGAACAAGAAGGATTTTTATAAGCTGGTCATTCTTAAGGATATCGCCAACCTCATCAGTCTGAAGCGACATAACGATTACTATTGCCGTAGCGACGATGATTATGAAAATCAATATGAGGAGAAAAACACCTTTTCCAAGCCGTTTGTTCTTCATGCCTAATTTTCTCCGTTATGAACGAGCGAATATAAAAACTGCTCTGTCTGAGCTGATATATTATAACCCTGATTCTGCAAATATGTCATGCCTTCCTGAAGGACGGAGATAATAAATTCATCAAGGGTGTCATCCTCGTGCATGTCCATGTAGCCGGCAGGAATATGAGTTCTTCCCGGCTCTATCTTGTCGGCGATGTACAGGATTTTCGCAAGGTCGCCCATGCCCGGATGACCGAATGTATGATAGCGGATCGCTTCCAAAATCTCTTCATCATCAAGATAATATTTTGTCTGAAGAAGAACAGCAGCTGCCCTTCCATGAAGCGTATTGTTGTGTTTTTTCTCCACATCGTCAAAAGGAAGCTTGTCTTTTTTCGCGAGCGCCAAGATCGCTTTATCGTCGTAATCCTTGCAGATATCGTGGGCAAGACCGGCGACATAGCCTTTGTCAGCGTCAAGGTCATACATGTCGCAAAGCTTTTTAGCCGTATCGGCAACACGCTCGGAATGCTGGTAGCGAGAAGGCTTCATTGTTTTTCTCATATCCTTTCGCAGTTTTTCCACAAGTTCGGTATAAAACTTATTCATAAAGCCTCCTTTCAAGAATATAATCACAAACGCTTTCGGGAACAAGTGCCTGAAGTTTTTTTCTGCTGGCAGTCTTCGTCGCGTTTGGCGCGTTTGTTGCGCGCCCCACGGCGTTTCCGGCGGCTGCATGAACCGCGTCGCGGATTTCGCTCGATGAAACGTCCACATACGGATTTTCAAGCTCGTAGTGCGCGAACGGCAAAACCGGCAGTTTCTGTGATGCAGGCTCGTCCGCGGCTGTTGCTTCTGTATTGTGCGGCGTCTGCCCGGAAGCGTCGCTGTCCAGCTTTCGGCGCGCAAGAACAATGTCGACCTTTGACGCAAGCTCGTCCGCGCGGTACCACTTGGAAAAGCCCGAAACAAGGTCGGCGCCAATTACAAGCCCAAGCTTGCCTGTAAGCTTTTCGTCGGGGGCGCAGGACGCGGTATACTTCCGTTCCAGAAACTCAACAGTCTCGTAAGTGTACGACACACCGCCGCGCTTAAGCTCGCAGTCTTCAATGCAAGCCCAGTCAAAACCGTCGAGCGCAAGGTGAAGCATACAAAGGCGGTCTTCGTCGGAAGCCCCGGAAGGCAAATCCTTGAACGGCGAGTGATACGCTGGAACAAAAAGCACCTTGTCGTAGCCCGCCTGTTCATGCACGGCTTTTGCAAGCTCAATATGCCCGTTATGAACAGGGTTGAAGCTTCCGCCGAAAACAGCTATTCTCACTGCTCGCTTCCCGGATACTGCGTACCCTCATCGGAGCAGGAAGCACGCTCCTGCATGAACGCGCTCTTCTTTGGGGCGGACGGCGCGGTCTTTTCCTCCATGCTGTCCACAAGCGATACAATCTCCGCCTTAACTTTATTAAGTCCTTTATGAGCCAGAACAGACATAGGCAGAACAGTCTCGCCCTTGAGCTTTTCGGCAACTTCGGCGGCGCGGACAGCCGCACCCTCAACATCTATCTTATTGCAAAGAATTATCCTGCGTTTTTTCACAAGCTCAGGAGAAAAAGACTCCAGCTCCGCCAGAAGCTTGTCATACGCGCCAAGATAATTGTCGTCACTGCAGTCAATTATAAAAACAAGACCCGACGTTCTTGAAATATGCTTTAAGAAGCGTATGCCAAGCCCCGCGCCGTCCGCCGCACCCTCTATAATACCGGGAATATCGGCTATGATTATGTCGCGTTCCTCGCCCGCATGAAGCACGCCGAGGTTCGGGATTTTCGTCGTAAACGGATATGGCGCAATCTTCGGGCGCGCGTTCGTAAAGTAGTCAAGGAGCGACGATTTACCGGCGTTCGGGAAGCCTACAAGTCCGATATCAGCCATGATGCTCAGCTCAACGCGGAGCTTTCTGTATTCGCCGGGCTTTCCTGCATGGGCGTATTTTGGTGCCTGGTTTGTTGAGGTCTTGAAGTGCATATTACCCCAGCCACCTTTTCCGCCTTTGAGGAAAAGGAACTGATCATCCTCGGCTTCCGTAGTGAATTCGCAAATAAGCTCGTTCGTCTCATAGTCGCGCACAGCTGTTCCGGGCGGCAACGGAATAATTACATCCTCGCCATCCTTGCCGTATCTGTTTCCGCCGGAGCCGTCACCGCCGTTACGGGCTTTGTAGACGCGTTTGTAGCGCAAATGCGCAAGCGTGCGCAGATTCTTCTTTACGCAAAAAAGCACATCGCCGCCACGACCGCCGTCACCGCCGGCAGGACCTCCGTTCGGAACGAATTTTTCCCGCCGGAACGCGATGCAGCCGTTGCCGCCCTTTCCAGAGCTAACTTCTATTATCGCCTCATCAGCAAACTGTATCATAAAACCACCTTAGAACGTGTTGTCCGCGCCAAAACGCAGGGCGCGCATCCCAAAAAGACGCGCACAAAGCCCGCCAAGCCGAAACGAGCGCCAGATCACTCACAACAACACGACAAAAAAAATACCCGCAGCCTTCACCGTTCAGGACGAAAGCTCCGGGTACATCATCTGTTCGGGAAACAGAGCCTTTCATAAGCTTTTCAGCCCTGACCAGCTCCAAAAACGCCTCAAGAGGCGCACTCCGCACTACAGCTTATGCCTCTACAGGCTCTACTGAAGCGAGTTTCTTTCCCATGCGTTCATGATAAACGACTTTACCGGTTTCGATTGCGTAAAGGGTATCATCTTTACCGATTCCGACATTCTTTCCGGGATGTATTTTTGTTCCTCTCTGGCGGATAAGGATAGATCCTGCTGTAACCATTTCTCCGCCGTAAGCTTTCACACCTAAATACTTCGGGTTTGAATCGCGTCCGTTTTTCGCGCCGCTACCGCCTCTTTTACGTGCCATTTTTTATGCCTCCGCTTTGTATTGACCGTGCCGGAAACTCTGCCGAATTCCTAGCAGCTCTTTCATTCAGTTTGTACCCGCAACGATACATAATCGGGATATTCATCGGCAACAAGCTTTATGCCGCACCGCAGAAAATCGCAACAATGCACTGACAGGGCTTTCGAAGCTCCGTCACAGCTCTGAACCTGAAATGCGAGCGATCCGGGTTCAGGGGAATCAGACACAAGACTGATTCCGGCATCAGATTCAAGAAGGCATTGAACAGTCCGCAACAAGGAAGAAATCCCAGCGCAGACTATATCAAATCCTTTTTTCGCATAACCGGCATGTCCTGATGCCGTACAGGAACGAAGCTGTCCGTCTTTCGACCGGACAAGGCTGATTTCTATCATACCAGTTCCTGCTTACCAGCTATGCGAGGCACAACTTATGCCAGTACGATATCCTTAATGCGGATGTTCGTATACTGCTGGCGGTGACCAATCAAACGGTGATAATCTTTCTTGCTCTTATATTTGTAAACAAGAACCTTATTATCTTTGAAAGTGTCAGCAACCTCAGCAACAACTTTTGCACCTGCTACGTAAGGAGCACCAATGACAACATTCGTACCATCATTTGTAAGGAGAACAGTATCAATATCAACAGTCTTTCCACTCTCAAGGTCGAGCTTGTCAACCTGGATGAGGGCATCTTTCTCAGCCTTATACTGCTTGCCCTTATACTCAATCAGCGCGTACATTTTACACCTCTATGAAATATATGTCTGAATCACTTCGGATTTCAGTCGTATGGCTTCGGGTAAACGGGGATTCACCAAAGCCGTCTTTACATAAGTATCTGCTATAATACTTATTTTCAAGTACTACGTCAAGTAGACAAGAACGCATAATAAGCAGAAAAAGGGGGAAGCCTTGCTCGAAACTTCGCGCTACGCGCTCGTTGCGGAATTCCCCCTGCGCAAAGGGGAACGTCTTCCCCTCGGCGGCACACGGTTGCCGCCTACCCCTTCTCCTAGGGCTGCCGCCCTAAAACCCGCAGTGAGCCGTTCTACTCTCTACGAAATTTTGCTTCAAGTTCATTTTCAATTGAATCTTCCAGCAGCGAGAAG
>JAFZVC010000020.1 GCA_017618015.1 Spirochaetaceae bacterium
ACATAAGTTTTGCCAGAAGCTACCGTGTTTACGGCATCCAAAAGCATTTTTTCGTCGCTAAGCTTGGAGACAAAGCCTTTTGCTCCTATTTCCTTGCTCATGGCACGTTCAATGCAGGCTCCTGTATCGTGACTTGAAAAAATGACGCTTGGAATATCGTGGCCACGCAAGAGTTTTACAGCGTGAAATCCGTTCAAAAGGCCGCTGTCTGAACTTTCCTTAAGCTGAATGTCTACAACCGCGACAACGACATCTTCCGCATTCGAAGCCTCTTCTTTCACCTTGGACAAAATCGCTGGAATTTCTTCCAGACTTTCGGCCTCTGCAAGAATGTGCCAGTCAGAGTTTTCCGTGAAAAATGCGCAAATTCCTTTACGCAGCATTTTGTGATCGTCGATTAAAATCAGGTATTTCATTTCGTGCCCATTTTAGCATACATATAAAAATATGTAATTAGATTAATCTCATCTATTTTTCGTGAGTTCACTCATGGTTTTCACATTTGTAACTCATAAGTTTTATATGTGTTAACTCTTGGTATTTACTAGAGTTATCCCACTTGTAAAAATTTTCAGATTGAATAAACTAAAACCATAAAAAGTCGGCGGACATAAAACGCGGAGGATTATTTTATGAAAAAGATTTTATTAGCAGCTAGCATTATGCTTACAGTTATTTTTGCTTGTTTCGCAGCAAACCCGGAAAGTGATTTTGAAGTTGACCTTACACCAGATGAAACAGGCGTAATGATTATTTCTTATCTTGGTACATCTTCTGTTATAGATATACCAGAAGAGATTGAAGGTTTTCCGGTAGTACAAATTGGACGTGCAGAAGCTTGGGGCGGAGGTAAAAGATTTGTTGGCTATAGTAAAAACTCATTCACAATAACCGTACCTAAAACCGTAAAAATTATAGAAGCAGATGCTTTCGCCGGCTGTAAAGGAACAATTAATGTAGACTTCAGTAATCTTACATATATTGGAAACACTGCGTTTAATAACTCAGATCTTTCTGGAAAAGTTGTAATCACAAAAGATTGTAAGCTTGGCTATGGTGTATTCGCTTTTTCAAAAATAGAAGAAATCGTATTTGAAGAAGGCATTACACAAATAGGAATTGAGGAATATGACAATTTGTGCGAAAATTGCACTAATCTTAAAAGCGTTACACTTCCTTCAACACTGCAAACAGTAAAGGGATTCATTTTCAACAGCGACAAAGCCCTTAAAGAAGTAAATATCCCAGATGGTACAATAATCGATTGGCAAGATTCAAGAATATTTAAGTTCTGTACCGCCATTCCTCTTAAAGTAAAATCAAAGATAAAAGCATCTGGATATACAGGAGATTTTTAACCACGAACAAAACTGCTCGGCACTGTGTCGAGCAGTTTTGTTAAATGAGCATTGTACACTTATCCCATTCTTTTTTAATATATCAGATTTTATCGGAATACAGATTATACAGCGAGCTGTAAAGTCTTTTTGTTTCTTGATACTTGTTCCCGGCTGTATTTTTTATACCATAAACTTCTTGAAAATAATCGCTATATCGCAAGGATAAAAAACGCGGATTTTTTCTCTATATTCCTCTACGCAAAAACCGTGAGTTCACTCATTGTTTTTCTATTTGTAACTCACAACTTTTATATGTGTTAACTCTTGGTATTTACTAGAGTTACCCCACTTGCAAAAATTTTCAGATTGAATAAACTAAAACCATAAAAAGTCGGCGGACACAAAACGCGGAGGATTATTTATAGATGAAAACAAGAATCAGTGTTATCGTTTGCGTGCTTTTGGCACTTTGCATGGTTTGTGCTTTTGCAGATTCTGCAAAAAAAATGTCTGCAAAAGAATTCCTCGACTCATACGAGAAATTCGTTGTAGAAGTTGAGAAAGCAGCAGAAAAAGGCAATTACGCCGGATATGCAGACTTCCTTAAATCTTATAATAAGTTTGTTGAAGACTATTCAAAGCTCGACACTTCAAAATGGACAGTAAACGACGTTACAAGATATTCTCAGCTTACAAACCGCTATTCTGCGGCTGCAACAAAGCTTTCTAGCTCAATGTCATCAACACCTGCAACAGCCGACGACTACTCAGCATTGATGGGCGCATACGCAGACCTTTACGGCTCATACGGATTTTAATCTGATTTTTTTACTAACAAAAACCGTCCGGCACTTTGTCGGGCGGTTTTGTTTTAAACAGGGCGTTCCCGCCGCTTCGCGCCGGTCGGCAGTTACGCGGCTTGCTACGCGCGGTCGTCCGCTACGCTACCGACTGGCGGTTGGCTAAATCGCCACCCGCCACCGCTCCATTGCCTAACGCAACTACCACCTTGCCGAAAAAAAGCCAAAACGCTAAAATTTCAAAACTCAAAGAAAAGGATGCGTTTTGTTTTCACCGTTAAAAACTTCTCCTGCCAAAGAATATTGCCTCAAAATGCAAGAAGACTTCGACAAATACGGAGTTGATTCTGTCGTCGGGTTTTCACAGGAGAACGGTGCGTATAACGGTGCGAGCGGTGGCCCAACCAAAGGCGCGACTGGCGAGAATGCGCCTATAACCGCTAGTTTTACTTCTGTGTACGCGAAAAAGCCAGAAAGGCCGTCAGGACAGATGTTCGGAGTGCTCGTCTGCGCCGACAGCGAAGGCAAAGAAGTCGTTCTAAAGGCGTTCTCAGGTCAGTACAAATCCGTGTGGAACATACCAGGATGGGCACCGCCGCTGCTTTCTGAAAACGAGTTCGCACGCCTGACGGAAAAGTCAGACAGAGAGATACATGAGCTTTCCGCGCAGATTGAGGCACTCGAAAACGAGATTAGCGAGTTCGGTGGCACTCACACGGACGGCGCGTCTGGCGTGCAATCTGCGTCAGGCAGCACCGCTAGTGACGAACTTTCCGAGAAACTCCGTCTTCTTAAAGAAACGCGCCGCGCAGCCTCAAAAAAGTCGATGGAAGAGATTTTCGCACTTTACCGCGTTCCCGTACTCGACTCTCTCGAAACAGCAGAAACATACATGTGGACTAACCCCAAAAACGGAAAGTCCTACCCGCGATACAAGCTCCGCCCCGTAATAAAGCACAAAAGCATCTTTGAGTTTTATGGGAACGGCGACATTGCCCATAGCGACAATGACAGCAGCGACAACGACAAACACACCGATGGCACCCAAAGAAGCGGCACGCTCGACAAAATGCCGCCGACAGGGGCTGGCGAATGCTGCGCTCCCAAGCTAATCGCACAGGCGTACAGCATGGGGCTTCGTCCAATAAGCCTTGCCGAGTTTTATTACGGCGAAAGCCCCTTGTCGGGGGAAAAAGTGCACAAGCAGTTTTATGAGCCATGCGATGAAAAGTGCGGACCGCTTTTACCGGCAATGCTCGGCTTAAAAGTGCTTTATCAGGACGAAGCCATTGTCGTTGTGGAAAAGCCGTCGGGGCTTCTTTCCGTTCCAGGACGCGGGGCGGAGAAACAGGATTGTGTCGTTAACCGCGTCAAGTTTCTTTTCGGCGGGGATATAGGCTGGTGCGACCCGCAAAAGCCCTGCGCGGACGGCACAGGCAACGAAGCAATCCGTTGTATTGAACAGCCATCCGTCCACCGTCTCGACATGGAAACTTCCGGCATTCTTGTTCTTGCATTAACAGAAGACGCACACCGCAATTTAAGCCGCCAGTTCGAGGAAGGTTCAGTAAAAAAACAGTACGAAGCCGTTCTTGATGGCATTCCGGAGTGCATAAAAAAAGGTGCTCGGAACGGCAGGTTGGAACTTCCATTCCGCCTAGACATAGAAAACCGTCCGCGCCAAATATACGATGAAGTTTATGGAAAAATGGGAATAACAGACTGGGAGTTTTTGCGCTATGAAAAAGGCGGTCGCGTGCGGCTTCTTTACACACCGCACACTGGCAGAACGCACCAGCTGCGCCTTCACTCTGCGGACGAGCACGGACTCGGTGTTCCGATTGTCGGCGACACTCTTTACGGCACATCCGCAAACTCCAGCAACGAGAGACTATTACTTCATGCGCGAATGCTGGAGTTCACGCATCCGGTAACAGGCGAGCGCATGAGTTTCACTAACCCCGCGCCATTTTGATTACTTGGATGTCATGTTGACAACGCCATCCCAATCCGCAGGAACGCCTTTCTCCAAGAAAGACATACACCGCGCCGAGAATACCGCCGCTGTCTGATCATCCGGGTATTTCCGCGTCGCCGCGTCAAATATCTTGCGGGCGTTCTCAAAATCTTTCTGCAAGTACAAATCGAGTCCCTGATGGAAAAGCTTAACGGACTCAATCAGGTTTTCATCAAGCTCGGATTTTATACCAAGAATGTTGTAAAGCTGAACAGGCGTATTTATACCGACTACGCGGACTTTATCAAGCCGGCGTGCAAGCAGAACGCCCTTATGCTCACCAGAATCAGCAGCGTTCCAAGTTGTCTCTGAGACAAGAACCCATGAATGGTACACTTTGTTTACACCCTCAAGGCGCGCCGCAAGGTTAACGGCATTACCCATCATCGTGTAGTTCATCTTGTTTTCAGTACCCATGTTACCAACAACCATGTCGCCGGTATTTATTCCGATACGCGTACAAATCGGCATACAAATCTTGTTCGGAATTGTACCGTTCGCAAGCATTTCCTCATTGAACTTGGCTTCTGCCTGCTTCATTCTTACAGCAGAAATACATGCGCGCCACGCATGATCCTCGTAAGAAACCGGCGCGCCAACGAACGCGATGATAGCATCACCTTCGTACTTGTCGATTGTACCGCCGTTCTCAAGAATGATGTCGCTAAGGAGCGAAAGATACTGGTTCAAGAAGCTAACGAGCTCGGTAGGCGTTACTTTCTCTGAAATTGTCGAGAAGCTTCTGATATCCGTAAAGATAGCCGTAATATTCTTCTCTTCACCACCAAGCTTAAGCTTTGCAGGGTCGTTAACAATCTCGTCAACAACATCAGCAGAAACGTAAGTAGAAAGCGTGCTGCGAAGGAACTTCTTGTCGCGCTCAGCATATACAAAGCGGTAAACCGTACAGCTGATGTAACCCAGAATCATAATAAGGAACGGCGGAACAACCTGTATGTAGACTCTGAGAAGAATCATAGGCAGAACACATGCAAGAAGTATGACAACAATTCCAAAGATTCCCAAAAAGTTCTGTATAAAAGCACGGCTAAGGTGCGAAACGAACGTCATTATAAGAAGAGCTACAGACGCGACAAGAAAACTTACCCACCACGGCACAGGAGTTATGAACTCGCCTGTCATAATCGTGTTGTAGACGTTTGCATGCGTACCAACGTTCGCATAATGGTTTTCAAACGGCGTAGTTCCCAAATCCGTAGAAGCCGTAGCCGTATGACCGATTATACAGAATGCGTTGTTGTAGCTGGCATGGAGCTTTGCAAACTCCTCGTTGTAATACTTAAGATAAAGCTTGTAGTTATCAAAAAGGAACGAAAAGAACGTTTTGAACTGTTCCTGAGCATCCTCTGCCGCATATTTAGAAATAAAGTCGTTTACGTTTTCCAGATAATACGAATCATTAAGCTCCTCGCATTCCTCAAAGAAAACGCGGCGAGCTTCAAAATACTCGTCAAAACGCGGATCATCGCGGGAACGCGCCGCCGCTGTTTCAAGAAGCTCCTCTTTCATTGCCGTTATATCACTATATTCCGCAAGAAGATACACAGCCGCTTCATAGAACGGCAGATGATCGCCATCCACATCTATAAACTGATTCTGCGCCGCAAAGCTTTTAAGGATGTTGATAATCTGCTTTTCGTAATCGTCAATCTGCTTAAGGAACAAGAAAGACTCGTACTTAAAGCTGTCATAAAACGTCTCTTTAATCCAGTTAATGAGCATATTTCCGTTCGAATCGAGCGGAATAACTATATCGGTTGTTTTGTCAGAGCCCGGACGCTTTGCATCATGCAGGATAAGCTTGTTCCGTGTGCGCTCTATGCTCGTAGGCTTAAGCATGTCAAGGAGCGGAGCTGTAACAAGCTGCGCGGCGTATTTGTCGCCCTCGTCAAACAGGAGTTTTACGCGGCGGCGGGTTCCGTCGCTGTCAAGGACTATGTTCGTAAAACCCGCACCCGCTGACTTCTGGAGCATGCTAAGAAGTGCCGGTGTAAGACCGCGGTCAAGGCCCAAATCTTCCAAGTACGCATCGCATTCGGGCGGGATGTACCCGCCATCGTCCGTTACGTTATCAAGGAGCATATTCTGTTTAACATAATTCATGAGTTCTTCGGTACTTTTTATATCCATGTCTACTACGTTTAGCGTGAGCCAGGAATTCCCAAAGAAAGCCAGTGAATTAGCAAAGTATTCGTCGTTATCGCGCGTAATTTCTGACGAGAACGATTCCTTCAACTCAGAAAATTCCGGCTCTATTCCGTAATTAACAATCTCGTCTATAAGCTCAAGGATTTCCTCGTTAGAATAAGATCCGGACCAAATTGCATCAGACAAATCAATCAAATAAGAAGAAATTATCTCGTTTGCAGCATCGAACTTATCTGCCATTTTGCTCTCAGCATCCGGGTTTATTCCCAAATCGGAAGGCGAAACATACTCAATATCGAATGTGACGCTGGAAGCTCCCAGCTCCCTCATTCGTATAATACCATCCGCAACTTTGTCACGCTTCCACGGGAAAGTACCCATTTCTGCAATAGATGCGTCGTCTATCGCGACAATCACGACATCATCGCGTTCGGTTGTAGGAGTTTTAATCCTCATAAGAAGGTCGTAGACCTTAAGCTCAAATGGTTCAATAACTCCGACGACCGTCAGCAACAGTACGAGAAGAATAACAATGACCGAAATAATAATATCACGGTGGACTTTAAACTGTTTTTTTGATGATAACGATTCCATATTATCATTATAGCACGGAATCTAAATCTTTTCGTACTTTTTTTCTATATTTATTTGTGTTATCATATAAAGTAGCCGATAATAAACAAGAGGTTTTTTTTAATGAAAAAAGCGATTGCTTTTCTTTTACTGACAGCTTTTCTTCTTCCAGCCCTTTCGGCGTTTGAAATTGAAGGCACCGTTTCTTCATCCACTGCCGGTAAAACAGCAAGTATCAAGACAATTAATATACACGAACAAACATATGCAAGCTTGGGAATAACACTTCCTCTCGATTTCAACAGCAATACGAACCTTAAAGTATCAGGTGATTTTTCCGCAGCATGGCAGATTAACCAAGACGAACCTATTCTTACAGCCGACTGTACGGAACTTTCGCTTAAAATGGCAATTCCGCTTGGAGAAAACGCTTACGGTTCATTCGAGATGGGACGCTTTGCCGTAGAAGACTGTACGGGTCTTATCCTTAAACAGAATCTTGACGGCGTTCGCTTTTTAGTTGACGCACCTTCTTTTAAAGGCCACCTTTACGGCGGTTACACAGGTTTGCTGAACGCGCGCCATAATCCAATGCTTCCGGTTACAACAGCTCCTTCTGGCATTTATCCTCTTGCGCCGACATTCATAACAGCCGACCTTTACACATACATGCCCGATGTATACGAGGACAAATCAATCGGTATAGAGCTTTTGGGTGCATTTAACTCCGCGTCTCCGGAAGCGACAAAGCTGTACGCAATGGCTCGTATAGACGGCAAATTCCTGTACTTTATTCCATATACGCTTTGTACTGCTATGGTATGGACGAACGAAAACCGGACATTCGGTCACATGGCTAACCTTTCGTTCGCAACTATGGAATACACCGTTAACTCAACGCATTTCGGCGGTTTAGTTCTTCATGCGTCAGGTAACACTCAGAATTTCGCGAACTTCAAGCAGCTTTCTATTATCCATGCTGATATAGCAGGTACAATGCTCTACGAAAACCTTATAAAGATGGGATTTTTCTTTGATAAAACCGGTGCAAACAACGTAAAAATTTCCACAGATTTATTCGCATTCCTGACTCTTGCAGATACAACAAGAGATATCATATTCAAAGGCATTCAGTGGGATTTAAACATCAACGTACCATTCACGCAGAAATCCCGGCTTATGTTCGACGTGAACCAGTTCATTCCTATAAAAGGCGGAACATTCAACACCACGCTTGAAATGTACCTGTCGTTCGGATTCTAACAGAATACATTGAAGGGGGAAGTCTCCCCCTAGCCCGCACGTTGTCGCGGGCTACCCCCTCTCCTGGGGGCAAGCTTTTTCCAGTTTCGCCCCCAAACCCCCGCGACTATCAAAAAATAGCGAAATGCGCTATTATATCCGCATGAAAACAATGACAATCAACGGGGATTTTTCCCTTTCACCATGCAATAAATCTGACATTCCAAACGGAATTTCACTTCCAAACAAAATGACGATGAAATTCCCCGGAGACATACACTCAACGCTTTTACGGAACAAGTGTATCCCAGACCCGTACTACCGCAAGAACGAACTTGAAGTTCAGTGGGTGGGGCGAACAGACTGGCAGGCAGAAACTTCGTTTTCCGTCGACGAAAAGTTTCTAGCGGGCAGGCAGTTCATCGAGCTTGAAGATGCCGACACATTCGTGCGCGTGTTCGTCAACAATAAAGAAGCAGGACTTTGCGAAAACTTTTTCCGCAAATGGCGTTTCGAAATAACGGATTTACTGAAAAAAGGCACGAACACGCTGCGCCTTGTCTTTGAGTCAGCGGAGCGTCATGCCTGCCAAAAAGCAGAAACGCTCTCGCATCCAGCGCCGTGCTCCGTATACGACATCTATTCGCCCCACCGGAACCTTGTACGAAAAACGCAGTGCAATGCAGGTTGGGACTGGGGCATCTGCCTTATGGTGTTCGGTGTCTACAAACCGATAAAACTTATCCAAACTACAACAGGCTTTCTTGACTACGTACAGACGACGACCGTTCCCGCACCAAAAGGCAAAGACTGGCAAGTCAACATAAAGGCAATCTACACAAGTTTAAAAACAACAAAAACGCGTTTTTCGTTCGCTGTTTCAGGCGCGTCGCACGACTCCGTTTTGTCCGAAACTTCAGTTGATGTACAGCTTGTACCCGGCGAAAACAAAATAGAAACAACGCTTACTGTTAAAAACCCGGAAATCTGGTGGCCAGCGGGATGCAGCCCGGCTGACGAAAAGAATATCGCTAAAAATGGCGAACCGCTTTTCCACGAGAATACGATTTATACACTCACAGCAACTGCTGCCGGAGCTAATATCAAGCAGAACCTGGCGTTCAGAACGCTCGAAGCCGCCTCCGAAAAAGACGAACATGGACGCTCACTTTATTTCAAAGTTAACGGAAAGCCTGTATACGCAAAAGGCTCGAACTGGATTCCGTGCGACGCGCTCCCAGAGCGACAAACCCCGCAAAAATATGAAAACTTGCTTTCTTCCCTCGTTGCGGCGAACCAAAACTGCATCCGCGTTTGGGGCGGCGGACGTTACGAAAAAGATGTTTTCTACGACCTTTGTGACAAGAAAGGTATCCTTATTTGGCACGACTTTATGTTCGCATGCTCGACCTACCCAGCTGATGCAGAATTCCTTGACAACGTGCGTCTTGAAGTACGTCATCAAGTCCGCCGCCTGAGTCACCACCCGTCAATCGCGTTGTGGTGCGGCAACAACGAAAACCTTGGTGCAATCACTTGGTACGAAGAATCGCGCAAAAACCGTGACCTTTACGTTGTAGACTACGACCGCCTCAACGATGGCACTGTCGGCGACGAAGTGCGTAAAAACGACCCTTCACGCCGCTGGTGGTCAAGTTCGCCCTGCTCCGGCGACGACGACTTTGCCGACAACTGGCATTCCGACGGCCGTGGCGATATGCATTACTGGAGCGTCTGGCACGAAAAGAAGCCTTTTGAAGCCTATTACGACATTACGCCGCGCTTCGTCTCTGAATTCGGCTACCAGTCTTTGCCGTCGCTTTCAGAAACGCGCACGTTCGCCGACGAAAAAACAGATTTCAACATCACAAGCCCTGTTTTCGAGTTCCACCAGCGGTCGCCGGGCGGAAACTCCATCATTTTCGAGAACTTCGCGCGTTATTTCCGCGTTCCGTCAACTTTCCGCGACATGCTTTATCTAAGCCAGGTGCAGCAAGCACTCGCCATAAAAACTGCTGTCGATTACTGGCGGTCGTTAAGACCAATCTGTATGGGCGCGATTATTTGGCAGCTCAACGATTTGTGGCCTGTTTCATCATGGTCTTCTATAGAATACTCTGGTAAATGGAAGCTGCTTCACTACGCTTCCAAACAGTTTTTCGCGCCTATAGGACTTTCTCTTTTCAAAAAAGACGATACGATACAGTGCTTTGCTATCAATGACACTGATATTTCCGTTCCTGCGACGCTAAAAATCTCTTATGTGGATTTTGAAGGAAAAAAGCTTCATGAAAAGTCTTTTGAAACCATAGAGCTTGCCGGAAACAGCAGTACATGTCTTTTCAACAAAAAACCAGATACAGCGATTTTCCCGTTTGATTCCTTCTTTATATATGCGGAACTTACATACGGAAACACAAGCACTACGGAAACGCTTTTCTGTACACAGCCTAAAAAATGCGAGCTTGCAAAGCCGAATATTACGTATTCGGTCAAGCAGGACAAAGACGGCTCTTACAAGATTACGCTTAAAACAGAAAAGCCCGCATTTTTTGTTTCACTCGATGCAGGCGATGTTCCCGGTGTTTTCAGCAAGAACTTTTTCATGCTTCTTCCGGGCAAGGCAGAAACCGTTTTGTTCCGCGCGGAGGACGGCAAAAAAATCACCCTTGATGCGCTAGAAAAAAAGCTCACGGTCACCTCGCTCCGTGATATTTATTAAAGCGCACCAAAAAAAAACGCCTGGCGGTTTATCCGTCAGGCGTTTGCTTAAGCTTTAACGCTATTAAGCTACAGAAATCATAATCCGTTTGCTCTGGGTTTCTGCCTTGCGCGGGATTACAACTGTAAGAAGTCCGTTCTTGAACTCAGCTGTTACTTTCTCCTGGTCGATGTCTTCAGGCATTGTAAAGCTGCGTGTAAAGGTTGAATTTCTTCTTTCTTTGACAAGGTAAACAGACTCTGCGGCTTCTTTCTTCTCTTCTTTCTCTGCTTTCTTCGCATCTTTCATCTTTGATGCTATCGTAAGAACTCTGTCCTTAAGATCGAGCTCTACATCATTCTCTGTGTAGCCAGGAAGTTCCATCTCAAGAACATATGAATCCTTTTTTTCGCTGACATCTACGCGCGGCATTGCGGATTTTCCGTTCTCACCGTAGCTGTAATCTGAAAAATTGCGATCGATTACATCAAAAAGATCAGATGTGAATCTCGGATTGAAAAATGATAATGTGTTCATAAAAAACCTCCATTAGTTATTTTTTGTGGCAGCCCTGAACGCTTTCACGCTTTCGGTTGCTGCCGCTTCTTTAAGTGTTTTTAAGCCGCACTAGGTGCGGTTTGTAACGAAGCTTCGGAACTTACAACCGCTCAAGCAGTGCGTCCGGAACTTTTTTTCCGTTACACTAACTATTATGCAAACAGCGTGCCAATTTCTAATTTTTTTATGATTTTTTTGCGTATAAAATCTTATTTTCTAGTATTATAAAGATATAAATAATCGCCGTTTTTGCAAAAATCTTTTATTAATCTTCTCGGTCACATCATCGATGAATAAAAATTGGGAAATTTCGGCTCAAAAAGCTACCACAGGTTACGAAAAGTCCGTTTTGTGTCATTATTTCAAAACTAATCGGGTAATTTTGACACACCACCCACCTGGCACGAGTAAAAAGCGAGCCATACAGCACCCGCGCCAGTTTTAATGCCCATAAAAAATGAACCACGCCTGCTCAAAACCGGCGCAGACATAAAAAAAGGATGCCTGAACAACGTCCAGACATCCAACAAGGGAGAAAAACGAAAAATTTTTGGGCAGCTTGGCGGTCTCGTTTAACAACCGCCAGCCGTTTGTGCCACTTTAATTCTACTCTTTTATTGCTCCGCCTGCAACACCTTCTGCAAGTTTTTTCTGGAAAATAAAGTAAACAACCAGAACAGGAATTGTTGCAATAACCAGAGCTGCTATCTGCCAACCGAGCTGAATACCGGTGCGGCTTGAGAACGAGTAAACTCCAACAGGGAGTGACTTCGTGGATTCTTTCGATGCCATAACAAGAACAAGAAGGAACTCGTTCCAAATACCAAGCGCGGTCATAATACTTATCGTAACGATAACAGGAACTGTCATAGGAACGATAATGCTGATGAACGTGCGGAACGGTGTCGCACCGTCAATGTAAGCGGATTCAACCAAACTGTCCGGCAATCCCTTTATGTATGTTGACGAAAGCATTACAGCCATTGGCAGACCGAACGCCGTATAAACCATGATTATACCGATATGAGTGTCGGTAAGTCCGAGTTTTGTAAGCATAAGGAAGAGCGGAACGATAAGCTGGTTAATATCGAGCAAGTAACCGAGCGCGATAGCAGCAGATACAATTGCCGCAATTTTCTTGAACTTAAACTTCGTAGTTCCATAACCAAGCATAAGACCAAGAAGAACAACAAGGAAAGTAGAAGCAACAGTGTAAATGATACTGTTGATAAATCCTTTACCAAGCTCACCACGTATCCATGCAGATCTAAAGTTCCACCACAGCGTATTCCAGCCGATTCTAATCTGAATCGATTTAGGCAAATCAGAACATTTAATCTGAACACCCGTTCCCGGCTGAATTGTCTTAAGATCTTTTCCGTCGAATGTAAGCGAGCCTTCTGGAATATCATCACGCTCCACGAAATGAACTAAGATTCTTTTGTGACCACCGATTGTTGGTGATTCAAGAATAATAAGCTTTTCGTTTATTTCATCGATTTGTTTCGTTGATTTTATTCCCAACGAATCAAGAAGTCCGGGTGTATAAACAATATTCGTCTGCGGCTTAACGACATCATAGAAGTTTTCACTAACACTCAACAAATCGTGCGGAAACGCATAAATATCTTTTGTAAGCTCCTCATTCGTCTTGAACGAAGAATAAAGCATCCATACAAGAGGAATAAGCGTAATAACTGTCCACAAAACGAAAACAAAGTACGAAATCGGTTTCGCCATGTATTTGCCGAAAAAACCTGTTTTAGGAGCATCGCCCTGAATCTGTTTTGCCATATTAATACTCCTCGTCCGTACCAAGTTTCTTACCTACCCAGTTACTGAACGTAATGAGCAGTATACTTATCAATACAACTATGTTAGAAATCGTAGCACCATACGCGAACCGGAGCGGGTCCTTTGCGTTGTTGAACGATGTGCGGTACATATATATAGGAAGAACTTCTGTGTTGATACGCTGCTTTCCTTCGGAAGCCAAAGCGAATATAAGCGAGAAGCCCTTCAATGAACCGGCGATTGCAAGAATACAAGATGTAAGAATTGCACCAGCAAGCAACGGAATTGTTATCTTGTAGAAAATCTGGAACTCTGAAGCACCGTCAATCTTGGCTGCTTCGAACATACTTTCGTTGATTTTCTGAAGGTTAGCCAAGAAGATAATCATATAGAAACCGGTGTACATCCAGATAAGAGCAACACCGATTGGGAACATCGCCTGTTTTGGATCCATCATCATGCTGAACTGAACGTTCGGATCGTTCTGGAAATACTGCATCATGCGTGATACAGGACCGTCAATCATGAACAGCATACGCCACATAATACCGATAACGATTGTTGAAAGGAACTGTGGAAGGAATACCATCGACTGGAAGAAAGTAGCACCCTTTACCTGTTTTCTGTAAAGGATGAAAGCAAGTGCGAATCCAATCGGTATCTGTCCGAAAACTGATACGGCTACAACTATCATGTTGTTCTTGAACGCATACCAGAACTCAGGGATTTCAGTCGTAGCATCGACGATACCCTTGTTCATTGTAAGAACCTTTATATAGTTAGCGAATCCCACAAAAGACGGGGATTCGGTCATTGTCGGATTATAATTTGTAAAGCTAAGAAAAACTGAATAGCAAATCGGGTAGGCAATAATAAAGAGATAAAGCAAAAGAACGGGAGCAATGAACCAGATGAATGTCAAAAGCTCTCTTCTATCTGTTTTTTTCACGTTATTTCCTTTTCGGCTAGTAGAAAAAAAGTGC
>JAFZVC010000021.1 GCA_017618015.1 Spirochaetaceae bacterium
GTGAGGCGTATAGAAACAATCTGAATTGCAGTAAAGCCGTAAGCCTCAAGGTGACGTACAAAAATACCCATGCTGCCCCAGAAGCAGGCTGCGATAATTATTAAAAGTGGTCCGAGGTTAGTTTTACGTTTTTCCATTGCTAAATACCTTATGATTCGTTTACGAGTTTTCCTGTCATGTGTTCAATTTCAAGTTCCAGACACTGAACGCGGGGCAGGGCGTTTTTAAGTTCTTTTTCGAGATATTCTTCATCATTAGTGAACTTCTGAACAAGCTTTGTGCAGATTTTACGGGTGAGTTCTTCATCGGTAACAAGACGGATTTTTCCAAAGACGATTACGCTGTTGATGTTAAGCGCCCATTCACCGTCTTTTCGGTAGCCTGAATCGTAAACACAGAAGCTTGCCTTGTCGTAATTTTTGATGGCATCGATTTTGTGACCTTCTTTTGCACCGTGGAAGTAAATCTTGTTGTCTTCTTCACTGTAGAGGTGCGAAATCGGGAGTCCGTAAGGGTAGCCGTCATCGCCGAGAAGCGACAAAACACCGCGTTTTTCGTTTTTGAGGATTTCGATGCACTGTGCATCACTTATCTGCTGTTTGAATCTTCGCATTGGTCTGAACATAAAATCACCCCTTATTTCTTATTTATAAAATACAGTCCCACAAGACAGATTGCAACACCCAGCACTTTGCTCCAGCTGATTGTTTCGTGATAGCCGATAAGTCCTACAATAATCAGTACGATGGCAAGAATAGCGTTTGTGGTTACAGAAAGCGTATTCACTTTCCAGCCGACCTTGTAGGCAAAAATGAAGCCCACTTCGAGTCCTGTGATTACGATTCCTAGTACAAGGGTTGCCCAGTTGGTGTGTCCGAACTCTTTGATGAGGTTTCCGCCTTTTGAGGTGACGAAAAATGCCAGTGCGGAAAAAAGTGTTGCAACGGCATAAGTGACAGTCATGCTTGCGTAGGTGTTCATCTGCTCGGGAATCCCTTTTGCGCAGATCTGATAAAGTGTGTTTGAAAAAATGATGATTAAAAGCGGCCAGATGTAATTGAACATAGGCTTCTCCTTACGAAAAGATTGCCCATCTTCAACGACCTAACGATGTGGCTGAATGTTTTAGGGAAGCTTCCCGCACATTCCTACCCGGTGGCAGATAAGGAAATTATAGACGAAAAAAGGAATTGTGTCAGTTACGAGGTTTTATTGAATGCCCAGAACTTTCCTGTAAATTGCTTCGTCCTTTTCGCTGAATACGTTGAAAACGACTTTGATTCCACTGTCGTGTTCGCGTTTCCAGTTTTCTACGGTCTGGACGGCGATTTGGGCGGCACGGTTGGCTGGGAAATGGAAGACTCCGGTGGAAATGCAGCAGAAGGCGATAGATTGCACATTGTTCTGTTCTGCGAGGTCGAGGCAGCTTGTGTAGCAGGATGCTAAAAGTTCGCAGTCGCGCTGTGTGAGCGGGCCGGAAATAATCGGACCTACGGTGTGAAGAACGTAATCGCAGGGAAGATTGAAAGCGGGGGTGATTTTTGCGCTGCCGGTTGGCTCTTCGTGTCCCTGTTTTTGCATTAGGCGTGCACAAACTGCGCGAAGCTGGATTCCGGCAAAGGTGTGGATGCAGTTGTCGATGCACGAGTGGCAGGGCTGCCAGCATCCGGTCATTCCGCTGTTTGCGGCGTTTACGATTGCTCCAACGCGCAAGGTGGTGATGTCGCCAC
>JAFZVC010000022.1 GCA_017618015.1 Spirochaetaceae bacterium
CCGCCTTGACATCATCGCTGACGGTGTAACAGAAAAACGTTGGTTCGATGTAGACGCAGATACAGTATTTGATGTTTCAACAGATATGCAGACCGCAGCTGACGCAAGTTCTACAAGAACAGGACAGTTGAACGGACGCGACTTCTATCTTTATCTTGTACCGGACGGAGCAGGCGTAAAGCTCGTTGTAAGCTGCAACTCAACTTATCCGAACGACATTAGCGCCGATTACACTGCAAACAACACAAGAAAAGTAGGATTCTTCGCTACTTTGTGTTCAGACGCGGGCGATTCCCTTAAGGGTAAAATTGCTGCTTCTCCTGGAACAGAAGCAACCGGAAACAACTATCTTGTAAAGCAGTACAACTCAAATGACGAAGACGGATTCTACGACTTCTACAATAAGAAAATTACTGCGGTTACTACAGGTACATATTACGACGTTCTGACGGTTGAACACCCTCTTGCAGGATTCAAGGCAGGCGACATTCTTCCGGAATCTGTATTCTGTCTTTCATTCAGACCTTATTCAGAACCTGCAGGAATGGTATATGACGTTGATACCGACATGATTTACGACATCTACATACAGAGCGGAAAGGGAAAACTTACTGCTTCTGTATTCGGCGGAACTATCACCGACACAAGACCTCAGCAGAATCACCAGGACGATATGCGCCAGGTTAAGAAGAGATTGCTCTTTGATCACGAGTTTGCTTCTATGGCGGCAGGCAGCAACGAAGGTACAAACATTACAGGAAGCGCTGACCCTGTAACTACAGGCGGACACAGTGATACCGACGGCAGACGCATGATAAGTTTTATCGGCGTAGAAGACGCCTGCGGTGCAGTGTGGCAGTGGTCTGAAAATAGCGGCCCTGCAGGTGGTTCGGGCGATTCTGTATATGACGGACAGGGAAACTTCGGAAAGATGTACGGAACTTGCTATACCCTCTTGTTCGGCGGTAATTGGTATAATGCGGCGAATTGCGGGTCGCGCAGTCGCAATGCGCCTTATGTGCGCTCGGGTACGTATACGTATTTTGGGGGGCGCGGTGCGAGCCGAGTTCTCCGCAGAGCGTAAATTGCGAGGCGTTGAACGTTGGGCGCAGGGCGGGGCTTTTTGGAAGACTGCCCTGTGCATAGCATAAGAGTATTTTTGTTTTTGCGGCGCGTTACTGCGGCGCAAAAACTTCTGATACTAGGTTGAGAGTTGTAATTGCCCTCTTGTTCGGCGGTAATTGGAATAACGCGGCGAATTGCGGGTCGCGCAGTCGCAATGCGAATAATGTGCGCTCGAATACGAATACGAATATTGGGGGGCGCGGTGCGATACGGAGATTCAAAGGAATGGCACAACTCCTCGTGCTGAAATAGCGAGAACTCCGGCTGAACTCTTAACCTTGGCGGAATGCCAAAACACGAAGAGGAGAGGATTCCCATTTGGTAGTGGGAACGCGAAGAATGGGAATCCTATATTTTTTTGAGGTATTATGCAGAGAATCGGTAATTTGTGGCAGAATATAATTCCTAAAGAAAACTTTGATCTTGCAGAATTGGAAGCGCGGCGACATAAAACGAAAAGACATGATGTCATGGAGTTTGAGAAGGATCGCGACAAGAACCTGGACGAAGTAAGGGAATTGGTTATAAGCAAGAAATTTCATACCTCACCATACAGAAGCAAGAAAATATATGAGCCGAAAGAGCGCATTATTTATATTTTACCTTATGCGCCGGATAGGATCGTTCAACACGCAATTATGAACGTTCTTGTTCCGATTATGGAAAGACTTTTTATTTCTGACAGTTACGCCTGCATTGAAGGCAGGGGGCAGACTTCGGCAAGCCTGCGGACTATGGAAGCGGTAAGACGAAACAAGTATTGTTTGAAATGCGACATTCATCACTTTTACCCTTCTATCAATCAGAACATCTTATCAGAAATGTATCACAATAAATTTAAAGATAAAGATTTTC
Organism: Spirochaetaceae bacterium; assembly: GCA_017618015.1. Taxonomy (GTDB): domain Bacteria; phylum Spirochaetota; class Spirochaetia; order Treponematales; family Treponemataceae; genus Treponema_I. Next base: position 1,981 of record JAFZVC010000022.1, read on the forward strand.
TTGATTTAATGGACGACATTATATTTAGTTTTCCAGGCGGATATAACTGTCCTATCGGGAACTATACGAGCCAATGGAGCGGAAACTTTTATTTAACTCCGTTGGATCATTTCTGCAAGCATGAATTGAAAATAAGAGATTACATAAGATATTGCGACGATTTCCTTTTGTTCAGCGATGATAAGGCGTTCCTGCATGACTGCAGAAGGAAAATTGAAGATTTTATCGGAAAGAATCTTGAATTAACCTACTCAAAATCTGATGTTTTCAGCGTAAAGCAGGGTATTGATTTTGTAGGCTACAGGCATTTTGATAATTACATTTTGGTAAGGAAAAGCACTGCGAACAAGCAGAAAAGGAAAATGCTTGAATTACCTTCGATGTATGAAAATGGGCTTATTACTGCCGATCAAATGCGTTCTACTATTGATAGCATTTCCGGTTGGTTAAAACACGCTAATGCGTATAATTTAAAGCAGTCAATGAGAATTAAAGAAATAAGGGGGAAATACTGTGCTTAAGTTTAGCGACTTTGCAGCCGACGACGAGAAGCCGTTGGAAGGGGAAAAGGAACGGATTGACAATATCTTGAACAAAGAAATTATCATTTCCGCAATTAAAATTACTGCTTCAAAGTACAAGGATCATGGCGATAAATGCGCTACGGTGCAGTTTTATGAAGAATCTGACGCAAGAAAACGGATTTTCTTCACAGGCAGTGCGGTAATTATTGAGCAGCTTGAAAAATACGGCGAAAAATTACCGTTTATGACTACGGTAACAAAAATTGATAAA
>JAFZVC010000023.1 GCA_017618015.1 Spirochaetaceae bacterium
CGCAGACCAGACAGAAAGCGACTTTACTCTCTGTATGAAAAACGACGAATGGGGCGAAACTTTTGCTTCTGAAACGAAGGGAAAGGTCGTGTGGTACGGCGACGGAGCGGAGGTTCCTGTCCGCATAGAAAACGCACTGGTCCCGGGTGCGCATATGAAGCAGAATCTTACAAATGCGGCGCTAGTCCTTACGCTTATGGGCGTTTCTGCGGATAAAGCTTCCCGCATTATGGAAAGTTTCCCCGGCATTCCGCATAGACTCGAGTTTTTCCACAGCACGAAAAACAGCACCGGCACAGAAATACGCTTTTTCAACGACAGTGCATCTACCGTTCCTGATTCAGTTGCCGCCGCCCTTAACGCTTTTGAAAAGCCGCCGGTTCTGCTTGCAGGCGGTACCGACAAGGGACTGGATTTTCTTCCGTTCGTAGAAAGTGCACACCTTGCAAAAAAGATTTACCTCCTTGAAGGAACAGGAACCGACAAGATACTTCCGTTTCTGAAGGAAAAACAGATTGCGTATTCAGGCCCGTACGGTTCTTTGAAAGAGATGCTTGTGGCGGTAAAAGCCGATTTGCCTGAGCTTGCGGGAAACGAAAAAACGCTGAACATTGTATTTTCACCGGGAGCTACATCTTTCGGGATGTTCACCAACGAATTTGACAGAGGAAATCAGTTTAAAGCTCTCGTAAAAGAAAGCTTTTAAAACGATACATAAATGGAGGAGAATAAAATGATTGAAGTAACAATGAAGGAACTTACAAAAGAAAGGCTTGCAATCCGCAAGACTAATCCGGTACGCTCAAATGTTCTTTTAATGCTTGTAAACGCAGTAAAGAACATCACTATTGAAGAAAGACGCGAAGAAACTCCGGCAGATTTTGCAAAAGCCGCAAAGAAAATGCAGTCTGAACTGTTATCTACAATTGAAGAATATAAAAAAGGCGGTGCAGATACATCAGAACTGGAACAGGAATTAAAGGAACTCACTCCGTTCCTGCCGACAATGCTTTCTCCTGAAGCAATGGAAGCAGAAGCCCGCAAAATAATAGACGCTCTTCCAGCAGAAGAGAAAAACCTTAAAAACATAATGCCTAAACTCAAAGCCATAGAAGGTTTTGACATGAAGGCTGCAAAATCTATTGTAGAAAAGATACTCGGTTAAGTTTTCACTGCGCCCTGCGCAAAAAACAGGCGACAGAAAACAGGAGTCAATATGAAAACCATAGTAAAAGAACTGTCTTACGAAGAAGTTTTAAAACTTCCGGCAGAAAAAAGCGAAAAACCGGTTAAACCTTCTCTCTTCTGGCGGACGCTTATTAAGCTCATCTCCCTGCCGGATTTGAAAAAGGCACATTTTAAATACAAATGTACCGGCATGAAACAGCTTAAACCAAACGAACCGTGTCTTATACTTATGAACCACTCCTGTTTTCTGGACCTTGAGATTGCAGAAAGCATCATGTATCCGCGTCCGCTGAACATCGTATGTACTTCGGACGGGTTTGTCGGAAAAGAAAAGCTTATGCGCAGTATCGGCTGCATCCCGACAAACAAGTTTGTAACCGATGTTGTCATGGTCCGCAACATAAAATACGCCCTGGACATACTGAAAAGTTCCGTTCTGATGTATCCGGAAGCAAGCTACAGTTTTGACGGTACTGCAACACCAATCCCGGATTCTCTGGCGAAATTACTGAAGCTTCTTAATGTTCCGGTTGTAATGATAAAGACTAACGGCGCTTTTTTGCGCAACCCGCTTTATAACGACCTGCAGGTAAGAAATGTTCCGGTTTCCGCCGAAGTAAAATATCTGCTTTCACCGGAGCAAATTGAGCAGATGAGCCTTGACGAGCTTTATCTCTGCCTGAAAGACGAATTCACTTTTGACAACTTCAAATGGCAGCAGGAAAACCATGTGCTGGTGAAAGAGCCGTTCCGTGCGGACCACCTGAACAGGGTTCTTTACAAATGCCCGGCCTGCAAAGCGGAAGGCCAGATGAACGGAAAAGGCATTTATGTAACATGCGGCTGCTGCGGCAAAAAGTATGAGCTTACGGAAGACGGATTTATGCGCGCATTGGAAGGCGAAACTGAGTTCAACCACATTCCTGACTGGTATAAATGGGAAAGGGATGAAGTCAAAAAGGAAATCCTTGCAGGAACATATAAAATAGAAGCCGATGTCGATATCTGCATGATGGTAGACACAAAAGCCATCTATAAGGTCGGCGAAGGTCATCTCACGCATACAACAGAAGGCTTTACGCTGACAGGCTGCAACGGCAAACTGAACTATACCCAGAAATCAAAGGCGTCTTACAGTCTCTATTCTGATTATTACTGGTACGAAATCGGCGATATGATCTGCATCGGCAATATGAAAACGCTTTACTACTGTTTCCCGAAAAACAACGCAGACCTTGCCGCAAAAGCCCGTATTGCCGCTGAAGAAATCTATAAAATTAAGGTTAAACGGTTTTAGAAAAGGCCTTTAAAATCCGGCAATTCTATGCCTTTTAACAGTACAAATTCCTCTTCTGTTAACGATATTTCTCTTGTCTAAAACTGAGATAATCAGTATATTTTTAACGAAATCCCATTATGGGAATTTATCGGAAATCCCCCGTAAGCAGATGCTTCACGGGTAATGATAGGAGTATATATGACAATCAATGACATTAAACATGCCAAAATCAAGGCATGGGTAGAAGAATGCATTAAGATGTGTGAACCGGATGACGTTTACGTTTGTGACGGCTCACAGGAAGAGTATGACCGCCTTATGAAAAAGTGCGTTGACGCAGGTCTCGCTACTCCTCTTGCTAAAAAAGAAAACAGCTTCCTTTTCCGCTCACTTCCAAGTGACGTTGCCCGTGTTGAATCACGTACATTCATTTCTTCAGTAAAAGAAGAAGATGCAGGTCCAACAAACCACTGGATTGATCCTGTTGAATTAAAGGCAACAATGAAAGGTCTTTACAAAGGCTGTATGCACGGAAGAACAATGTATGTTATTCCATTCTGCATGGGACCACTCGGTTCACCAATCTCAAAGAACGGTATCGAAATTACTGACTCTGAGTACGTTGTTCTTAACATGGACATCATGACACGCGCCGGAAAGAAAGTTCTCGACGTAATCGGAACAGACGGTGAATTCGTTCCATGTCTCCACTCAGTAGGTAAACCACTTAACAACGGTGAAAAAGACAACGGCATCTGGCCTTGCGCTGATGTTGAACACAAATACATTTCTCAGTTCCCTGAAGAGCACCTCATCTGGTCATACGGTTCAGGTTACGGTGGAAACGCACTTCTCGGAAAGAAATGTTTCGCTCTCCGCATTGCAACAGTTCTCGCTCGCGAAGAAGGCTGGCTTGCAGAGCACATGCTTATCCTTAAACTTACTAACCCGAAAGGCGAAGTTAAATACGTAACAGGTGCTTTCCCATCAGCATGTGGAAAGACAAACCTCGCTATGCTTATCCCAACAATCCCTGGATGGAAAGTTGAAACAATCGGTGACGATATTGCATGGATGAAGTTCGGAAAAGACGGACGTCTCTACGCTATCAACCCAGAAGCAGGTTTCTTCGGAGTTGCTCCAGGAACTTCTGCTGAATCTAACAAGAACGCTCTTATTTCTGCTGAAAAGAATACTATCTATACTAACTGTGCTCTTACAGAAGACGGTGATGTATGGTGGGAAGGAATCGGATATCCTGCAAAGGGTAAGCTTGTTGACTGGAAGGGAAATACTCGTGATGCTCTTCCTAAGGACAAGGCTCCTAAGGGTGAAGAAATGGCTCATCCAAACGCTCGCTTTACAGCTCCTGCAAAGCAGTGTCCATGTATCGCATCTGACTGGGAATCTCCAGAAGGTGTACCTATTTCTGCTATCCTCTTTGGTGGACGCCGTCCTTCAACTGTACCTCTCGTACACCAGGCTCGCTCTTGGAACCACGGTGTATTCCTTGGATCTATCGTAGGTTCAGAAATCACTGCTGCTTCTACAATCAACGCTGCTGAAGTTGGTAAGATCCGCCGTGACCCATTCGCTATTCTCCCATTCTGTGGATACAACATGGGTGACTACTTCCAGCACTGGATTGATGTTGGTAACGCTGCTAGCGACAAAGATAAGCTTCCTAAGATCTTCTACGTTAACTGGTTCCGCAAGGACGAAAACAACGCTGATC
>JAFZVC010000024.1 GCA_017618015.1 Spirochaetaceae bacterium
CGATTTGCATGAGGCTATCGCGACGAATCAGGGACCAGTTGCCGAACCGATTTGCGCGGAAGTATATTTAAAGGGATATAAACTTAAGGACAGAGTAATCCGTCCTGCTAAGGTTATGGTTCAAATGCCGGACGGCACCGTTAATGCGGAAAATGCCGCCGGTACAGAAGAGAATGGAAACGCTTAAAAAGCGAGTCAGAGCATAGAGGAGTATCAAAATGGGAAAGATTATCGGTATTGACTTAGGAACAACCAATTCTTGTGTTGCCGTTATGGAAGGCGGCGAGCCGGTTGTTATACAGAACTCAGAGGGCGGACGCACAACTCCGTCTATCGTAGGCTTCACGGCTAAAGGCGAGCGCATTGTTGGACAGCCTGCAAAAAACCAGATGATTACTAATCCGGAGAATACAGTCTATTCAATCAAACGCTTTATCGGTCACAGATACAACGAGCTTACTGGTGAAGCAAAGATGGTTCCGTACCATGTTACGGACCACGGCGAGGATGTCCGCATCGACATCAGCGGAAAGCCTTATTCTCCACAGGAGATAAGCGCATTCATCCTTCAGAAGATGAAGAAAACAGCTGAGGATTACCTTGGCGAGACAGTTACAGAAGCTGTTATCACAGTTCCTGCATACTTCAATGACGCACAGCGTCAGGCTACAAAAGACGCAGGTAAGATTGCCGGTCTTGATGTAAAGCGCATCATCAACGAGCCTACAGCAGCTTCTTTGGCTTACGGTTTCAACAAAGACCAGAAGAACGAGAAGACAATCGCTGTATACGACCTTGGTGGTGGTACATTCGATATTTCAATTCTTGAGCTTGGTGACGGCGTTTTCGAAGTTAAGTCAACAAACGGTGATACGCACCTTGGTGGTGATGACTTCGACCGCAAGATAATCAACTGGCTCATCGACGAGTTCAAGGCTGACACAGGCATCGATCTTTCACAGGACCGTATGGCACTTCAGCGTCTTCGTGAGGCTGCTGAGAAAGCAAAGATTGACCTTTCTGCACAGTCTTCAACAGAAATCAACCTGCCGTTCATCACAGCCGATGCAACAGGCCCGAAGCACTTGCAGAAGAGCCTTACACGCGCTAAGTTCGAGCAGATGACAGAAGACCTTCTTGAGCGCACAAAAGAGCCATGCCGCAAGGCACTTGCAGACGCAGGCATTTCTGCTTCTGACATTGACGAGGTTCTCCTTGTTGGTGGTTCAACACGTATGCCTAAGGTTATGCAGACTGTAAAAGAAATCTTCGGTAAGGAAGGTTCAAAGGGTGTTAACCCGGACGAGGCTGTTGCAATTGGTGCCGCTATTCAGGGCGGTATTCTTGGTGGTGATGTTAAGGACGTTCTTCTTCTTGATGTTACGCCTCTTTCACTCGGTATTGAGACAATGGGTGCCGTATTCACGAAACTTATTCCGCGCAATACGACAATTCCTACACGCAAGAGCCAGATCTTCTCTACAGCAGCGGACGGACAGACAGCAGTTTCTATCCACGTTCTGCAGGGTGAGCGCGAGATGGCTTCTCAGAACAGGACACTCGGCCGCTTCGACCTCGTAGGTATTCCGGCTGCTCCTCGTGGAGTTCCACAGATTGAAGTTACGTTCGATATCGATGCAAACGGTATTGTTCACGTATCTGCAAAAGACCTTGGAACAGGAAAAGAGCAGCACATCCGCATTGAGTCTTCAAGCGGACTCAGCGAGAGCGAGATTGACCGCATGGTTAAGGAAGCCGAGGCAAATGCAGAGGCAGACAAGAAAGAGCGCGAGCGCGTAGATGTACGCAACGAAGCTGACTCAATGATCTATGCTACAGAAAAATCACTGAACGAACTTGGCGACAAGGTTGGCGGTGCAGACAAGCAGAAGATTGAGGATGCTATCGCGGCACTTAAGCAGGCTCTTCAGAGCGACGATGTCGAGGCTATCAAGTCAAAGACAGAAGCTCTTAAGCAGGCTTCTTACAAGATTGCTGAGGAAATCTACAAGCAGCAGGGTGGCGCAGGAAGCAACGCGGCCGGTGGTGCTGGTGCAGCTGGAGCAGGAGCTGGTCCTAATATGGGCGGAGCTTCCGGAGCAAGCGGTGCATCTGGCGCAGGCCCGGACAAAGGCAAAGCCGACGACGTTGACTACGAGTTTGTAGACGACGAGAAATAAATAAAAGCGTGTCGTGGCGCATGGTCGCTGCGGCACGAACTGTCTTAAAGGGCACTTTTGATGTGGTTCGCCGCGTTCAGTGCCCTTTGTTTTTATGAAGCGATGTTCGTGTGTAGAACATACATATAACAATTGTTGTGATTATAGCAACAACGGTTATAAGCATATGGCGGACTTAGCGAAAGCGCTGTTTGATGTTTATTTGACGTTTTTGTGACGCATGTAGCGTATGTCCGCCATAAATAACAGTATTGTTATAGTTTCGTTATTTTTGTATTATATGTATGTTATATAGAGGAATAAGTCATGGCAAAACGCGATTATTATGAAGTTCTTGGTGTTGCTAAGAATGCTACAAAAGACGAGATAAAAAAAGGCTACCGCAAACTGGCAATTCAGTATCATCCAGACAGAAACCCAGGTAACAAAGAGGCTGAGGATAAATTCAAAGAGGCGACAGAAGCTTACGAAGTTCTTTCTGACGACCAGAAAAGACAGATTTACGATCAGTACGGATTCGCCGGCCTGGACGGAATGGGTGGCGGCGGTTCTGCTGATTATTCTCATGTGTTTCATGACTTCGAAGATATATTTGGCGGGGATTTCTCCGGCATTTTCGAGAACTTTTTCGGCGGTGGCCGCTCACGTCGTTCCGGCGCGCAGCGGAATCAGGGCGCAAGCCTCCGCTACGATCTGGAGATTTCGTTCAAGGATGCTGTTTACGGAACAAAAGCCGAGATTTCTTTCCAGCACGATGAAGTTTGTGAAGCCTGCAAAGGCACAGGTGGGGAGAACGGTGCAAGCCGCAAAACTTGTCCAACGTGCCAGGGTGCGGGACAGATTCGCCGCAGTGCAGGTTTCTTCTCTGTCGCGCAGCCGTGTCCGACATGCCAGGGTGCTGGAACTGTGATAGACAATCCATGCCGCGCTTGTGGCGGAACAGGAACGCAGAGCCACAAACGAAAGCTTATTGTTACGATTCCTGCCGGTGTCGATGACGGAAAACGCATCACAATCCCAAAGCAGGGCGATGCCGGAAGAAACGGCGGTGCACCGGGCGATTTGGTGATTATCCTTCATGTTGAACCGCATCAGTATTTTGAGCGTTCTGGTCAGGACTTGTATTGCGCCATCCCGATTTCTGTAACACAGGCGATTCTTGGCGCAGAAATATTCATCACGACGCTCGATGACAAGAAGATAAAGCTCAAGATACCTTCAGGAACACAGCACGGTAAACTGCTCCGCCTTAAAGACGAGGGCGTACCGTATACAGGAAGCTCCAGAAAGGGCGACCTTTATATCAAGCTGCTCGTTCAGGTTCCGCAGCATCTTTCAGCGAAGTCTCGTTCATTGCTTGAGGAAGTGGCGCGGCTTGAGGGCGAAAACACAACGCCAAAGCTAATGGCACTGTCCGAGCTCCGGAACAACCAATAATTATTTGCTAGGTAGGTGGGCGCGTTCTGGACTGACGTCCAGAACCGGGCTTTCCGGGGCTCCGCGCTGACCGCGCTCCGACCTCGCCTGGCGGCGAGTTTTCGCGTTGCGAACCCCTACAATCCCTCGCGCACAAAAGCTATCCCTGTGCGCTAGTTATCTACGCCGAGGCCGAACAATGCGAAGTCACCTTTACACGGGTCATCCGGCCATATTTCTTTTAATTCGCTAGTAAGGGTGAGCGCGGTTTTTAGCGTTGCGCCCGCCTTTTCCGGCAAAAGTCCCATTTTTACAGATTCTTGCAAAACATGAGTGTCCAGCGGAATTATCAAGTCTTTCGGCTGAGCCCAGCTCCAAAGCCCTGTGTCCACAGGAGAGTCGCGGCGTACCATCCAGCGCAGGAACATACACAGCCGTTTAGCTGCGGAAGTTTTGCCCTGCGGAACGACACGGCATCCGGAAAAGGCGGATTCCAGCGCGAAAAGCAGACGTTCTGCTGGCGTGTGCGCGGTTTGTGCGGCGCACTCAGACCGCCCGCGCTCGTACAGCTGGCGAATGCAGTTTCCGAGCGTTCCGTATTTTTCGAGTATTTCAGCAAGCCGCGCGAAAAGACAAATCATGTCGCTGTAAGAGTAAAACCGGTAGAACTTTTTTTCTGCGGACGATTTTGCGTGCGAACCCGCGCCCGAACGCGGACTGTCGCCACCCATACTTCCAGAGACCGCTGCACCGAAACTCGCGTAACTTCCAGATTTCAGCCATTTTTCTGGGCCGCCATGCTTATCCGCTTCCGCAAAAATCCTTTCTATCTTCGGGAGAAACTGGTCTCTCCGCCCGAAAGCAAGCACCGCCGCGACAAACGCTGAGCACTCAACGTCTGCCACAGCTTTGTAGCGTTTCAGAATAAAGCTTGGGTCGCCGTCAGAAAAACTGGCTGTTTCGTAGCGTTCCGCTAGTTCGCGCAGCTTTCGGGCGGTCTTCTCAGGGACGCGCCGCACTTCATCGCGCTCGGCGCAAACAGGCGAGTGTCTGGCACTCATTTAAGCAGAGCCTGCTTTGCGTTGTCCATAGTGGCTATAACCTTGTCGCACCATGCATCATACTCAGGATCTTCGTTCTGGCATTCCTTATGTGTCGAAACGTAGCGGACCGTGTCTGCAATACCCTGATCCATGCGAACTGTCGCAACAAAACCAGGAACAAGCCGCTTCAGTTTTGAATTGTCGAAAATCACGGAGTTAGACTTGTCACCAAGCATTCCGCCGCGCAAATCCCAGTCGGCTGGGCTTACGTCAGCAAGAAAATCTGAAGGCACGTAGCACGCTTTGAGCGGAACACCGAGCGTGTCAGCAACTACGCGGTAAATCTGGTTCCAAGTTACCGACTCGTCAGAAGTAATCTGAACAGCTTCGCCAATCGCGTGCATGTTGCCCATCAGTCCTACGAAACCCTTTGCAAAGTCGCTGTTGTGAGTTACGGTCCAAAGCGAAGTTCCGTCGCCCTGAATGATGACGCGCTTGCCTTCTATCATGCGTTTCAAAATCTGCCAGCTTCCGTTCTTTCCGTGCGCTCCCATCGGTACGAACCGCTCGTCATAGGTGTGGCTCGGGCGAATTATCGTTATCGGAAAGTTTTCGTTGCGGTATTTGTCCATAAGGAAATCTTCGCAAGCGATTTTGTCGCGCGAATACTCCCAGAATGGGTTTCTGAGCGGGGTGCTTTCGTTCAGAACGCAGCTTTCAGGCGGTGTCTGATATGCGGAAGCCGAGCTTATGAACATATATTGCTTTGTGCGTCCTTTGAAAATCTCGTAGTCGCGCACGACCTGCTCTTTCTTGAAGATGATGAAATCTGCCACAACATCGAACTTCATGTCGCCAAGCGCGTCCAAAACCTTTGACCTGTCACCGTTTATATCAACGTGTATTGTCTTAACGCCTTCCGGCAGGATGGCATCCCTGTTTCCTCTGTTCAAAAGATAAAGCTCCCAGCCCGATTTTGCCACGAGTTTTGTTATGGCGGTGCTTATTGTTCCTGTTCCACCGATAAAAAGTGCTTTCATTATTGCTTTCCTCCAAATAATACGTTTGTGACGCTGCGAAGCATTGTTGTTCTTTAATGATACTCCGCTTTTTATATTTTTACCATTAATTTTTGCGCCGGGGTGGAGCCCCGCCGTAGGCGTTCCGAGCGGGCGGGCAGCTGGCTGACCTGACCGCGAGAGAAGGAGCCGCGGTAGACGGCGACGGGCGGAACACCGGAAAAATGGAACAAGCCCGCGCCTATTGACATTTTTTTTCGTTCTCTGTATTGTCAAAAAATGAACACAGAGTAGAGTGTACCAGCTCGAAATCGTTCTTATCTACTTAACAGGAGGTACTCTATAGATGAATAATACAGACTCAGTTGTAGCGGGTAATCTCCTGGTCTCTGCGCATAAGTAGATTCCTTTCATTCCCGAAAAAATCAACAAATCAGCACATTTCTGTCCGTCGTTAACACAGTATTTGTGTCTTTGTGTATCTGGAAGGATTTGCAATGTTTCCGATCCGTTGTAGCCTTTTCTTAGTTTCTGCTGTTATGAGATTAAGTTCTCTTTCAGTGTTAATCCGAAATAGTTTTGATTATGGAAAAAATTACTTTTAGGTTTTACTTGAAAAAATATGCTGCGTACTATGTTACGTCGGTTGTGGTGCTTACGGTCAGTATTTTGCTCGACTTGCTGCAGCCGCTTATCACGGAGCATATTGTTGATGATGTTATTATCGGCGGTCGGATGGAGCTTTTGTGGAAACTGCTTTCCGGTATTATCGCGATGGGAATAGGTCGCTGTATTTTCCAGTATGTTAAGGAGTTCTTTAACGACTACGCCGGTGCGAAAATCGGCAAGGAGATAAGGAATCTTTCGTTCCAGAAGATACAGTCACTTTCCGCGGACTTTTTCGACAAGAACAACACTGGTGAGCTGATGGCTCGTGTCCGTGACGATGCGACGCGCGTTCAGGATATGTTCCAGTACATCGGCATTCTGCTCGTTGAGGCGGGAGTGCGCACGGTTATCGCGTTGTTCTTTATGTACAGGCTTAACTGGCAGCTTTCGATAATCCCGACTTTGGCGATGGCTGGCGCGGCGTTCGTGACCATGCGGATGTCGAAGAAGCTTGATCAGGGCTACGAGGAGATGGCGGAGGAAAACTCCGTGATGAACAACGTCGCTCAGGAAAATATTGCCGGAGTGCGTACTGTAAAGGCTTTTGCCCGCGAAAAATTTGAGATAGAGAAGTTCCGTAAGCATAACCATAAGTATTACGAGATGAACATAAAGCAGTCCAATATTTTTGTGCGGATGAACCCGTTCTTGCAGATGATTACTTATCTGTTGCCGGCGACGATGCTGCTTACAGGCGGCTACTGCGCGATTAAGGACATAATAACGGTTGGCGAGCTTACGGCGTTCGTTCAGTTTTCCACGAACATCGTGTGGCCTATGGAAATGCTTGGCTGGCTTACGAACGACTTTTCCGCCGGCAGGGCGTCGCAGAAGCGTCTTAACAAGATTTTCCAGGAAACGCCGACAATCCAGGACGCATCTGACTGCGAGCGGCTTCCTACAGTTAAGGGCGACGTTTGCTTTGACCACGTTTCTTATGTGACAGAAAGCGGAAAGTCAGTGCTTTCTGACGTGAGCTTTTCGCTCCCTGCTGGCAAGACGCTCGGCATTATGGGCGCAACCGGCTCCGGCAAAACGACGATTATCAACTTGCTTAAGCGCATTTATGATTCGACGGGCGGTAACATAACGCTTGACGGCGCGGACATAAAGAAGCTGCCGCTTGATCAGCTTAGAACGAGCGTTGCGAGCGTTGTTCAGGACGTTTTCTTGTTCTCGGACACGATAAACGAGAACGTAAAGCTCGGTCAGAAAAAGACGCTTTCCGACGCGGATGTTTTGTCCGCGCTTGACGCCGCTTGCGCCGGAGACTTCGTTCGCTCTATGAAAGACGGCGTGGGCACGGTTATCGGTGAGCGCGGTATTGGTCTTAGCGGTGGACAGAAGCAGCGCGTTACGATAGCAAGAGCGCTTTCTCACCATGCGCCGGTTCTTGTGCTTGACGACTCGACTTCCGCGCTCGACACAGAGACGGAGCGCGAGTTCCAAAAGACGCTCGAAGGTCTTACGGGCATGACGAAAATTATCATTGCGCACCGCATAAGCGCGGTTCGAAACGCGGATGAGATTATCGTGCTTGAGAAAGGCTCCGTGGCGGAAAGAGGAACGCACAAAGAGCTTTTGGAAAAGAAGGGTCTCTATTACGAGACTTGGTGCACGCAGTCTGGCTGCGCGGAGCAGGCTGTCGGAAAAGCATCATAACAAAGGAATAAAAAATGGCATTTAATGCATATAACCAGGACGAGAAGACAGAGAAACGCTCTGCCCGAATGGACATCGTGCGCGTTTTCTCGTACTTACTAAAATATAAAGGCAGAATCCTTGCGGTGCTTCTGCTCATCGCGTTCGGAACGTTCGTCTCGCTCCTGAACCCGGTTCTTATAGAGAAAGCGATAGACGAATACATAGCCGCAAAAGACATGGTCGGGCTTGTGAAAATCGCGCTGCTTGCCATCGGGCTTAACCTGCTGATGATTGGGGCAATCAAGCTCCGTATGATGATTATGGCGCGTACAAGCAACAGAGTAATCGAGGAAATCCGAGACGACCTTTACTGCCACGTTCAGTCGCTCGACTTGCCGTTCTTCGATTCCCGCCCGTCGGGAAAAATCCTTGCGCGGCTCATCGGTGACATAAACTCCATGAAGCCGATGCTCGAAAACAGCATAACGTCGTTTATTCCGGGGCTTGTCACTGTCGTCTGCGTTGGCGTGATTATGTTCACGAAAAACTCCAAGCTTGCGCTTGCGGCTCTTTCAAGCTTGCCGCCTCTTGTGGCGGGAATCGTGCTTATTTCGCTCAAGGCAGAGAAGCACTGGCGGCTTTTCCGCAAAAAATCGTCTAACCTTGGCGCGTTCATAAACGAGGACTTTTCTGGAATCAAGACGATACATAACTTTGATGCGGAAAAAGAAACTTCCTCGACGTTTGACACGCTTACAGAAGAGCACAGAACGTCGTTCGTTGACGCGGTAAAATGGTGCGACGCGTTCGGCTCCGTAATCGATTTGTGCTGGGCGGCTGGTACGTTCGCGCTTTTCTACGTCGGTATAAAAGTGCTCGGTGTTGAAAGCGTCAGCATCGGAACATACATCAGTTTCGCGTGGTACATCGGTATGTTCTGGCAGCCTGTTATGAACATAAGCAACTTTTACAACCAGTTTGTAAATGCGGCATCCGGTGCGGAGCGAATCTTCGAGATTATGGACGCTAAGGCTGTCATCAAGGATGCGGACGATGCCGAGAAGATGTCGCCAATCAGCGGTGATGTTGAGTTCAGGGATGTGTGCTTCGAGTACGATAAAGGTACGCCTGTCCTGGAGAATGTGAGCTTCAGGGTAGAGGAGGGCGAGACAATCGCGCTCGTCGGTCCGACCGGAGCCGGAAAATCCACGATAGTTAACCTTATCGCGCGGTTTTACGATGTTCAGTCCGGCGAAGTTCTTATAGACGGCACGGATGTTAAGTCCGTCACATTGGAAAGCCTACGTAGTCAGATGGGTATAATGACCCAGGACAACTATGTTTTCAGCGGCACAATCCGGGAAAACATACGTTACGGAAAGCTCGATGCGACGGAAGAAGAAATTGTGGCTGCGGCAAAAGCCGTTCATGCGCATGATTTTATTTGCCAGCTTGAGAAAGGGTACGATACTGAGCTTACGGCGCGTGGCGGCGAGCTTTCTAACGGACAGCGTCAGCTTCTTGCGTTCGCGCGGACGATGGTTTCTAAGCCACGCATCCTGATACTGGACGAGGCTACATCGAGCATCGACACAAAGACAGAGCAGCTTGTTCAGGCGGGAATTGCCGCGCTGCTTAAGGGCAGAACTTCGTTCGTCATTGCGCACAGGCTTTCGACAATTCAGAACGCCGACCGCATTTTTGTCGTGGACAAAGGTGGCATTCTTGAAAGCGGAACGCCGGACGAGCTCATGGCGAAGAAGGGGCTTTACTACCAGCTCCTCGAAGCGGCGAAAGAGTAGGATAGGTGGGGGGAAGTCCGCTAGAAACTTCGTGCTTCGCACTCGTTGCGAATCCCCCTCGCCTGCAATAAAGGAGAATATATATGGAACGATACACATTACCGACGCTCGAAACAGAACGCCTTATCCTGCGCCAGCTCACAACAGCCGACGCAGAGGCCATTTTCAAATGGACAGGCGATCCCCGCGTCAACAAATACATGATTTACCCGCTCTACAAAAAGGTTGAGGACGGAATCCCGTATCTTGAAGGCTTGTACAAAATAGAAAAGCAAATTGACTACGGTTTCGTCCTTAAAGAAACAGGCAAGCTTATCGGAGCGGGCGGCATGATTTACCACGAGGACAAAGACCAGTGGAGCGTCGGCTACAACCTTGCTTATGATTACTGGAACAAAGGCTACACGAGCGAAGCCATGACGCGGATTATTGAATATGCCCGCACCAAGTTCGATATTCCTTCGATTGCCGCAACATTCGCTTTGGAGAACATCGGGTCGCGCCGCGTCATGGAAAAACTCGGAATGACTTTCTATGAGGATACCGAGTACACAAAACTTGACGGTAGCGCGACTTTCAAGGCAAAGACGTATCGCCGGGTTTTCTAGATGATTCCGAGCGGAATAAGTACCGCGAGCAGAACCGCGACGCTTCCCCATTCTATTATGAGGAAGCGTTTTCTTTTTGCGGGAGCCATGTCGGGCACGTAGTTGCTCGCCAAAAAGAACGGCACATACGTCGTGATGAAAACTGGAATAACGCCCCACCACTTATATACCCAAATAAACGAATGGTTCGAAGTTCCGGCGAGGAACGATTCGAACAGCGCGAAAAGCAGAGCCATCTCTATTGCGACGACGAGCTTGCAGCTTATCCCCTTTTTACCGTTCTTTGTAAAATACCGTTTTGTGCGGTCTTGCGGCATCATTTTGAATGAAATAATTCCTGCCAGCGAGAACATCATCGAAAGCTCCCAGCATACACCGACCAAAAGGATAAACGTTGTGGAAAAGTTGCTGACAGCCCAAAGCGGATATCCGGCAAAATGCCCGATAATCGCGTTCGCAATTTCGTAAAGCCAGTGGACACCGTAAAGCGCAAGCCCAGCGAAAACGGCTTCGTAGTTCTTTTTGTGGATTTCAGTCCAATATACGTAGAATACAACTGCTAGAATGAAAATGAACGTCCAGTTGAAGTTGTCTGTGTTTCTAACGCGGATATTTTCGACAAGCTTTTTCGCGAGCGCGGAGCCGTCTCCCCAGAATTTGAACATGTGTCCTCCTTTTTGAACTTTTGCCAAGCGCAAAACTCTTTTACAGGATAACACGAAAGATTTAATCCCGCCAGAAAAAAACACCACAAATCACTGTACCAAAATACCACAAATCACTTGATTTTGAAATTAACTCCCCTGTCTGGTTTTCAGACAGGGATTTGTTCATTGACGCTTGATAATTGTTTTCAAACTTACTCCACAACCTTTATTGATTTTATGACGATATTATGGCCGTTAATCCAAAGACCGGTGGAATCTTCTATCGCTGCGGCCAGTTTTTCACTTATTGGTATTATGACGGTTTCGGATTTTACTTCAAAGTTGTTTCCTTTTACAGCTCCTGTTGGTTTTACATCATTCCTTGTGGAAACATCATTCCATACGCCTGCTCTGTCAGTAAAGCCAATCTGCAGGATAGGAGTAGCCCCAATCTTTTCAATCTGGAATTGGAACTTGTATTTGGCAGGTACAGAGCGGACAAAAGTATCAGGGTTTATTATAAAACCATTATTCCAATCCTTAATCTCCCGTGGTTCACTTAAAAGATTTTTCCCCACAATGCTTTCGACCTTAACTTCATTTTTTTTGATGAATTCATTACTTAACGGAAAGTCCTTGCCTTGTGAGGCAAAAATAAGACTGTTGATATATTCTGTATCAAACCATTTTAAACTCAACGAATCATAATACCCAAAAGGAACGTCTTCATGTGGATCAACATGCATTGATACAGTGCATGAACGTCCGTTTTTTGAAACTTCGGCCATAAAATCTTTTATGCTTGCAATGCGATCCAAAATCGGCGCAACACGTGGGTGCCCTACCTCTGTAACATAAACCGGAATATGCTTTGAAAAATAAGTTTTATCCAATGCGTTAAATTCTTCTGTAATGAATTGTTTTATACTGCCTGTATAAAAGTTTCTGAAGGAATTCTCATTTGCTCCCATCGGATACTCGTGGAATGCAGGGATTAATCTGTCTTTTGTTTTATCGTTTGGAAGTTTAAAAAGATCTGTTGTGATGTATTCATATTTTGCATAACCAAGTCCTTCAATTAAAATAAAGCGCTTTGCATTGTTTCCGCCCGATGCGCGTATTGTATCGACAATCAACTGGTTATATTCATTCAAAATTGCAAAGTCTTTTTTGCATACCGCGCAGTCCATTCTAGGAGAGGAGCCGTGTTCATGGAAGCAATCCGCAGGTTCATTTAAGGTTTCAAAAATCAAATGCTCGTCATAGGAATTATTGAAGGCAGCTGCATATTGTGTCCACACCGCTTTGATAAGAGCTTTGGATTTTTCCTTATAATTATCGCTTACGCTTATGCCCGCATAATGAATACTGTTTTCTACCGTTTTTCTATAATATTCATCCATCATCTGTTCAGAAAACGGTCCGCATATAATTACATACATACCGTCTTCAATTGCCCAGTCAACAACTTCTTTTAATGCCTTAATGAAACGGGGATCAATCGTATACTTTTCATCAATAAGCTGAGCGTTTGGAGAAGTTTGCAGTCGGATAGTATTAAAGCCTTTTTCCTTTATTAAATGGATTTCTTCTTTGCTTGGTTTACGCCAGCCACAGCACAAATAAGTATCCAGACCATAATCCTGCTCTCCATTTGACATTGCGCCAAATGGCCAATATTGAAAACCAACACCCAGTTTTTTTATATAATCCCATGCGCTGATTTTGTCATCAATCTTTCCGCTTGTTGCTGTATCAATTACAGAAGGTTCATTACTTGCCCAGATATTTGTTTTTACAGGATTTGAGACTTTCTCAAGTGTTATGCTTTCTATCACAAACTTCTCATTCTTAACACCATTCGGAGAGAAAAAGCCTATACTGTTCAACTTTCTCATTCCCTTTTTTAACGGAATAACCATCTCTGTAAGATAAGAAGGACAGTAGGTGTTTCTATCCCACCAGGAGTTTTCATAATCATTAAGATTGTCATTTTCATATTCTATGAACAGATGAAAACCGATGTTATCAAGAGCTTTGTATTTTATTCTAAGGATATTGAAATCTGAAATATTCTGACCTACATATACACCAGTTCCTTTCTGTTCTAAGCTTTCTTTTTTTACGGAAATGGTTTTAGTCTTCTTGTCAAAGCTGACTGATCTGTCATCGTTGAATGCTTGTATACCATTCAAATCAACTGTGTACGGTTTTACATTTTGTGCAAAAGCAGCAAATGTGCAGGAAAGGATAATGAGGAGGGAAAAGTATTTTTTTACAGAGTTTTTACCCCCCCCCGTACGGTTGTTAAGTAGTTTCATGAAAACCTCTCTTTTTTTGTGTGTATAAAATTATAGCACAGGTTTTGTGATTTTTGGGTGAAAAAGAGCTTTTTTCGTAATGTTGGGCAGTTAGCGGTGTTATAAATTGGTACACATACTTGAAAACTCCATTGAAAAAGTGTATTAATGCTGTAAAAACTCGGTCTAAAAAGTGTATAAAGGAGTGGAGATGTACAGGCGTAAAACAAGACAGAAAGCTCTATTACTTTCATAAAGATTCCGGTTTAGAAATTGATTTTGTTACAAAGGTTGAAGACGATATTTCACTGATTGAAGTGAAAGTGACAACAGGCAACTCTAAATCCGCAAGCACTGTTTTGAAAAACCCGAAGTATGAGGTTGATGTCTGCTACAAGCTTTCGGAAAATAATATTGGGAGAATTGGTAATAAAATAACGATTCCCTATTACATGGCGATGTTTTTGTAAAAAGAGCAGGGATACTTTTTCTCCCTGCTCTTTGATTAGTTTACTCCACAACCTTTATTGATTTTATGATGATGTCCTGGCCACCCAGGTAAATCTTATCTGCATTTTCAAATTCTGCAGCCAATTTTTCGTTTACCGTTATAGTGACTGTCTCTGACTTTACTTCAAAGTTGTTGCCTTTTACTGCACCGGTTACTTTTACATCATTTCGTATTGAAATATCATTGTATTTCCCTTTCCAATCATTAAAACACACTTGCAGCACCGGTTTGGAGCCTGTCTTTTCAATTTGGAATTCTAGCTTATATTTTGCTGGAACAGAACGAACAAGTATATTCGGAGTTATTTCAAAGAAATTTTTCCAATTATTTGGATTAAACGGTTCGCTCAAAAGATTTTTACCGACAATGCTTTCGACCGTAATTTCATTCTCTTTTGTAAAAACTGAACTCAGCAGATATTGTTTGCCTTTTGCAGCATACAAAAGCGAATCAACATACTCTGTTTCAACCCACTCGGAATTATGCTGGTCATAAGCTGTTCCTCCTTCAAACCTATTAAAACAATCAAATAAGGAAACAGCACAAGAACGATTTGGTTTTCTTACTTCTGCCATAAAATCTTTTATACATTTAATTCTTTCCAAAATAGGAATAGTACGGGGGTGGCCTACTTCAGAAAAATACACAGGAATTTTCTTATTGAAAAAATATTCATCCAGAGCGTCAAAACAGTCTGTAATAAAGAATTTCTTTA
>JAFZVC010000025.1 GCA_017618015.1 Spirochaetaceae bacterium
AATCAAGATTGGTGGTATTGCTCCTCTTTCTGGTGCTGTAGCTGTTTACGGCGTTGAGTGTACAAACGGTGTAAACCTTGCTGTTGAAGAAATTAACGCAGCTGGTGGAATTAACGGTAAAAAGATTGTTTATATTGCAGAAGATGATGAGGGTGACCCAGCAAAATCTGTTAATGCATACAAGAAGCTTACTACACAGGATGGAATCAGAATGATTATCGGTTCTTTGACATCTGGTTGTACAATTGCTTTGACTGCTTCTGCACAAGCTCAGGGCGTAATCCAGATCGCTCCTGCTGCTACAGCTGAAGCTGTTACAGATGCTGGTAACTACATTTTCCGCACATGCTTCATTGACCCATTCCAGGGCAGTATCGGTGGTAAATTCGCAGCCGTTAACCTTGGCAAAAAGAATGCAGCTATCCTTTATGATATCGGAAACGACTATTCTGTAGGACTTCAGGAGAACTTCGTAAAAGAGTTCACAAAGAATGGTGGTTCTATCGTAGCTATGGAGTCATACAGCACAGGTGACAAAGACTTCAACGCACAGCTTACAAAGATTAAGGCTGCAAATCCTGATGTAGTATATCTTCCAGATTACTACGGAACAGTAGCTCTTATCGCAAAGCAGCTCCGCAACCAGGGAATCAACACACCTATTATTGGTGCTGACGGATGGGACGGACTTACAGACAACGCTGGTGATGAAGTTCTTAATGGTTTCTATTCAAACCACTATGCAGCAGACTCAAGTGATCCAGCTGTTAAGGCTTTCGTAAAGAACTTCAAGGCAAAGTATAACAAAGAGCCTAACGCTTTTGCTGCTCTTGGTTATGACTCAATGTATCTTCTTAAGGACGCTATTCTTAAGGCTGGAACAACGGATGCAAAAGCTGTCCGCGAAGCTCTTGAGAATATCGATGCTGATTATGTTACAGGTCACATCAAGTTCGATGACAAGCACAACCCTGTTAAGTCAGCGGTTATGATTGAGCTTGTTAAGAACGCTGAAGGAAAACTTGAAGCGGTATACAATGCTACAGTAACATTGGACTAATAGAACGAATGTTCTAAAGAACTCTCGTTCATAAAGAGGATGTTCCTGTGAGCATCCTCTTTTTTTTATTGTTTTTTTAGTGTAAAATCAAAAGAAAATTAAGAAGATTTTAGAAAGAGAGAAGCTCGTCCGGGCAAACAACTGCGTTTCGGGCTTTTATTTTGGAGGGTACGTTGGATACATTTTTAAAACAGCTAATCAACGGTTTATCTTTAGGTAGTATTTACGCTTTGATTGCGCTGGGCTATACGATGGTTTACGGAATCGTCAAGCTCATCAATTTTGCGCATGGCGATGTTATGATGATTGGCGCGTATACCGGATATTTCGTGCTTAAAGCGTTTGGCGCGACACCTTTCGGGCTTTTTATGGCTTTTGTCGCCTCCATGGTTATGTGCGCTATTCTCAGTCTTGTTATAGAGCGTTGCGCATACAGACCGCTCAGAAATGCGCCGCGACTCAACTCCTTGATCACAGCGATTGCTGTTGAGCTTATTCTGCAGAATCTTATGCGTGTTCTTCCGTTCGTCGGCCCGAACCCACGCGAGTTCCCGACAATGCCGTCAAAAGTTTTCACTTTGCGGACGGCTTCATATCCGGAAGGACTTATCTCAATTTCAAATATCCAGCTTATCGTTATTATCGCGTCAGCTGTTCTGATGCTTGTTTTGAATTACGTTATCAATTACACAAAGACAGGAAAGGCAATGCGCGCCGTCAGTCACGATATGGGTGCATCTTCGTTGATGGGTGTTTCCGTCAACAGAACAATAGCAATCACGTTCGTTATCGGTTCAGTGCTCGCTGGTGCCGGTGGTGTGCTTTATGCGTCCGCTTACCCGCAGATTGACCCGACAATGGGTTATATCCCCGGTCTAAAAGCTTTCGTAGCCGCTGTTCTTGGTGGAATAGGTTCTGTTCCTGGCGCGATGATCGGCGGTGTTATGCTCGGTATTATAGAGACAATGGCAAAAGCGTATCTTTCATCACAGTATGCGGACGCCATTTCGTACAGTATTTTGATTATCATCCTGCTTGTTAAGCCTGCCGGACTCCTCGGCAAGAAAACTAGCGTTAAGGTTTAACGGGGAGGGAAAAGATGAAGAATAAAGTTTTACGAAATATGCTTATTCCTGGAATCATAGCGGTTGCTGCCGTTATCGTTCCTGCATTATTGATAGAGATTAATGTTATTGACGGTTATACGGCGCAGATAATCACGCTGGGCGGTATAAACGCGATTTTGGCTATATCCGTTAACGTGATAAGCGGTATAACAGGTCAGCTTTCGCTTGGACAGGCTGGTTTTCAGGCTCTGGGAGCGTATGCCGTTGTTCTTTTGACAGCAAACTGTGGTATCCCGCTTCCTATAAGTATTATAATGGCGGGTCTTATTGCGGCGTTCTTCGGCTTCCTTATCGGATTCCCGACGCTCAAGCTGGAAGGTGACTACCTTGCCATCGTAACGCTTGCGTTTGGCGAAATCATCAGGATTTTCCTCGTTAACTTGAAAGATATCACGGGCGGTCCTAACGGAAAGCAGTTCAGCACGATTTTTACGACATCGCTCGATCATGGTGCGATGATTTCGTACCTGGCGATAATCGGAACTCTTGTCGTTATAATCATTTTGCTTCAGAACTTTTTGCGCTCGACGTATGGTCGCGCGATTCTTGCTGTTCGCGAGGATTCAATTGCTGCTAATTCGAACGGAATCGGCGTTTTCAAATATAAGATGACAGGATTCGTTATCGCATCGTTCATCGCTGGTATCGGTGGTGCGCTGTACGCTCCTTTCATCGGATTCATAAAACCGGACTTGGCTTCGTTCAACAACTCGATAAATCACCTTATCTACGTTGTCCTTGGTGGTATGGGCTCTGTAACCGGTTCTGTCGTAGCGGCGTTCGTTCTTACGAGCTTGCAGGAAGTTCTTCGCTTCTTGAAAGACTACCGCCTGCTTATTTACCCGCTTATCCTGATTTTTGTAATGCTTTTCAGACCGCAGGGACTTTTGGGCATGAAAGAGCTTTCGTTCGTAAAGACATGGGATAAGTTCACCGGACTTTTCAAAAAGAAGGGAGAAAGCAATGAGTAAAGACGACGATCTTTTGATGAAGATAAACAATATATCCATTGTTTTCGGTGGATTGTGTGCTGTAAGTGGTTTTTCATGCGACATCCACAAAGGCGAGCTGCTCGGTCTTATCGGTCCGAACGGAGCCGGAAAAACAACTGTTTTCAACATGCTTTCGGGCATTTACAAGCCGACAGACGGCCAGATAACGTTCAACGACAGGAACGGAACGCTTCATATCCTTGGAAAAGCTAGTCCTGCAGCATTGAACAAAATCGGTATTGCAAGAACATTCCAGAACATCAGGCTTTTCAACAATCTTACGGTTGCCGACAATATCCGCATCGCGCTCCATTCAGACCGCAAGGTTAACCCGCTCGACGTTCTTTTCCGCACGCCTAAGTTCCGTCGTGACGAAGAGATTATGACGAACAAAGTTCACGAGCTTCTGACTCTTTTCAAGATGGATGACTGTTACGGTGAGCTTGCGAAAAATCTGCCGTATGGAAAGCAGCGCAAGCTTGAGATAGCCCGTGCGCTCGCGGCGAACCCGACATTCCTTTTGCTTGACGAGCCTGCAGCCGGTATGAACCCGCAAGAAACAGACGAGCTTATGAAGCTGATTGCGCTCATAAGAAAGCAGTTCAACCTGACGATTCTTCTTATTGAGCATGATATGCACCTTGTTATGGGTATTTGCGAGCGCATCGTCGTACTTGACTACGGCCGGAAAATTGCTGAGGGAACTCCTGAGCAGATACAGAAGAACCCGGAAGTTATTAAAGCGTATCTTGGTGGGGAGGCAGCTGGCTTATGAGTGCATTGCTTACAGTAGAGAATCTTACAGTTCATTATGGTGCAATTCAGGCGTTAAAAGGCATTTCTTTTTCCGTAAACGAAGGCGAGGTTATTACGCTTATCGGCTCGAACGGCGCGGGAAAAACCACGACGCTTCATGCAATCTCTAATATCATAAAGAAAACAGCCGGAAAGGTCACGTTTCAGGATAATGATATAACATCCGTCCCTGCTGACGCTATCGTAAAGACTGGGCTTATTCAGGTTCCGGAAGGAAGACGCATTTTCTCGAACCTTACAGTACGTGAAAACCTTGAGATGGGCGCTTTTACACGCAAGGACAAAGCCGGAATTAAGGCTGATATGGAAAATGTGTTTGAGCTTTTCCCGCGCCTTAAAGAGCGAATTAAGCAGCTTGCGGGAACGCTTTCTGGTGGTGAGCAGCAGATGCTCGCGATGGGACGCGCTCTTATGGCAAAACCTAAGCTGCTTCTGCTCGACGAGCCTTCTATGGGTCTTGCGCCGATTCTCGTAGACGAGATTTTCTCGATTATCCAGAAAATCAACAAAGACGGAACGACGATTCTTCTTGTTGAGCAGAACGCGTTCAAGGCTTTGTCGATTGCGGACAGGGCGTACATCCTTGAAACAGGCTCTGTTGTAAAGACTGGCGCGGCATCGGAGCTTATTTCTGATGATTCAGTTCGGAGCGCGTACCTCGGCGGCTAAATTGCGGTGGGCATTCTAAGCCCGCCATCAGTTTTGTACAGGCTGTGTTTGCCACGGCAGATTTGCCTATATCATCTGAAAAAAAGAACCCCTAAAACAGAACTTTTTTAGTCTTGTTTTAGGGGTTTTCGATTAAAAGCTGATATTCAGTTTAGAGTTCGCTATCTGGGTAATAAGTTTTGATAAATTGAACTGCAGCAAGAACATCGTCATAGTATGATTCCATGATTTCATCAATAGAGTCATAGTAGCTGTCTCCATTTAGAAAATCATAAACCTCGTTAAGACAATCTACAATGTTCCATGTTGCTTCTCTCATCTGATAAGCCCAGTTTGGAAGACAGTTGTAAATTACAACGAGAGGATTGTCTTCTGGTAAGTCATTGTAGTATGCGTCATAAGCAGATTCCCACAATTCATCAACTTCTTCGCCGTCGCTTGAATCAAGACACACCTGTCCATAAGCATCATCTGACCAAATGTCATAGAGAAAATCTGTAAGTTCTTCGCCATTTTCTTCAGAAATACCTTCTCCGCTGTTTGAGTCGATAGCGAGGTCTTCAAACATTGCTTCATATCCCTCGTATACAGCTACTGGAAGCAAGAAATATGTGTCATCAGATACTTCTAAGTCTTCCAATGCTTCTGGAACGATGTAGCAAGAAACGCCTTCAACTGAAACTTCGTCGAAATAATCGGAACCATCAGCTGCAAGATTTGCTCCAAATGACATGAAAAGAATCATGAAAGCAAGCATTGCAAGATTGATTTTACCAAAATGTTTCATAATAACTCCTAGAAATTGTATGGATAAAATATAAACGAAAGCATGATAATGCCGGAAAGAATGAGTGTCAATAAGAAGATGTCCAGCCAAAAATCTTGACTGGACAAGCTTTCGTGGTATACTGATTTGTGGTGGGCAATGTGAATATTGCCGTGCTGTTGTATGGGTGCTGGTGCGCCCCTGAATCTGAAAATTCCATTTAACTTCGCTGCAGAAGGCGGCGCGGTTTGTTTGTTGGAGGAAATATGATAGTTGCCAGTGTAATGAAAAGAAATCCTGTTTTTGTTCGTCCTGATGTTTCTTTGACAGACGCGAAAGCTCTTATGGAAAAAGAAAAAATCGGCAAGCTGCCGGTTCTTGATAAAAACGACCGCCTTGTTGGGCTGCTGACAAGAAAAGACTTGGCAAAGGCAAGCCCTTCGGACGCGACGACGCTCGATATCTTTGAGATTGGTTATCTTCTTTCAAAGCTGAAAGTTGAGAAAATAATGACTAAAAATGTCGTTTCGGTTCAGGAAAACGAGGTTGTTGAGGAAGCGGCCCGTATAATGGCGGATAACGATGTTGGATGCCTTCCTGTTCTTAAAGGCGACCTTCTTGTCGGAATAATAACAGAAAGCGATTTGTTCCGCGAATTTGTCGATATGTTCGGCGCAAGATACAACGGTGTGCGCATTACGGCTATTCTGAACGAGAAACCAGGTCAGCTTGCCAAGTTTACGACTTTTATTGCCGAGGCAGGCGGAAATATTGTTTCGCTTGTAACGAGCGAGGCAGATGACCTTTCTAAACGATGCTGTACATGCAAGGTCACAGGTCTTACAAAAGAAGAAGTTGAAGAGGCCTTCAAAAAGACCGGTGCCGAAATAACGGATGTCCGCGTAATTTGATTTTGTAGGGGGAAGGTCCCCCTCGCCCGCACATTGTTGCGGGCTACCCCCTCTCCTAAGGGGGTAGGAAAAATCCCGTTTTCCCCCTTAAAATCCCCCATTTGTTTTTTCTCCTGTATAAACTTTTGCTTTTAGATAGTTTTTTATTGAAAATGTTGTTATATTAATAGTGTATGATAGATGAGGTGATGGAATTTGACGTTGAGTTGTTTTTACGGCAAAGAATAACAACTTTTACGGTACGGACATTACAACAGTTTCTAGAAAAACAGGGGATTGTCTCTCTTCCCGATAACTTCAGTTCGTATATTGAGACACATCCCAATGTCTTCAAAGTTTCAAAAAAGCAATATCTTTCACGGGCTGGGTGTTTTACTGGCCGCTATTTCGCAATAAAACCAACAAAATTTGAGATAGATAACGGTATTTTGATTCCGGGCGACAGGTGCATGCCTTTCGTTGACCCGGAAATGCTTCCCGACGAGCTGACATTTTTTGTTGACAACGTACCTGTTCAGACATGCGTGAATGAGTTCCCTCTAGCGGAACTGCTTAAGCACTACAATCTTTATGGCGAGGAATATTCTGCTCAGTATCTTGCGATGGATTCGAGCAATGCCGACAAGAATTTCGCTGAAAACGATTTTATGCTGCCTTCTGCGATGAAGCTTACCGTCCTTGATATGAAAAAGCTTTACAAGAAGTGGGATTTTGCTTATGGCGACTGGATTCGCGTGTATCTTATGGACTGGGATGAAGGGCTTCTTGTCATGGAGCCTAGATGCGAGCACAAGACAAACCGCTTTGAGGAAACAGCTTCCGAACAGAAGCGTGCTGAATGGAACAAGACATTCGAAAAGGCTCTTGAGGAATCGTTACGGACATACGGGCCGTGCGGCAGTATAGAAGAGCAGCTTGCCTACGTTTTTGTTGACAATATGTTCGCGTTGACAGGACCGGATTGCGGTTGCGTGGAAGAGTTCCTGAGCCAGTCAGGAAAGATAGGGATTATTGAGTATGGCGTAGAAAGCCGCCTTTGGTTCTTTCACGAAGAAGTTCCTGCCGCTGGAAAATGGGGCGATGACCCGGAAACTCAGAGCATAACGGAAGGTACGCTGTACGATACTTTCAACCTGCCTATCCCGGAGTTTATGCTTGAGGCGTATATACGCGACTCACTTTATCTTAAAGAGAAAGATTCTGCGGCAATATTGCCCAGGATAGTGAACGATTGCGGTTTTTTGAACAAATGGCAGGAAGGCTTTTTGCTTTTAAGGCTCCATAAGCAGCGCGAGCAGATAAGCAAAAAATACAACTGGTTCGCCGATTATGAGGTCGGCGAGGTGCGTCATAAAGCGTTGGAACTTTACTCAAAAATTCTGACGCTTATCTGCAGGCTCGACAGATGTCCTATCCCGGTACAAAAAATGCCGCAGCATGAGCTTATCGTTTTGTCGCAGCTGTTCGGTCATACAGCAAAACTTATTAGCGGTCTTTTATTCCAGAAGAATTTATCTGATAAAGAACTTGATTCTTCCAGATTATCAGTTGAAGGAATGGAATTCAGCTTTGAGGATATAAAACCTGCCCTAGAGGCAGTTACAAAAAGAGATTTTTGATGTAAATTATTAGATGTAATCGTGGATTATAGTCAAAGGAAAAAAGAATGAAAGATGAATTAGATATTGGTGGATTAATTGAAAAAGGTGGCGTAATTTTTGATGCTGAAGGAAAGACTCCGGCAGAGATATACAAGATTATCGCTGAAAGCCAGAAACTTCCCGATTATTTGAGCGCGGAGAAAGTATGTTCTGAACTGGTACAACGCGAGGAGCTGATAAGTACCGCTGTTGGTAACGGGATGGCTTTGCCACATCCGAGATATCCCCTATTGAAAAATGAAGATGAACAGCGCATCATTGTTTGTTATCCTAAGAAAGCCATTGACATGAAATCTCCGGATGCAAAGCTTGTTTTCGTGTTTTTTGCTATCCTGTCAAGTTCCTCGAAAGTTCATTTACAGATATTGTCAAGACTGGCTTTTCTTATACAAAACAGCGAATTCCGTTCTATTCTTGCTGAAAAACCTTCTGTTGAGGTTTTGGTGGATGCTGTGCGCAGAATATTGCCACCGGAAGATAAGAAGTTTTAATGCAGTTCATCGCGTCTGACGCGAGTGTTTGTTTGGAAATTTGAAGAAGTTGCATGGCTCGTTTGGTTTTTGCAACATTCTCTATTAAATCATAATTGGGAGTGAAACGATGAATATTAATGCTCTTGAAAAAGTCGCGCTTTCTGTTCGTACCCTTTCTATGGACGCAATTCAGAAAGCAAAGTCCGGACATCCTGGATTGCCGCTTGGTGCTGCTGAACTTGCAGCTGTTTTGTATGGCGAGATATTAAAGCATAATCCTGCTAATTCAAAGTGGGCAGACAGAGACCGCTTTGTTCTTTCTGCAGGACATGGTTCAATGCTTCTGTATTCAATTCTTCATTTGAGCGGATACAAACTGTCTCTTGATGACATAAAATCTTTCCGCCAGATTGGTTCTAAATGCCCTGGTCATCCAGAAGCAGGTGCTACAGACGGAGTTGAAGCCACAACAGGTCCGCTCGGACAGGGCGTTTCTATGGCTGTAGGTATGGCTCTTGCAGAGTCAATGCTCGCCGCTCACTTCAACACACCAGAATATAAAGTTGTAGATCATTATACATACGCTCTCGTTGGTGAAGGCTGTCTTATGGAAGGTGTTTCTTCCGAGGCATCAAGTTTTGCCGGAACAAACAAGCTCGGCAAACTTATCGTTTTCTACGACGAGAACTATATCACAATCGACGGTTCAACAAACCTTGCTTTCACAGAAGATATAGCAAAGCGCTATGAAGCATACGGCTGGCAGGTCCTTCGCGGCTCAATGTATGACATGGAAGGCATCGCTAAACTTGTTGCCGAAGCAAAGAAAGATACGGACAAACCTTCACTTATCATGCTTAAGTCAACAATCGGTAAGGGATGCCCGCTTGTAGCAGGAACTGCAAAAGCTCATGGTGCGCCGCTCGGCCCGGAGGGTATTGAAGCTGCCCGTAAGGAGCTTGGTGTTCCAGCTGACGCAGATTTCTACATTGCTCCAGAAGCTGTTTCTTATTTCAACGAGAAAAAGCCTGTTTTCGCTGCTGCAGAGGCAGAGTGGAAGAAGACTTTTGACGCATGGGCAGCAAAATACCCGGAGAAAAAAGCTGAGTGGGATGCATGGTATGCAGATAAGCCTACAGGAAAGGCAGAATTCCCTGTTTACAATATTGGCGACTCACTTGCGACACGCAATGCGTCAGGAGCAGCTCTTACAGCTGTTACCAATGAGTATTCAAACCTTGTCGGTGGTTCAGCTGACCTTCAGGGACCAAACGTAACAAAGAACGGAACAAAGGACTACAATCCTGAGAACCGCGACGGACGCTATATCCGCTTTGGTATCCGCGAGTTTGCTATGGCGGCTATTTGTAACGGTATCGCATTGCACGGTGCTCTTCGCCCATTCTGCGCAACGTTCGCTGTATTCGCCGACTACCTGCGCCCAGCATTAAGACTTTCTGCTCTTATGAAGGTGCCTGTAATTTATATCCTTACGCACGATTCAATTTACGTCGGCGAAGACGGTCCTACACATGAGCCTATTGAAACTATTTCAGCTCTTCGTGCAATGCCGAATGTTCAGGTTTTGCGCCCCGCCGATGCTGAAGAGTCTGTTGAGGCTTGGAAAATCGCCGCGGATACAAAAGACAAGCCTACTTGTCTTGCATTTACACGCCAGAACCTGCCTGTGTTCGAGAAAGAAGACCCGGACTGGCGCAACACGATTCGCTGTGGTGCGTACATCGTTAAGAAAGGCGGAGACAAGCCGGACGTAACAGTACTTGCTTCTGGTTCGGAAGTTTCGTTGGCTCTTGCCGCAGCGCAGCTCGTAACAGGAAAGACAGTGCGCATCGTATCTGTTATGGACCGCGAGCTGTTCAAGTCACAGCCAGCTACATTACGGAATACGATTATCGGCGGGGCAAAACGCGTCGTCGCTGCTGAAGCTGGTACAAAGATGGGCTGGGAAGGCCTTGCAACGGACGAAAGCTGCCTGTTCTGCATCGACAGATTCGGTGAGTCTGGTCCTTATGCAAAAGTTGCAGAGGCTATGGGCTTCACAGCCGAGAACCTCGCAAAAGTTCTCAAAGGCTAAGGTGATAGGCGCGCATTAAAACGTGTTCAGCCAGAAAAAGAAAACCGCTGGGAATCATTTCTCAGCGGTTTTTTTGTGTATTATTTCTGCTTTTTCGGCGGTTTCTTGGCTTTCGCAGAAACTGCCGAACCATCGATGCCACCAAGTTTCTTTTTGTGGATCATCATAATAGCGAAGAAAATAAGTCCGCCGAGTATCATAAGAAGGCACAGAATCTGCCCCGTCGAAAGGTTCAACAAAGACTGGTTCAAGTAGAGTGGGGCTTCTTTGTCAACTGCGATGCGGTAACCCAGGTTTGCATCGGGTTCGCGGAAATACTCGATTATAAAGCGGACTAGACCGTAACCTACTGAATACATCGTGATAAAAAAACCGTCGAACGGCTTCTTTTTGCGGATCAGCCAGAAAACAACGAAAAGAAAAATGCCCTCGAAGAATGCTTCATATAACTGGCTCGGATGACGGGGCAGATTCAAAAGCCCGGTAGTCTCTGGGAGCCCGGCAGCTTCGGCGAATTCCTGTACCCACGGAATTGAGCTTGAAAAACGCGGTGTGTTGGGGAACAGCATTCCCCACGGCATTGTCGTTATACGGCCGTAAAGCTCTCCGCCGTTAAGGAAGTTGCCTATGCGTCCAAAAGTGAAGCCAAGCGGAATGGAAATACCCATAGCGTCTATCCACTTGAACATTGGCTGCTTGTGACGCTTGCACCAGATTACCATTCCGATAAAACCACCGACGAAG
This sequence comes from Spirochaetaceae bacterium, assembly GCA_017618015.1. Lineage (GTDB taxonomy): Bacteria > Spirochaetota > Spirochaetia > Treponematales > Treponemataceae > Treponema_I. The sequence continues at coordinate 11,315 of JAFZVC010000025.1, forward strand.
CCGCCGTGATATGACATTCCGGCAAGCCCTGTGAAGTTTCCGTTTTCATCCCACGGCCAGAAAATGAGCCATGGTTTTGTAAGGTATTTTGATGAGCCGTTGTAAATGATGATAGAAAAGAGTCTTGCGCCTAACAGAAGAAAAACGATTGAGAACGTGAAAAAACTGAAAACATCATCGTCTGTGACAACGTGTGTAGGAGTGTTCAAATCTCCCTGTTTAACTTGCTTTCTGAAAACTAAAAAAGCCGTTACGAATGCAAAAACGTACATAAGCCCGTACCAGCGGAACAGGCTTAGAAATTTTACGCCCGGAAAGATTTGCGGGCTCAACCAAGACGGATAATTTATATATAAAGGCATTAGACGCGATATCCTTGTTGTATTGCTTTAAGAAGTTTTGTCCTGAGAAGCATATTTTCGTTCTTAAGCTGCGTAATATCGTATTGCTGTGCCCTTATCGTATCTGCAAGCTCTGCTGTTGTGAGCGCGCCAGAACCGAGCAAATCCTCAACATACGTCATCTTTGTTGAATAATCCTGCTCTGCTTCTGTATCAGCAGCGGCGAATGAATCGTCTGCAAGCTCTGTATCGAACTGGATTGTCTCTGACTGAATTATCTTTTCTGCAATGCGATAAATTGCCTGAGAAAGCACGGACTGCGGCTTGTAAACTGTTACAGGCAGACGGGAAGCAAGCGCGACATCCTGCATCGGGTCTTTATAAAGCACGCCAAGATGCTCCAAATCAAGCCCCAAATATTCCTGACATGACCGGCGGATTCTGTATGCTTTTTCTGCATCCTTAGGGTCATCAATCATGTTCATAATAAGGCGAGGATGGAACTGTGTTATTCTATGCTCGAACGTTGCGGCACTAACTGGATCAATGCGCTTTATTGCTTCCAAAAGCTTTGGTATATACAGTTTTTGAAGCGTGTTTGTATCGGTTTTAAGCTGCTCTAAGTATTTATATGCGGCGGAATTCCGTTTGAAAGAGTTGTACATAAGGCGGAAAACTGCATTTTTAAGGAAAAGGTATCCGTTAAGCGTGGCTGTTACTGTCGGTGCGGAGACGATTATTCCCTGCGGAGAAAGCAGGAAGAAGTCCAATATCGAAAGATGAGTTCCAGCTCCTAAGTCAAGAATGAGGAAATCTGCCTCGCAGTTTTGGAAATGCTTTATAAGCTGATTTTTTTGCGAGATTTTCAGAGCTGAAAGTCCAGGAATTTCTGAATCGCCGGCTATGAAAGATACGTTTTTATAATCCGTCGGAGTAATTAAATCTTCCAAAGTTGATTTTCCAGCAAGATAAGTGCCTATGCCAATTTTAGGAGACTGCTGTCCTATTACAAGATGAAGGTTTGATGCACCTAAATCGAGGTCTGCGAGAATTACTTTTTTTCCTGCGCGACCTAATGCTATTGCAAGATTCGCTGAAAGAAGACTTTTTCCTACACCACCTTTACCGCTCGCTACTGGTATTATCTGCATTAATATCCTTCCTACGGAGTTTCTGTTTTATCCGGGCTGTTGCCCGGAATTTCGTCGGGTATTCTGTCCGACGTATGAAAACTCTTCTGTTTATTCTTTATTATTATCGTAAGAATAATGATAAGTATAACATCTATAAGCAAAAATAGCACTATGGCAAGAAGATATTGCAAGGTGTGGCGACTGGCATTTGTTATTAAATACATAATGAATCCCGGAAGCATCAGGATTTTAGAAATCAAATAAAGGAATGTGATATTGCTGTTGTTTTCGTCTTTTGCGCGTTTAGGACCGAATGACATAAATGCAAGTATTACAGGTAAAAAGGCAAGCGGAACTGCCACAAACCATGAAAGAGGGAGAGCATCGTAATATCCCGGTCTGGAGAATATTATCGCTATAAAATGCATTAATTCATAAATGACAACAGATATTTCCACGCATAAATTCTAAGAAGATATAGCGATAACGTCAAGCATTTTAGTCGAGGTGACAGCTTGACATCTGGCTTAATAGGTGACATTCTAGTATACAAGTTTAGTTACGGAGGACAAAATGTTTATTTTCTCTGATGTATGTTTCCTTTCGAGTAAAGACGATTTTCCGTGCATGGAAAAAATCGCATCTAAAGTTCGACATGATATCCAGCTTGTTACGGGCAATATGCCAAAAGCTTGCTACGCTGAGGTTTCTGGTTCCCAAATCAGTTTGAAAAATAAGGTAACATCTTGTTATACAATAATATATGGTACAGTTGGCAAAAGCGCGATTATATCAGCGCTCGCTGAAAAAGGAATAATAAATCTTGATAATGTGAAGGGTAAACGTGAAGTATATTCATTCACGGTTGTAAAGCGGACTGAGATTTCTGGGCTTGAAAAGCCTGCGCTCATAATTGCGGGAAGCGACAAACGCGGTACGATTTACGGACTTTTCCACATTTCCGAGCTGCTCGGAGTTTCGCCGCTCGTGGACTGGGCTGGCGTTCTGCCCGCGCATAAAGACCGGGTCGTGCTCACAGAAAAAGACAATTTTGTTTCCAAAGAGCCGTCCGTAAAATACCGCGGATTTTTTATCAACGACGAATGGCCTGCGTTTGGAAACTGGACGATGCACAATTACGGTGGTTTTAACGCCAAGATGTACGAGCATGTTTTTGAGCTTCTTTTGCGCATGAAAGGCAATTATCTGTGGCCAGCGATGTGGTCAGCGCGGTTCAGCGAGGACGGCCCCGGGCTTTTGAACGCTGAGCTTGCCGATGAGTATGGCGTTATTATGGGTGCGTCGCACCATGAGCCTTGCTGCAGAAACGGCGAGGAGTACAAGTATTTGCGCGGGAAGGGTTCTATTTATGGCGATGCGTGGAATTTCAGGGCGAACCGCGAAGGCATTACACGCTTTTGGGAAGACGGTTTGAAACGCTCAGGCAAGTTCGAGAGCGTGATTACCGTTGGTATGCGTGGTGAGGCGGATACGGCAATTCTGGGCAAAAACGCGACTTTGAAGGACAATATCGATTTGCTACGCGATGTGCTTAAGACGCAGAACGGCTTGATAAAGAAATACGTAAACGCCGATTTGGACAAGGTTCCGCGTATGCTTGCGCTTTACAAAGAAGTAGAGCCGTATTTTTACGGTGACAAAGATACAAAAGGTTTGATGGGCGACCCGGAGCTTGATGGCGTAACGCTTATGCTCTGCGAGGACAATCACGGTCATTTGCGCACTGTTCCGACAGAAGAGATGCGGAACCACAAAGGCGGATACGGCATGTATTTCCATTTCGATTATCACGGATGGCCGTACAGCTATGAATGGGCGAACACGAACAGCCTGCCAGAAGTTAAGGAGCAGATGTGTGCCGCATACGAGTTCGGCATTCGCGAACTGTGGATTGTAAACGTTGGCGATATTTTCTCGAACGAGTTCCCGCTGAGTTACTTTTTGAACTTGGCTTATGATTACGAAAAATACTCCGATTTGAACTACACCACGGAGCAATACACAAAAGAATGGGCTGATTTCCAGTTCGCTGCGCTTAAAAAGAGCGAGCGCAACTTGATTGCGTCTGTTTTGACGCGCTATACAAAACTTGCTCGTATGCGGCGCACGGAATGCATAAAGCCTGACACGTTCCATCCGGTGAACTTCGGCGAGTCTGATATGATTCTTGCCGAAGCGGAAAAGATTATTGCGGATGTGGAGAAGCTGAACCGTGCGCTGAAAAAGCGGTTCGTCGCTGGCAAGAGTGGAGTGGCGTCTGCGGTCAGTGGTCGCGATGCGGCGACTTCTGCGGGTGCGCCGTTTGCTGTTCCGGAAAGCCTTTACGCTGGTTTTTACAGCCAGGTCTATTTCCCTGCCGCCGGAACGATGAATGTTCTTCGGCTACAGCTTACATCTGGCAAAAACCGCTGGTATGCAGAACACAGTATTTTGGCGGCGAATCCGCTTTGCGCAAAAATACGGAAGTATCTTGAGTTTGACAAGCATCTTGTGAACGAGCTCGATACGGTTGACGGCGGCAGGTGGTACGCGATGGGCTGGTCGGAACATATCGGCTTTCAGAACTGGAACGAAGAGGACAACCAGCTGCCTGTCGAAATTAAGACATCCGGCGCAAACAAACCGCGCATAGTTGTGTGGCTCGATGGCGACAGTTCAGTTTCAATCGGGCAGGATTGGACAAGAAAAATACTTAAGCTTAACGCTTTCCGTAACCCAGAAGTGTCGGAAGTTTATCTTAATATCGCGACAGCGAGCGCACTGCAGTTCGCGTTTGAAATTAAAACGAACAAAAAGTGGCTTTCTTTTGACAAGACAGAAGGCGAAGTTTCTTCGAAGAATCTTTTGCAGAAAGTTGCTGTGCGCATAAACAGAAAGCTTCTTGCAAAAGACGACAATAACGGCGAGACTCCGTATATCGGGGTGTTCGGGAAAACTGAATCCGCGCCGAAAACGCTTGTACCGATAGAGGTTGATGTGCGCCCGCTGTGCTCCACGAGCTTACCGAAAGGTGAGCTTCCCGCCGGAACTTTTGTGCAGACTGGCGACTATATTTCGATTGAGGCGGAGCATTTCGTGCGGAATGTCGCCGCAAACGGCGCGGAAATTACGGCGGGCGCGGGTGCTAAGGGCGCTGGCGGCAAAACAGGGTGCGTCGGCGAGGCTGCTGCGTTCAAGGTGCTCCCGGGCTACGGAAAGACGCTTTCCGCAATAAAAGTGTTCCCGGAAACGACGTGGTTCCCGACCACAGCGCAAGCTGTAAGCACGACGAGCGAGGCAGACTCTAGTTCTGCGCCGTTCGTTGAGTACGCCTTCGTGCTTGACGAAGCCGGTTCCATGAACTTCGACTTTTATCTTAGCCCGCTGAACCCTGTGAGCAAGAAAAACCTCCTTCAGTTCGTTGTGGAAGTGAACGGCGCGAAAAGCCTTAAAGATGTTGTGTCTCCTTCGTTTGCGGTCGGTGACGACCAGCAGCCGTGGGGAAACGACATCGTGAACAATATCCGCGTTTCCACAGTGACCGCACCTTGCAAGGCTGGACTCAACATCCTGCGCATTTATCCGGTGACTCCGGCGTTCGTGCTTGAAAAAATCGTGATTCATGCGGAAGACAAACCGATGCCGTACTCGTATCTTGGTGCGCCTGAAACGTATAGAACGCCGAAAAAATAAAAAACTACGCATAGAAACATGACAAATCCGAAATTCGGGTTTATACTTTTGTTGGGTGGATTACTGGAAGTTTTGTGTTTATGAGCATAAAAAAATGTAAACCGCCCGTACAGGCAATACATTCATACTTATCCTCATCTTTCCGCCGCGTAAGTTGTGCTGTAATCCTGCTTGTCGCGATATTTTCAGTAATTGTCGCCCAAAGCGGAACTGGCGCAGTAACTTCCACACAACAGGAATCTCAGACAAAAGTTGTAAAAGTCGGTTTCATCGACCACGACGATTCTTTCTCTGCCATTGATGACACAGGCGTAAAATCGGGTTATGCGTACGAATATCTTCAGTTTATCGCGTATTATTCCAACTGGCGTTTTGAATATGTGTACGGAGAATTCCTTGATTTGTCTGAAAAGCTGAAAAACGGCGAAATAGACATGATGCTTCATTTTTTCAAGAATGGTTTAAATGAAGATACGCTTCTTTTTTCAGAATATCCAGTTGGAACAGAAAATGTTTTTCTTTTTGTAAAGCCTGAAAATACAAACATCATTCAGAGCAAATCTAAAACGTTGGATGGGAAAACTGTAGCCGTTATGGACGGCTTTTATGGGCTGCCGTTCTTTGAAGCGTGGCTTAAGCAGAATAACATTACGTGTACGATAGTTCCGTACGACTCTGAAAAAGAAGTGAAAGATGCGTTTAATCGAGGCGAAACGGACTTTTTGCTTTTTTCGGATACTCACAGTAACCTGAATTGGCTTCCTTTGTACCGCATAACTGCCACAGATTACTACATCGCAATGCCAAAAAAAGCGGAAACGCTTTATGAAGAGCTCGTTCATGCGCAAGAGACGATGTACCGTAAAAATCCGAATCTGAATTACATGATTTACAACAATTACTACTCTACGTTGTATTATGATTGGAACCTTTCGGACGATGAAATGGAGTGGCTAAAAGCTCATCCTGTAATAGCCATCGGTTGTTTGAACAATTATATGCCGCTCTGCGGACTTGATTCCACAAAAATGCCGAGCGGATTTGTCGTTGAGTTTGTGGAAAGACTCAGAATAACGCTTAAAATCTTTGATACGACTATCTATTACAAGTTTTACGATGACGAAGCTTCTCTTATTCGTGCTCTTAAAAACAAAGAAGTGGAAGTCGTGTTCCCTGTATCATTCGACTTGCATCAGGTTGAAGCAGACACTTTGTATATTTCTACCCCGATTCTTAGAAAGCTAAGTTCGTTCTCCGGAGATTCCGAGAACGATTCGCGTGTTCAGCCGGAACATCCATACAGCAACATGGTGTCGTTTTCTTCCACAAAAGAAAATGTGCCATTCCTTGATATTGTGAACAGGGCAAAAAACTATATTCCCGATGAAACAATCCATACAATCCTGAACAAATACATGCCGTATGAGTATTCTTTTTCGATTAAGGATTTCCTTAACGAAAACTTCTGGTACATCGTTTGTTCTATTTTGCTTCTTGTCATGGTTTACGTAGGGTTCAGCTACGGAAACTCGGAAAAGAAGAAAAAGCTTTCTGCACGCGAAGAGCTCGCCATTCAAAGAGATATGATTGTCCATCAGGAAAAGCTGTTTTCTCAGCTTGTCCAAGACTTCGATTCTGTTTCTGTCGTGAATCTTGATACAGGAGAGAAAAAACAGTTTTCTGTGCGCGGAGCATTTATTGGCTTTAAAAACGATTTGAACAAAATGACGGATTATAGAAGCTATGTTGAATGCTTTGCGGACAAAATCGTATTTGCGGACGATAGAAAAGACTTCAGACAGTCAATGCGAAGAGACAGAATAATTGAAGCTCTTAGAAAGGAACCAAGCTATCATATCAATTTCAGGGCAAAAATAAATGAAGAGATAATCTATTATCAGGTCAAGATTTTTAAGGATCCTTCGGATGAGGTGAATAATACCGTAATTATAGGTATTCGAAACGTTGACGAGGAAACAAAACTTGCGAATAAACAGCGCGAACTTTTGGAAGAAGCAAAAAATAAGGCGGAAGTCGCGAACAAGGCAAAGTCATCGTTCCTGTTTAACATGAGCCACGATATCCGTACGCCTATGAATGCCATAATAGGTTTTACGGACATTGCGCTGCAGTCCAAAGATGACCCTGAGCGCCTGACGGACTGCCTTGATAAAGTTCAACGGTCAAGTGCCCATCTGCTTAAGCTCGTTGACGACATCCTTGATATGGCGCGCATAGAAAACGGAAAGATAGAGCTGGAAGAAACGGATGCGAACCTTATAACGGTTATAAAAGACCTTTCCGCAATTATTCAGGGAACGGCAGAAAAAAAGAACATTCAGTTCAGCCTGTCTTTGGAAGATATAACAGATTCACACATAAGGCTTGATGTGGTCCGGTTCAACCGTATTATGATAAACATACTGAGCAATGCCGTAAAATACACGAATTCCGGCGGTCATGTCCTTTTCACCGTAAAGCAAGTTTCATCACGCAAGAACAATTTATGTTCTTACGAGTTCATCGTTTCCGACAACGGTATCGGTATGACGAAAGATTTTGTAAGGCACATCTATGATTCATTCTCTCGCGAACGCTCTTCTACGATAAGCGGAGTTGAGGGAACAGGCCTTGGAATGAGTATTACGAAAGGTCTGATTGATAAGATGGGCGGCAAAATCAGCATAAAGACACAGCAACGTAAGGGTACGACTGTTACTGTTAGGCTGCCGATAAAACTCCGGGATGCCAGTGCGGATACGGAGTCTTTGGAAAAAGAAGTTTCCAAAAAAGAAATCCGGACAAGTTTTGAAGGGTTCAGAGTTCTTCTTGCAGAGGATAATTTGCTGAACAGGGAGATTGCCAAAACTATACTGGAACAAAAACAGCTTGAAGTTGATGTTGCGGAAGACGGTGTTGTGGCTCTTGATAAAATACGGAATTCGGAACCTGATTACTACAATCTAGTTTTTATGGATATTCAGATGCCGTTTATGAACGGTTATACAGCGACGCGTATGATTCGTCAGCTTAAGGATGATCCGCGGTCTAATATCCCGATAATCGCGATGACTGCCAATGCGTTCGAAGAGGATAAGAAACTTGCGCTAGAAGCAGGAATGAACGGTCATCTTGCAAAACCAATAAAACCAGACGAACTTTTGAAAATACTCAATGATTTTTTACCTGCCAGCTGATATATTTGTGTGACCAAAATGCCGATATTCATATCGATAGAAGGTCACAATGAATAAAAGCAGCAAGATTTTTTCTCCAGTTTTACAGATTATTATTGCAACATCAATTTTATTAGGTCATATAATATTTGGTTTTATCCTTTTCCCACTTCAAAATTCAATTACAAAAGGGGATACAGAAGATATCCTTGTCTCTGGAATTGCTGGAGTCGAAAAAAGTTTGGCAATGGCGAATTCCGCTATAAACGCGCCTGAATACGCGTATCTTTTTACGGAGTATGACAGCGTTGGAAAAGATGGCGGATTTATTATCGCTGACAAACTGCATGACATAAAAAGTGGAAAAAAAGTTGAGTCTTGCCGGACGCTGGAAGATGCGGGAATCGATATAAACAAGTACGAGCCGCTTACAATAAGCCAGACAGAAATTTTCGGAAACGATTGTTATTTTGCATATCTTAGGGAAGAATCATACGTTATTGTCGCGTATATCCCGGTTGAAGTACAAAAGTCGCAAAGAACGCTTAATGTGTTTGCTGCGCTCGGTACGTCGCTCATAATCTTCATCGCTTTGTTTTTCCTTGTGCCGTTACTGGTGCAGTTTTTGTCGCGTTTTTCTTGGTTCCCGCCCGTTTCGGCTTGGAACTCTTCGGGTGAAAGAACCTCTAGTTTTGATGAGCCGCTTGATGAAAGTGATGGCGCAGTTTCATATGAGACAGCGATTTTGGACGATGAGTCTGATTATGCTTATGACGAAGATACGTCTGACAGCACTTTCGATGCCGATATGTTGCCGAAAGAAGAAGTGATTAGTGATGATTATGAAAGCGTTTCTGCGGAGTCTGATGCGATAGCGGAAAGCAGTGCCGAAACGGGCGGGAACAGCCCGGATACAGACGGTATGGCAGAATACGTCGAGAAAATGCAGGAACTGAAAAAAACTGCTTACAAGCTTGGCGAAGAAAAGCTTTTTAAGATGGCTGCTTATCTTGAAAAATGCGGTATGGCTATTTTGGCTGGCTCAAAAGATGCTGACAAGTTTATGGCGGAAATTGATTCTAAAACGCCTGTCACGCTTAAATACTACGCGAGTTGTCTGCCACCGCAGGAGCTTGAGAAACAGATGGCTGCTATGGCTGAACAAAACGCGGGTGGCCCAAGTGAACCGGTCGCGGAAGAAGTCGCTGAATCTAGTGTGGAAGAACCCGCTGCGTCTGGCGCGTCATCCGAGCCGGAAACAAGTGTTAAAGCTGCGAGCGACCCAGTAACAGAGCCAGAACCGGAACCGGTGCAGGAACTGGCACCAGAACCGGAACAGAAAGTCGACGTTTCTCCCGCTGAAATATTTGCCGCGCTCGAAGCGTTGTATGCGGGTGCGGCGTCAACAGACGCGAACGCCGTTAACACGCAGATTTCCGCGTTGAGCCATATAAACTTGCCGCGTAAACTGAATGCTGTTTTCCCTGAACTTTCTGTTGCAGCCAGTCAGAGCGACTTTACTCGCATAAAAGCCGTAATCGACTCGCTCCGCACCGGCTCCCGCGCGTCTTAATGTTTTTTGAATGCGCCAATGGCGGCGAATGCCGTTCCTGTCGCGCAGATTGCGAATCCGCCCCAGAGTACGCCATTTATGCCGCTCGCGTTAATTATAAGCCCGCCGAAAAAGCTTCCCATAACCATACCGACAGCTTCCGTCATTGAAACAAGAGCCTGTCCGGTGACTATATCCTTTTCGTCGAACGTGTCGTGAGCATAGTAAACTTTTGCCGCCGCCAACAGCCCGAATGCGCCAATGGAAAGTCCCTGTATCAGATAAACTGTGGTAACGTTTCCGGCAACGCAGAAGAGCAGCGCTTTAAGAGAGAAAACACCACAAGAAATAAGCAGCAGTATTCTTGACGGTGCGTGTTTACTAAGCTTTCCATAAAACAAGAGGCTTGGTATCTCCATGACAGCTGAAATGCCAAGCGCAATACCAAGATTCGTACTGTTGCCGCCAGCTTTCTCGATAATCCGCACAAGATACGTGATGTTCATGTTATGAAAGACCATTACGACCGTTACGCCGAATATCATCAGCATAAAGGCGGGATAACGGAAAATAAGCGGTCGTTGTTTTTTGCTGTTGCTACTGTCATTTTCTGAGCTGATTATGTCTGCGCCGTTGGCGTTCGTGCCGCTTGTAGGTTTGTTTTTTGCAGCCGTATAGCCAGCTGGCGACGGTAAAAGCGATGCCTCTATCAGAAGAGCGAGTGCTACTGCAGCCGCAAAAAACGGAATGCATCCTGTTCCGAATGAGGTTACTGCTTTTCCCAGAATTATCGATATGACGCCGTACGCCATGGAACCGACACCGCGCGCTATGCCAAAATCCACTTTAAGATTACAGGCAGCGTAAAAGAAGCTTACCGAATTGAGCAGAGGAAGCATTGAATATGTTAGTAAGAGTACTAAGCCGAAAAGGATTGTGCTTATTACAGAAAACGATGTCAAAAACGGAAGTGCTATAGATGACGCAAGCTGAACAGACACAAGTAGGATAAGCAGATTCTTGAAGTTCCAGCGGCTGCTTTTGTCGGCGACTCTGCCCAGTATGAACTGGAACAAAGCGCCAAGCAGGGCAAATATAGAAATTGATATACCTATCGCACCATCTGGGACGTTCAAATTCTGAAGGTAACTTGTGGCATATCCGAATCCTACGCAGAACATCATCGTGTGTGTTCCGAGCAGGAAACAGTATTTTATATTCTCAGTTTTTTCGTTCATGTGTATATTCTACACAAAGCGCACGGTGGTTGTCATCTGGTAGCCACCGTGCACAAGTTTTATAGCATCGCGCTTCCGCCAGTTACAATCCAGCAGGCGAGCGCGGATATTACGAACGCGCCTGTGTAAACGGAACCGGTTTTGCGGTACATGTATGTTCCGATAAGGCTGAACACGAGTATCTGCGGGAAGAACACGATAAGCAGCGACATGAACGGACCGCCGAATGTCGGGCTGAAAAGCAAGTCCGCGCCTGGGCCGAGTCCTGCGAAGAACGGAATGTACTCAAGCAGGATGATGAAGAAGATACCGCCCGCCATGCAGACTGCGTTCCGCCAGAATGTCTGCCAGTAGCCTTTTGTATCGAGCTGGAGCGTGTATTTTGTGCGCATCTGCGCGAAAATCTTTGAGTTGTTCAAAAGGAAGAACACAAAGAAAACTGGGAAATATACGCAGAACTGTCCGAAGCGTTCAAGCGTGAACGGCTTAAGGAACGGCCATATCATGCGGAAGTCGAGCTGGAAAGCGTACGTGAATATCGTTACGAGGATATAGACGAAACCAAGCAGGATAAGGGAAAGAAGCGCGTTTTTGCCAAAAAGTTTCCAACCGAATTTGTCGGTTTTATCTGCGGGCGCAAGACCGATGTCGTACCAGTTGATTGGGGTCGCGCCGTCAGTTGCTAATTTACGCGATTTTTTCCACGGAATCATCGTAGTGATAATCATGATGATGATAAGCAGCACGTACCACGAAAGGAAGCCGTTACCGATTGTCATGCGGAAAATGCCTTCTGGAAGCGGCAACAGTCCGTGTCCTAGCTGCGTCATAAACGGATAGGTCAGCGCGGAAATTGCCATTGTGATTATCGCGCCTTTGCGCCACTGTTTGTTTGTCTTGATTTTACAAGGCTCAGACGGCAACGCCTGAACTGACTTCTTGAAGTATGGAATTGCAAGCAGCAAATTCATAAGCGGGAGCATTGCGAAAACAGCCATCAGGAATGCCGCAAAAACAAGCCATTCTTTAATGCCGTAAACGTGGCTGTTAGAAGCGATTGTGTATTTTGCACCGAGAGCCTGAGAGAACCAGTCGAGTGCGGCTGTGAGCGCGTGGTGGTCGTGTGTTGTAAGGCGGTGGTTCGTGTTTATGAGCTCTATGCGGCGTGCCGTGCCGTCTGAGAAAGAGCCGTATGTCTTGTTCCATTCCGCCGCTGCTCCGGTGTAGCCAAGGAAATCCTTGCGCAAATCCGTGGACATAAGCTCGTCAGTGACGGTGTTTTCGTAGTCACGGAAATAGTTGAACTCGTCGTATTTCGCCTGGAGCAAAAGAACGTTGTTGAAATGGATTTTGTTCGTGTCGTATGCTTCTTTCGAGAAAAGTTCGCCGCACTGAAGAACGACGGCTTTTGCGGGGCACGCAGCGGCGGTAGACCAGCTTGCCCACGTTCCCATTGAGTGACCGGAAATACCGATGTTCGCGCTGTCAACAAAGTCGTAAGCGGAAAGAACCTCGAATCCTTTTATGCCGCCCATCGAGCTGTCGTAAAGGACGCTTCCGTCGTCTCCTTTGCTGTATTTATCCTTGAAGAACGAAAGGTTCGAAAAGTTCATCATTATTTTGTAGCGGAGAGCGCCGCCGCTTCCGAGTTTTTTATATGTGCCGGCTTCTTCGCTGTCCTCGCCGTAGTTTACGGTGACTTTGTGGTTCGTCCAGCCTCGTTCCGTCATGCCAGCTGTCGTCCATCCGTGACCGTACTCGTCCAATGAAAGCACGACAACTCCGCGGCGCGAAAGCTCGATGGAATAAGCATCATTCGTTTCTTTATCATTCTGGTAGCCATGAAGCATGAGCACTGCCGGTGCAGGATTCGCTGCTGTTGCGGTCACGGGCTTGTACAGTTTTCCTGTGAGGTACTGTGTCTCGCCGCTTCTGTCTGTAAACGCGTATTTAACGGCTTCAACGCTTACATCTCCCCATGAGGTTTGGATTCCGTTTGCGATGAACATACAGGCGAAAATCGCTACAGTAAGACAGATAAAGACAATCAATGAGCTTCTTGTTTTCATGGTCACTCCGTTTTGTTGTTTTGAAGATTCGTGCGGTGATTAAGTGCGCGAACACTTGTTCATTCTACCACTGAAATATGGATTTTACAAAAGAAAAATGTTTGCGTGTTGCGCTTCGCCTTGCTATACTTATGATATGCGGATTTTGATAGTGCCCGATTCATTTAAGGGCAGCTTGACGGCGACAGATTTTTGTGACGTAGCAGAACACGGTATACGGAAAGTGATTCCAGATGCGGATATTTTGAAAATGCCGATAGCCGACGGTGGCGAGGGTACGATGGATTGTATTCTTTCTGTTCTGGGCGGATATTCGGAAAAGATTGAAGTTACTGGTGCCTTTCTTGGTGAAAAAAGGACTGTGCGTGTCGGATTTATTGATGATGGAACTGCTGTTAAAACTGCCGTGATTGAAACTGCAGAGGCGATGGGGCTACCGTCTTTGGGAGAGCGGAAAAATCCGTGTTTGACGACGACGTTCGGCGTCGGCGAGATGATAGAGTATGCTTTGCGGCGAGGTGCAAAAAAGTTGATTTTGACGCTTGGGGGAAGCAGCACGAATGACTGCGGCACAGGAATGATGGCAGCACTTGGAGCAAAGTTTTATGGTACTGATGGTAAGCTGTTTGTGCCCACGGGTGGCACATTGAGTGATGTTGCTTCGTGCGATTTTTCCGCGATGCAGGAAAAACTTTCCGGCGTTGAAATTGTTGCGATGTGTGACGTGACGAACCCTCTTTGCGGACAAAACGGCTGCTCGGCTGTTTATGCGCCGCAAAAAGGCGCGGATGCGTGTATGGTCAAGTTTCTTGATGCCGGCTGCCGCCATTTTGCCGATGTCGTAGCTTCCAGCACAGGCAAAGATTTTTCGGAGTTTCCCGGAGCCGGTGCTGCCGGCGGACTTGGCTTTGCATGTGTCGCATGTATGAACGGAACTTTAAGAAGTGGAATAGAGACAATCCTGGGCTTGTATAACTTTGAGGCGGCAGCCGGAACAGCCGACTATGTTATTACAGGCGAAGGCCGCTTTGACGAGCAGAGCCTTATGGGTAAGGCGATTGGCGGCATCGTACAGAAAACGAGGGAAGCCGCCGTTGCTGTGCGGCGCGGAAATATCCCTGTCGTTGTGTTTTGCGGAAAAAATGCATTTTCCGGTTCTTGTGGAAAAGAGGCGGCGTTTCCGGAGTTTTCGGTATACGAGATAAGTGCTGGGCAGGAACTGGAGTATGCGATGAGCCATGCACCGCAAAACTTGGAATCGTCGGTGGAGAAGTGGGCTCAGCAGATTGTGACAGGGCAAATGAATTGAAAAATATGGCTTCTATATGGTAGATTGTGTTTATGGAAACAATTAATTGGGGTTTCATTGGAACCGGTAATATCGCGTCATGTCTTGCTCCTGCAGTAAAAAAGACAGAGGGAGCATCACTTTATGCGTGCGCTGCACGTTCAATTGATAAGGCGAAGAGTTTCGCCGAGAAGTGGGATATTCCGGTTGCATACGGAAGCTACGATGAGCTTTTGGCAGACAGGAAAATCGATGTAATTTATATAGCGACTCCGCACATGAATCACGCGGAGCTTTCGATAAAGGCGATGAAAGCTGGCAAGGCTGTTCTATGCGAAAAACCGGCGGCTGTGAATGCGGCGCAACTCCGCGAGGTGCTTGAAGTTTCGAAGCAGACCGGGATGTTTTTTATGGAAGCGTTATGGACGCGCATGCAGCCTGTTTATTTAGAGACACTTCGGATGATAAAGAGCGGAGAAATCGGGACGGTTCAGGCTGTCTATGCTGATTTTTGCAGCAATATTCCGTATGCGCCAGGTTCAAGGCTTTATGAGCCGGAACTTGCCGGCGGCGCGCTCTTGGATATGGGCATTTATCCTCTCATGTACTCGATGTCCGTGGCTTCTGCCGTTCAGAATGTGCCCTTTGCTGACGTAAAATGTCCTTCCGTTCATTCAATCTGCCGTAAGACTGCTGCCGGAGTAGACGCGTTCGAGTCGATTATCATGGAGTTTTCGGGCGGTGAAACAGGGGAGCTTTTCGCGTCTCCTGCGGAATCGGCTTTTTCTGCCGTCGTTACTGCCGGAATCGATACGGGGTCTGGCGACCACTTTAAAGCAGCGAAGATTATCGGGTCAAAGGCAACACTTCACATTCCGGGCTTTTGGTACGCGCAGCAGATCAACGTCCTTAATACCGACGGCAGCCTTGTTGAACAAAAAAAGCTTCCGTTCCGTGTGAATGGCTACGAGTACGAAGTCGCCGAGGTTGTGCGCTGCCTTAGAACTGGTGCAGTTGCAGGAACCGATGATGCACGCCCGATTATTGAATCGCCGCTTCATACACATGCGGACTCCATGCGCCTTATTCAGATGATGGATGCATTCCGCGTTGAATGGGGCATTTTGTATCCGTTCGAGGCGAAAGACGTGCTTCGTGGCGCGAGTTTCGGCGCGGGCGGAAATACGGGCGCGGACACGAAAACTGGCGCAGGAACAGGCGCGAGTTTCGGCGGAAATGAGAACAAGGGCGCGACTGAACCCACAGCTAACACCGAGCCCGCCACTACCACAAGTGTTTCTGAAGAGCCTATTGTTGTATATACGGACGGTGCATGTTCAGGGAATCCCGGTCGTGGCGGCTGGGGTGCTGTAATCATCGTAGACGGCAAAGAGCATGCGATGAGCGGCGGTGAAAAGCTTACGACGAACAACCGCATGGAGCTTATGGCAGCAATTGAGGCTCTTGAAGCGATAATTGACGACAGACACTGGCGGAACCGTAAAGTTTGCGTCGTTTCTGACAGCCAATACGTTAAGAACGGCATCCAAACGTGGATAAAAAACTGGAAAAAGAACGGTTGGCGTACATCGACCAAGGAACCTGTAAAAAACAAAGATTTGTGGCTTGAGCTTGATGAGGCTGTTTCTCGGCTAGAGATAGAGTGGCGGTGGGTAAAAGGCCACGCCGGGAACAAATACAACGAGATGTGCGACAGACTCGCTGTAGAGGCGGGACAAAAGCAGTAGAATCCTTATGGTGTATCTTTTTTATGCCGAATCTGTTTAAGTATATAGAGAGTTTAAAAACAAGGAGTATATTATCTATGAAAAAATCAATATTGTTTTTTTGCGTTTTGAGCGTTTTTTTCTTTTTGGCTGGATGTGCAACAACTACAAAAAAAACGGAGGTAGAATCTCCGTATCTTACGACGCTCGGTGATTTTTCTCCATTTGAACTTGGTGATGCAATTAGTGTATGGAAGAACGGAGATGATGTTACTCCGTGCGAAATGACTTTATATTGTGTTCCTCGCACGAATAAGATAGAAATCCATTTTTCACGCCATATAAACAAAGTGGCTCTGATGATGAATGCGGAAAACTGTGCCGAGTTTGAAAGGTGCGTAGGACTGTACATGGAAGATTATAACTCGGGTAATTTTGACAAAAACCATGAGCCAACGAAAGACAATTCATACGGGATGATGAAAACAGGCATTGCCTGGGGGCTTTTTGGTTACAGCTACAATGCAGATATAAAAGCACGCTTCAATTATGAGATAATCGGCGGAAAACCGTATTTCAGCATGTCGCTTGAGTCGGGATTGGCTAATGATCAGGTTGATGTATACTCACCAAAAATGACGATGTATTTCTCACCGTCACAGCTTGAAACGATTATGGAGCTTACTGATTCTGAAAGAATAGCGGCTTATATCAAAGCTCTGGAAGAAGAAGCGTATTCATTCGATTACGAGTTCTAACGGATTGTTTAGCGGACGAAAAAAAAGCTGCCCTTGAAGGCAGCTTTTTTTTATTTCTTTTTAAGCAAGGCTGCGAAAGGACTGTATGTTTCGCCTTCCGATTCGTCCTGTTTTGCAAGGAATTCCTCAGCGGAATTATCCTGCTTCTTTGTAGTAGCCGGGCGCAGCGAAATGCGGCGGTTTTCCGCATCCACTTCTTTTATTGCAACTGCGATATCCGTTCCAGTTTTATAAACTTTACGCAAGTTTGTCTTCCTGTCCGCATCTTCAATTTCTGAAATATGCAAAAGGCCGTCAATTCCAGGCTCCAAGTTTACGAACAGTCCGAAATCAGCTATACGCGAAATAGTTCCTGTAAGCTTTTGCTCCGGCTTGTACCGTTCTGTAACAGTGCTCCACGGATCGGCAAGCAGCGCTTTCATGCTCAGTGAAATGCGCTCGTTCGGCCAGTCGATGCGGATTATAGAGGCTTCTATTTCCTGTCCTACGGACAAAACTGTGCTTATATCTTCTATTCTTGAGCGAGAGATTTCTGAAATTGGAAGAAGGGCTTTAAATCCTTCGATTTCTACGAAAGCGCCGTAGCTTTGCAGTGAAAGAACTTTTCCTTTTACTGTCATGCCTGTTTTAAGTTTCTGTTTGAGCGTCTCTTTGTATTCGTTGTATTTTTGTTCTTCTACGGCGCGGTTAGAAACAAGAATGTTCCTGCCGTTTTCTTTATATTCCTGGATGAGGAACGTCATCGTTTTTCCGATGAAGAACGCAGGTTCTTCTTTTTGTTTGAAACCCATCTGTGAATATGGGCAGAACGCACGGCTGTCGCCTATTTTTACTTCAAATCCGCCCTTAATCTCTTTTTCAACATGACCTTCCACCGGGATTCTGCTTTTCCAAGCATTTTCAAGAAGCGTTTTATCGGCTTTGTCGCCGGATATTTTTGTGGTAAAACGCATTTCACCGCGCTGGTCCCCAAGAAAGTATACTTTTATTGAATCGCCTTCTTTGACTGTTATTTTTCCATTTTCATCAGTGACATCCGCAATATCCAGAACGCCTTCGCTTTTTGTATTTAGATCCAGAAAAACGCAATCATCTGTAATTGCTACGATTTTTGTCTGTATTTCCTGCCCAATTTCCAGGTTTTTCACTTTTTCCTCCTATCGCGTCAGCGACACTCCTTTTCACCGATAATATAGAATATCACAAAATAGAAAAAAAAACGAGAAAAAAATGAAAATACGTAAATTACAGATTAGAGATAAGTGAATCGATATCGTCTGACATGTTTTTCTTGCGCTGAAGGACAATCAGCGTAATGTCGTCATCGTACGGTACTTCGCCCGCAAACGTCTTGAGTTTTTTAAGGATGTAGTTGAGTTTTGCGTTTGCAGAGACTGAACCGGCTTCTACGATTGCTTCTGCGAGCCGTTCGCGTCCGAACTGTTCGCCATCGCTGTTAACGGCTTCTATTATGCCGTCTGTGTAAAGCACGAGAGCGTCTTCCGGGGCAATTTCAAACTGCTGTGACGGGAACGATACTTCAAGTCCACGTATACCAATCATACCGTATTGTGTTGATGGGGTACGCGTTTTTATTTCAACGCATTTCTGCGTTTCGCTCACGTAAAGCAGCGGAACAGGGCTTCCTGCGTTTGTGAGTTCCGCGTGGCATGTCTCGCCTTCCATAGCATTGTCGAGCCTGAGAACGATACCTGTAAGATAATTCTCGATATCGCCTTTTGCAGTGATGACGCCTCTGTTTATGTTTTCCATAACGACGCCAAGGTCTTCATGGGTTTCGCCGCTGTAAAGGCCGTCGCGGAACGTCTGACCGATTATGTTCTTGCAGAGCATTGTGACAAGGCCGGCGGCAATACCGTGACCAGATACGTCAAAAAGCGACATGCCTTCAAGGACAGTGCCGACATGGTAAACGTCGAACATATCGCCGGAAATACCGGAAGCAGGCATTGATGTCATGGCTAAATCCCAACCGCTTAACGAAAAGTCTGGTTGTTTGAAGAAAGCTTCCTGGACGTGGACAGCAAAGTTCATGTCTGCTTGTGCCTGCCGCCTTTCAGACTCCAGTTTCTCATTCGATTCAGTAAGCCTGTGTGTCCGTTCATCAATTTCTCTTTCAAGATAAGAGTTCAAATACTCAACGCGTTTGAAAATCTCGTTGTAGCGGATTGTAAGAATGAACATGAAGGCAAGAATGACTCCCTGCCATCCTAAAATTGTTAAATATGGCCAGTTATCAGCTTTCAGGACGGAATGAACAATAATATCTATTGGTATTGCAACAAGAACCGGAGAAAAACCTGATATAAGGACGTAAACTTCTTTCTTTTGGCGGATAAGTGACTTGCAGACTGATTCTACGCCAAAGTATATCTGTGCGCTTATGAAGAGGATAAGAACAGACTGAGCATGGAGCAGAGTCACAAGATCAGGAATAGCCAGTGTTATTATTATCGGGAGGATAAGAATTACAAGTCTTGTGATTTTAAGGCTCTTTGAGTCGGTTTCGTGCAGGAATTCGCGCATATACGAAGACGCGAAGTAAGATGAAATATAAGCCGGTATGGCATAGAAGAATTTGCAGAAAACAAGGTATGAAGGAAATATTTCTTTCAAAAAGTTGAACTGATCCTGAAAGAACGGTGACAGGAAGACTGCAGAACATAAGTTGAGCATTGCGTGAAGCAGATATTCCTTGAATTTGCGCTGTGAATACAGGAATAAGTAAAAGAGTGCGATTACTACAAGCGAGAAAGCAAATGAAAAGTTTATAGTCGAGCAAAGGAATGTCGTTTTTGCAGCTTCGTATGAAACTTTGTCGTAATTGTCCAGATAGATTGTAGAAGGAACGCTTCCTACGCCTTCGACCCATATTTTTATGGCGAGAACATGTTTACCTGTGTCTTTCAGTATAGAGTCCGGGATGTAGAAACCGCCAGCTTTAAAGCCCGCCATGAACTGATATGGCGGCATTGTACCGAGCTGTCCGATTTCGTATCCGTTAATAAAAATATCACCTGCATAAAGGATGCGGTTCGAGAAAAGTCCTATTGGAGTGTTTCTAAGTGCTTCTGGGATTTGGAATTCCGCATAAATCCAGATATATCCTTTTTCATCTGGCAGAAGGGATTCAAGATCATTTTCTTGGGCAACATCCAAAAGATGGAAGCCGTCCCGCTCACCATCGGGAACTCCTTGTCCTGGACGAAGTTTTTCCGGCGCAGAGCCGTCATCCGCACCTTGCGTCCAGTACCAATGATGCTTGAATTCCAGTCTGGTGGAATCGTCTTCCTTAAGACTGCATCCCGCAAGAATACAGATAAATACAAGGATTGCCAGAAGGGAAAGAGAAATAATCTTCTTTTTCGAAATGCGGAAACTGCGCATATTATAACTATATACCGTTTTTCGATTCTTTGGAATCTCCATATACTCCAATTTCGACATTTTTCTAAAAAATTTATAAAAAATTTAAGAATTTGTTAAGAAATTCGGAGTACGGATGATTTTTATGCAGTTTTCGCGTTATTTGCCCGCACTAGTTGTCCGCGCGCAATAACTCCAAGTTTTTCTTGATAAGCTCGCACCGCTGCTCCACGCACTTTACGGAGCGGAGCGGGTCGGCAGGCGTGTTGAACACATAGTCCTTAAGCTTTTCGATTGTCGTGGATGCTACATGAAGCCGGGTGTCGCTCGCCGCGTAATAGATGAAAACATCGCCGTTTTCACGCGCGATAGCGCCGTTCGTGAAAACGACGTTGGAAACGTCGCCGACCCGCTCCCAGCCCCTCGGCCCGATAAGGAGTCCGCCCGGTTCCGCGATTACTTTTGAAGGGTCATCCAGTGCCGTTGCGAAAGCATAAATGACGTACCTGAGCCCCGCTGCTGTGTTGCGGACACCGTGCGCAATGTGAATCCAGCCTTTATCAGTTTTTATAGGCACAGCTCCTGCTCCGTTTTTAGATTCTGTTATTGTGTGGTATTTGCGCGCGCTCGTGATTATTTCCTCATCGATGACAGCATGCGTTATGTCGTCGCAGAGCCCGAAGCCTATTCCGCCGCCGGAGCCAGTTTCAATAAAGTCGTCCATTGGGCGTGTATAAAAGGCGTATTTTCCATTGACGAATTCAGGGTGAAGAACGACGTTGCGCTGCTGCGGAGAGTTGAGCGTCTTAAGGTCTGGTAAGCGTTCCCAGTGCTCAAGGTCTTTTGTGCGGACAATGCCGGCGGCGGCGACAGCGGCTGAAAGGTCTTTTGATGAAGTGTCTTTGCTTTCTGAGCAGAAAACGCCGTATATCCAGCCGTCTTCGTGTTTTGTGAGCCGCATGTCGTAAACGTTCGTTTCATTGGGCTTTATGTCTGGGAGCTGCACCGGATAGTCGTGGAAACGGAAGCCGTCTACCGGGCTGTCGCTTTCGGCTACTGCGAAGAAAGATTTACGGTCTGCGCCTTCGACTCTGGCGACAATGTAGAACTTTCCGTTAAGCTCAATCGCGCCCGCGTTGAAAACCGCGTTTATTCCGAGCCGCTCCATAAAATGAGGGTTTGTTTCAGCATTAAGGTCGTACCGCCAGAAAAGCGGCACGCTTTCGCGCGTAAGCACCGGGAACTCGTAGCGTGAGAAAATCCCGTTGTAAAATGATTTGTCTATGTTGTTCTTGCGGTTAAGAATTGTGTCTTGTTTTGCTTTTTCAGCGAAATATGATGGATGAATCATAGTATCTCCTTAGCTTGCCTTGTATGTTGTGAGCCAGCGTTTTACTGGAACGGTCCAGTCTTCTTCAGAACAGTTTTCAAGAAGGAATTTCTCAAACGTGATGTGGATGTGCGAGTGGATTCTTTCCTTGTCTTGTTGCGGGATATCCGTGCTTTCTTTGAACAGGTTGTCGATGAAATATATCGCGTCGTTAAGTGTGAAGCGGTCTTTGAGCATTATCGTCATCATGTAGATTGCCGCCGGAATGCAGTTGACGCTGTGCTGTTTTACGTACAGGACGGTTTCTGTGATGGCTTTTGCGGAGCCGAAAATCTGGTTCGTGTAGAACTCTTTTTCTTCATCGTTGAAAGTCGGGGTGTGGAAAACCTCACGGTAGAAAACCCACGCCATAATCATTATGGAGACATGAAGGCTCGGTACGCACATAAGGTGCGGATCAAGCGCGTGGATAAGGCGGAAATGCCTGTCTTTGAAGTATTTCGGGCGGTCTGTCGTGGACATACTGAACGAATATATGTGATAGGCGATTTCGTAGCAGTTTCTGAGTTCAGTGAGGACATCGGCGGCGATTTTTGCGCGTTCTTTTCTGTTGAACCGTGTAAGGCAGAATCCGAGCGGACGGGCGAGCGAATGAATGAAATCCAGATAAGTGGAGATTCTTTCCGGCTTGAACGGAACGGTCTTGTCGAGCTCGTTATCGACATGGACGACCGGGATTTTACGGATTTTGAGTTTTACGCTGAACTGGAGCATGAAAAACTTACGCATGGCTGTGTGCACGCATTTCATAAGCGGGATGAATGTGCGCGGGCAAAACCAAAGATAAAGGTAAGTTTTTAGGGCGTTGTATTCTTTGAACGAATGAAGCTTTGTCTCTGAGTTGTTTTGTTCATTATTCATTTAGAAGAACCTTCTTTGCGATGGCGACTGTGGTCATCGCATCTTTTCCGTAGTAGTCTGCACCGATTTTCGTGGCGTATTCCGGCGTGAGGACGGCTCCGCCTGCGACAATGACAAACTTGATATTATTGCCGAGTTTCGCCTGTTCTTTTTCTGTTTCGCGGAGCATTTTAATCGTGTTTTCCATGCTCAGAACCGTCGTTGTCATCAGTGCGCTGAGCCCGATAAGAGTGATTTTCTGTTCGAGCGCAGTTTTTATGATTGTTTCCGGGGCAACGTCTTTGCCGAGGTCGATTACTTCGAAGCCGTAGTTTTCGAGCATTGCGGAGACGATGTTTTTGCCGATGTCGTGGATATCGCCCTGAACGGTCGCCATAAGGATTTTGCCATTGCTTTTTTGCGCGTCCGGGTTATTTGCGGAGTTCGCGGCGATGTGCTTTTTAAGGATGGCGAAAACTTTTGAAACGGTATCCGCGCTGAGAAGCAGCTGTGGCAGGAACTTTTTGCCGGAAGCGTAGTCATCTCCAACGTTGTCGAGCGCGGGGACGATGTAGTTGTTCACGATGTCCATTGGGGAGAGCGTTTCTAAGAGTTTCGCGGCTTCTGCTTCGGCTTTTTCGGGGTAGCCTTTGACGATGGCTTGGAACAATGGGGATGACGCGGTGGATTGCGCATCTTGCTGTGATGTCGCGGTTTCGTTCGCGTTTTGTGTGCTCGCGCCTGTGCCAGATTGTGCTCCTGGTTGCGCGGATGCTGGCGTCGCTGTCGGACTTGTCGCTGATGGTGCTGTGGCGGTCGGGGCGACTGTTCCGGCGTATGCGTCTATATATTCCATGCAGTTTTCGTCAAAGGCGTAAACTGCCTTGTATGTCCTGTATGAGTCGAGCATGGACTGCGAAAGCGGATTGATTATGCACGCGTCGAGTCCTGCGCTCAATGCCATACTGAAAAAGTGCGAGTTGATGATGTCGCGGCGCGGCAGTCCGAACGATATGTTTGAAACGCCGAGGATTGTTTTTACGCCTTTTGTGGAAGGCGAAGTTTTCAAAAGCCTGATTCCGCGGATTGTCTCGGCGGCTTCTTTTTGCTGTGAAGAGACGGTAAGCGTCAGCATGTCGATGAAAATGTCTTTCCGCTTTATACCGTATTTTGCGGCTTCAGCAACGATTTTCTCTGCGATTGCTAGGCGACCTTCTGCTGTCGGTGGAATACCGTTCTCATCGATACAAAGCGCGACTATGCCACCGCCGTATTTTTGTACGAGCGGGAAAACCGCGTCCATAACATGCTGCTTGCCGTTCACCGAGTTTACGAGCGGTTTTCCGTTGTAGCGGCGCATCGCGGCTGCAAGGACGTCCGGCTCGCTTGAGTCAATCTGCAGCGGGCATGTAAAAGTTTTTTGAAGCAGAAAAACAGTGTCTGACATAACTTGTTTTTCATCTATTCCGGGAAGTCCAACGTTTACGTCGAGTACGTGTGCGCCGGCTGCTATCTGTTTTTCTGCTTCATCTAGGACGAACTGAGTGTCGCCGGAAAGCAGGGCTTCTTTGCATTTCTTTTTGCCGGTGGGGTTTATGCGCTCGCCGACGATTACCGCGCCGCTCGCGCCCCCGATGCGGACTGTTGTGTTGCCGGAGCAGACGCAAGTCGATTCTTCGTGTGTGGTTTCGGCGGGGGCGCTAGACGCACGCTTAACTTCCGCGACCGCTTTCGCCATTGCGGCTATATGAGCCGGGGTCGTTCCGCAGCAGCCGCCTAAGATACGTACACCAGCTTTGTAGTTTGTCAGCTGTGACGCGGCGAATTCGTCCGGCAGCACTTTGAAAACCGTCTTTCCGTTTTCAAGCACCGGAAGTCCCGCGTTTGGTTGCATTATCACTGGGATAGATGCTTCTGCCGCAAAAAGAGACGCGAGTTTCTCCGCCACCTCAAGGCTCACTCCGCAGTTCATGCCGACTGCATCAACGCCAAGAGCTTCCATATATGTAACGGCTGTAAGAACATCAGCACCGGAAAGTGTCCGTAAATTATCCTGAAATGTTATCGACGCGATAATCGGTAGGGAAGTGTTCTCTTTTACGGCAAGAACTGCGGCCTTAACTTCGTACAGGTCGCTCATCGTCTCTATTATAGCGAGGTCTGCACCGGCTTTTTCACCAGCGATGGCGGCTTGCGCATATGATGTGTAAGCTTCATCGAACGTCATCGTTCCTGCTGGCTCAATCAGCTTTCCACTTGGGCCTATGTCGAGCGCGACAAACTTCGGACTAACCGCCACAGAACCCGATGGACTCGCGCCCACAGCGGAGGGGCTTTCTTTAGATGGGCTCGCGCCCAAACCCGATGGACTCCCGCCATCACTCGAACAGCCCGCGCCCACAGCGGAATAGCCCAAACTGGAGTCGCCCGAAACGCCAACTTGCTTCTCTCGCGCATACTCCTCTATCGCGTCGCGCACGAGCGAAACTGCCGCCCTTATCGCGTCTCCTGCTGAAAATTTTGCGCCATGCATTTTTATCGGTGTCGCGCCAAAAGTGTTTGTCGTTATAAAATCAGAGCCTGCTCTAAGATATTGCAGATGGATGTTTTTTATCACGTCCGGATGCGTAAAATTGAGCTCTTCGGGTATTTTGTAGTCGGTAACGCCGGATGCCTGAATCATTGTTCCCATTCCGCCGTCAGAGAAAACAGGTTTGCCCTCTTTTATCCGGTTAGAAAGAAATGTCCTGAAATCGACTTTTGCCATCCGTATTCTCCGTTCCGTTGTTCCCCGCACCGCGCCTTAAAATGCGCTAGGCATTGACTGCCTTAACTATGCTGTTGATGTTTGACATTATTGCTTCTGCGACGTTTGGTTTGTTCATCGTGTAAATATGAATGCCGCGCACCCCGTTCGAAATCAGGTCGATAATCTGGTCTGTCGCGTATGCGATTCCTGCCTGCATAAGCGCTTCCGGGCTGTCCTGGAACCGGTCGACAATCATCAGCAGCTTGCGCGGAATGTACGCGTTCGAAAGCTTTATCATGCGTTTCACCTGAGACGGCTGTGTTATCGGCATTATTCCGGCTAGAACCGGCACGTGAATGCCCTTTGACTGCAAGCGATACAAAAAGCTGTAGAGCATGTCGTTGTCAAAAAACATCTGTGTCGTAAGAAAATCGCAGCCAGCCTCAACCTTGTATTTCACGTTGTCTATATCGATGTCGCGGTTGTAGCTTTCCGGGTGTCCTTCCGGGTAGCACGCGCCGCCCACACAAAAATTGCCAGTCGCCTTTAGCACCGCAACAAGATCAGATGCGTGCGCATATCCCTTTTCTTTCCATGCGTCAAAAAATCCTTCGGGCATGTTGCCGTTCGCATCTGGCTGAGGAATGTCTCCGCGCAACGCAAGTACGTTCTCAATTCCGAGCTTTGAAAGCTCTGCCGCTGTCGCGGAAATATCTTCCTTTGAAGCCCCAACGCACGTAAGATGCGCAAGAGCCGTCGCGTTTCCTTTTGTCTGAAGTTCGCCCGCAATCTGGGCTGTGTTCCGCTTTGTGCTTCCGCCTGCGCCGTAAGTAATGCTCATAAAATCAGGATGCAGTGAACAAAGTTTCATCGCCGTGTTAATCACGGACTCGTACGATGACTGCTGTTTCGGCGGGAAAATCTCGAAAGAGACGGAAAGTTTTTTTGCGTTAAGTATGTCTGATATTCTCATGAGTAATCCTGTTGAGAGTGTGACTTACTATACATTTTTTGCGGGGCTTTGTGAACCGCCCAAGCAGTACATGGGGGAGATATACGGGCGCGCCGCCGTTTCCTACCAGAACCGGCGGCCGGGCTTTGCGGGGCTCCGGCTTTCGCCTACGACCTCGCCTGACGGCGAGTTTTCGCTTCGCTCACCCCTACAAGTCCTCGCGCAGCTCGTCTAAAACTTGCGCAGTTTTATCGCTTCGACAGGGCAGATTTCGTGACAACAGAAGCAGTGCAGGCATTTTGATTTGTCAGAAATCGCGACAAATTTCTGCGCGTTCGGAGTTTCAGCCGTTGCGACAGTCTTTTTGTCGGTGTAAAAACGCAGGATTTGTGGCGGACAGATTTCAAGGCACTTTCCGCAGCGGATACACTTTTTCTTGTTGAAGTGCGGCGTTTTTACAAAGACGAGCGTCGCCATCTTGTTAAGGAAGCCTGGCAGCATTTTTTGAAGAGTCACAGCCGCGCTTGCGTCTTTTACAATTTTGAACGAAGCCGGTTTCAGCTCTTTTGGCGTGCAGCCAACAGTCTGAATATCATCGGGGGATTTGAGCCATCTTCCGCGCTCCAACGCGCACTTCAAGTTTGGAATTTGATATGGATTATAACCTACGATTGACGAGCATACCCAGTCGAGCGCAAGTATGTTGTCGGACGCGGCAAGAAAGCCGAGTTTCACAGGATCGCCGTTTCCGGGCCCACCCTGTCCTTCCATGCCGACAATCGCGTCCATTATGGCGTACTGTGCGTTCGCGGCTATGTTAAGGTCGGTAAGATAAGCTGAAAAATCTTTTTTGTCGGCAAAACGGTAGTGTGTCTTTGCTTTTTTTAACCCGACGACAAGCCCAAAAAGGTTTTTCATTGCGCCGGTGTACGACATGAACTGATGCGTCTTAAGCTTGGAAATTGAAACGACGATATCTGCGCGGGTAAAAGGCTCCGCAAAGTCGAGCAGTTTGACAATCTTTCCGTCGGGACACGGCACCTGAACCGATGTGTTGAAATCGACCCACTCGCCGCCGTTTTTTTCGACCTGTTCAAGCATACCCGTGGCTCTTGCCGCAGATATTGAGCTTGCCACAGCCGGAGATTCGCCCACAAGAACTTTTGCCGCTCCAAGTTCCACAAAAATCTTAACGGCGGCACCGACAACGACAGGATGCGTGCAAATGGCAAACTCAGGCTTCTTTGGCGAAAGAATATTCGGCTTAAGAAGGACTGTTTTGCCTTTCACGTCCGGCGGTGGAACAAGCGATACAAGCTTTTGCAAAGCCGCATAAACGTCATCGAAGTTATATTCCTGGCATTTTTCCAGAGCAGTCGTTGTCGTCATAACGCGATTATACACTGATTATATGTAGCTTGTGAACGGAAAAAACTCCGATTTTTAGCAATTATATGATTCGCGAATTTTGCGAAACCTTGAAATTATCGGTTTTTTGTGCTAAAGTGAAAATAATGAATATCAAAATACACCAAATACTCAAATATTCACTATTTATAGTGGTTATATTTTTTGCTTCTTCGTTGGTAGTATCATGTAAAGATTTATTTACAGGTGATATAACATCCCTCAATCCAGCAAATCAAAATGAACCAGAAACACCGGCAGAAGCTGACGAAAAAACCGTTATTTTCACAGGTACGATAAGCAGCGCTTTTTCAAACGGAGGTGCCGTACCCGCTAAGTATGCCGCGCAATTCGTAAATACAGCGGATGTGACGGGCAGCGCGGAAAACTCCGATGCGCTCAGCCGCTCCGCGATGCCGTCAAGGCCTGAGAATTGCTACTATAAAGTTTCAGCATCGTATTCAGGTTTGCTCATACCAATTACTAAATACCTTGAAAAAGATACAACTTCTTTCAGCCTTCCGCTTGTTTCGGGCAAAGTTTGGGAAGTCATCGTGGAGCTGAAATCCGGCAGCATATTGAACGTTCTTACCGGCGATTCGACACTCCTCTCCGACTCTTCAACGCTTGATCTTTCATCAAGCAGCATTGCCTCTTGCGACTTTCTTCTAAAGCCGACTACAGGGGGAAGCGGTACAATCGCACTAAGTTTCTTAAACCCGGACAGCGTCTTCAACTCGGTTTCAGTTGTTTCCGTCAAAAAAAACGGTGTGGATGTCAGCACGGACTGGGACAATGCCGTCAATTGCACGACAACCGGTTTGTCAATGAAAACGAACAAAACGCTGGCAGCCGGCGTGTACGATATAAAACTTGACTTTAAGAAAAACTCAAATCTCGTATACACCACGATGCAGGCGATAACCGTATTTTCGAGCATGACGACTGATACGTGGGTTACAAGCCTAGCGACCTCGGATACGGATGGAAAATTGAAACTTCGCATTACACAGCAAATGGTAAATTCCTTCCAACTAAAGGACTTTTTTGTCGGCGCAACATCGGCGAATCAATATCCTCTGGATTCTTATTCCGGTTCGCCCTATTATCCGCTTGCCACAGTATCAAAAGCATTGTCGATTATAAAAGACCTTCCTGCGATAAACTCAGCAGATGAACCGATACAATACACAATTCATGTAAGAGACGGCATTGAAGAAAACATAACGTCAACGATTAACATCCAGAATAATATAACGATAGAATGTTGGAAAACCAGAACCGGAGACAAGCTGGGAACAGCGACGCTGATATGGAATGGCAGCAGCGCAAATATGATGAGTATTTCTTCTTCCGGTTCACTTACAATAGATGGTAATAAACTTACGGAAACGACATGGAGCGGTCTTGTTATTGACGGTAACAAAGACAATAAATCTGTGAAAATATCATCATCAGGTATGTTTCACATGAAAGGCGGAAAAATCCAGAATTTTGCTAATGGTTCTCATTCAGATCGACCTTTCTATTTTGAAAACAAGTTTATTATGGACGGCGGTATTATTAGTGATAATATCTCTTTGTATGATATAAATACACCTGAACTTATTTATCTCGAATCATGTGAGTTCATAATGAATGACGGCATAATTTGCGATAACGATATTACAGAATCTAGATATTCAACTTGTGGCATTGTTGAGTTACACGGTTCTTCTTCATTCGTTATGAACGGGGGAATTATAACCCGCAACAAAGCTAAAGGTGGCGGTGGAGTCAATATTGATAGCGCAGAGAGTACATTCACAATGAATGGCGGTGAGATATCTGAGAACGAATCTACCTCTTTTGGTGGTGGAGTATATGCTAATAAAGGTACTTTCGTAATGACCGGCGGAAAAATTACACGGAACACTGCGCTTCTCGGTGGTGGTGTTTATGTAAATTATGATAATACATTCAAGATAAGTGGAAGTGCATACATTCCTTCTGGTGATAAAGATGGAAACACTGGTAAGGGTAAGAACGATGTTAGTATTGATTCTACAAACGGTAAGCATTTCTATATCGGAGGTTCTCTTACTCCGCCGTCAGAAGCGAATGGTATTGCGGCGACGATAACACCGAATGGCTATGATGATTTGTTCGAACATATAGTTGTCGCTGACGAAGGTGTTTCAACCGATGTGTTTGCAGAAGCATGCAGCAAGTTCAATGTTACGCCGTATTCTAGCAATGGTACCACAACCTATTATAAGATTAATTCCTCTGGATACGTAATACCCAAAGGTACAAATTCAATCTCAGGAAATATTGTATCAATTTCTGACAGTTCTCTTGAGACTTTAGTGTTCACAGCTGGTACATCTTACGAATTCGTTGTAGATGAGAGCTTTTCTAATTCTGACCTGTCTTCGCTATTTAACAATATAAAAGAGGCAAATATCGCTTCTTCCACAGTTGATTTGTCGAGCACTTCAATTACTTCCATGAGTGCATGGGTTTATGGCAAAGTTGAAACTCTTGTGTTGCCTTCAAGTTTAACGAGTACGAATTCTCAGGTCTTTGAGAATGGTGCTGATTTGAAAGAAATTTTGGTTTCTGACGATAATCCAAACTACACAACAGTGAATGGTGTTCTTTACAATAAAAATATGACGAAGCTGATATGTTATCCAAGGATGAAGGAAGGCAATGAATTTACTTTGCCCAATACTGTAACTTCGCTTGCATATGGAGCTTTCTTTAGAAATGAATATCTGGAAACGATTAACGGATTGCAGCAATTAACTAGAATAGATGATTTTAATGTTTTCCAGTCGATGAAGAAAATCAAGGAATTGAATTTAACTGGGTTGACATCTGGTATTCCTAGTTATGTCTTTGAGTTTTCTTCTGTAGAGAAAGTTTATCTTTCTTCTTCTGTCTCTTCATTAGGAATGGATTGTTTTTATAATTGTTCAAAACTTACAGAAATCCATTTTGCAAGAACAACGCCACCTTCTTTAAGTAATGGTAATGGTCACGCTGAATTCACGTATTGTAATTCAAATTTGAAATTCTATGTGCCGAGTGGCTGTACGAGCGCGTATACAGGAGCAACAGGAAACTATGGCTTTGCAAATTCAAGTTATAACGCGCTAGCTTCCTCGCTAAGCAGCCGAATTATCGAAGAGTAAAAAAACACCGCGGAGTATAGTCAAATATACAATCCGCGGCGTGAGTAATGTCCAGGATGAAACTTTACCAGACGGACGCGAGCCCGTCTGGATAGATTTAATGTTTATCTTCTGTAGAAATTAATCAGGCATCCGTCAAGAATGATGTTCCGCTCGTCCGCCGTCATGTCGCCGGTAGAAAGCTCGAACTCCGTAACGGCTCCAGTTTTCGCGGAGACGGCGTAAGCTTTAATGCTTTCGGCGGCTTCGGCAACTTTTGCACGAACGCCAGGCACAAACACAAAATCGCCGTTTGCGAACGGAAGCTCTTTGTCAGAGCCGTTGAACAGGAACGGAATCATTCCCCAGTTAATAAGGTTGGAGCGGTAACGCTTTGTGGCATATTCTATCGCGATGTTTGCCGAACCGCCGAGCACGCGCTGGCACGAAGCTGCCTGCTCGCGTGCGGAGCCGTCTCCTGGCTTAACCGCGAAAATCGTGCTGCCTGTCTGCGCTTTTTCCGCTTGGGCTGCAAGTTCCGGGTGTGCTTTCTTTATTGCCGCAACTGCATTCTCAGCCTCGCGCACAAAATCAGCTGACTTGTCGCGAACAGCTTTTGCTCTTCCAACATATTCCGGGTCTTTGCGAGAAAGCGTGAATTCCGCAAGCCCAAGCGGGTTGGAGCGGAAAGACGAAGTTTCGCCAGATGGGATAAGCTCGTCTGTTGTTGTTACAGGGTCGTGAATCTCGGAAACGACTTTAAGAAGCAAGTCGTCTTTAAGAGCAGGAATCTCCGGCCAGTCTTTGATGTTCGGACCAAACTGGATTTCTTCCTCTGGATGCGCTACGCCCTTGCTGTCATAGACGCGGTTCTTGTAAATTGTGTCGTCAAAGTGATATTTGCGTGGCTGTACGCCGTCTGCGCAATACTCTGCGGATGCAAGGAAGCCTTTGTTTGCGGCTGTGGCAGCGATTGAGCGAGCATCCATGAGTGCGACTGACGCAATCTGTCCGTTCTGTATTTTTGAGCCTTCTCTGTTCGGGAAGTTTCTTGTTGAGTGGCGGATACTGAACGCGTTGTTCGCCGGTGTGTCGCCAGCGCCGAAGCATGGACCGCAGAACGCTGTCTTAAGGATAGCGCCAGTCTCCATAAGCGAGGCGGCGACTCCGTTTTTCACGATTTCCATGTAAATCGGCATACTTGCCGGATAAACGCTCATCGTGAACTTTCCGCTTCCAATGGACGCACCTTTCATTATGTCTGCCGCTGCGCAGATATTCTCGAATCCGCCGCCGGCGCATCCTGCAATGATTCCCTGATCAACGTAAAGCTTTCCGTCAATCAGCTTGTCGTGCAGGTTGTATTCTATTTTGTCGCCGAAGCTTACCTTCGCGCGTTTTTCTGTTTCTGTAAGAACATCACCCGGATTTTTGATTACGTCGTCAATCGTGTAGACGTTGCTCGGATGGAACGGCATAGCAATCATCGGTTTGATTTCGCCAAGATCGACTTCAATAACGCCGTCGTACCAAGCGTATTCAGCCGGATTGTCGGTGTTCGGCGCGGAAAGCTTCTTGTATTCGGCAGAGCGTCCGTGAATTGCGTAGAACTCTTCTGTCGCGCCGTCTGTTTCCCAAATTGAAGAAAGACATGTCGTTTCTGTTGTCATAACGTCAATGCCAATTCTGAAGTCCGCGCTCAGGTTTTTGATGCCGGGGCCGATGAACTCCATGACCTTGTTCTTTACGTAGCCTTTTTCAAAGACGGCGCCGATTATTGCGAGCGCGACATCCTGCGGGCCTGTTCCGGGGCGCGGTGTTCCGGTAAGGTAAACGGCAACTACTTCCGGCTGTTTAATGTCGTATGTTTTGCCGAGCAGCTGCTTTGCAAGCTCACCGCCGCCCTCGCCGATAGCCATTGTTCCGAGCGCGCCGTAGCGTGTGTGGCTGTCTGAGCCGAGTATCATGCCGCCACATGACGCGAGCATTTCGCGTGCGAACTGATGGATTACAGCCTGGTGCGGCGGTACGTAGATTCCACCGTATTTGCGCGCGCATGTAAGACCGAACATGTGGTCGTCTTCGTTTATTGTTCCACCTACAGCACAAAGACTGTTGTGGCAGTTCGTGAGCACGTATGGAATCGGGAACTTTGTGAGTCCTGAAGCACGCGCTGTCTGGATTATGCCGACAAAAGTTATGTCGTGTGATGTTATCTTGTCGAACTTTATCTTAAGGTTTTCTGTGTCACCTGATGTGTTGTGTTTTTGAAGAATGCTGTATGCGAGCGTGTTTTTTTTGCCGGTTGCGGCGGATGCGCCTTGTTTTTCACCTTCTTCTTTTGAAATGAATGGGTCAGAGCCTTTTCCGCTGTAGAATGCTCCCCCGTTCCGCAATTTTATCATAGCGCGTCTCCTATCAACTGAAATTTTACTTCAGGAAGTATAGCAAAAATGCAGAAGAACAACAACGGGAAAATAATGTGGACTAAAAATGTAAAAATTCTAAAATTTTTCTATTTTTCATAGAATTTTTTAAGACTATTTAAAGGATATTTGTTACAATTGCAATTACGAATTCTTTTGTGTAGGAGAAAAACATATGGCGAAAAAAACAAACCTCGGTACATTCACGATCGTTAAGCAAGATGAGGATGTCATTATTTCTGTTAAAGCAGGAGAAAGCAGTGGTTCTTCATTCCTTCCGGCAAATTATTCAATTGATGATCTAGCATCAAAGGTTGCCCTGCTTATTAAGAATGTTAATGTGGCAAAATCCACAAAGAACAAGCTTACAATAGACCTTGTTAAAGAGATTATCATTGCAGACGGAAAGATTGTTCCGCTTCTTGCAAAAGAAATAAAGCTTCTTCGCTATTTCAGCGAGAACGTTGGAAAAATTATTTCAAGAGAAGAGCTTCTTGAGAATGTTTGGAAACGCGAACGTGATTCAACGACGAGAACGCTCGATGTCCATATTTCAAGGCTCCGCCAGAAAATGGGCGATATGACAGACGCTCCGAGCGTTATCCAGACTATCCATGGAAAGGGATATAAGTTCGTTCCTCCGGCACATTTTATATACTAACCAGCAAGATCGCCCCGGTTTATGCCGGGGTTTTTTGTTTGTGCAAGGCAGGAATTATCCGCTTACCTGTCGTTTATCTGTTATTTACGTAGATATTTAGAACTTTTTCCATATAAGCGTATTTTTTTGTTTTGAGTTTTAGCAAATAGTATATAAAATACAATTCATGTCGGAGAAGAAAAAAGAACAAACTTCTAAGAAATATAAGGTAGAATTTTTCTCTAGCGAAAAAGACACTCTGCTTTTGGCGAAGGTTGTGTCTTTGACGATGTTCCTTCTTGGCGTTGCTATGGCAATAACTACAATGGTCGAAGGCAACAAAGCCATGGTTATCGTCAGTTTTACGTATGGCCCTCTCTTTTTGCTGGCGTTTGTCGTTACGACAATAACGAAAAAAACGCGTTTTTTCTTTATCCTTGGTTTTATTCTGAGCTTCTGTATGGAGTTCGTGTTTATTATAACCGGCGGACAGGAAGGCTTCGGCATTTTCTGGATGTGCATAATCACGTTCTTTACGTTTTTTACGAACAGAAAGCGCGTGTTTTTTACGGTAAATGCGTTTTATCTGCTTTTTGTAATCCTTGGCTTCTGGTCGCCGCTTTCGCAGTTTTGCTATCAGTTTTCGGATACAATGCGTGTCCGTTTCCCCATCCTTTACATGATTGAGTTCATATTTGCAAGCATCGTTAGGATACGGCTTTCAAAGGTCGAGCGGAACAGAAGCGAGCTTTTTAATGAGCTGATTGAGCTTCAGGACAGTCTTCAGCAGCAGGTTGAGGAAAGGACAAAAGAACTTAACGAAGAAAAGAACAACTCCGAGAAGCTCCTTATCGAAGTTACGCAGGCTCTTGCGACGACAATTGATGCGAAAGATAAGTACACGAGCGGTCATTCACGCCGTGTCGCTGAATATTCAAAGAAGATTGCCGAACTTCTTGGAAAAGACGAGAAAGTCCAGCGTGAGATTTTCTTTATCGCGTTGCTACATGACATCGGGAAAATCGGTATTCCAGACGAGATAATAAACAAACGCGATAATTTGACGGAAGAAGAGTTCAATCAGATGAAAAAGCACCCGGAAATCGGGTACGAGATTCTTAAGAACATAACGACAATGCCTAACCTTGAGATAGGCGTTCGCTGGCATCATGAGCGCTTGGACGGAAAAGGCTACCCGGACGCGCTCAGCGGCGACAAAATCCCAGAATACGCAAGAATTATCAGCGTTGCCGACGCATACGACGCAATGACTTCGAACCGCAGTTACCGTGGGTATTTGCCGCAAGCAGTTGCCCGCAGCGAGCTTATAAAAGGCTCCGGTACGCAGTTCGCGCCTGAAATCGCAGAAAAGATGATACAGATTATCGACGCAGATACGGAATATAAGCTTCACGAATAGTCTGTTGCGGATTTCGCGGAATCTTTATATAATAAGCCAATTTTCAGGACAGTTCCGGGCGTTCGTTTGTGTCGTGCGCGACGATGGCGTTAAATGCGCGGAATTTCCCATTTTCTAAGGGCGTAAATATGGCTATTAACTGCGGTATCGTCGGTTTGCCGAACGTAGGCAAATCCACTATTTTTTCAGCGTTGACGGCAGCTCCTGCAGAAGCTGCAAATTATCCTTTCTGTACGATTAATCCGAATATCGGTATTGTTGACCTTCCAGATTCCCGGCTCGATTTTCTTGCCGAGAAGTTCGCCACAAAGCGCAAGGTTCCTGCGACTGTTGAGTTTGTGGATATCGCGGGTCTTGTTAAGGGCGCGTCAAAGGGCGAGGGACTTGGAAACCAGTTCCTTGCGAACATCCGCGAAGTTGGCGTTATTGCGCACGTTGTCCGCTGTTTCGAAAACCCTGACATCGTTCATGTTAACAACAAGATTGACCCGGCTGACGATATTGAGACAATCAATATGGAGCTTGCCTTCGCTGACCTTGATACGGTGAACCGCCGCATTGAGAAATGCCAGAAAGCCGCCCGCGTAAGCAAGGAAGAGGCTAAGAAGGCTGAGGTCGTTATGGGGGCAATAAACAAAATTAAGCCGCTTCTTGAGAACGGAAAGCCGGCGCGCCAGGCAGAGCTTACGGACGATGAAAAAGAAGCGATTTACGACTGCCACCTTATCACGATGAAGCCGCAGATGTATGTGTGCAACGTTGACGAGGACGGAATTAAAAACGGCAGCAAATATATTGATACTGTAAAGACTATCGCTGCGGAGGAAGGCGCGGATGTCGTCGTTATCTGTGGCAAATTCGAAGCGGAGCTTGCGGAGATGGGAAGCCCCGAAGAGCGCCTTGAGTTCCTTGGTGAGCTTGGACTTAAGGAAAGCGGACTTGCAGTTCTTGCCCGCGCCGCGTATCACCTGATGGGGCTTCGTACCTTCCTTACGGCTGGTCCTGACGAGTGCCGCGCATGGACAATCCACGCGGGCGACACAGCTCCAAAAGCTGCCGGCGTTATCCACACCGACTTTGAGAAAGGCTTTATCAAGGCTGAAGTTTACAGCTTTGACGACCTTGTTACGTACGGTACGGAAGCCGAGATAAAGGCAGCCGGAAAGTACCGCATTGAAGGAAAAGAATACGTCGTTCAGGACGGCGATGTCGTTTTCTTCCGGTTCAATGTGTAATTGAGCGTGCAGCGCAATATTGCCACTTGATAATTGTTTAGCAAGTGGCAAAACGGCTGAGTCAAGGTCTTGAGCGAAGCGTACCTTGACCAGCCGTATCGCGTGGTTTTATACTAGTGTAATGAATAGGTGTGTTTGCGAAAAAATGCGCGAATGCACCTATTTTTTTGTCCGAAAGATTACTTTTCCACCCACCCTCGCTCGTATAACAAATGAGCGGAGGTTCTGATGAAAAAATGTGTCGAAACAGGGATGCCGCGAAATGCCTTGCGAAGCAACGTGCGATGCGCGAAAATCCCGATTCTCCTTTTTGTGCTGATGGTCTGCATCCTTTTCTTTGGGTGCGGATGCTCCAATCTGGTTGACGTTTCTTCCGGGGCGTTGTCTTTTAGAAAAGCCGATGCAAACGAACTTTCTGTAGTTTCTTGGAACTTGCAGACATTTTTTGATGCAGTGGATACAGGCACTGAATACGAGGAATTCACCGGCAAAAAGTCAAAGTGGACGGAAGCAAAGTACAAAGAACGGCTAGAAAGATTGTGCGCTTTTATGAAAGATATAAATGCCGATATCTACTGTTTTATGGAAGTGGAGAATACGGCTGTCGTTCAGGATATTGCGAACACTTTGCAAGTCGGAGTTTCCGGTATGAGCTGGCGTTACGTATGCTTTGCCCGTGAAAGCGGCTCCAGTCTGGGGTGCGCTGTCTTTTCGCGGTATAAGCCGGAATCGCTCACGGTGCATTCTCTTAACTGCAAGGCGGCTGTTCCCTTAAAAGCATTTTCCGGTTATTCCGCTGGCGAAGAGCTTTCGCAGCCTTCCATGCGCCCGCTTATGGAACTGAGGTTTTCGTTCGGAAACACGAACAGTGACGATGGCGACACACGTTACGGGCGCAGACTCGCGCTTTTTGTCGCACACTGGAAGTCTAAATCGGGTAGTGCAAAAGAAAGCGAAGTGTGGCGGAACTGCCAGGAAGCTGTTTTAAGCGGGCGCATCGAGCAGGCTCTTGCCGACGGCTACAGCGTCGCCGCTTGCGGTGATTTTAACAGGGAGCTTTCCGAGTTTTTGTATTCACGTACGGAAGGCTGCATTGATTTGCGCGGAAACTTCAATACGGTTACGGTGCGGTCGCCGTGGTTTTCTTCGTCAGCACAGGGCTCTTATTGCTATCAAAATGTATGGAACCGTATCGATCACTTTTTTTTCGCCGGCGACATAGCGTGCGTTTCTTTCGCTGTGCATGAAGAAGACGATTTCGTCACCGCCAGCGGCCTCCCCAATGAGTATGATGTGTGGACTGGTGAAGGATATTCAGATCATCTGCCGCTTATTTGCCGTGTGCGGCTGTAGCGTCCGCGCGTACTGAAACAAAAATACATCACTTTTTTATAGCCGACTCGCGGAATTGTTTGTATATTAAGTGAGAACAGCGTGTTCGGATGCGATTGCCTTTCATCAAGCTGTAATCCGTACTCGGCGGCTATTCGCGACGAAGTTGCGGGCGCTACTGCCGGGGTTTTTTAGGAGGTTTCAATGGCTGTTATATCTTTGACAAAGGATAATTTCGATGCGGAAGTTCTCAACTCTTCTGGAACAGTATTCGTGGATTTCTGGGCTTCATGGTGCGGTCCTTGCCGTATGACGGCACCGTTCGTGGAAGAAGCTTCCGAAGAGCGCAAGGACGTAAAGTTCTGTAAAGTCAATGTTGATGATGAGCCAGAGTTGGCAGAAAAGTTCAACGTTATGAGCATTCCGACACTTCTTGTTTTTAAGGACGGAAAATCTGTTAAGCGCGAAATGGGCGCAAGGGATAAAGCCGGAATTCTGGCGATGCTCGCATAGCGTATAAAACGCGAATCGCTGACGCTGTGTGGATTTCTTTCTGTTACAGCGTCAGTTCTGCAAGCTCTGCATCGCAGGCTTCAGCCAGTTTTTCCCCGTTCACCGCAATCTGCATTCCGCGCTGACCTGCGCTGACATAAATCTCGTCAAAAAGAATAGCTGTTTCGTCAATAAATGTGGGGTATTTCTTTTTCATGCCGAGCGGAGAGCAGCCTCCGCGAATGTAGCCTGTAAGCCCAAGCAGTTCTTGCGGTTTCACGGGGTTTATATCTTTGGAAGAGGTAAGTGCCCTCACTTTTTTAAGGTTTACCGTCGTTTCTGCCGGTACACAAAAAACATAAATTTCGTTCCGTTCGTTCCGCATAACAATCGTTTTGAACACTTGCTCTACTGGCAGTCCGGCAGAAGCAGCGGCATGAACGGCATCAAGCTGATCTTCTGAAAACTCGTATTGTTTTGTGCTGAACGGGATTCCCGCCGTCTCAAGAATCCTCATTGCGTTTGTTTTTACCATGCGGAAAGTATGCCATTTTTTCCACCGCGCGACAATATAATCAGTTCCTTATTGCGAACTATCTTGCAGTGTGCGATAATATCTTGATGCCGTTATCGAAACATTTTTTTAAAAATCTTTTCGCTATCCCCAAAGAGTACGATGAACAAGTTGCTCAAAAGAACAGAAAAACTCTTAGGATTCTTTTTTATATTGCGTTAGGATTTGGACTGTTGCTTTCGGTCGTTTTCACTGTCCTGTTTATTCTAAAACTTCAGACAGCACTTGAAATTCTTTTTTACTATTATTCCTTTATTGTAATTGGCGGAACAGGGCTTCTTATGCTCCGTCTTAAGGTTCCTGTTAAATACATGATTGTTTTTGAGCTCTTGTGTGTCGAGTTTATCTATATATTTTTTATGATGGAATCTACGGTTACAAATTGCATTATCATTTTTCTGGGATTGTTGTTTGTAACTATCATGTTTCTGGAGATTCATCCTGTCGTTTTTTCTGTGTTCTTCACAATATCCTTATGTGTTTTTATATGTTTCAAAAATCTTGATCTTTTCTATGATAAACAGATTGCACGATCGGAAACAATGCAGAGCAATGTGGTGCTGCTTTTCTTTACGTTGATTTTCCTTGTCTTTTGGAAAAGAAAACACATAGTCGAGGAGTTTAGACACAATAAGGAGCTTAAAGCTCAGCAGAGTAATACAGAATCTGTTCTGAAAAATATTTTCCCCGAAAAAGTGATTAATCAGATGGTGGCGACGGGTTCCACAAATGCAGAAGTTTAT
This sequence comes from Spirochaetaceae bacterium, assembly GCA_017618015.1. Classification (GTDB taxonomy): domain Bacteria; phylum Spirochaetota; class Spirochaetia; order Treponematales; family Treponemataceae; genus Treponema_I. Next base: position 51,035 of record JAFZVC010000025.1, read on the forward strand.
GAGTCAGTATCAGTGCTTTACTGCGATATTGTGAACTTCACGGAAAAAGCCGCTTCTCTTGACCCGAATTTTGTAATTGAAGAGCTTAACGAGATTTTCACGGCATTTGATGAAATCTCGGAGACATATAACTGCATGCGTATAAAGACTGTGGGAGACGCTTATGTCGCCGTTTGCGGAATACCTGAAGAAAACCCCGACCATGCAGAAAACATTGTCCGCTGTGCACAAGAGTTTATTTCGTATCTTGAGGAAAAAAACAAAGGCGCTAAAGTGGAATGGACAATCAGACTTGGTGTGGCATCGGGAAAAATTGCCGCAGGTGTAGTCGGCGTTAAAAAATACGTTTATGATATTTTTGGTGAAACGGTAGATAGGGCTATAAAAACAGAAGAAAGCGGGGAGATAATGAAAGTATCAGTTTCCCCAGAAACATACGAGCTTGTGAAAGATAAGATACGGATTTAACAGATGAGTATTATTGCAAGATATCGATTGAACAAAGATCATTCTCAAACACTCCATTTGGAGAATAATCTTCGCTTAAGGCGCATTTTTGTTTTTTCAATCATATTCGGAATTGTTGCGCTTTCATTGGTAGAATTATTGAATCCCGCAGATTCTGTTGAGGTAAAAAAAATCTATTATTCTTTGTACATCATTGGGGGAACGGTGGGATTAGTCCTCTGTTATATCAGCCATCTTCATTATACTCCGATATTCTTTTGCATTATATCGTTTTATTGTATGCTTAGCATATTTTTGACTGTAAGTACATTGACCGAGTTCTTTGTCTATTTTGTCGCGTTTTCTTTTATTATTGTTATGCTTTTGAACATTAATCCCTTTGTCTATACGGTTACACTTATCCTGTACGATATAGCTTTGATATGTCTTGTTCAGAGCAATATCGTTGTGATTAGCGAAAAACTTGTCGGGCCGGAGATTTTAAACATAATCATTTTGAACAGCCTTGTTGCTTATCTTTCGTTCTGGAAAAGAAAATTCGTAATAACCAAGTATAATCTCGAAAAAAACATCAATAATGAAAAAGAAAAATCAGAAAAACTGCTGCTGAACATCCTTCCAAAAAAGATTCTGGAAGATCTTCGCGACCACGGAAGATCAGTTCCGAAGAGCTATGAGAACACGACTGTTTTATATTGCTCAATTTCTAATATTACTGAATTGTCGCACAGCATGGAAATTCAGCCGTTTATGGATATGCTGAACAAAATTTCGTATGAATTTGACTCAATTGTAGAAGAAGAGCAATGCCTTAGGATAAAAACGACAGGAAATGTTTACATGGCTGTTTGCGGGCTTCCTGTTCCCGAAGAGCATCATGCTGAAAAAATGACGAAATGTGCCATAAAGTTTGTCAAATACATTGAAGAGTATAACAAGACTGCGGAAGAAAAAGTACGTATACGTGTTGGGCTTAATTCTGGAAAAGTCGTTGCGGGAATCGTCGGAATAAAACGATATATCTATGACGTTTTTGGTGACACCGTGAACACGGCTTGCAGAATGGAAAATCTGAGCAAAGAGATGAAGATATTATCGACTGTAAGTACCTATAATCTTGTAAAAGATAAATTTACATTTGTTCCGCAACCGCCTGTCCTTGTAAAAGGAAAGGGTATGCTCGAAACGTATTACATCGCTCAATGAGCCCGAATGCTGGCTTAAAATCTAAAATTCGGAAAATTGTTAATTTTTCAGTATTATATCCCGCATATTCTTTTTTCTGTGGAAGCAAGAATGATTCAATGTTAGAATAAAATTAACGTACCATTTTTGGAGTTTACGATGATAGATTATGCAGAAGGTTCAGGAAAACAATATCACACAGGCGTTGGTCCTGATGATATAGGAAAATATATAATTTTGCCGGGCGACCCAAAACGTTGTGCCAGCATCGCTGCCCACTTTGACAATGCCAAGCTTGTCGCCGACAGCCGCGAGTACGTAACGTACACGGGAACGCTGGAAGGCGTAAAAGTAAGCGTAACGTCAACTGGAATAGGCGGTCCTTCATCGGCAATCGCTATAGAAGAGCTGTCGAAGTGCGGCGCGCACACGTTCGTCCGCGTCGGAACATGCGGCGGTATGCAGAAAGATGTTTTGAGCGGCGACATTATAATTGCGAGCGGCGCAATCCGTATGGAAGGCACGAGCCGCGAATATGCGCCGATCGAATACCCGGCTGTACCGGACGTGAACGTGCTGAACGCACTTATTCAGGCGGCTAAAAGCAAAAACATCCCGTATCACGCGGGTGTCGTGCAGTGCAAAGACTCGTTCTTCGGACAGCACGAGCCAGAAGTCATGCCGGTCAGCTACGAGCTTCAGAACAAGTGGGAAGCTTGGCTCCGCATGGGCTGCCTCGCTTCCGAGATGGAGTCTGCCGCGCTGTTTATAGCGGGAAGTTTCCTCCGCGTTCGTGTAGGCTCGTGCTTCCTTGTTGTCGCGAACCAGGAGCGTGCAAAAGCCGGGCTCCCGAACCCGCAGGTGCATGATACTGAGCTTGCTATTGTAACTGGCGTTGAGGCTTTGAGAATACTTATTAAGGAAGACTTGCAGAAATCCCAGAATTGATGGAGAGTTTTGATGATTTCTTTTTACGGTGTCATAGTCATGTCTTGTGCGTTGAGCATGATTACACTGGCTGTGATTGTTGGCAAGAATACAGTTCTCGATAAGAACAGCATTAAGTGGTTCAGGTTCACTTTTATCCTTGTCGCTATGGGAATGACTTTTGAGTATGTCGGAGTCCTGTTCAGCGAGTTAGGTAATGTTCCTGCTTGGCTTTTTGTTGTCGTCACATTATGCGAATATTCGCTTTCTCCATGCCTAACCCTTGCGCTCGCCAAAAGCTGTGGAATAAAAGCCTCTATAAAACCCATGTTCGCTGTAATGGCTTTCCATGCGGTTCTTGAAGTAGCAATGGCTCCTTTCAAGCTGATTTTCTTCATAACCGAAGAAGGGTATTTCAGCAGGGGCGATTTTTACTGGATATATCTTTTATTCTGTGGTATCTCATTTATTTTTATTATTTTTGTTTTCTTCCATCTTGCCCGCAAAGCAAAAGAAAAAAGCCTTGTCACGCTGTTGTTGATAGCAGCTACATTCCTTGCCGGGCAGATACCTTCAATCGTGTCGGATCATATTTATACAGGATATTTCTCAATCTGTATAACAGCCGTATTGCTCTATATCTTCACTCAGGATTTGATGCGCAGCCAGCTGATAGAGATAATCGGACAGGAACAGGAAAAATCGACGCACGATTCGCTTACCGGAGTTGCGAACCGCGAGCTTTATGAGCGAAAAGCGAAGCAGATAAACGAGAACATCAAGGCAGATCCGCAGGCAATGCACTTTGCTATATGCGAATGTGACCTTAACAACCTTAAGATAATCAACGACACGTATGGCCATGAATCGGGCGATTTTTACATTAAGGCGTGCTGTAAGACAATCTGTAATATTTTCAAGCACAGCCCTGTATTCCGCACCGGTGGCGACGAATTCGTAATTATCCTGCAGAACGAAGATTATGAGCGTTGTGACGAGATAAAGAAAGAGATTAACGATTTTGTTCTTTCAGAAGTCAAAAAAGAAGGCTCTGTTCTTGAGAAGATATCGTTCGCAGCAGGTTTCTCCAAATTCAATAGCAAGACAGACAGAACCGTGGGCGATGTCCTGAATCGTGCCGATTTTGAGATGTACATCCACAAAAAGACTGTGAAAGCAAGCGCTGCTATTTAATCTGGGCGTTCCCGCCTGTGGCGGCCGGGCTGCTTCAGGTTCCGCTATCGCTCCAGCCTCCTCGGCTGAAACAAGTTCAGCCTGCGGTGGCTGCCTACGGCACCTTCCGCATCCCTAACGCGGTCTTGCCTTAATCGCTTTCAAATGCCATATTACCATCATGCCAGAAAAACTCCGCATTCTGTATGAAGACAAGTTTCTCGTCGTTGTTTATAAACCGGAAAATATGCTGACCGTTCCGTATCCAGGCTCACGCGCGCGTACTGCGATCGATGTGCTTACGGAAATCAGGCGGAAACGCGGGCTTGTCCACGGCAATTACAGACCGGCTGCCGTCCACCGCTTAGACAAAGAAACGTCCGGCGTTATGATGTTCGCATTGACTCCAGAATGTCAGCGGATTGTTATGGACGGCTGGCAGAACATTGTGAAGCATCGTTATTACGTGGCTCTCGCGGAAACGCCGAATACTACGAAATCTGGAGCTGCCGAGCTTTTGCCGGATGAAGGCGTCATCGACTTGCCGCTAACAAAAAACGCGATGCATCATTCTTACGTTGCGGACACGACGCGCGGCGGTAAGCCCCAAAAAAACGAGGTTCAGGCAGTTACTCACTATAAAGTTTTGAAAAAAGACAAGAAATATACGCTTTTTCAGTTGGAACTTGAGACAGGTCGCACGAATCAGATACGTGCGCACCTTTCCGCCAAAAAATACCCGATAGCGGGTGACAAGCAGTACCGCGCGCGCACTGACCCGTTCCACAGGCTTTGTCTTCACGCGCGATCACTGGAGTTTGTTCATCCGTACACGCACGAAACGCTTTCGTTTGAAGTTCCAGAGCCGGATTCTTGGGGTAAGCTGATTCACAGCGTGTAATCCGCTTAGTTCCTGAAGCTGTGAATCGGCGCCGGGATGCGACCACCGCGGTTTATAAAATCCGCACAGCCGAATTTGTTAACCGGCATTATCGGTGCGCCGCCGAGCAGTCCACCGAACTCAGCCCATTCGCCGACACCTTTTCCCGGAACAGGAATAATTCTTACGGCAGTCGTCTTGTTGTTGACCATACCAATCGCCATTTCATCAGCGATGATTCCGCTTATCGTCGTTGCCGGAACATCACCCGGAATTGCAATCATATCAAGTCCTACGGAGCAAACGCACGTCATCGCCTCAAGCTTCTCAAGGCAAATTGAACCGGCTTTTACGGCGGCAATCATGCCCTCGTCTTCAGAAACAGGGATAAACGCGCCGGAAAGTCCGCCAACAGACGCGCTCGCCATAACGCCGCCTTTTTTAACCATGTCGGTAAGCATTGCGAGTGCCGCCGTTGAGCCGGGCGCACCGGCAGACTCGACGCCAAGCTCTTCCAGAATGCGTGCAACAGAGTCACCAACCGCAGGAGTAGGCGCGAGCGAAAGGTCGAGGATGCCAAAGTCTACGCCGAGCCGCTTTGCTGCTTCCGCGCCGACAAGCTGTCCCATGCGCGTAATTTTGAAAGCGGTCTTTTTAATGCCGTCAGCAACTACATCAAGCGGCTGTCCTTTATACTGCTCACAAGCGGCTTTTATAACGCCCGGACCAGAAACGCCGACAGAAAGCACTGCGTCGCCCTCGCCCGGACCGTGGAACGCACCCGCCATAAACGGATTATCCTCCGGCGCGTTGCAGAATACAACGAGCTTTGCGCATCCAAGACCGCCACGGTCAGCCGTCCGCTCCGCCGTCGCGCGGATAATCTCGCCCATATCTTTTACGGCGTTCATGTTGATGCCGTTTTTTGTCGTACCAAGGTTTATCGAAGAACAGACGCGCTCCGTAACAGCAAGAGCCTCTGGAATAGATGCAAGGAGCGTCTTATCGCCGGGCGTCATACCTTTCTGAACGAGCGCGGAAAATCCGCCAATAAAATCGATATTCAGCTCTTTAGCAAGCTCGTCGAGCGTTATCGCCCACTCAACGTAAGACTTCTCGCCCGATGGCTCTGCAACGAGCGAAATTGGCGTAACGGCGACGCGCTTGTTTATAATCGGAACTCCGAACTCGCTTTCAATCGCGCGTCCAGTCTCAACAAGCTTTCCTGCATAGCGCAGAATCTTATCGCGAATGCGGCGGCGGCTCTCTTTTCCGTCCGCGCACGCACAATCACGCAGGGAAATACCCATCGTTATGGCGCGGACATCGAGCTTTTGCCGCATGAACATATTTACAGTTTCTTGAATCTCACCGGGAGTAAAAAGCATTTGAACCTCCTAAAAAGGCTTCGCAAGTTATATTGACGCAAATCGCTAAACGCGCTGCATCGCGCTGAAAACCCGCTCGTGCATGATATTAATCTCGACGTGCATTTTTTCGCCAAGCTCGTTCATGCTCTTTCTAAGTTCGTCCACGGAAATTACGGACGAGGAGAGGTCAACCATCATCATCATAACAAAATTGCCGGAAAGAATAGTCTGGCTGATATCCGCTATGTTTATCTTTTTTTCAGCGAGAAATGCGCTGACACCAGCAATGATACCAACCTGATCAGTGCCGACTACTGTAATAATTGCGTTGTTCATAGTGCGTACAGTATAGAAAAGAACGGTTTTAAGGGCAAGATGACAAAATTAAAAAGTCTGCCAGCATTTTTCTTTCAAAAAAGTGCTAATAACTTCTATATCTTCGCCTTCATAATATGCGACTAGCATTTTCTTAAATGCCGGGACGTGTTGCTCTGGAATCACCAAAAATCCTTGTCCGTGCGCAATCAGATAATGATTCGCAAAAATAACCGAGGCACGTTTATTGCCATCCAGAAAAACCTGAGTTTTCATACAGTACATACAAAGATTTATCGCGGCATCAATTGGACTTGTGGCGTTGTCTAAAATCTCCTGTATCCTTTCTTTCACTATGGATTCTATAGGGATTGGCGGTTTGTATGAGCTTCCTCCAATGGAAACAGGCACCCCGCGGATTCTTCCTCCGTCCTGAAAAAATCCTTCGTTCACAAGTCTTGCTATGTGGCACAAAAGATAATAGTCGGATTTCGCCTGAATAACGTCTGTATCAAGGATAAATTCCCACGCGTGTTTCAAGTTCAGTATTTTCTGAATGTCGCTCGCCGTCATCCCGTTCACTGTTCCATTGTTGATGATGTCTTCAGTCTGCGGAAAAGAGGTCGCAACTCCCTCTAGCACAGCCTGGTCGTAGATGTTGGCTTTCATGTTGGCTCTGGCAAAATCAAGGTTCATCAGAATCCTGGAATCAAGAACGGATGAAGAATAGCCCAATTCAGCAAGCCGTTTGTCAATGTGACGGATATTCTTTTTAAGTTCGCGCAGTTCTTTTGCGTTTCGTAGAAGCAGCTGGTACAATTCTTCTGAATAAACATCGATGTACGTTGAAGTAAGGCGACCTGCAATCCTTTTCCGCATATAAAGATACTTGCCGCCAGACTGTTCTTTTATTTCAGGCGAACCATCGTAGGGAATAAGTTTTATGCGGGCGTTGGAATCTGCTCTTTTTCGCAGAAGTTCCTGAATCTCATCAAAATCAGACATACATAATACCAAATTTAGGGAACTTTTTTATTATTTTTACTTTAAAAAGTTCCCTAAAACGCATTGTATCTTCCGTCTTGAAGGTTTGTCAAGTTTTTATGCCGCGATTATTGCAGAGAACCCGTAAAATCTATACGATATTCGCATGAATTACGTTTCTCTTGTCCTTAGAATTGCTTCTCTTGCGGCAATCGCGATGTTGGTTGCGACAATCCCTATGCGCAAAAAAAAGCTCGATACAAAACTCGGAAATTGCCTTATTCCGCTCACACAGAAAAAAAGCACTCTTTTTTTGGCGGTTCTTGTCCTTGCGCCGCTTATCATTGCGTTCCAGTGGTTCAGAGTGTTCGCATTCTACATTCAGGTGATTCTTTGCCTTTGTTCCGTTCTCGCCATAGAGCTTGCTGTCCGCGACAAAGTTCTTGGCTCAAAGTGCGGCGTATACGAAAATGCGCTTATAGTTGATGGGCGGCTTTTGATGAAAGAAGACATCACGGCGCTTCCTACGCTTGAATACGAAAAAGAAAGCGAGGCGTTCAACGGCGATAACGGTGATTTTTACAGAAAAGCGCTGCAAATCGTTACGGAAAAAAACGGCGTAATCTTCGTCGGGTTTTCCAGCGAGGAAGAACGCAACAGCGCGGTTGATATAATCAAAAACTGGGTTAAATAATTGAGCCGCGCCTGAACGAGAACGGCGGGAACTCTACGAACACCAAAATCCCAACAGGCATAAAAAAACCGGCTCGTTTGAGCCGGCTTGTAAGGCACCAATCAGAATCGAACTGATGCATAACGGTTTTGCAGACCGCTCCCTTACCGCTTGGGTATGGTGCCATGACGCTGATTAATATAACAAAAATAGAAACGTTTGTCTATAGAGTGGGAAAACCTTAGAAAACCCCCTCTTTCTGGACAGAACCGCCGCTGTTGCGCTATCATAGAAAAATGGACAAAAAGGAAATAAAGGCGGTTGCTTTCGACATAGACGGAACTTTGTACTCTAACGCTCGGCTTTATGCTAAAATTGCGCCTTTTTTCCTGAAACACCTGTTTTTCTTTATCCGATACAACAAAGTCCGAAAAATCCTGCACAGGACGGGACCGCTCCCCGATTTTTTCGAGTATCAGGCGCGGCTTCTTGCTGACGGCACTTGGCTTACAGCATCCGAAGCCCGCAATAAAATAGACGAAATTGTGTACCACGGCCTGACCCAGTATTTCGCGAATCTTAAATCGTATCCTGATGTTTACGAAACGTTCCTTGCGTTCAAAAAAGCGGGGCTTAAGCTTGGTATCCTTTCTGATTTTCCTCCACGGCAAAAAGGCGACATTTGGGGAACGCTCCCTCTTTGCGATGTCGTTATGGGCTCTGAAGAGTGCGGTGCCTTGAAACCATCCGTCTATCCGTTCGGAATCCTTGCCGAAAAGCTTGGTGTTCCCGCAAGTTCTGTCCTTTATGTGGGTAACAGTGTGCGTTCTGACATCATGGGTGCGCGCAATGCGGGCATGAAAACTGCCTATATCATGCCATTATGGAGAAAAATCTTTCATTTGCCGCTAAAAGAAGCAGATATTTGCTTCACAAACTATCGCCAATTACAGAAAATTGTGTTACAATAAGATAGCGGAATTATCCGCGGGTGGGGCAAATGTTTTTAAATATCGTTACGATGGCGGTGTGTCTTGGTGCTTTGCTTGTTTTCAGGCAGATCGACAAAAAGAACCGCTCTATTGAAAAAGTAAAAAAATTTACTGACAAGGTTTTTTCTGATTTCGATACGTATTTTAAAGAGAAAAGCCTTGATATGCAGAATTCTGGCACGGAGCTTTCGACTGCGCAGAGCGAAGCTGTTGCTGCCATCAAACGCCTTGAGAAAATTAAGCAGGAAACAGAGGAGCACCTTGCCGGACTGGATCAGACGAATTCCGCCGTGCTCGAAATTCAGGAACGTATAAACAAATTCGACAGTCTTATTAAAGATGTTATAGAGATGACTGGCGCTGCGGAAGAGAATATGCTGCGCCTTCAGAACGAGTCCCGCTTCCTTGATAAGACGGCAAAAAGACTTCAGACGCAAAAAGAACAGCTTGAAACACTCGAAGAGAAAATCCCCACAATCACTGCGGAGTTCGACAAGCTGAATGCAGGCCACCTTCAGGAACAAAGCGAGAATTTGCGCTCTTATTTGGAGAACACAAAAGAAGAACTTAAAAACGGCACGGAAGAGGCAATCCGGAAGAATTCGGAGCTTCTTGCCGTAATTCAAAGCACTTACGAAAAGGCATTCTCGTCCGCGTCAGAAAAGGCGGGCGAAATTGAGGCAGAGGCGTTCCGCCGCATGCGCGAGGAAACTGATGCCGAAGTTAAGAGCTGCAATGAAAGCCTTAATGCTGAAATAGAAAAATTCAAACAGGACACAAAAGAACTTTTTGAGAATCACAAGACGAGTACGATGTCTACGGCTGATTCGCTTAAGAAAGGTCTTTCCGCACGGCTGGACAAGCTGGAACGCAGGGTTGAGGACGCTGTGCAGAAGGCGGAACAGAAGACTGATGCCGTAATCAACGGAGCGGAAACAAAACTGAACGATGCCGTTGCAAATGCGGAGCAGCGCACGGACGCTGTTTTGGCAGATGTTAACAAGCGGACGGATGACGCGGTTGCCGGTGTTGAGCAGCGGACCGAAGGCGTTTTGTCTGGTGTCGTTGAGCGGACGAACGATGGAGTTGCAGATGTACGCACCAAAAATGACGAGTCCATTGCGGCAGTCAAAGCTGGTATTGAAGAAAGCTTAAGGGCGTTCCGCGCAGAAATAGAGCAGTTCTTGCAGGATGTTAAAGCTGAAACAGCCGAAAAAACATCGGGTTGTACGGATTCCCTTGTTGCGGATGTCGCATCGTTCAAAGCAAATACAGAAGAAAAGATTTCACAGTTCCGTGGCGAGGCTTTGGGCGACATTGAGTCCGTGCGCGGTGAAGCGGCGGCGAAACTTGCTTCCGTTAAAGACGAAGCAGCCGAAAAGATTGCGGCAGTTCAGCGTGAGGCAGCTGAAAGAATTGAGGCAGTTCAAAAAGAAGCAGCCGAGAAAATTGCAGCAGTCCGGAGCGAAGCGGCAGATCAGACAGCAGCCGTTCAGCGCGAAGCTTCCGAAAATATTTTTACAGTGCGCCGGGAAGCTGTGGAAGGTGTCGCGTCCGTGCAAAAAGAAGTTACGGAAAGCATTACCGCCATGCAGACAGGTACCGCGGACGGAATCGCGCGGCTTAAAGCCGATACGGAAAGCGATGTTGCCGCAGTCCGCAAAGAATCTGCGGATAAGCTTTTCGCCATCAAACGCGAGACGATGGACGGCATAGCGTCATTGCAGACAGGCATGTCGGCGGCTTTTGCCGTTCTTAAGAATGATACCGAAAGCGAGGTTAACGGCCTTAAGAACTTTACGAAAGAAGAGCTTGCGGAAATCAGGAAAAATACGGCAAAACAGCTTGCTGACATTCAGGCAGAAGTTCAGGAGAACGTTGAGGCTCTTGGAAACGGCGTTAATTCTGATATGGCAAAAGCCCGCGAGCAGAACAACGTTACGATTGAAGTTATGCGAAGCGAAATTGCCGAACAGATTGTCACAATTAAGCAGATGACACAGAATGCAATCGCGGAGTTCAAGTCGCAGACAGATGCTACAATTGCTGAAATGCGTAATAATTCGAGCAGACAGTTTGCTTCCGCGCAGGAAGATGCTGTCGCACGCGCAGAGCAGTTGCGTGAGGAAACGATTGCTTCAATTGAGAATATAAGCGGCGAGGCGAAAGAGAAAGCAGAGAAGATGCTTTCTGAAATCAACGACTTAGAGACAGTTGTTCGCGAGCGGGCGCGGTCGCACGAAACTTCTGTTGACGCGGAGTTTACGACGCTGCTTGAAGATCTACGGACGAAGTTCACGGATCAGCTCACGGGATTTAATGTTGAGTCTAAACTGATGCTTTCCAACCTTCAGACAGAAGTTCAGGAAAAAATCGATGAAATACGGCAGGAAACCGTTTCGCTTTCAAGAGAAGTGGAGACTGGTGCGCAACAGCAGCATTCCGCAATTGAGGAAATGCTTAAGGACGCAGATTCTCGCTATGAGCAGATTGCAGCAGACAATTCACGCAAAGCAGCTGAGCTTACCCAGAGCATCGCGGAGCGTACTGGTGAGCTTGGTCAAACTATCGACAGCCGTACGGATGAACTTTCGCGAATCCTCGCTGAAAAGACTGGAGGCATGGAACAGGCTATCGACAGCCGCACGAACGAGCTTAGCCGCCTTCTTGCGGACAAAGTTGACAACATCGACAGTGCAATCGACGAAAAAACAGCTGCTCTTGGCAGAATGCTTGCTGAAAAAACAGGCGAGCTCGGACAGACAATCGACAGCCGTACAGATGAACTTTCGCGAATCCTCGCTGAAAAGACAGACGGCATGGAGCAGGCTATCGACAGCAAAACCGATGAACTCAGCCGGCTTCTTGCGGACAAAACCGATTCTCTTGATCACTCTATCGACAGCCGTACAGACGAGCTCGCCAGAATGCTTGAAGAGCGCACCGGCGAAGTTTCTCGTATGCTCTCCGAAAGAGCCCATTCGCTCGACAATGCGATAGACGAAAGAACTGCCGAACTTGGCAGAACGCTCGACGAAAAGACAACCGAATCTCGCGAGCTTATCGAATCGTTCCGTCTCAACTTTGACGAGAACTCTAATCAGCTGCTCGGAACGGCAAAAGAAACACTCGACAGAATGGTTCAGGACTGCTCGGCGCAGATGTCAGAAATCCACGAGCGCAGCTCCGACATAGAAAGGCAGCTTGACGAGCTTATTCAGAACACGCAGGTATTCAAAAGCAATTCAGAGGCGGAGCTTTCTTCCCTTAGAAATATGCTTTCAGATACGACATCAGAATTGCGCGCCGCTGTTTCTAACAGCGCTGACGAAGTTCACGGACAGGTTGAGAACACTGAATCCGAACTTAGGGCAGCTGTTGAAGAAGCTTTGGAGCGTTTTAAGAATGTCGCGCTTAACACCGAACAAAACCTTAACGCAATCATGGCAGAGACCGATTCCCGCCTTACAAAATCAGTAAGCGACTTGGTTTCTACCGAAGAATCGCGTTGCAAGGAAACGCTTTCCGCGCTTTCCACAAGAATCGGTGGCATAACGAACAACATAGAAGCAGAGCTTAACGAAAAAACACAGAATCTTGCGTCAGAGACAGACAGCCGTATCTCCGCGCTTAAAGACAAAGTTGATTCCGTTGTCTCCGGTACTGAAAGCAACCTTGTGGAGCGCACAGAAGCTGAGCACAAGCGTTACGAAGACATAATGAACAAGATAGAAGCTATGGTCAAAGAGCGGAGCGACGGTATAAACGCTGCCCTCGAAAAAGCTTTGAAAGAAACTACGACCGTTTATTCGGACCGCGAAAAGCAGCTTTTTGCCGAGCTTGATGAAAAGCTTGAGGAATACAAGAAAGATGCCGCATACAGGCTTGGTCGTCTTGATGAAGCTGGCGCAGAAATCGAAAGTCTTGAACAGACTCTTCGCACGAACATCGACAATGCCGCGCTCCGTGCCGACGCGGAGTTCGCGAAGTATGTGCAGAAACAGCAGCAATCTCAGGCAAATTTCGTTCAGGAAATGACGACACAGGCAGATTCTGTTACTGCGAAGATGCAGACACTTGAAACATCACTTAACGAGCTTAAGGAAAAGGCATACGACAACGTATCCGAAAAACTTAAGCTTTTTGAGGATGACTTCTTCCGTGACCTTGCAAAACGCAGTGACATGATTGATGAGAACATAACTCAGTGGAAAGCAGGCTTTGACAGCAGGCTTACAAACATGGCTGACGAATACGAGCAGGAGCGCCGCGAAGTTGAAGGCAAATACAGCGACACTCTGAAAGAACGCCTTGCCGCTGTTCAGAGCAAGTTCCATGAGCAGTCAGTTCGTCTTGAAGACCTTGTTAAAAACTCCGAGAAGATGATTCAGGAACGTATAAGCACGACAGAGCTTACAATCCGTTCGTTCTTTGAGCAGCAGCGCGTAGAGCTTGATAACGCTGGAAAAGCGGCGGGTGAATTTCTTCAGCAGGAGCTTGAAACCCAGAAAAACGCCGCCGATGATATGCTCAAAAAATACGAAAGAGAGCTTTCCGCAAGGCTTGAAGCCTTGGCTCAGAACGTCAACAACGCTCAGGAAAAGACGGACAGCTTCCTTGACAACGTATTCAACGATTTTACGTCTTGGCGCGACCGCATGAACAATCAGTTCGATGAGTCAAAGGGCTTGTTCAACGAAAAGCTTGAAAGCCTTAACAAAAACGCGAACGACCTTATTGCGCAAGTTCAGCAGACGTTCGAGACAGACCTTGTTGAGTTCAACAGAAAACGCGACGAGGATCAGAGCGCGGCTGACGCACGCATGGCGGCTTTGCAGCAGGACGTGAACAACGCTATTTCTTCTTATGAGGAAAAGAGCGGTGAAGTCATGGAGCAGCTTCAGCAGGCGTATAACACGATGATTGCTGAAACCCAGCACCGCATAAGCGAGAACAATGCCGATTCCGAAAAGAAACTTCGCGAGCTTAAGGCAATGGTTCAGGATATCCGCTCCAAAACAGATGATATTCAGGAAAAGGCGATGCACAAGATACAGTCAGAAACGAACGCGCTCAACCTTTCTCTTGATGACTTGGAGAAGCGGCTTAAACAGTTCACATCACAGTCGCAGCTCATAGAAAAAACTGAGGAAATGAAGAACAAGCTCGAAGAGCAGATAAGCATTCTGCGTACTGATTCCGCGAAGTTCGACAATTTCCTTCAGGTTGCGGACGATGTGGAGCAGCATTTCGCAAAAGTGCGTAAGATTGAAGAAGAAATCAACGCCAAAGTTCAGCGGTTCTCAAGCGAAAAGAAGCGCATAGACCTTATGGAATCTGATTTCAGCAACCTTATGGCGCTGTCCAATTCGATGGGTCAGAAAATCACTGATTTGCAAAACAGCCAGGACGATTTGCAGCTTATGCAGAGCGATATCAGGAAGTTCCAGGACACGTTCGCGGAGCTTTCCGGTAAGTATGATCGCATAGAAAAGAAAAATCCTGTTCTTGACCAGACGATACTTAACCTTGATAAGTCGTTTGAGAATCTGCAGGAGTTGGAGAAGCGGCTTGAATCGTGCACAAATGCAACGCAGAAGATTCCAGACAAGCTGAACGATATTCAGGGAAATATCGCGAAGATACTGAATGCTGGCCCGAAAATCAACAATGCAGTTGAGAAGCTTTCTTCTCTTGATCATATCATTGCGGAGACGGAAACACGCATGGAAGACCTTCAGAACTCGCGCATGCTTATTTCCAACACCGAAAACAGATTGCAGCAGCTTTCAAAAGAAGCTCAGGACCAGATAAAGCTTTTGCATGACATTACAAAGGCGAATCAGTCACGCCCGAAGAACGGAACGGAGCATGCTCCGCCGATTGGTGTGCGTGAGAACGTCATTGAGCTTGCGCATAAGGGATGGAAGCCGGAAGAGATAGCGAACACGCTTAAGCTTTCAATTTCCGAAGTTGAGCTGATTCTTGACTACAAAGGAACAAGAGATTAATTGAAAAGCGGGGTTGTTCGTTCAGCCCCGTTTTTTTTATCGTGAGATAAGGCACGTTACCCATGCTTCGACAGCTTCACCGCGCCCGATTTTTCCGAGTTTCTCGCCGGTCTTGGCTTTGACGAAGACGCTTTCTTCCGAGCAGCCAAGAACAGCGGCAATGCCTTTGCGCACTTGCTCGCGGTACGGTAGGAACTTCGGTTTTTCCAAAGCGACAACGCAGTCTATGTTCTCAATTCTCCAGCCGCCGTCCGACACTTTTTTCCAAGCGGTTCGCAGCAATTCGCGTGAATCCGCGCCTTTCCAACGGTCGTCGGACGGCGGAAAAAGTTCACCGATGTCGCCAAGACCGGCGGCACCTAGCAGGGCGTCCGTAATTGCGTGAAGCAGCACATCGCCGTC
The DNA here is from genome assembly GCA_017618015.1 of Spirochaetaceae bacterium. GTDB lineage: Bacteria > Spirochaetota > Spirochaetia > Treponematales > Treponemataceae > Treponema_I. The sequence goes on from JAFZVC010000025.1 coordinate 66,415, forward strand.
AGAATGGCCGTCCTCGCCTTTCTCAAACGGAATTTCAATGCCGCCCAACATGAGCGGTCTGCCTTCTGTGAGCCGGTGAAGATCGTAGCCAAGTCCGGTGCGAATTGTCATGCTGCCTCCGTGTGTATCTGCTTTTTTCGCCGCCGCAGTCGTTCCAGAAAGGTCAGCCAAATCTGTGGCGAACGTGATTTTTTTATTTGCGGGCGAGCCTTTTGAAAGATGAACCGGCGAGCAGTAGGCAGCCCAAACTGTCGTGTCGTCGGTACAGCCGCTCCGGTTTTCTGCGGCGGCTTTGCGGTGCGCTTCGAGCAGCTGTTTGAAAGCGAAGCATTGCGGCGTTTGTAGGCAGAAAGCGGTGCTGCGGTCTATGTACGAAATGATAGTTCTGTCTTGTGCGACTGCGAGCGTGTCCGTCGCGGGAACAGCCGGAACTGCGGAGCCGTACTTCATCGCTGTTTCGCATGCATCAGTGATTATTTCCGGGGTGACCCACGGACGAGCGGCATCGTGAATCAGCACGAAATCCGCCGCATCAGCAACGGCTTCGAGCGCGTTTCTTACGGACTCCTGCCGTGTGCCGCCGCCTTCCACAAACAAAACTTGTGCCGCACAAGCTTCCAAAAGCGGTTTAATCCGCGAGTCACAAAAAAGTGATTCTTCTGTTTGCTGGCGTTTTCCTTTGGGATATGTGATTACAATGAGCGGAAGTGTTTTTTGAAGTGTATTTAAAAATACAAAACAGGCGGCGGAAAGAACCGTTCCGCTTTCGAGCGGCATAAATTCTTTCTTCTCGCCTGTTCCTATTCTTGTGGATGATCCAGCGGCTGTAAGAACAAGCGCGAACTTATTCTTCGTCTCCCTCGTCGTCATCATCCTTGTCCATGTCGTCTACTTCGCCGACCTCGTCCTCGTCATCCATAAAATCTGAATTCTCGTCGTCAAAATCGTCATCATCAGACTGTGGAAGTTTGCTGTCGCGCGATAAACCAAGCGGCTCCAGTTTTGCATGGATAAGAGCCTCAACTTCTTTTGGTGACTTTGAAAGTGCAAATGAAATTTCATCTTCCAGAAGCTTTTTCGCGGAATCGTAAAGTTTGCGCTCAAGAATTGGGAGTTCTTTAATCTTGCTTCTGTGGTAAAGGCAGCGCACAATTGTCGCGATATCCTGAACAGAGCCTTTTTTAAGCAGCTCAAGGTTCATCTGATATCTGAGCTTCCAGTCCGTAGTAACAGGCTCGAATTCTTCGCCTATCATATCCAGGGCTTTCTGTGCCTCTTCCGGAGACACGATGGCTCTAATGCCAAGCTCATCGCAGCGTTTTACAGGTACAAGCACCGTCATGTCAGAAACTTCAAGATAAATGACATAGTAAAGAATCATTTCATCTTTGAATTTTCTTTCTTTGATTTCAACAATTTTGCCCACACCCTGACTTGGATAGACAATTTTTTGGTCAACCTTAAAAGTTGGTTTTTCGTTACTCATATAGTGTTATTATACCATAAATTTCAATAAGGGTCAAAAGCTTAATGTGATAAATATTACGGAGGGCTGGCAGCAAGCTTCACCGTTTCAAAAAGTAAACTTTTTTTGAAATAAGCCTGATATTTTTTTTGTGCGTGTTATAATAATATTTTGGATGAAAAAGTATCATTATAAAATGTGTTTTTCCTTGAAAACACTGGACACGCAACGCGATAATCTCTTAATACGTTTGGCTCGCACGAAGAGCTTTTTTATAATTTTTTTTATTATTTTACAGATTAATCGCCCGCGAATTTTACCGATTTTTCGGCATAATTCGCGGGCTTTTTTTATGCAAGCAAACAAATTCATTTGGAGGATAGAATGAAAAAAATTGCGAAAACTGCGTCAGCTTTGTTGATAGCAGTAATGTTGTTCTGTTTCGTGGGATGTCCGAACGCGAGTACGCCGGAACCGGAAACACCGAATACGTCGGAAACGCCGAATACGTCGGAAACACCGAATACGTCGGAAACACCGAATACGTCGGAAACACCGAATACGTCGGAAACACCGAATACGTCGGATACGCCGAATACTCCAAGCAGCCCAGCTTCCCCGGCTGTAACTGTCAGTAGCGGTATTTATACCGAAGGCGGAGTGTTCTACATTAACGTACAAGCGGATAAAAGCCCTGCAAGCGGGAATGGCGCATGGTAAAAAGGAGAGAAATAGTAATGAAAACGATTAAAAAACTGATTGCATGCTTTGCTTTTCTTGTTTTGACAACGGCAGCGGCATTTTCTATTATGCCTTACGTTGCAAAAGTAGATGACACGGGATACTCCTCTTTTGCAGGAGCTCTTGATGAGTGGACAAACGGTACGACGCTGACACTTTTGGCTGATGTTACTGTTAGTTCAACGATTTATATTGGTGGGGAGGATGATTATACTACAGAACAATACACTCTTGATTTGAACAACTACGGTATTATGTTTACAGGAACGAATGGTTCAGTTATCGATATACGCCCTAGTAAAAAACTTATATTGAATGACAGTGCTGAGACAAAAACAGACCGTTACATAACGCTTAATGCTCAAGGTCGTGGTGTTAGTGTGAGCAATACAGGCACAGAAAGCAGCACATGCGTCAAAGTGACGGGCGGTTATATCACCGGGGGAAATGCAGATGATGGTGGTGGTGTAAGTACTGAATATAATGCAAATGGGTTTACAATGAATAGCGGAACAATTGCCGGTAACATAGCAGGTTACGGTGGTGGTATATATCTTGAAATGGGAGACATTGTAATAAAAGGTAATTCAAAAATTATTAAAAACACCGCAACTGTACAAGGTGGAGGTGTTTATGCTTATGGCACGTATTTAACAGTTTCTGATTCTCCACAAATAATAGGTAATGTTAAATCAGGTGAAGCTAGTAATGTATTTTTGTGTCATAACAGTTATGATGAATACATTTCTTTTGATGATCCTTTGACTGCAGATGCAAGAATCGGTGTTAGCGCTGAATTTTCGCATTATCATACAGGAGTTATTACGTGGTTTCTTAACGGTAATCAAACTGATGCCAAAGGAACCGTATCCAACTTTTTAAGCGACGACCCTGCGTATACTGTAGTTTTGAACAGTTCTGGTGAAGCTGTCCTGGTTCCTTTCGTTACGGTGACTGCTAATGTCGACCCGAACAATACAGGAACATATTATGCGACTTTTTATGACAGCACGAAAAAGTATCTTGCGGGTTCCAACACTGAAGTATACTATGCTACAGCCAACGCGAACGGCAAGCTGACGCTTACGAAAGTCGAAAGCAAAATAATAAAAGCTGGTGAAGGCGTAATCTTAAAGTCAACTTCTGCATCTATCGTTCTTACGGAAACAAGTGAAAATGCGACGTACGACAGTATTCTTACAGGCAGCGACACGGCAACAACGGTAACAAATGCGCTTGTTTTGAGCAATGGTGAAAGCGGTGTAAGTTTTTACAAGTACACCGGTTCTGTTGCTGCTCATAAAGCGTGGCTCACTGAATAAAAGCCCGGCCGGCAACCGCCGGCGCGCCCATATCGTTCATATATTCAATCGAAAAAAATTATAAATCCCAGTTGGAAAGTGTTGGTTCCTGTTCTCGAAAGTACATATACTTGAACGGATGCATGTCTAGTGCGTTCGGGAACCAGCCGCCAATCTCGTCAAGATTAATGCAGTTAGTCGTTATAAGGTAGCACAGCGGCAGGATAATGCCGTCATCGAGCAGAAGCTGTTCCGCCTCCGCAAGTTTTTCATATCGTTTCGACTGATTCGTCAGTGAATTCGCTTCTTCTATAAGCTTGTCAAAGCTTTCGTTTTTCCAGTTCGTCACGTTAAGGTTAGAGTCGCCTTTGAACAGCTCCAGGAACGTTACCGGGTCTGAAAAGTCGCCTATCCAGGAATAAAGGAAGATATCTCCCGAGGCGGTTTCCGGGGTGAAGTAATAGTTGGAGTCTGATTTTTTAACTTCAAGGCTTATGTTAAGCGGTTCCCAAGCTTTTTTCAGTTCATCGGCAAGGTATGAAAGGAAGTCGCTGTTTGGTATTTCAAAAGTAAGAGAGAAGCCACCGTCCGGGTAGCCTGCTTCTTCGAGCAGCTCTTTTGAAAGCTCTATGTCTGTGTCGCCGATGCCGGGAATGGAAGGGTAGTCCGTTATCGGGAAGACGAGCGTGTCAGCCGGAATGTTGAAAATCTGGCGGATTTCGTCCCACGGCACGGCGGAAAGCAGGGCATTTCTTACGAGCGGGCTTGTGAGCGGCCCGTCATTCACGACGAAAAACAAGTATTCGGTGCCGAAAAGAACGGAGTCGTAAATGGCATCCTTGTTGTATATGTTATTGGAATTGAAGCCGTCCGCGACCCAGCTCACTTTTCCGGTGTTAAAGAGGAACGTGTTCTCATCGGAATCGTCGGAAAGCATTATTTTTATGGACGGAATTTCGACATGGCCGGCACCGTAGAAATACGGGTTTTTTGTCATGTGGAGCTCTTTTTCAGAGGCGGAATCGAGTATGTATGCGCCGGAATAAACGCCGCGTTTTTCTGGCACTGCGCTGAACGCATGATGGCACAGGATTTTGTCCAAGTAGCTTGTGGGCGTGTTCAGGCGGACTGTGAGCTTGTTTTCCGTAGCCGAGATTTTTACGTCGTCAGCGGAACCTGTTCCTCTGCGGTATTCTGCGGCACCTTTTATGCAGTCAAGAAGCGAGGCATAAGGCGCGTCTGTTTCCGGCGCAAGGAGCGTGAGCCAGCTTTTTCTTATTGATTCGGCTGTTATGGGCGTTCCGTCGCTGAAAAATATGTTTTCGCGCAATGTGAAAGTCCACGTCTTTTTGTCGCGTGAGATTTTGTAAGAGTCTACAAGGCCTTTTTCCGGCTTGAGCGATATCGGGTTGTAGGTGAAAAGTCCTTCGTACAGAGCGGAAAGGATTTGCGCCTCGTTTGCGTATGACGATGTGTGCGGGTCAAGGTTGATATCAGACTCCGACATAATGACAGTAAGCTCTTTTTGATTTTCTGCAATCTGTGCAAAAAGAGATGATAATACCAGCAACAGGCATACTGATGCCAGCGTTTTTCTTATGGATTTAAACATTTGATATACCGAGTTTCTTAAGCTGCTCTTCTTCTTCGATGACAGAAGTATATTCTGCCTTCCGTTGGTTAGTCCTTACAAGCGTGTTCTTGATTGCCGTAAGCTCCATCTGTATTGTCTTCATCTTAAGGCGGTTCTCCGGCAAGCATGATGTCTTGAAGTATTCGTTGAACGCCGTAAGCTGAACAAGTATATGATGACATTCTGAGAGCTGTTTGGCAAGATACTCGTATATGACAGATTCTTCCTGATTCTCAAGTTTCAAAAAGCCTGGGGCTTTGCGGGCGGCAAAGGCTTTGTACACGCGTGTGCGGCGCACAAGGTCTGTGTGGAACTGGTTGTAGTCTATTTCTTCTTTGCGCTTTGTCTGCGTTAGTGGCTCTGTTATTGTAAGCTCGTAAGTGAACGGTTTTTCCTGGATTCCGAACGCTTTGCGGAAAAGTTCTTTTATCTTTTGCCAGAAAGTGCGTTTTTCATCAAGGATGATTTCGTGGTTCTCTTCGATTTTTGACAGAACGATTTCCATCTGAGGCGGCAGTGCGCCGAGAGTTTTAATCGCTTCGAAAAGCATTTCTTTTGTATTGATTACGGATTTCTTTTTTTCTTTTTTGTTGTCTTCAACTGCGAGTTTCATAAGAAGCGACTGCTGCAATCTTTCTTTGCCGCTGCCGAATTCCTCTTCTGAAACTTCATCGACAAGTTCCGGGTAGTATGGAGTTTTGCCCATAAGAACCGGGAAAAGTCTTCTGACCTGGACTGCGCAGTCTGAAGCTGTTGATATTTTGTCTACCGGGAACTGAGATGACATGAAGATAGATTTTCTTATTTCGACTTTGTAAAGCTCTTTTTGAAAATCGGTTATGTCTTTCAGTATGCCGTTTATTTTGTTTATTATCTTTGAGCTTTGTTGGATGCAGTCTGTGATCATGTTCGTGGCAAGCTTGTCGCTTCCCATTTTTATGGAGTTTGCAATTTCTGCAAGAGCTTTTGTGTTCGGTTTCTGTGATGTTGGGACGACTGATGACCAGTTGATGTAGCTGTTTATTCCGAGGAAAACCTTTATTTGGTTCATCGTCGTATTCGATATGGTGAATTTGTGGATGTTGCAGATAAAATCGATCATGCTTTCGAATTCAGAAAGCCTTGCGCCCATGACCATTGAGCGTTCGTTGTCCAGGAACGGTCCGTCCGGTGGAATTTCTATCTTAGAGATTTTTTTATCACTCTTATATGGATCCGGCTGGATAAGACCTTTTTTCTCGAGAAGACTTATTAAATTGCAAAGGACCGTACGAAACGATCTGTATTCATCGTGCAGCTGCGGAAAACCAGTGGTTTCATACCACGCGAGTTTTGCTTCCACGGCGGAGAATAAAGTGCTGTTAAACGACGTATCTATTCCCATAGCAACATTATCGGCATTTAAATTGTAAGCTTTAGCCCGTCGTATGCGGCATGTACCGGAATATCCGCAAGTTCTGGAAACTGTTTTTTATGTTCGGCAAGCCACGCATTTATCTGCTCATGCGAACTGTTGTGGGTGATATGCGTGAGCCAGACGTTTTTCGGGCGGATTCGCGCGGCGCACTCAAGAGCCTGCAGAAACGAAAAATGCGTTGGGTGCGGGGTTTCGCGGAGTCCGTCGATGACAAGATGCTCCGTGCCCTGAATGAGTTTTATGCTTTCGTCGGGAATGGCGCTGCAGTCGGTCATGTAAGAGAAGGATTTTTGCGCGATTTGAGGGCGGTTCGCGTCTTGTGCGCGCTCGCGGATGTTCCAGCCGATTACGTCGAGTGAGCCATGTTTCATGGGAAGCGGGAAACAGAGAAGTTCCGAGTTTTGTGCGGCTTCAGTTTGCGGGTTGTCGGCTTCTGTTTGCGGCGCGGTTTGTGCGCTGTTCGCGTTTTGCGCGGCTTCGCGCCGGTTCCGCACGATGACCGGGTTTTCTTTCGAGTATTCGTCCGCGTCAAACAGGTTCAAAAGCGGTTTCCCGCCGCCCTGTTGCGTTTGCGCGAATATGTATGAAAACCGTGTTTTTATGTCGCGTAGTGTTGCTCCGTTCGCATAAAGCGGCAGAACGTTTTCTGTCCTGTTGTCTTTGCCCGCGGACGCAGTGTGGCTGAAAATCCTGATGTCATCTAGTCCGTTCAGGTGGTCGGCGTGCGAGTGCGTCAAAAGCACGGCATCCAAGTGTTTTATGTTGTATTTAAGCGCTTGCATACGGAACTCAGGTCCAGTGTCTATAACAAGAGCAGTGTCGCCCGCCTGTACGTACGCGCTGCAACGAAGCCGCGTGTCGTGCGGGTCGTTTGACCGGCAGACAGGGCATTCGCACCCGATAACCGGAATGCCGTGGCTCGTACCTGTTCCTGTAAGCGTAACAATCATTTTCAGGCTCCGTATTGTCTTTTAAGCTCTTCTATTGTGTCGCGGACAGCCGCGGCTTCCTCGAACTCAAGCTTCTCGGCGTGGTCGAGCATCTGCTTTTCCAAAGCCTTGTAAAGCTTTTTCCTGTCTGCCGGATTAAACAGATTGTGGCTCTTAATAAGAACGGCTGTCTCTGTCTGCGCGTCCATCTGCTTTTCTTCCGTCTGCCTTGTAAGAATGTCGTCAACCGCCTTTGAAATCGTCTTTGGCGTGATGCCGTGCGCCTTGTTGTAAGCCTCTTGAATCTCGCGCCTGTGGTTCGTTTCGTCAATCGCCTCTTTCATTGCGGGGCTTACCTGATCAGCGTACATAACGACCTTTCCGTTGACGTTTCGGGCTGCGCGCCCGATTATCTGGATAAGGCTCGTCGCGGATCGCAAGAATCCGATTTTATCTGCGTCAAGAATCGCTATGAAAGAGACTTCCGGCAAGTCAATTCCCTCGCGGAGCAGGTTAATACCAACAAGAATGTCGAAATCTCCGGCACGCAGCCCTTTAAGAATCTCGACGCGCTCTATCGTGTCCACCTCGGAATGGATATAGCGCACTTTAAGGTTCTGCTCCGTAAGGTAGTTCGTAAGGTCTTCCGCCATCTTTTTTGTGAGCGTAAGAAGCAGACACCGCTCTTTTTTCTGAACGCGGTCTTTTATCTCCGAATAGATGTGCTCCATCTGCCCCTCGCTCGGATGAACTTCTACAAGCGGGTCAAGAAGCCCTGTCGGGCGGATAAGCTGCTCGACAATCCGCGTGCTGCGCTTCTTTTCTTCCTCGCGCGGGGTCGCCGAAACGTAGATGACCTGGTTCAGCATCGACTCGAACTCCGCGAGTTTCAGCGGGCGGTTGTCGAGCGCGGACGGTAAGCGGAACCCGAAGTTTATAAGGTTTTGCTTCCGGCTCCGGTCGCCTTCGTACATCGCGCCGACTTGTGGCAGCGTTACGTGCGACTCGTCTATAAGGCAAAGAAAATCGTCCGGGAAATAGTGGAGCAGCGTTGCGGGCGGCTCGCCGTGCTGGCGGCCGGAAATGGGACCCGAATAGTTTTCGATGCCGGAGCAGTAGCCCATCTCCTGAAGCATCTCTATGTCGTAGGTCGTGCGCGTTTTAAGACGCTCTGCCTCAAGAATCTTTCCTGTCTGACGGAAGTTTTCTACACATTCTTCCATTTCCGCCTTAATGCGGTCAGTGGCTGCTTTTATCATGCTTTCCGGCAGAACAAAGTGCTTCGCCGGGTAAATCACTGTTTCATCAAGTTCTTCGCTGATTTCGCCTGTAATAGTGTTGAAGCGGCAAATTCTTGAGACTTCGTCCCAGTCAAGCTCGATGCGGTAGGCTTCATCCGTTTCCATGTATGCCGGGAAAATCTCCATGATGTCGCCGCGTATACGGAAGCGTCCGCGCTCAAGAACCATGTCGTTCCTGTCGTACTGAATGGAGATAAGCTGCCGTGCGAACTTCTGAAAGTCGAGCGGCTTTCCTTTTTCGACGTGGACGCGCATTCCTTTGTAAACTTCCGGCATACCAAGACCGTAGATGCACGAAACGGTCGCCACAACAACGACATCGCGCCTTTCCATAAGACTGTATGTCGCGGCAAGCCTCATGCGGTCTATCTCGTCGTTTATAGAAGCGTCTTTTTCAATGTACAGGTCGCGTGCGGGAACGTATGCTTCTGGCTGGTAGTAGTCGTAATAAGAGACGAAGTATTCTACGGCGTTGTCCGGGAAAAACGATTTGAACTCTCTGTAAAGCTGAGCGGCGAGCGTTTTGTTGTGGCTCAGCACGAGCGTCGGACGCTGCACTTTCTCGATGATTTTAGCCATCGTGAAAGTTTTACCGGAGCCTGTTACGCCTTTAAGAGTCTGATATTTGTCGCCGGCAAGAAAACCCGCCGCTAGCTTTTCAATTGCCTCTGGCTGGTCGCCGGACGGCTCGAATGGGGAAACTACCTTGAATGGACGCATGGAGAGAGTTTATCACGGTGTCGTTTCCTGTGCAATGCGCTAATGCATTATGGTGATTTCTACGCGGCGGTTTCGTGCCATTCCCTCTGCTGTGGAGTTGTCCGCAATCGGGAACGATGAGCCGAAGCCCTGCGTAAAAATGTGATGAGCGTCTTTTACACCGAGGTTCACAAGAAAGTCAGCGACGGCAGCCGCACGTTCTTTTGAAAGCGCGATGCACGACTCTTCCGTGCCGGCGCGGGCGGTATAGCCGCTTATGAGCAGGTCGTTCGCGGTATAAGCTTTTAGTATGTCCGCGATCTTTTCAAGCTTTTGTTTTTCGCTGTCGAGCAGCACGGCTGAATCCGCGCGGAACCTTATGTTTTCAAGGCGGAGCGTAATGCCCTTGTCGTCAATCGTAACTTCTGTGTTTTCAAGTCCTTCCAGTTGCTTCTGGATGTCCTCGAGCGCGGCCTCTTTTGAAAAGTGAGGCTTCTCCGCGTATTCCGCGCCGGCTGTACCCACATTCTCAATGCGATCACCGTTTTTCGTGTCTATTACGATGCGGAACTCTTCCTCGTACGAATGAATCGCACCGGCTTCGCTGTCCCAGTAAATCGTCTGGTACGAGTAGCCCATCGCCCTTATCGGCGCGGTGCCTTTCGCATCGGGCTTCACTGGAACGTCGTAAAAAAGCGAGTAGTCAGCCGTTATTACGTGAAGGGTTTTCCCGTCTTTTTCGGTTGTGCCTTCGTATGTATATTCAGTTGTAAAAGGAATGTGGAAAGGTTCTTGAATGCCGTAATTCATGCGCATGTCGTGAACTTCTTCGCCGTCGTATTCCCATGTGTCGCCCGGCTCAAGGTCGTAGTCCGGGAAAACCGGTACGTTGCGAACAATCGGCATAAAATATGTGTCGTCTATTGTGTAAACGCCGTATTCGTCGCGGTCAAAAACGCTAAGGTATTCTTCGCCCCACTGGAAAGTGCCTGTTATTGTTCGGGCAGACGTAAGCTGGGCCTCGTCGGGCTTTTGCTCTGTCGCGTTTTCTGTCGTCATAAAAACGGCTTCATGCGTTCCTGTCCCGTTTTTTTCGTCGGTAACAGAAACAGAAATGCGGTTCACTATCTCGGAAAAATGGTCAAAAATGCCGTTGTAATAAACAGATTCGTGCACTGTGGAGAGGATTCGGTACTCCTCTCCTTTCGTGTACTTAAAACGGAACTGTTCGGAAAAAGCTGGAAAAAAGAAAACCTGCGCAAGCAGTATGACGAAAAAAATGTGCTTCAGTTTCATTTGTGTATCTCCCGCGAAAAAAAAGGCAGTCCAACGTTTGAGCGGTAATATGACCGCCAAGCATTTGGAACTGCCTCCCTTAACCATTTTCGGCACTAAAAGTTACATTTATGAGTTTTGTCTATACCTTATAGGTTATTAATCAACTAAGAAGCGGATGTCCTGCCAGATTGCGTTGTATTTCGCAAGGTCTTCGCCAAGATCATACTTAAGCTCGCCGCGCTCCATATCGGAAGCCTCGTAAGCAGGTTTTTCCGTCATGTATTTTGTTGCCTCGGAGTTTACGCTATTCGGGAAGTTGAAGCAATCCAAGAACTGGGCGTAAATTTCCGGTTTGTGGATGAAGTTGATGAATTCAAGCGCTGTCTCGTAATTCTTGCTGTCCTTAAGAACACACATAGAGTCAAGGTACATCGGACCACCTTCATCTGGAATGAAGAAATCGACCATATCCCATTTGTCTTTCGGTATTTCGCTGAAAACAACTTCCTCATATCCCTGAACAACCCAGAAATCTCCGTTTGCGAAAGCTTTTCCGAATGCTTCTGCATCGAATCCTGCAAGATTCGGCTTCCATTCGTTGATAACGAGGTTTTTGGCTGCCTCAAGCTCTGCATCATTTGTTGTGTTTACTGAGTATCCAAGATAAGCGAGAGCGTCGCCAATTACTTCACGGATATCGTCCATCATGCACATGCGGTTCTTAAGGTCTTTGCGGCCAAAGATGTTCCAGCTCTTTCCGTACTCTGTAACTTTCGTCTTATTAACTGCGATTCCAGCAATTCCCATGTAGTATGGAACGGCATATTTCATTTCAGGATCGTAAGTTGCGTTTTTAAGTGTGAGCGGCGTTATGTATTTAAGGTTAGGAATCTTCGAGTGGTCAAGTTCCTTAAGCATACCCTCTGAAATCATAATAGAAGCGTAGTCCTGTGATGGGAACACGATATCGTAGCCCGATGCGCCAGCCTTAAGTTTTGCGAACATCTCTTCGTTAGAAGCGAAGTTATCAATGTGAACTTCTACGTCAAATTCTTTCTCGAATTGTTTGATTACATCATCCGGTGTATAGTAAGTCCAGTTAAAGAGATACAGTTGCTTTTTATTCGATTTGCTGCAGCCTGTGAATACAATAAGAGCTGTCAGAACAAAAGCCAATGTCATGAGTGTTGAAAAAAGTCTTCTTTTCATAAGAAACCTCCATGAAATGCGTTAATTGCTTGCGGCAATAACTTTTAGGAATTTACGTAATAAGAACGTTATAAGAACAGTGGCGAGAATCACCACGAATGAGAGCGCGTTTATAACTGGTGACACGCCGAAGCGGATCATCGAGTAAACGTAGAGCGGCAGAGTCGTTGAGCCTGGACCGGAGACAAAGAACGTTATTACGAAGTCTTCAAGAGACATCGTTACCGACATCATAAAGCCAGAAAGAACGCCGGGCAGAATAGCCGGAATGATGACTTTAAGCATTGTCTGCCTGTCTGTAGCGCCAAGGTCGTGAGCCGCTTCTATTATAGAAAAGTCGAACTCTTCTATACGGGCAGAAACCATAAGGAAAACGAAAGGAAGACAGAACGTTGTATGCGCCGCGAATATGGTGAATAAACCGAGCGGCATATTTATGCCCGAGAAGAAAATCAGCGTAGAGACACCGACGATTACCTCTGGTAGAACCATAGGCAAGAAGCTTATTGTCTGAATGTACATTCTTCCTTTGAACTTGTACCAGTTTATTCCGATTGCTGCCAGCGTACCGAGTATTGTGGCTACTGACGAAGAAAGCAGTGCGATTACTACGCTGTTGAAAACTGCTTCCCAAAGGTTGTCTGAGTCGCAGAAAAGCTTTTTGTACCAGACGAGCGAGAAGTTTGTGAATTCACTTCCTTTGCTTTCGTTGAACGAGAAGAAAATAATGTAGAAAAGCGGCAGGAACAGAAACAGAACTGTGAACCCGAGCACTGTCGCAGAAAGAGAAAAGCGTTTCTTTTGGAACGCGCGTTTTGCATGTTTTGCCGGTTCAGAAACCGGTGTTTTTTTGTGCAGCCTGTTAAGAAGTCCGCGATATGGTGATGGTGTTGTTGTCATTGCTCTATTTCTTGTTGTCCTTTGCTTTTAACGCAGCGTCTTTCTTTGTTGTGTTCATCATCCAAAGAACTCCGGCTGTACTTACGACTGTAATAACCATAGAGAACGCGGCGGCAAGCGGCCAGTTGCGCGTCTTGTTGACCTGGTCTACGATTATGTTTCCGAGCATGTATGAGCTTTTTCCACCTACAAGAAGAGGAATTGTGTACGCACCAAAAATCGGGATGAATGTGAAGATAAGTGCCGTAACAACGCCGCTCTTTATGCTTGGAAGAAGTATCTTAAACATGGACTGGGCTTTTGTAGCACCCAAGTCACGCGAGGCTTCCAAAAGCGAAAAGTCGAAACGGTCAATCGCAGTAAAAATAGGAAGTATCGCATAAGGCAGATACATGTAAACGGAGAGAAGGATTACAGCCCGCTGGTTATAGAGCAGAGGCAGATAATCATCGATTATGCCGAGTTTAAGGAGTAATGTGTTTATAAGTCCGTCGTTTCCAAGAATGGACATACAGGCAAAAATGCGGATAAGAGAGTTCGTCCAGAATGGAATGATAATCAGCATAAGAAGAAGCGTTTGGTGCTTGCTGCGAGCTATTGCGTATCCGCATGGCAAGGCGATGATTATCGTTATGAGTGAGGAAATGACAGATATCCACAGTGTCCGCAAAAATACGATGCCGTATGATTTGCTGAACATCTGCGCGTATGCATCTAACGAGAATTCCCAGACGACACCGCCGTAAAGTCCTTTTTTAAGGAAGCTGTATATCGTTATGATTACGAGCGGGGCGACAAAGAAAATTGTGAACCATATTCCCATCGGCCATGCGTAGCGTATGCCGAGGTTTTTCGCGCGGTATTTTTTCGTGCCTTTTTCTTCCTGGGCAGGAGGAACAGCCTTGTCGCTCATTGGTCTATGTCCTCAACGATGTAGCCGTCGTTCGCGCTCCAAGAGACGAACACCTTGTCTTTCCATTCAATTTCCGGGCCGTCATCAAGATAATTCGTATGCTGCTTGAAAACTTTGATGATTGTGCCGTTCTCGAGCTTTACATAGAACTTTGACTGGAAGCCGGAATATACAGGCTCTTCGACAATGCCTTCGAATACGTTGATATCCTGGCGTGTCGTGTTCGGCGGTTCCGTTGATATGCGGATCTTTTCCGGGCGGATAGATACGCAGACTTTCTGTCCGGGATCTGTCTCTTCGTAGTCTGTAACAAGAATTGGCTTGTTGAGCTCCGGAATCGTAAGCTTGCACATATATTCGGGATCTCTGCCCTCTGGTGTGTACTGCTTGCATTCCTGAACGTTCGCGGCAAAAAGATTTGTCTCGCCGATGAATTTTGCGACGAATTCTGTTGCCGGGCTTTCGTAAATTTCAAAAGGAGTTCCGACCTGAAGCACTTTTCCCTGGTTCATTACGGCAATGCGGTCAGAAACAGAAAGTGCCTCTGCCTGATCGTGCGTTACGTAGATGAACGTAATTCCGATTTTGTCGTGAAGTGCATCAAGATCGATAAGAAGCTGTGTGCGGAGTTTTGCGTCGAGCGCAGAGAGCGGCTCGTCAAGCAAAAGAACGGAAGGTTCGTTTATAAGAGCGCGTGCAATTGCGACACGCTGACGCTGACCGCCGGAAAGCTGGTTCGGCTTTTTGTCCATGTGGGCATCGAGCTGAACAAGGTGAAGATATTCTTTAACTTTAGCGTCAATTTCCTGTTTGTCGAGTTTTTTCAGGCGTAAGGGGAACGCAACGTTTTCGTAGACTGAAAGATGCGGGAAAAGTGCGTAACTCTGAAATACTGTGTTGGAAGGTCGTTTATCAGGCGGAAGAGGAATTATATCCTTGTCGTCAAAAAGAACGGCACCTGTATCCGGAAATTCAAATCCTGCGATGATGCGGAGAAGTGTTGTTTTTCCACAGCCGGAAGGACCGAGGAGAGAGAAGAATTCTCCCTTGTTGATTGTAAAATCAACGTTATCAAGCGCATGGAAAGTGCCGAATGACTTTGATACGCTGCTGATTGTAACTGTACTTCCTTTCAATGTTTCTTATGTTCCTCCTGAAATAAGAAAACTCTTAAGCAACATGGTTTTTTTGTTGCAACATGAACAATGAAATAAAATGCCCTCTGTTGTCAATATGTTTTTTGGAGTAATCCCGAAAAAAATGTAAAATTACGACAGTTTTTCTCCCGCTTCTTTTAGCATGTCCGGTATTTGTATATGCTGCGGGCATTTAGTCGCACAGAGCCCACAGCCGACGCACTTGTCCGCACCCTTGCCGTCTTTCTTGAGCTTTATATAGTCCGCAGAAACCGATTTAGGAGAGTCGGCTTCGAACGCGCCTCTAAGGGATGCGTCATTATATGCGCTGAAAATGTCCGGTATGCTGACGCCTTGCGGACACGGCATGCAGTAGTTGCAGTGCGTGCATGGAACTTTTATGCGGCTTTCGAACCAGTCTTTCGCCTGTTTGACGACGGCGAGCTGTTTTTGCGGCAGCGAGTTCGGGAATGATGCGGAAGCGGTGGCGCAGTTTACAAGAACTTGCGTCATGTCGTTCATGCCTGAAAGTGCTGTTACTATTTCCTGGCTTTCCCACACGAAGCGCAGTCCCCATTCCGCTGGAAGACGCGGTGTTTCCGCTGCCGCAAAAATGTCGCGAACGCCTTTCGGCGGGTTCGCGAGCAGACCTCCGCGAAGAGGTTCCATCGCTATTACGCCAATTTCATGCTTGGCAGCGTAGGCGAGCGCCTGCTTTCCTGGGTTGGAGGTCTGCTTCTCGCCGTCGTCGTCAAGGTAGTTGTACTGAATCTGGCAGAACTCCCAGCCAGCATATTCATCTATCATCTTTTTGAAGACTTCGAGCGAGTCGTGGAACGAAAAGCCGATGTGCTTTATTTTGCCGAGCTTCTTGGCGCGTTCCATAAAGCTTGTCGCATGAAGTTTTTTCATATTTTCCCAAGATGACGCGTGCATTGCGTGGAGTAGGTAAAAGTCGATGTGGTCGGTTTTGAGCCGGCGAAGCTGCTCGTCAAGGATGCGGTCAAAATCGGCTTCTTCTTTTATCTCCCAAACAGGGCACTTGTCAGCGATGTACACTTTGTCGCGAAGGTTCTCTTCGGCAAGGATGCTTCCAAGAACTTCTTCGCTCTTGCCGTGATGGTACGGCCATGCGGTGTCGTAGTAGTTTATGCCTTCGTTGTACGCGGCTTTAATCAGTTCGCGTGTCTTTTCTTTGTCGATGTCTTCTGTGCCCTGCACGAGCGGAAGCCTCATGCAGCCGAATCCTAATGCGGAAATCTTGCAATCGTCTATTAATGGGAAATGTCTGTAATTCATTCTTGTATTATATCATGAAGCGACAGAAATGTATTTAGTAATTAGCTTTCGACAACTGTTATTCAGGGCATTGCGTAGCTGGCGGGTTCCCTGTGTGGAAAGTATTGACGAACGTAGTGAGGAACCTACTTTCGCACACAGGGAGCCAGCGAGAGCAATGCCCTGGGTGTATGTCGAAGTGCTTTTTCCACATTTCTGTCGCATCGTGTACGTGTGTGTTGTCGTGACAGCCCCTTTGAGGTATACTTAACGCGTTGTGAAAAACAAACGGAGGAAAAAATGGTAGCGATTATAATCGGAATTATTCTTATAGCTTTTACGGTTGCGGCTGCGCTTCCTTGCTTCCTTAACTGGGGCCCGGAAATTATCATGTTCCTTAAAGGATGTGCGCCTGTACTTTCTGCCCTTATCGGCATACTTGCAGTTTTTATTGGAATTGCGGATATAAAAGACAAAAAAGAAGCTGAAAAAGAAGAAAAAGCCTCACGCCAGTATGAGGATGAGCATAAAGAAAACGGCAATGCTCAGTAAAGAACATTGCCGCCTCTTGTCAGTATCTTTGGCTTAATACGATATGCTGAACAGAACGCCGGGCTGAGGAGCTGACCCGCCGCCAAGTGCATATGGATTCAATTTTGCTGTTTCTACAGTTGTCTGTATTTTTGCCTGATAATCTTTGATAAGCGTATCAACTTGCGAATCTGAAAGTGTGATGTTTTCGGCAAGTTCGCTCTGAGGCATCTTTTTCATTGATACAAGTTGATCTATAAGGTGATTCAGTATTTGAACCTTGCTTATATTCACCCCATGCTGGCCTTTGCTTGCAGGAATTCCAGAAATATGCTTGAACTGTGAATATTTTACAAGTCCAGGCTGTACGGGTACGTAAATTTTTCCAGATGCGCCGTTGCTTGGCAGCACATTGCTGTAGGAATATGCGTTCATTGAGCTGATTCCAGAAATCATAGTATCCTCCGGACTTTTTAATTTTACGGATGCTGTAGTGGGCAACCGTCTACTTTAAATGTCGGAGAAAGTTTTAATAAGTTTACAAATAAATTTAATAATACTGACGTTTCCAAATTGCGTACAGCGTTTCGAGCGATGATGACTGCCCGCTCGTTTTAGTCGTGTTCACAATATCAGTTAGATACGGGATTATTACTTTTTCTTTCAGGCTGCTCCAACGCTCCGGCAGAATGTGGCTGTTCGCGTAGAGACTGTCTTTTGGGGGCAAGTTGCCAAGAAGAAGCGGATAATATATCGGGAAATAAAGCTCGTTGACGTTTCGGACCGAAGAAAAACCGCCGGCAATTCCAAAATCCTTTATCGTCAGATTCATTTTGCGTGACCATTCGAGCATTGCTTTTTGGTTCTGTTCCTGCATGAACCAAATTATGAACTGCTGCGCGTCTTTAAGTTTTTTCGAGTCTTTGTACATTCCTATGTAGAGTATTGTATCCTCTATCGGGATTATGCCGTCGGCTGTAAGCCAGCGGAAATCAAGCCCGGAAAGGCTGTCATCATCCATTTTGAAAAGAGATGCGCTCGTATTGTATGCGAAAGTGCAGTGACCTTCTGTAATCCACTTCGTTTCCGTCGTGTACAGGTACTTGTATTTGTAATCCTGTTCAGCCGTTGTAGACGTATTTTTTTCTTCCGTCCAGCTTTTAAGGTATTGTATCGATTTTTTTAGGTTCTCATCATCCCACTTAAAGTTGTCGGCTTCCATCGTGAAATTCGTCTTGTACAGTTTTGCCACGACGTACAGAAACTCAGAATCCCAGCCGGGTGCGAAACCCATGGAAGTGTATGCGCCCGATTTGTTCTGTTTGTTAAACTCCGCGCTTATATCGCGTATCTGGTCGGTGTTTATTACGTATGGATCTGGGATAAGATTGTCGTTCGTCTCTGAAAAGATAACGAGCGGAAGATTAAAGCTGATTGGCAGAAGATACTGCTTTCCTGACAAAAAGCCGGAATCGAGCAGCTGCGGATAAAACTGCTGACGGTTTATGTGAAGGTCAGAAAAAAGATAGTCGAGCGGCAGGAAGTATTTTTCGACCTGTGCTTCCGTAAAGCCTTCGCCGACGATTATGTCCGGTTTTTGTTCATCGTGTGTCGGCGGTAATGACTGTGCTATGTTTTCCCTGTAGCGAATGACTACTTTAAGGTC
Source organism: Spirochaetaceae bacterium (assembly GCA_017618015.1). Classification (GTDB taxonomy): domain Bacteria; phylum Spirochaetota; class Spirochaetia; order Treponematales; family Treponemataceae; genus Treponema_I. The sequence goes on from JAFZVC010000025.1 coordinate 84,812, forward strand.
TGAGCTTGTGGAGTTGAACAGCTCGGCGTATTCGGCGAATTCTGGACGGTCGGTCCACAGAAGAACAGTTCCGTCTGACTTGGAGCAGGAGAATATTGTTAATATCGCCACGAGCAATAAAGCAAGGACGTTAAGCTTTTTCCGCAAGTTCATGCGCTACAGTGTAAACAGCTTCATATACTACGTCAATATCGCGCTTGTCCAGACTGGAGAACGCTATGCGCAAATGAGAACTATCTATGGCGATTGTTCCGATTCCCTGCTCCTTAAGAAGCTTTTGTCTAAGCTCCTCCGCGTTCACGCCGTAGCATGTGAAGCTCATAAAGTATCCGGAGTTGAACGGCATAGGTACAAGAACCGTGTCTTCCGTATACTTGTTGAGTATGTTTCTTACGCGGCGGTAGCGGCCTTCGAGTATGCTTCTGAAACGCTTTTTGTCCGCACCGAGGTTCGGGCTTGTAAAAGCTTTGAGCAGTATTGACTGAGCGGGCGTGTTGCTGCAAGAAACAGAAGAGCGGATAATGCCCATAAGCTTTTTCTGGAGTGCTTCATACTGTGGTTCTGTTATGCCTTTTCCGGCAAAAGTAAGGAAGCCGCAGCGGAAGCCCCAGACGTAATCTTCTTTTGTAGGACCGTCAATCTTTATGGCGGCGATATTTTCGTGAAGGTCTGCTACGGCGGCAAACAGCGACTCTTTAGCCGCGTTCTGCTCGTAATTCAGCCCGAAATATGCGTCGTCACAGCAGACAAGGAGCTTTGTTCCTTTTTCCGCGAAGCTCTTGAGTATTGCGCATATTTCTTTCATCTCGGCTTCTGTAGGCGTGTAGCCCGACGGATTCTGCGGAAAGTTAAGGAGTATCCGCACCTTTCCTTTCGCGTCCGCTTCTTCCTGAACGCACTGTTTGAACGCGTCAAGATTGAAACCGCCTTCGAAAGCGTTACCGACGAACATCGGGAACTGTTTAAGTTTTGCGTTCCTGCGGGTTTCTACTACAAGAGAGTAGTTGTCCCAGCACGGATCGCCTGTAACAAGGCAGTCACCTTCTGAAAGGAAAAGATCACATATATAAGAGATTCCTGCTGTAAGACCCGGAACTACAACGGGCAGTGAGAAACTTTTTGCTTCCAAAGACGGATTTTTAGCAATTATTTTTTCTTTCCAGAGCTGTCTTAACTCTGGTATGCCGGCGGTCGGTGCGTAAGAAACGGTTTCTTCCGGTGAAAGGTGCGGTAATTGCGCCTGAATTTCTGGAAGGACGACAGGATGCTTGTCGTTTACCGTGGTGCCTATTGTGGCATTAGCCCTCCAGCCGTGAATGCGAGCCTCTCCGCCCTGTGAAATAATTCCTCTGGGGAAGAACATTCTTTCGCCCATATCGGAAAAAAGTGAGGCAAAGCTAGTGCCTTTTAATGTATCGTTTAATTCTTGCGCTAATACGTTTAACATGATAGTGTTATACTACCTGATAGGCTTTGATGTCAATTAGGAAATGCATAAACATACAAAAAATGTATTGATTTTTGCAAATTCATACAGTTTATAAAATGAGTCCACGAAAAATCATGGTTTCATAGGGGTGGTATGGTGTCTGATACTAATGATGCATTCGAAAAGTGCCGGGCTATAATTGATGCTTGCCGGGCAGAAATTTCCAAACGTGTTGTAGGTCAGCAGCAAGTTGTTGACGGAATACTGATGGGACTTATCACAGGAGGTCATATCCTTCTGGAAGGTGTTCCTGGTCTTGCGAAAACGTTGGCTGTAAAAACTTTTTCCGATATTTCAGGTCTTGATTTTAAGCGCATTCAGTTTACTCCTGACCTTCTTCCGGCTGATGTTACGGGAACGCTCCTGTACCAGCAGAACACAGGTACGTTCACAGTTAGAAAAGGCCCTGTGTTTGCGAACCTTGTCCTTGCTGACGAAATAAACCGCGCGCCCGCGAAAGTTCAGTCAGCTCTTTTGGAGGCGATGGCAGAAAAGCAGGTTACGATTGGCGAAAAGACGTACAGTCTGCCGGAGCCGTTCCTTGTTCTTGCTACACAGAACCCGATTGAGCAGGAAGGTACGTACAGCTTGCCAGAGGCAGAGCTCGACAGGTTCATGCTGAAAGTGCTCGTTCCGTACCCGACGCCGGAAAGCGAGATTTCCATCGTTAAGGCGGGCGGAAAGCCGGAGAAAATAGCAGTCAACAAAGTTCTTGACGCAGCGAAGATTTTGGAGTGCCGCGCACAGCTTGAAAACGTAAAGTGCGCAGATGAGATAATCGAGTACATTGTGTCGCTCGTAAACGTAACGCGTCCCGAGACAGGCAAGGGCCATTCTGGATTAAGGGCTACGGCGGCGGGAAGAAACCGCGACGACATCCTTAAATACATTGCGTTCGGTGTGTCTCCGCGCGGCGGCATAGCTCTTTGCCAGTGCGCAAAAGCTGCTGCGCTCTTTGAAGGACGCTCGTACGTTTTGCCAGAGGATGTTAAGAAAGTTGCACCGCTTGTTCTGCGCCATAGATTTGTTCTTTCGTACGAAGCCGCCGCCGACGGCGTTACTTCGGATGACCTTATAGCTAAAATCCTTTCTTTGATGCCGGTTCCGTAATGCCATCCATTATTGAGTCAAGGGAAAGCCTTGCTATCCGTGCCAGCCGGCTCCGGCTGCGGGCGCGGACAATTGCAGGCGGTATGAAAACAGGTTCTTTCCGCTCCATATACCGTGGCATGGGTGTTGAATTCAATGGCGTCCGCGAATACCTTCAGGGTGATGACGTGCGCCTTATCGACTGGAACGTAACAGCCCGCATGGGAAAGACATACGTCAAGCTTTTTGAAGAAGAAAAAGAACTTATAGTTTTTTTCGTAATAGACAGGTCGCTTTCGATGCAGCAGGGAGCAGGAAGCCGGAGCCGGCTGGAGGCTGCCGCAGAGACAGCTGCATTGCTCACGCTCGCGGCTTCGATCAACAACAGTCCTGTTGGAGCCGTAATGTTCGGCGGTTCTGTTGAGTTTTCCTGTGCGCCGGAGGCGGGGCGTGACTGCGAGATGCTTATCCTTTCACAGCTCGACTCTCTTCCTAAATCAAGGGAAAAAGGCTCGGTGCTTTCAAATGCGCTTCACGGCACGCACCGCCTTTTGCGGAGCCGCGCGCTCGTGTTTGTAATTTCAGACTTCCGCACCACAGGCTACGAAAAGGAGCTTGCCCGTCTTGCGCTTAAGCACGACGTAATAGCCGTCCGTTGCACCGACACTTGCGACATGGAGCTTCCTGAAGCCGGAAGCATTCCGTTTTTTGACGCGGAGACGGGCATAAAACGCGTGCTGCCTACGTCACTGCCGACTTTCCGCAAGGCTTGGCGCGACGATAACAAGCTGCGTGTAAAACGCTGGCAAAGTATGTGCGCGCGGCGTGGTGTAATCCCGCTTGTTATGCCTACAGAAGCCGATCCTGTCGTCGTTCTTTCGCAGTTTTTTAAGCAGGGGCATTGATGTGAGAAAGTTCCGGCTTATCTTTTTAACGCTGCTTTTCTCTTGCCTGCTTGTTTGGGGCACATTCGCGGAAGATATCGTCATCTCTGAGATGCAGACTGTCGTTTTGCCGCGCGATGTGTTCGTCGGCGATGAAATGGAGATACGCTGCACATTCAGCTGCGACGTTGCTCTTCTCCCCGAAAACGTTCTTTCATCTGACATAACGATGGATGATATCCCGGATATGACGGTTAAGAGCGTTTCTTTGCAAAGGGCAGGCTCTTCATACATGCTTTCGATGCTTTGTATTCCCTGGAGCCTTGGTGACATCGAGATCCCGCCGATTCTTATCTATGGGAAAGCAGATGAAACCGCTGATACAGAAAGCGATGACAGCGGTACTATTGAGGAAGATCGGATTTTCCTTGATGTTCCTGCAGTTACGATAAAATCAATTGTAAACTATACGGGAGCTTCGGATTTGCGCCCGTCAAAAGCGCCGTTGCTGATCCCCGGAACGACGTGGGTTATCTATATTCTTTCAATAATTGGAATTACGGTAATCGTTACGCTCGTTATCATTCTTATAAAGTTCCGTTCTTTCAGAAAAAAAGTTCATGCCGTAGTTTCGGCGTGCCTTGTCGTTAAAAACTACCATTCGCTTAAATATCAGCTTAGAAAGCTTATGAAAGGCAAAAAGCCTGTTACAGACGCGCAGTTTGCCGATATCGTCTCTCATTTGATACGCGAGTATATATCATGTCGCTTTGCTTACAATTTCCGCTCGGAAACGCCAGCCGGAGTTGTAGCGGCTTTTGAGAGCATTACGTGCGGTCTTTTTTCTGTAGAAGTAGGGGAAGCCGTGCAGGAATTGAGCGATGTTCTTATCCGCTGCGATTATATACGGTTTTCGGACGATGATGGAGAAAACGGTGTTCTTTCGGCGGAAGAGCGTGTTCGTATGTGCGTCAGCGTAATAAATGCCGCAGTTTGTTTGGAGAAGGATAACTACAATGCTAAGGTTTGAAAATCCGTTTGCCTTTTTGATAATTGCCGCTGTTCCTGTTTTCCTCATCCTGCGTAAAATGGGAATCCTAAGGAAAATCGAGTTTCCGCTCACGCTTTCCGACTGGAACGGCTATTCGTTCTCTTGGAAATACTCAACTGCCGGCATTATCTCGTTTATGTCGCGTATTTTGATGATAATCGGCTTTTTGCTTTGCGTCACGGCGTATGCGCGCCCTGTAATATCGAAGCCGGAAAAAATATACACTTCCAGAGGTTCCGACATTGTTTTCGTCGTTGACGTAAGCCCGTCCATGGGCGCGCTCGACATAGGAAACTCCACGCGTCTTGAAGCTTCGCGGCAGACGATAACGTCAATAGTAACAAGTCTTACAGGAACTTCGTTCGGCATTGTCGCCATGGCAAGCGACGCTGTTCTTGTAGTTCCTCCGACCGTGGACACAGACTTTTTCTTGAACAGGCTGAACGCACTTACTGTAGGCGAGCTTGGCGACGGAACGGCTATCGGTACGGGGCTTGCCATGGCGGTGTACCACCTTATGGACTCGAACGCTCCTAAAAAATCGATAATTCTGCTTACAGACGGCGAGAATAACAGCGGTGCGATTCATCCGCTTACAGCCGCGAAGCTGGCGGCGGAAAACGGAATTACGCTTTATACCGTGGCGGTCGGTACGCAGGGAACCGTTCCTGTTGAATACACCGACCAGGCAACCGGAAAGCTTATCTCCGGATATATGGAATCTGCCTTTGACGATACGATGCTTCGTAGTCTTGCTTCCGCCGCCGGAGGCATGTGTTACAGCGCAGAATCGTACAGAACGCTTTCTGAGACGCTCGTTTCCGTCTCGGAGCAGGAAACTGTCGTTCAGTCATATAAATATGAAAACAAATCGGAGCCACTTCACTTTTATTTCTTTATTTCTGCGGCGGCGTGCTTTATTTTGACATGGTGCCTTAAACGCCTTTATCTTAAGGAGATTCTATGAGTTCTATCGAATTTGCGCATCCAGAAGCATGGTATCTTCTTCTCGGGCTTATTCCTGCAGTTCTTGTAGGACTTATGCTTTACCGCCGTTTGGAAAAGGCTTTGGGGTACCTTGCGTCTGGAAACGAGACACGTAAAGCAAAGATTCACCGCCGTCTTTTCGTCCGCACCGTATGCTGGTGCCTTGCGTGGATTTTCTTCACGGCGGCGGTCAGCGACCCTTCTTGGGGAACAAAGCTTGTTCCCGTTCAAAAATACGGAAAGGCAGCTTCTTTCGTTTTCGATATCTCATACAGTATGCAGGCGGATGACGTTCCGCTTGAAGCAGGTGGCAGCAGGCTTGCCGCCGCCGGAAACTTCGCGTCGTACCTGCTCGACAACATGCACGGTGTTTCTGTTTCTGCTGTTATTGCTAAAGGAAACGGAGTAACAGCCGTTCCGCTTACAGAAGACTTTAACGCGGTGCGGACACTTATCGGGAGCCTTGATCCAAAACTGATGTCGTCTGTAGGAACAAGCCTTGGAAGCGGAATAAGAACTGCCGCCGCTTCTTTCCCTGGAAAATCTGCCAAAAAACCGACGGTAATTTTTTTTACGGACGGTGACGAGACGGACGGCTCTTTGGAGTCGGCTGCGATGGAGGCGGCAAAAGAAGGCGTTTCTATAATAATAGTTGGATTCGGTTCTGAAAAAGAAATTGAGATAACCGCCGGTGACGGAGTTACGAAAGTTAATACGGCTCTTCGTTCGGCAAGACTCCAGCAAATTGCGGACAATGTGTGCGCCGCCATCGAAAAAGAAAATGCCGTTGTGTTTGTTGATTCAAACTACAGCCGTTCTTTAGGCAAGGTTCTTAAATCGCTTATGTCCGATTACGACAGCGTTCAGACGGGCTATGAGCTTCAGAGCGTAAAACGCTTCCCGCTTTTGCTCGCTCTTTCGCTGCTGTTCTTCGTGCTTGGTTTCGCTTTATCGGAGATAAACGTAAGGCGTTCGCGGCTTGCCGTTTTCCTTGTGTGCGTCACAGCGCTTCCTTTCCTTACATCTTGCTCGGGCCGCCTTGATTCCGCAGCAGACGTGCTTGCTGGAACAGTCAGATGGCACCAGAAAAACTACGTTGATGCTACATCGGGCTTCCTTAAAGTCATGGAAAAAGCAGATGAGTCGGACAACGATTATCTTATGCAGTACGGTCTTTTCGGGCTTTCTGCAACGTACATAATGCAGAATGAGGACGAGGCGGCTTTGGAGCGTATTAAGCAGATATCACCAGAAGCGTCTGACGACATCCTTTTTGCGGCTTATTATAACACTGGAATAATCGCGCATCGCAAGGGCGAATACGAGGCTGCTGCCGATGCGTTCAAACATGCTCTTATGATAGACGGCTCCAATGTTGACGCTAAGATTAATTTGGAGCTTTCGCTTATAAACAAATCGGTTGTCACGTCTCCTGCGGAACAGACCGCCGTAAATGCGGATTCTGCTTCTGACAGCTCTCCGCGTCAGGATTTAGTTTTCTCAATCGTCAAGGAGAATGAAAAAAAGCAATGGAAAAACACGGAATCTCAGGATTACAATTCCACCGTTATAGATTACTAGCGGCTATTGCCGTAATTACTCTGCTCGTTCCTTCTGTCTGTTTCGGGGCGGTGTCGCTCCGTAATTTGAAGATAGTGCCCGAAAAATCCTCTTGTTTTGTCGGCGATACGTGTAACTTCATTCTTGAAATACCGGAGTATCAGCCAAGCCGCATTGATGCGACTGTTCAGTCTACGCCGGACGGAGTTGCGCTCATGGCTTCGTCAAAAGACAGCTACGAGGAAAATGGCGTTAAAGGAACGCGAATTGTCTTTACGTTCAAGTTCTCGAAAAAAGGAACGTATAAGATTCCGTCGCTCGCTACACGCGTAGACTGGATTTCAATAAACATTCCGTTCCAGTCGATAACAGTTTACGATGATCCAAGAACACTTCTGCCGGAAATTTCTGTTAAGCTTCCTAAGACGATATATGCACACGAGCCGTTCACTGCGACAATTTCGATGCGGTTTTTCGCGGAGATTCTTGAGGTATACTCGGATCTTGATGAAAACATGATAATAACGCGCTCTGAGGATACGGCTGAACTTCCGTTTGTTCAAAAAGAGTTTACGGAAAACTTTGAGACTGTTGCGTTGTATGATCTTACGCCGATAGAAACAGGCTCTCTCACTGTTCCGGCTTTTCATGTGCTTGCTAAAACGTATGCCGGCGGTCAGGTGCTTTTGACTTCTGACGCTCAGACTGTAAAAGTTCTTGCCGCAAAGAAGCAAAGCGTTTCTGGCAGCGAGAACGGCTACTACGCTTCTGTTCTTGACGGTTCCGAAGAAGAAGGCGACTTTGGTGAGGGCAGCGGTGCGTTCTCGGAAGACAATTTGTCGTCCATGAAGAAATCGGCTGAGGAAGAAGCATCTTCTCCTGATGAAATAGCCACTGACATAAAAGAGTCAAGAAAAGTTGGGAAAGCTTTCCTTATTGTTGCGATTATTCTTTTTGTACTGTGCGCTGCCGGCCTTGTAATGTGTTTTATAAAGCATATAAAGCTTTTTGCGAAAATTACTGCGGCATCGTGCGCATTTTTCCTTGTCTTGTCTGTAGTGCTGATTATCGTGACTGCTGGCGTAAAGGGTGTTGCTTCACGAAATGCGGCTGTTTATTCCATCCCGGAGCAGAATTCTTCTTCCGTGTCGATCGTAATAGCCGGCGAGGTTATGCAGATTAAGGCAGTACGGAGCGGATGGTACAGCGTAAAGCTTGTGAACGGCAGTGAAGGCTGGATAAAAGCTGATGACTGCATTTATTGCGGCAACCAGCATTAAGGAGGCTGTCTATGAATTTCGGGGATATTCTTGATGCATGGGAGCAGGAGCAGAAGGACGCTTCTAAAAAAACTTCTAAATCCACAGGGCAGGAGTGGAGAAATAAAAAAGCTCAGCCCGATTCAGCGGCGAACGAGTCCGGCTCGAAAAACTCCGGTGTGAAGACTGATGGCGCGGGTCCTGCTAGCGTGAAAAAAAACGTAAAATCTGGCGGGAACACAAACGACACCCGCATTAACCCGATGACAGAATGGCTTCGCCGTTACGGTGTCGTCGATAAGGACGCTGTTGCGGAAAAAGCTGCAGAAAATGAAAAACAAAAAGACCGCGCCTGGCTTTTGGACATGCCTTACGAAGCGCAGATAGACCTTCACGGGCTTACGGCGGACGAGGCTACGGTGCGCCTTGACCAGTTCGTTGGCGAGTGCTATAAGCGCGGAATCCGCAAAATCCTGATAATTCACGGAAAAGGGAACCACTCCGAGGATGCACCGGTGCTTTCCGGCATGGTGCGCTCGTTTATAGAAAGAGATTACAGACTGGGCGAGTCCGGGCACCCCGACAAAAAAGATGGCGGTAAAGGCGCAACCTGGGTTATTTTGCGCGAAAAGACTGTTTTGGGTTGAGTCGTGGGGTTTTAGGGCTGGCGTTACGAGCATAGCTCTCCGTGAGACTTGCTAACTATTTTAAGATTTTTTTCAGGAAATAGTGTTAAAAAGCTTGTAACAATCGATTTATTTGATTATCTTTTAATGGTTGTTGACGTGTATCGTTTTAGCGGGAGTAGTTAAGTAATAATGAATACCGATTTGTATCACGTTCTTGGTGTTCCAAGGACGGCGAGTGCTGACGAAATAAAAAAGGCGTATAGAAAGCTTGCCTTGAAGTATCATCCAGACCAGAATCCGGGAAACAAGGTCGCGGAAGATAAATTCAAGGAGATTAACGCCGCGTACTCTGTGCTTGGAGACGAGCAGAAAAGGGCGCAGTATGACCGCTATGGTTCTGCGGATGCGTACGCAAGCTCCAGTTCACGCGGACAGTCGGCAGGTACAGGCACTTACACGAACGACCCGTTCTGGGATTGGTTCACGCAGCAGACAACAGCTTCTTCAAACGACACAAAGTATACATATAGGTGGAGTTCATCGGGCAATCCGTTCCAGCAGGGTGACGACAGCTTCCGTTCTGACAACTCGTTCTTCCGCCGCCGCGATACAGGCAGCGTGACACGAAAAGAAGCGTTCTCAATGCTGATACGAAACGCTGTAACTTTTGCAGCCGGAGTTATTCTTGTAGGACCGTCTATGGTGTTTTTCCCAGTTGGTCCTGTGCTGAGCATTTCAGCGATAATAAGCGGTCTCGGCGGAGCAATCCGTTCAATCCGTTATCTTCTCAATGCAAGCGAAAACTAAAACATCGCGGAGCGCGGGCGCGCACAAATCGTAATATCTTGATAAACACAAAAAAAGCCGTTCCAGTCCTTGAATCACAGGCTGAACGGCTTTTTGCGTCATAGTCCAATCGGTCTATCTTTCTCTGAAGATTATACGACCGCGGTTCAGATCATACGGAGAGAGAGCGACTTTCACACTGTCGCCTGGCACAATCCTGATGTAATGCTTGCGCATTTTTCCTGACAGGTGAGCAAGAATTACATGCTTGTTCTGCAGCTCGACCCTGAACATGGTGTTCGGCAGTGCCTCTTTTACAATACCCTCAACTTCAATCGCTTCTTCTTTCGCCACAATTCCTCCAACAGAAAAAAAACATGAAAATCAGCAAAAAAAAATTGCTTTTTACTGATTTCATGCGTATAATTCTATGAGTAAATACGGCACTTTGTCAACACTGGTAGTTTTCGTAACCGCAGATGGGTAGATTTTGTGTGTGAATGCCGTATCAAGGATGATTTCCTAATTTATGTTATAAGGGTGGATTTGTAATGGACAAAGAGTTTATTGAGAAGATGAAGGAGTCCCTTCTTACGATGAAAAGGGAGCTTCTCGCACAGCTCATGGAAAACAATGCGGATTTCAAGCAGATTGTAGACGGCATGGAGTCGAAGGACGTAATCGATATTGCCGCGGATGATATAGACAGAAAGCAGATAGTTGCGCTTGGTTCAAAGACTGTGAACAAGCTTAAGCTCATAGATAACGCACTTATTCGAATAGAGCAGGGGAAATATGGTATTTGCATGAAGTGTGGAAAGCATATTCCGCCGGCGCGTCTGGAAGCGATTCCTTACGCTGTTCTGTGTATTGAGTGCAAAGCATCAGACGAACGTCATATCAGATAAATAGCGTATTGTAGTGCGGCGCGTTGCCGCCTGTGCCGGGTGTCCGTGCCCGCCTTTGAATGCACAGGAAACAGCGCGTTTTTACACGAGCCGGAACGCCTTCCAGCCGTCCGTCGTCAGTACAAAGCTTTCCGTGTAGCCGGCTTTTACCGCGCCGGCGACGGCAACGTCGAACGCATACCCGATATGCTCCGTAGAATGCGCATCAGAGTTTATAACTATCGGCACGTTGCGTTCGTGCAGAATCTCAAGCATATATTGCGACGGATACGGCGTGTCTATTGCGCCGCGTGACATTCCGCCTGTGTTTATCTCTACGAATTTTCCGCTTTTGGCGGCTTCGTCCGCCGTCGCTTTAAGCTCGTTCTTATACCAAGTGTCATTCTCATCGAAAAGCCGAAGTGCTTTGTTCCGCTTTTTAACAAGGTCTATGTGCCCAATAATGTCGAAACCGCCTCTGGCTATCATTTCGCGCTCAGCCGCGAAATAAGACTGGACTGTCTTTTTCACGTCGCCGCCAAAAATGTCGCGTATTCCAGCTGCGACATGCTCTACTGTGTGGTCTACAGGGAAAATGCCAAGTTCCGGTTTGTTCGGGTTGTGCACGTAATGGACGGAACCGATGCTGTAATCGAGCTTGAACTCAGCGTAAAAAGGTGCGAGCGACGTTGTTACGGGCGGAATGTAGTCCTGCTCAAGACCGAGGAATATGCTTAGTTTTCCTTTATACAGTTCTTTTACCCGGCAGATTTCTGCCCTGTATTCCTGGAAACGGTCGGGGTGCATTTCGCAGCCTGTCGTAACGGGCCAGGCGGAATGCGTTGAAAAGCCGATTGCGGCAAAACCTTTGCGGTATGCGGCTTCTGCCATCTGCTCCGGCGTGTTGTTGCCGTCGCAAAAAAGCGTATGCATGTGAAAATCGAAGTTCGGGGTTGTCATTTTAACGCGCGTTCCTTTTCCAAAGCGCAATCTGCTCGTCGGCAAGGAAAGCAAACTTAGTGAATGCCGCCGAGAACTCGTTTATGTACTGTCCTGTTTTTTGCGGGTCGGATTGTTTTGCGGCGACTTCCATTTTACGGGCGGCATCCGCAAGAGTTCCAGCGGACATAGCCGCAGAGCTTCCTTTCAGCGAGTGGGCTATGTTTGCAAGCACGGTGTAGTTCGTCATGTACAACGCTTCTTTCGCTGTTATAAGCGAAGAGCGCGTCTGGCTTATGAACTGTTCGATAAGTTGCTCCGCAAGCATGAAGTTGTTCGAAACAGTGTCGAGCATGTCGTTTACATCCCAAATGCTTGTAAGCAACGTGTCCGGCTTGTTGTCATCAATTGGCTCAAGTTCTGCCGGTTCGTCATCAGGAATAGCCTCAAGTTCCGCAATTTCGGAATCTTCATTTATGACTGTATACCACTTATCAAGCGTGTCGCGCACGTTCTGCCTTTTGAACGGCTTTATGAGCGTGTCGTTCATTCCGGCGTTGCGGTACGTTACAAAATCAGACTCATCGGAGTTTGCCGTACACGCTATGATAATTCCCTTGTAGCCGTCGGCACGAAGCTCCTCTGTTGCCTCTACGCCGTTTTTCTCCGGCATCTGTATATCCATGAAGATAAGCGATATTTCTGGATGTTCCTTAATTCTGGCGACAGCTTCATTTCCGTTCGATGCGGAGAATACTGTGACATCCATTTGCTCCAAGAACGTTTTAAGAAGCTTTTGGTTGATCGGATGGTCGTCCGAAACAAGCACCTTGCAAGGGAAGCTCTTTTTCTCTGGTGCCGGCTGTGGCGGCTCGGCGGCAGCCTGTGCTTCCGGTTTTGCGACTTCAAGGTCGAGCGGGTCTGCCCTGCCTTCGTTAAGTATTTTAGCAAGCAAGTGGCGTTTTATCGGCTTGTACAAATACCCATTGAACCAGTCGAGCATTTTCATCTTCGCCTCGCCGCCCATCTTGCCTTCCGGTACGATAAGGTAAAGCAGCGTACTGTTTATGTCGTGGTCTGCGTTTATCTCCGCGGAAACACGCCATCCGTCCATAACTGGCATTATCATGTCTATGAGCGCAATCTTGAACGGGTTGTGCTCTTTTGCCGCGGAGCGCAGCATGGAAAGAGCCTCTTCGCCGGAAACCGCGCTCTGGACGTTCGTAAGTCCCAGGCTTGCAAGCTTGTCTTTAAGGCTTTTCCGTGCCAGTTTGTGGTCATCAACGATAAGGATCCTAATATCCTTTGGAATATCGACGACGGCTTCAGGAACTTTGCGCTCTGGCGTGTCCGGACATACTTCGAGCGGCAGTTTAAACCAGAAAATTGAACCGCCGTCCGGGTTGTCCTTTATGCCTATTTGACCGCCCAAAAGCTCAACAAGATTGCGGCATATCGAAAGCCCCAGTCCCGTTCCGCCGAATTTGCGCGATGTGGATGCATCTGCCTGTGTAAAATCCTTGAAAATCAAATCTTTTTTGTCATCGGGAACGCCGATGCCGGAATCCAGCACTTCAAAAAGAAGAAATTTGTTGTCTTCTATTGCGGAAAGCTTTACGCAAATATAACCGTTGGCGGTGAACTTGCACGCGTTTTTTACCAAGTTCAATAAAAGCTGCTGGATTCTTGTGGGGTCGCCCCAAACGGACTTTGGAACGTTGTAATCAATGTCCGTAATAATCTCAAGTCCGCGGTTGTGCGCTTCCATACTGATTAAGTCCACGGTTGATTCCGTAACTTCAATAGGGTCAACAGGTATGCGCTCAATCTTGAATTTGCCGGACCGCAGCTTTGAAAAGTCAAGAAGGTCGTTTACGAGCGAAAGAAGAATATCTGCGCTGAATTTTATCTGCCTGATATATTCGGTCTGCTCTTCGTTCAGCTCCGTGTCGCCAAAAAGTTCAAGTGTGCCTATTATAGTTTGAATCGGGGTTCTTAGCTCATGTACCGCATTAGCAAAGAACACACCGGATGATAAAGTTTCTTCAGCCATTTTGTTTCCTCTTGTCAGCTCAAACTGTCGTGCGTAAAACTTCCTGTACTTTCTGCAGAAGGGCTTCTGGTTTTTGCGGTTTTACAAGATAGCTGCGTGCGCCAAGGCTTAATGCCTGTATTACGACTTCGCGCTGTGTCGCGCTTGAATAGACGATAATAGGAGCCTTGTAGTTCCTGTTATGCAGTGTCGTTATTATATCGAAACCTGAAATTCCAGGCATGAAAATATCAAGTATTACCAAACTGTAGTTTTCGGTATTCACTTTGTTCATAAACTCAATGCCGGAGTTGAAAAGCTCTGTGTCGGCATTAATGCGCGCGAACGTTGACTGAAGAATCTGCTGGATAACAGGATCATCGTCAATTACGGCTATTTTCATGCGGTTCGTGTTCTGCGGTTTCGGAGCATCGCCGCCACCAAGCTCTGACTGAAACCGCATTTCTGCCGTAGTGTCGTGAATATCGCTTTCGGAAGTAAGAATCTTGTCGTGTATAATTTGCGCTATATCTGATGAAATTCCGTTTCCCAAAATCTCCGGCAGAACAGTCGATATAGAATTTACGACCTCAACGCCTTCATATTCTTTGTGACCGGCTATGAGCTGCTTTGTGAATTCATCTTTCGTAAGAATTTTGACGTTTTTCCGCAGTATGTGTGAACCGCTAAGAATGGCCTCCATCATAAATTCCAAATTGGAACCGTCAACAAAGTTGAGCGTCATGTCGGACATCATTATGACGATTTTTGGGCTTTGGATTTTATTTGATGTTATAAGCTCGGAAATATTGTATTTTAAAAGCGAGATTTTTTCGCGGTTCAATCCTTTCGCAACTTCTATAAAGATAACGTTCTCGTTCTGATGAAGCTCCAGAATACTAGGTGTCGTGTCCAAGGAGAAAGGCGTGCGCAAGATCCGGCCCAATGCCTCGAAGAAAAGGTCGAACTTTATTGGCTTGCTGAAGTATTTTGTGACTTTATACGGGATAAGCGTTTCTATTTGGTCTTTTTCAAGCTTTGGCCCGGTAATTACAATCGGGATTGGCGCAGTATTCGGATTTGACTGTTTTCTCTCCAAAAAATCGATTGCATCATAAAAATTATCTGATATATTGACTATTACAAGGTCATGAAGTTGTGATACTAATTTTGTGAATGCACTATTCTGTCCCTGAATAATTTCTACCTCAATGTTCTCTTCTTTGAGCTTTTCTTTGAGGTATTCTCTGAACAGAGATGTTGCATCTATTATCAATACGTGCTTCATGTTTTAATATTACTTCATATTGTTTATACTTACAAGCAATATTTGTGATAAGGCGAAAAAGTTGGTGGAAACTTGGGGCTTTTTATCATAAAATGGAGATTCTGAGAGGAATTTTTGCGCGAACAAACGGCCGGCAAAGCCGACCTTAACAGTTTTCCGGACTTCGGACTCGCCGATGGCGACCACTCCAGCCCGGGCGAAGCTTTATAAAGGAGATTTTATATGAAAGTTTACGTTTTTTTGGCAGAAGGTTTTGAAGAAACAGAGGCGATTTTCCCGGCGGATATTATGCGCCGAGCCGGTCTTGAAGTGCTCCTTGTCGCATGCGGTTCAGGGAAAAGCGTGCGTGGCGCGCACGGCATTGTTGTTACGTGCGACGCTCTTCTTGATGAAGTTGTGTCAGCTCAGCTGCCCGACGCTGTTGTTCTTCCGGGCGGTATGCCTGGAGCAGTGAACCTTGCCCAGAGCAAAGGCGTGAGCTCGCTCGTGCTTGCAATGAACGACGCGAAAAAGCTTATAGCCGCTATCTGTGCGTCCCCGGCCGTTGCGTTCGGTTCGTTCGGCGTGCTTAAAGGAAAAGCTTACACATGCTACCCTGGAATGGAAAAAGAAGTTCCTCCGCAGAATGACGGCAACTGGAAAGCAGACAGAGTTGTCGTTGACGGCAACCTTGTTACGTCACGCGGGCCGGGGACTGCAGGCGAGTTCGGCTTTGCGCTCGTGGACGAACTTTTGGGCAGCGGAGCTTCCGCGCCGCTTAAAAAAGGAATGCTTTGCAGCTTCTAAGGGTTTCCCCTAAATTTGAAAAACTCATAAAAATCTAGTGTTCTCCCTAATTTTTTCGTAAACCTCCGCAGGTTATTATCAATCTGTAATTGTGAAGCTTTAACTGGAGGAAAAGATGAAGCAGAATATGAAATCGAATATAGTCAGAAAAATAGGGATTGCATTTATATCATTGCTCGTGCTTTGTTTGATGGCTGTACTGGTAGCGTTTGGAATCCTGAAAATCAGGACTATATGTATCAGTACAGATTTCAGCGGCGTCTACGAAAATGATAAGTATCGTTCTCCAGTCTCAATTTCTGGAATCGGCTTGGTAAAACAAGAGATTTCCTGCGGGTATGCGGTCATAGAGATGTTCGCAAAGTGGAATGGGAATACGGATATAACTGAACAATCTCTGTTCGATGAATATGGAAAAATCGTCACGTCGACAGGAAAAGCCTTTGAAAAAGAAATGAACCGGCAGTTTTCAGAATACACGACGACAATGCACAAGTATTTGAAAAACGAAGAGTTGATAGATCTTGTTTATGAAAGCTTGGCAGCTGGCTTTCCTGTTCCGTTTGAGTGGGCGGCATTGCTCGGTGATGAGTGGACTTTGCATTATTCGCTCATAACAGGGCTTGATGTTCCGAATGATCTTGTAACGATAATGAATCCGTATGGCTATGTCGAGGAGATTGGCTTGCAGGAGTTTCTCAACCGGACGAGTTTTGAGGCTTATAAAAAAATGCCGCTATTTCTTGAACTGGGGTTTGCTTTCGGGATATTCGAGAAAAATACGATATTCGTTGCAGAATGACAGCCCCGCTGTTGTTCGCAACGCAGTTCGCTCGAAGCTACGCTGCAGAATGTTGGTGAACAGCGGTGTGTGTGTTTTTTAGTGTGTTCGGGCGGGTTTTAGCCGCCTAATCAGTGAGCTTGACTTTCTCTATCTTTCCGATGTCTTTGAAACTTTCTGTAAGTCCGATGATATCAAGGTTGTCAGAGGTTTTCACCGTGTAGATAATCTTTGTTTTCTGCTTCTCGATGTCGCGTGTGAAATCCACATTCATAATGATAAGCCCATAGCTCAAAAGGTTTTTCTTAAGCAGTTTAAAATCGATTGAGTCGTTACGGAAAATCAATTCAAGCTGTTTGGCGTGTTCTGCCGGAAAATATACGGATTCCAGTTTTTCGAAGACGACCATGCAGATTACGCAAAGAACTGCGACAATCATACCGACCAACGCCATTCCGCATCCGAGCGCCATGCCGATTCCTGCCGCTGCCCAAATCGTAGCTGCAGAATTAAGTCCCTTGATGTTCAAGCCGTGCCGCAGAATGGCACCACCACCCAAAAATCCTATGCCGGAGATAATCTGCGCCGCGATGCGGGTAGGGTCGCCCGCATTTTGAAGCCGGTGTTGCGAAATCTGCGGAATGTACAGCGAGATAATCATCATGAGGCATGATGACATACAAATCAGGATATGGGTGCGTAAGCCCGCGTTCTGTAAGTGAAGCTTGCGCTCAATACCAAGGATGAAACCTGCAATCATGCTTAGGAAAATGCGTAAGAACATTGCAGAAAAAGTAATTTCAGGACCTGTAAGTGCATCAACGAAAAAATCAATAATAGCCATTTAATACCACATCAAGAAGCAGTTTGGACAATTAAAAAACAAGGAATGCAGATATCAGCGAATTGCCGTCCACATTCCTTGTCTTTCTAGCTTAATATTCTTATTTTGCCAGGATTGTAGCAAGCTCTGGGAGCTTAGCGAGGTCTTTCTTAAGACCTTCTGCCCTTGCTTTGTTTACGTAGTCTGGGCTCTGGAAAGAATATGTGAACTTTGTATGAACGTCGTATGTTCCCTTCATAAGGGCGTATGCGTCTTCTGTCATAACAAGCTCTTCGTCCGTCGGGATTACGAAAATCTTTACTTTGCTGTCATCCGCGCTGATGCATGTCTCTGCATTGCGTGTGTGAGCAAGTGAGTTCTTGTGCTTGTCGAGCTTGATGCCAAGATGCTCAAGTCCTTCCATGCAGCGCTCGCGTACCGGTACGCTGAACTCGCCGACACCAGCCGTGAAAACGATAGCGTCAATCGGGCCAAGAGCGGCAAGGTATGCGCCGAAATATTTGCGGAGGCGGTAGCATTCCATCTCGAAAGCGAGCTTTGCGTCTTTGTCGCCTTCTTCCATAGCCTTGATAACGTCACGGCGGTCAACATACTTGCCTGTAATACCAAGAAGACCTGATTTCTTGTTGAGTGCTGTGTCCATCTCTGCAACGCTCATGCCTGTCTTGCGCATGATGTAGAGTGCGAGTGCTGGGTCGCAGTCACCGGAGCGTGTACCCATAACGAGTCCTTCAAGCGGTGTGATACCCATTGAAGTGTCGAAGCACTGTCCGTTCTTTACGGCGCACATAGAAGCACCGTTTCCGATATGAGCTATGATGATGTTCGTGTCTTTTGGCTCTTTGTGGAGCAGGACAGAAGCGCGTTTTGCTGTATAAAGGAATGATGTTCCGTGGAATCCATAGCGGCGTGCCTGATATTTCTGGTACCATTCTTTTGGAATGGCATACATGAATGATGTATCTGGCATTGTCTGGTGCCAAGCTGTATCCATAACGGCGCAGTGCGGTACGTTCGGAAGAACTTTCTGAGCTGCCTCAATACCCATGATGTTTGCAGGGTTGTGGAGCGGGCCAAGGTCCTGTACGGAGCGGAATGTCTCGATAACTTCCGGTGTAACGATAACTGACTTTGTGAACTTGTCGCCGCCATGAAGAACGCGGTGGCCAACAGCTTTGATAACGCTCATGTCAGTGATAACACCGACTGTAGGATCTGTGATTGTTGCGATGATAAGCTCAATAGCTTCTTTGTGTGTTGGGCATGGGCTCTCTTTAACAAACTTGTCTTTGCCCTTTGCCTCGTGTGTGATTACTGAACCTGGCTGGGTAACGCGCTCAACGACGCCGGATGCGAGAACGTCTTTGTTGTCCCAGTCGTATACCTGATATTTCGCGGATGAACTTCCGCAGTTCAATGTAAGAATTACCATTTCCTTCTCCTAAAAAAAGATAAAACCTCCCGACAGTCTTGCAAGGAGGCGTAGTGCGCATGCACGGTAATGTTTTATTATAAGCGAAAACTGCTGTGTTTTCAAGATTAACCGAAGCGCTGTGGCGGGGTTACGACCCAGAGTGCTTTGAGCGTTATGTCTCCGCTATTGATGAGCGTGTGCGGCGATGATGCCGAGAACGAGATGCTGTCGCCGGCTTCCAAATCATAAGAAAGCGACTCGTACTGGAAATGCGCCTTGCCTTCGATGATGTAGCCGAACTCGCGTCCCAAGTGGCCGTAAGAGCCTCGGTGAGTGTGTTCTCCCGGCGGAATTGTCAATAAATAAGACTCCATCGCGTGCTCGCCGTCGCTTTCGGAAGGCTTCGCAAGCTCCTCGTAGCATGCGGCATCTTCTTCTATTTTGCGGCGTTCGTCCGCGCGGATTATGTGAACCGGCCTGTCGCGGCGGTATTCTTCAAAAAGAAACTCAAGGTTTATGTCCAGAACGTCTGCCAATGTTAGCAGAGTGTCAATCGCCGGGGAAACCCTGTTGCGCTCTATTTGCGAGACTAAGCTTTCGCTCACGCCTGCCTGCTGCGCGACGACTTTAAGAGTGTATCCCTTTTTTTCGCGTACGGTTCGGAGTTTTTCACCAAACCGATACGGAACCTGTTTGCTTTGCGTAGACATCGTTGTACTGTTTCTCCTTGTTTTTTTCCAGAATAAAGCGCATGTAATGGTCTTCCAGCGTGGAATGCGGTCCTGGCAGGTTCATCCTAAGGCGTGCTTTTGCGTTGTCGCGCCTTACGGAATAAAGAAGATAGAACTGGCGTGGGTCTTTGTTGTTCTGCTGGTCGTATTCCGGCTCTTTGTTCAGGAACTTTGAAACCTCATCACGCCCAATTGCGCTTATTCCTTTGTCTCTAAGAATCTGTTTAAGTCTTTGTATATCCTCGTAGGAAAGCCCGAAAAGGAATTCTTCCATAGCCATGGAAACTTCCGGGTCACTTAACTTTGATGAAATAAACTTGCACCACTGGTCATCCATCTCAATAGAAAGCAAAAGCAACTCGCTTGTTCCGACCATAGTGCCGAAAACAGGCGCGAGTTTTCGCCGCGCCATCCAGACGGACTCCAAAACCGGAGCCATGTCCGCTACGTTCTGGTCGCTGCGGTGCTCCCACAGGACAATCAGCGAGTACGCGACCTGCTGGCGCAAATCAACGGGGATAGATGTGTTATCGAGCAGAGAAAGGTAAACGTCCTCTGCCATAAGGGTGAACATCAGGTTTATACTTGCTTTTTGAAACTCCGCTGTCTCGTCTTTTGAAAAGCGGCATTCCACGGCGATTTTCATCATCGAGATGAAAGCCTGGAACTTCGCGACAAGGAATCCTTTTCCAAGAATGGCTTTTGTAGGCAGATGCAAAATTCTGTCGCTGCCGCGCTGTGCAAGGAGCGACTCTACGAGCGTCTTTTCTGTTCTGAGTTCTGCCGAATATTTTTGCTGCTGAAAAAGAGAAGGGAAGTGCGCGATGTTACGCGTAAGGCGTTCCAAGTCTGCCATGCGGTTTGCAAAAACTTCGAGCGTTTCCGGCGAGATTGACTTGAGTTTATCGAACATCAGGTTCACAAGAACTCGTTCTTTGTCCGTCAATACAACGAGGTTAGTGGAAAATTCGTCGTTCAGCTCATCTTTGTCGTAGAACTCTTCGATATCGACAGATTCAAAGTCGTTCTGTTCGTTGTGCATACTTTTCCCACCTCCCATGAAAAATTTAGTGCTACTTAAGTATTGTATCATAACTTAAAAAAAAATGATATATCATGCAAATTTTTCTACCGATAGTGACAATATGAGAGATTCGTTTAAAAAGTTTTTTATCAAAGCGGCAGCTTGTGTCGCATCAGTGTTTATGCTCGCGTCTGCAGCCGCATCCGACCTTAGCATAGAAGTTTCCGACCTTCGTATAGAAGAATACCCGGACGGCGGATATCTGCTTTTTATCCGGCAAAAAGACGGCGTTAATTCCGTAATGCTTACAGAAACGACGAAAGACCCTTCCGGCGTAGAATCGAACTATGCGTACAGGGCTTCTGAGTACAACAGCATAAACGGCGACGAAAAGCGCATGCTCAACGGCGAATTCCTCGTCTCAGAATACTCAAAAAACAGCCTTATAGACTCGACTGTGCAGACAGACGCAAAGCTGGGCAAGGCTTTCTGCATATATATCCCTACAACGCTCGTTTACGGATATCCGTGGTCGCGCAATGGAACAATTGAAATTTCAAAAGGAACGTTCATAAACATCCGCACGTTTGAAATGCCTTATGGCGATTATACAGGCGGCTTCCTTGACAATCCGTTTATGTTCGATTTCGTCCAAAAACCAAAACCAGAGCCGGAACCGGAAGTAGTTCTTACGGACGCATATAATCCTGTTGCGGCAGCTGCGTTCGAGAATATTGCCGATTCTGGAAGCGGAACTTTCATTATTTCAAAAGGTACAGAATCAATTGTTGACGATATTATGGAGTCGTTCAACAAAATCAACCCTAAAAAGAAAATTGACGTTGTGTTTGCCGTCGATGCGACAGGAAGCATGAAAGACGATATTCAGGTCGTGCGCAAAGATTTTATCCCGCGCCTTATAGAAGCCCTCAAAGATTGCGGTGACGTGCGGCTTGGCCTTATCCTTTACCGCGACTACACAGACTCGTTCCGTTACAAGGGGCTTCCTGTAAAGTATTTCCCGTTCACGAACGATGTTGAAACATTCAAGAGCCAGCTGAGCTCATTCACTATCACAGGAAAAGAAGGTGGCGACGTGCCAGAGGCCGTGTACGAAGCGCTTTATGCGTCGTTAAGCTTTTATGACTGGCGGCAGGACGCTCAGCGGAAAGTAATCCTGATTGGCGATGCGGAGCCGCATCCAAAGCCACGCGGAAGCACAATAAAATGCACAAAAGAGCTTATCGATTCGCTGGCGCAGGAAAAAGACGTAACTGTTGATGCAATCATTATCCCGGATAACAAGGAACGTCGATAAACGACGTTCCTTGTCTCGAGTATCTACAGGAACTACGTAATTTATATGATTCGCAAACAGCACCTAGCAGACAAGTAGTGTAGGATCGTCGGTAGTATTTGTAGGGGGAAGTCAGCTCGAAACGTCGCACTTCGTGCTTGTTGCGGAATTCCCCCTCGCTCCCAAGTCCTTGCTCGCCTGGCTCAAGGTAGTTGCTTTCGCAACAATTTAGAAATGAGCCCGTAATCCCTGGCTTGAACCAATTATATTGGATATGATTTAGACTCGTTTAACATTTATCAGTTTTGAAAGTTCAGCCACAAAGGTCTGTGTTTCGTTTTTACAAGCAAGTAAAATAGTTTCGCCAATTGTATTGGTTCCAATGAATATATTCAAATTCCTGAGAATATCCATACCTATCAAAATATTGCCTGTGCGATCATAACTTACAGAAATAGGAAAATTACCAAGCATAAGGTTTCCAAGAGAAAAACTGTTCGCCGTATGTTTGAATGAAATACTGTTCAGTTCCATAAATCTTTTGCTCTTGAATTTCTTTTTGTCATCATCCCGTTTTGCTTTTGAATCGTTTACACCGAAAGAAATTGTCTTTGCAATAGAATTATCAAAACAGTCTTTTTGTTTGAGTTTGTATGCTGTTTCTTCTGATATTCCGAGTTTTAAAACAGGAAAAGAGGTATGTGGACATCCTGTGTCAATTTTAACGTTTACTGCTGAAAAGTACATTCCATTGAGTTCGAAAGATGCAGTGGTTCGGAATTCGTTTTTGGAATTTAGCTTAATTTCAAGAAACTCATTATTCATCATAGAAAATATCTTCCTCATTCTCTATGCTGTCGTTGTAAACCGGAGTAATAATGTTATCTTCTGAATACAGTGCATCTGATTCGGCGTTGGGTTCTGTGCCAATGAATCCGATAAAACCATCTTCTTTCATATTAGAATTTTTTGGTTTGTACAAAATAATCCAAATGTCATGGATTTCTGAAAGCTGTTCTTTGTAAACTTTCATTCCCTTTGAGATATCAGAAAGCGTATATTTTGGCATAGGAACCTCCTGAAAAGTCTTGTTATTAGACTCTATAATAATTATAAGGCTGTTTTTTTGATAATTCAATAACCTTTGAAAATATGCCCACATCGCCCCCGGAACTGAACCAATTAGACAACATTATGATTTTGCGGTATAGTGATTTTCGGAGGTAAAGGAATGAAGAATCTTTTTAAAATAACCGCGTTATTTGCGGTGGTTTTGATGATTTTTTGCATAACTGGATGCGGTGATAATGCCGGTGGAAACCCTTCCGGCAACACACCGGCGCAAACACCAACACCGGCACAAACGTCGGCTGAACCAACTATGCAGGAAACGCCGCTGACGCTAGAGGCTATTGCGGCCGGTACGATTACGCTGACAAATCCGTGGTCTACGCTTAAGTATAAGAAAAACGGCGGCGATTTTGTGAGCGTAACTGCAAGCGCGAACACGATTGCTGTTGCCGCTGGGGACAAAGTTGCCTTTTATGCGGACGGCTCTGAGAATACTTCTAATTTAAGTACATATACATTGACAGCATTAAGAATTAATTGTAGCAGTGACTGCTTTGTTTACGGTAATGTTATGAGCCTTTTGAGTTCATCAGACTTTAAAAATGCTACGTCCATTAGTACAGAATATGCATTTGCAGAATTATTCCTTTATTCCGATGGTTCCGTTTATACAAATACTCATATTAAAAACCATGCGCAAAAGGCACTTGTGCTTCCGGCGACGACACTGGCGGCTGGTTGCTATAGAGAAATGTTCGAAGGTTGTACAGGGCTGACGAGCGCGCCTGTACTTCCGGCGACGACACTGGCAGCGAATTGCTATTGCGGTATGTTCTATGGCTGCACTAGTCTGACGAGCGCGCCAGCGCTTCCGGCGACGACACTGGCGGAGTTTTGCTATTATTATATGTTCAATGGCTGCACTAGTCTGACGAGCGCGCCAGCGCTTCCGGCGACGACACTGGCGGAGTTTTGCTATTACGGTATGTTCTATGGCTGCACTAGTCTGACGAGCGCGCCAGCGCTTCCGGCGACGACACTGGCAGCGAATTGCTATTACGGTATGTTCAATGGCTGCACGAGCCTTTCTTCTGTAACTTGTTTGGCAACAAATATTTCTGCATCAAATTGCACAACTAACTGGTTAGCTGGGGTGGCTTCAACAGGTACATTCAAAAAAGTGGCTTCAATGGATGACTGGACAACAAATAGTGTTTCCGGTATCCCGACTGGCTGGACAGTCCAGGACTACACCGCACAGTAACCCGCAAGTTGCGTGAGGGGGGCGTTCGGGCGCCTCCTTGCGCCCGAACTTATCGAGTTTGTCGCATTCCGCGACAAACTCCCAGTTTTCGCGCTCATCCATGAGCGCAGACATTCGACAAAACCCCGGAACACCCGACCGTAAGTTCGCGTCTGGTCGTTTTACGACCACGCGAACGACGGGCACGCCCCTTATATTTTCCATATCTGTGTGGTATAATAACAAATATGGATGAGCAGCAGCAAATTTTATACATGCAGGTAAGAATTCTCAGAATGGCATCGGAAAGATTTGGAATTTCCCTGAAGGAAGCTGCTGAATTATTCAGAAAATTCGATGTGTTGTCATATATCCGTGTGGGCTGGGGAATTTTTCACACGGAAGGAGACGAGGCTGTTTTTGTTGATATAAAGCAGTTCCTAAAATCGAAAGGAGCTGAAATATGACAGAGCTAAAAGAAGGTCTTGTTTTATATCATGGAAGTTATTGTGTTGTAGAAAATCCTGATTTACAAAAATGTGCTGTCTATAAAGATTTTGGGCAGGGATTTTATCTTACAACTTCAAAAGAGCAGGCGAAAAGTTTTGCAAAACTCACGGCTTCCAAAAGAATTCAGCAAGGAATTTCATCAGAAAAATTCGCATATGTTTCTTTTTTTAAGGTTACTAATATCAATGATATAACTTCTTATGTATATGAAAATGCCGATGCTGCCTGGCTTCATTGTGTTGTTGCGCATCGTAGGAAAAATGCGTTTGTAGAGGTTCGGAATCAAATGAAACCTTTCGACGTTATTTCTGGTAAAATTGCAAATGATGACACAAACACAACGATTATGGCTTATATGGGAAATGTCTTTGGAAAAATGGGAAGTGAAGCTGCTGATAAAGTGTGTATCGGTCTTTTAATTCCTGAACGTTTGAAAGATCAGTTTTGTTTCAGGAGCGAAAAAGCACTTTCAAAATTGCAATTTCTTAAAAGTGAGAAAGTGGCGTTGGAGTGATATATGGACAAGGAAAAAACTCTTTTCGCAATGGACTTGGCGGCTGTTATGGCCGTTGAAGAGCTTGCGGAGGAAGAAAAAAAATCTACAGACGAAGTTCTCCTTTCTTTTATGGGCTCGAACACAGGGAAGATGCTCTACAACGATTCCACGAAGCTTTGGTGGGACGGCCCCACCGTTGTTGCAGAGGAATATAAAAAGGAGATGAATCTGTAACTGTGATTTCCTATAACTTCGCTTACAGCGCGGAGTTTTCGGGGAGCTTTTTCCAGTCGATGATGGCGAGCTTCTTGTACTCCTGCGGCAGCGTGAGCGCGGAATCCGGAGCGTCAAAGTACGCGATTATTTCTTCAAGGATTGGCCGTGCGTCATCCCATTTTTCATCTTTTATTCTCATATGAGCAATTTCGAACAGCGCCGCAATGCGTGTTCCAAGATCGTCGCCGAACCGCTCGATTATCGTGTTGTAATAGAATTCGCTCGCTTTCTCGTTGCCCTCGTCGTATGCGTCCTGGGCAAGCTGGGTAAGCTCTTCTTTTGACAAGTTTTCCGGTACGGATTCTGGAACGGAATAGCATGAAAAGCAGAGTAAAATAAGAAATGCCGCAAGTACGGCTGAAATATGTTTCATTTTGTCTTTCCTTAATATATGGTATACATCAAGCGCAAAGTCTGTCAGCGCTTTTATAATAAAAACAACATTGTATGCGCAAGTTACACAGCGACATTACTGTATCACAGCGGCGTGTTTCTTGCTATAACTTTTTCGAGTGCATCACCGTCTTGGAGCGTATAAAGTTTTCCGTCCGAGAAGCCTACGTATTGCCTTGTTTCGCGCGAATATAAGATGATGTCGATGCCTTTTGTATAGTGCCACTGGTCTTTATCGATGTTCCATTCTTTGCCGGATAAATAGTTTTTTGCGCCAGTTCCCGCGTTTTTCATGGCTTCTGCTAATATGTTGTCTGTCAGGAACTTGTCGTAAGCGGCGTAATAATCGGTTGAGTCAGAGATTTGTATGTACTTAATATCTGTGTTTTTATCGATCAGGATGTCCAGAGTGGCACCGTCTGATTCTTCTTGAACAAAAGAAAAGTTTATCTCCTTTTGTCCAAGCTTAAACGCGTCATGGAACTTTAGGTTTGAAAGAACTTCACCGTCCTTTATGCACAAAACCGTATATGTGTCTTCAGCGTTTGACGCAGTAATGGCTTCATAATAAGAGTGAGTCTCGCAAATTGCCTTATATGCGGACATCGGGATGTAAGTTTGAGCTGCCAGAACGGCGCAGCAAAAAATCAACAGAAATATAAAAGCTTTTTTCATGTTTCTTATAATACAAAATAATGGGATATTTTCAAGTTATGGTAAATTAAAAACCACTAGAATAAAAATCGATTTTTTGATAGTATTCAGTTCCGATATGGAAACTGAGCAAACTAATTACAAGATAAATCTCAATCTGTCTGTTTGCGGTTTTCATTTTTTTTATGATTTCAACGGCGGAATTCTTATCTAAGGATTCCGCCTTTTTTTTGGGTATGAGGTAGGGAGCGGCTCTGCGCGTTGTCAGCGAAGCGTTTCAATGCGCAGAGTAAAAACAGTCCAGTGGACTGTTTTTAGCGAGTCTCCCGAAGAGCTGTGCTCTGAGGGGTGCATGAAAGAAAAGAATATACGAACAGTTATAGTATCTTATTGAGGAGTATATAGATATGACGAGGACTGACATTAAAAAGGTTTTGATTATCGGTTCTGGACCGATTGTTATTGGTCAGGCATGCGAGTTTGACTATTCGGGTACGCAGGCATGTAAGGCTTTGCGCGAGCAGGGATACAAGATTGTGCTTGTTAACAGCAACCCGGCTACTATTATGACCGACCCTGTTATGGCTGATGCGACTTACATTGAGCCGCTGAACGTTGAGCGTCTTTCTCAGATTATCGAAAAAGAGCGTCCTGATGCGCTGCTACCGAACCTTGGCGGTCAGACGGGCTTGAACATGGCTATGGAGCTTAACAAAGCTGGCGTTCTGGACAAATACGGTGTGCAGGTTATCGGTGTTAACCTTGACGCAATTGAGCGTGGTGAGGACCGTGAAGTTTTCAAAGAGACGATGAAGAGCCTTGGCATAGACACGCCGCGTTCTGGCATTTGTCACACTGTTGAAGGCGCGGAGAAAATCGCTGAGGAAATCGGATTCCCGCTTGTTGTACGCCCGGCTTACACGATGGGCGGTCAGGGCGGTGGCTTCTGCTACAACGTAGAGGAGCTTCGCACCATCGTAATGAACGGTCTTGATCTTTCAATGACGCACCAGTGCTTGATTGAAGAGTCAATCCTTGGCTGGGAAGAGCTTGAGGTTGAGGTTGTCCGCGACTCAAAGAACCAGATGATTGCCATCTGTTTTATCGAGAATATTGATGCTGTCGGCGTTCACACAGGAGATTCGTTCTGTTCCGCGCCATTTATGACAATCGACAAAGAGCTTGAGAAAAGACTTCAGCGCGATGCATTCAAGATTGTTGAGTCTATTGGCGTTATCGGTGGTACGAACGTTCAGTTTGCGCATAACCCAAAGACAGGCCGCGTCGTTATTATCGAGATTAACCCAAGAACGTCGCGTTCTTCCGCGCTTGCTTCAAAGGCGACAGGTTTCCCTATCGCGCTTATTTCCGCAAAGCTCGCTTCCGGCATGACGCTCGACGAGATTCCTTATTGGCGCGACGGAACGCTTGAAAAATATACACCAGGCGGAGCTCCGGACGGTGACTACGTTGTACTGAAGTTTGCTCGCTGGGCTTTTGAAAAGTTCCGCGGTGTTGAAGATTCGCTCGGCACATCGATGAAAGCCGTCGGCGAGGTTATGTCTATCGGTAAGACTTTCAAAGAGACTTTCCAGAAGGCTATCCGCGGTTTGGAGAACGGACGGAGCGGTCTTGGCTTTGCGAAAGACTTTAACCGCAGGACAGCCGACGAGCTTTGCGAGATGCTTAGGACAGCTTCAAGCGAAAGATATTTCCAGCTTTACGAGGCTATCCGTAAGGGTGTTTCCCTCGACAAGCTTTATGAAATCACATACGTTAAAAAATACTTCCTTGAGCAGATGAAAGAGCTCGTTGACCTTGAAGAGGAGATGCTCAAAAATCCTGGTCGCGTTCCTGCCGACGATTTGCTTATCCGCGCGAAAAAAGACGGATTCAGCGACAAGTATCTTAGCAAGATTTTGAAGGTGAGCGAAAAGGATATTCGTGCGCGCCGCAAGGAGCTCGGCGTTACAGAAGCATGGCTTGCTGTTCCTGTTAGCGGCGTTAAGAACGCGAACTATTACTATTCAACATACAATGCGCCGGACAAATCGGTTGCTACGACAAACCCGAAGAAGATTATGATTCTTGGCGGCGGTCCGAACAGAATCGGTCAGGGTATCGAGTTCGACTACTGCTGCTGTCACGCGGCTATGCAGCTTAAGGAAATGGGATACGAGACAATCATCGTAAACTGTAACCCAGAGACTGTTTCAACCGACTACGACACTTCCGACAAGCTCTACTTCGAGCCTGTCACGACAGAGGATGTTCTTCAGATTTACGAAAAAGAAAAGCCGTTTGGCGTTATCGTTCAGTTCGGTGGTCAGACTCCGCTCAATATTGCGCGTGAGCTTCAGGAAAACGGCGTTAACATTCTTGGAACTTCGATTGACTCAATCGATATTGCAGAAGACCGCGACCTGTTCCGCCACATGATGGAGAACCTTAACATCCCGATGCCGGAAAGCGGAATGGCTATTAATTTTGAGGAAGCGAAGGCAATCGCTGAAAAAATCGGTTACCCGATTATGATCCGCCCGTCGTTCGTTCTTGGCGGTCGCGGTATGGAAGTTATCTACGACGAGGCCACTTTGAAAGAGTACGTCGCAAAGGCTGTCGGTGTTACGCCTGACCGCCCGCTCCTTATCGACCGCTTCCTTAAGAACGCTCTTGAGTGCGAGGCTGACGCACTTGCGGACTCAACGCATGTTTACATTCCGGCTGTTATGGAGCACGTTGAGCTTGCTGGTATCCACTCAGGCGACAGTGCTTGTGTTATCCCGCCTGTTTCCATTCCGAAAGAGAACTTGGAGACAATCAAAGAATACACGAAGAAGATTGCGGAGAACCTTCACGTCTGCGGTCTGATGAACATGCAGTACGCGATTGAGGACGGAAAGGTCTATGTTATAGAGGCGAACCCGCGCGCCAGCCGCACTGTGCCGCTCGTTTCAAAGGTTTGTGACACGCAGATGGCGCGTCTTGCCACACGCATGATGCTTGGCGAGTCCCTTGAGTCGCTCGGACTTAAAGACAAGGTTATTCCGTATTACGGCGCGAAGGAAGCTGTTCTTCCGTGGGCACGCTTCCCAGGAGTTGATCCGATTCTTGGCCCGGAAATGCGTTCTACGGGTGAGGTTCTTGGTCTTGCCGAGACATTCCCGCTCGCATTCTACAAGGCAGAAGAAGCCGCTGGTTCAGAGCTTCCGCACGCGCCGGCAGCTTGGGAGAACAAGAAGGTTCTTATTTCGCTTAGCAACAGGGAAAGCCAGAAAGATCAGGTGCTTTACATCGGCAAGACGCTTAAGGACTTGGGATTCACGCTTATCGGAACTGAGGGCACGGCGGACTTCTACAACGCGAACGGCATAAAGTGCGAGGTGGTCAACAAGATTGGTGCAGGTCGCCCGGACGTTGTGGACATGATTATGAACAAGGATGTATGCCTTGTAATCAATACACCTAAGGCAAAGCGCAACTACGCCGAGGACCGCAAGACAATCCGCAAGGCTTGCTTGAAGTACAAGGTAAGCTATATCACGACGCTTGCCGGTGCGCTCGCGGCTGTAAAAGGCATTGAGAGCGTAAAGAACGGCAACGGCGGTGAGGGCGGTGTCCGCAGCTTGCAGGAGTATCATTCATTAATTAAATAAAAACAACAAATGTCATCCTCGGGCTTGCCCGGGGAACTTTTGAGCGCCAGTTCTGATTTCGGTCGGGCTGGCGTTTTTTTATCCCCCGCACAAATAATTTCCGTAATCTCAAAATCTATGGTATGATATCATATTGAGTCAGTCCAAAAATCCGCGGAAGCTTGGACTGGCTCTGCCTTTTTAATAACCCGATAAAGCAGGCGATAAAATGAATCTCGAGACACGGCTGAATGACTGGAAGAAAAAACTTTTAGACTTAGGAAAACGCAATAGTCTTATAAACTTTAAGCTTGATTCAAAATCAATTCTTCGTTTTACAAATCCTTCAATGTCCGATTTGTGGAACACAATCGTAGAAAATAACGGCGAAATAAAGTTTCCGTGCCTTTTAGACAAAGACAAAGATAAGGACGAAGGCAGCGAAGCAGAAAGCACGTCTCAGGAATACGAGTACGGAACAGCGATGTGCCATGGAACGGCTGCGGCGAACGGTGGTGCGCAAAATCACGGCACGAGTTCGAGCAGTCGCGTATCTTATCAAGTAACGACAAACCAAAAGCCAAAAGATGCTCAGCGTATCCTTAAGAAATTGAAGAAAAGCTACAAATCAATTTCGGAAGAACAGGACGTTAACGTTTTGTACCTGACTTTCGGAATGCTTGAATGGGTCGATAACGATTCTTCAAAGCAAAAGCTTTATTCCCCGCTTATCCTTGTGCCTGTTTCGCTTGAATGCGAGTCGATAAAATCGCCTATCATCCTTAAGGCAATTGAAGATGAAATCACGATAAATCCGACGCTCGGCTACAAGATGACTCACGATTTCAACTTGACGCTGCCCGAATTTAACGAAGACGATTTTTCGGTGAACATAGGCGGCCTTAAAAAGTTCGCGGATGATAACGGCTGGACTTTTAGGGACGATGTGTGCCTGAGTATACTTTCGTTTCTTAAAATCAATATGTATAAAGATTTAGAGCGTCATAAAGATGCGATAATGAAGCATACGATTATAAATGCCTTTGCAGGGAATTTTAATCAGGACGAGCTTGGAAAGCTTACGCAGACTGCCGAAAGCATAGAAGGCTTTGACCACGATTCACAGAAGCCGCAGGACGTTTATCAGATAGTAGATGCCGACTCGTCGCAGCAGGATGCGATTCTTTGTGCGAGCAAAGGCGTCAGTTTCGTTTTGCAGGGTCCGCCTGGAACGGGTAAAAGCCAGACAATCACGAATATTATTGCATCTAAGCTTGCGGAAGGAAAAAAAGTTCTTTTCGTTTCCGAGAAAAAAGCCGCGCTTGATGTTGTTTACAACAGGCTTAAAGGCTGTGGCTTCGCCGATTTTATACTGACACTCCACAGCAATAAGGCTAACAAAAAAGAAACCTTGAATCAGCTTGAGAACGTTCTTGCTCTTTCCCGCAAACAAGTTTCTGTGAACGATTCTGTTCAATACAAGCTTGATAAACTTGTAAAGGACAGGAAAGAGCTTAACGACTACGCCAAGCAGGTTAATGAAGTTGTTCCGCCGCTAAACAAAAGCATTTTCTACGCGAACGGTGTTGTTTCTGAATATTCTGATGTGGACGACGTTAGTTTTTCGCTTCCAGATATCCGCAATACGACAGAAGAGCAGTTTCGTGAGTATGTCGCCGCGCTCGAGCAGGTTGCCGGAAGCATAAAGGCAATGAACGATGACTGCTCCACTAACCCGTGGCGGAATAATGTCGTCCAGCGGATGTCAAACGAGTTTATCCATGATGTAAGCGAAAAAAAAGAGCTGATTGTAAAAGCGGCGGACGAGTTCAAGGAGCTTTTTGAGGAACTTGCGTATAAGCTAGAAATAACGGCTGTAAGAAAGAACATCGACGAAGCAGAAAAAATCCTTTCCATACTTAAAACAGCGGTTCTTTCGCCTATCGTTCCTGAGTTCTGGCTTGAGGATAAAGCCGCAGAAACGCTTGAAAAACACATTAATGAGCAGG
This sequence comes from Spirochaetaceae bacterium, assembly GCA_017618015.1. GTDB lineage: Bacteria > Spirochaetota > Spirochaetia > Treponematales > Treponemataceae > Treponema_I. The sequence continues at coordinate 116,856 of JAFZVC010000025.1, forward strand.
TGGCGCTTCAAAGCGATTTTGTACAGCTTCTTGAAAACGTAAAGTCGCTCGTTCAAAAACTGCGTCAGCAGAATCTTACGTGGAATTTTGAATCGACTGATTTTTACAGCTCGAATGCTGTTGGCAGCCTTATTGAAAAACTTGAAGAGATTATCTCAAGCGATCCGTGCTACGCAAACCTTTACAGCGATGTGAACAAGCTCGGCTTTGTCATCAACAATGAGCAGATTGTCTCTAAATATAACGAGATAACAACGAATGTCCTTGCGGATTACAACAAGGATATTTTCTCCATAGACGCGAAAGCAATGGCTATGCGCTACAAATACAGCTACAATTCCGTTTTCAAAGTGTTCAAATCGTCGTACAGAAACGATAAAAAGCTGTTGCGTCAATTGCAGAACAACCCTAAACAGAAAAAAACGGATGCTGAAACGGTGGCACTTTTGGATTCACTGGCTTCACGCGCGGAGCTTAAAGAGAATATCGACAGCCAGCAGCCGCAAATGTCCATATTGTTCCCGCTTTTGTACAAGAAAGAAGAGACCGATTTTGAACCTATCCGCAATGAGCTTGAGAAATTCGACGCATTGAAAAACTGTACGATGCAAAGCAAGCAGCTCAAAAGGATACTTGAGCAGGTCGAAAGCAGGACGGAAGAACTTAAGTCTTTGTTCGCAGGATATTTTGACGGCATAAAGACTGATTGGAACATAATAAAAGCCAATGTCAGCTGGCTCAAAAAGTTCGTTGAGGAATGCGGCGGCTGTGAGACAGTCACGGTTAACCAGAACTTCATCGTAAAAACGAGTACGGAAAAAGCTTTTATAACGCAAATTGAGTCGCTTCTTACAAGACTGGAAGAGCTTCTTCGCACCAGCAAAGAACACTTCGTCTGGTTCGCGGACAAGTTCGAAAAGCCCGATGAATATCTTGCGCTCAGTATAAAATACCTTGCCGGCAGAATAACGTTGTGCGCGGAAAACATCGATGACTTGGAGACGTGGATAGATTACCGCTCCGGTCGCGAGGAAGTAGCGCGGCTTGGACTTACTGAATATCTTCAGATAATAGAAAACAAACCGCTTAAAAGTGCGGATATCGTTCCGGCGTTTGAAAAGCGGTTCTTCAGGTTGTGGCTCGACTCCGTTTACGCGGAGTATCCTGCAGTCTCTAAGTTCCGGCGTAACGCGCACGAAGACCTTATAAGCGAATTCGCTGACCTTGATAAATTGCAGCTTGATATAGCGCGGGCAAGGATAAAAGCCGGCATAATAAACTCGCTCCCTGCTTTGGACACTTTTACGAGCGGCGAGGTAAATGTTTTGAAACGCGAGCTTAGCAAGCAGCGGAAAATCATGCCAATCCGAAAGCTTTTCAACAAGATTCCGAACCTTCTGCTTACGCTAAAGCCGTGCCTTATGATGTCGCCGCTTTCTGTAAGCCAATTCTTGGAATCGGACTGTTATCAGTTCGACACCGTAATATTTGATGAGGCTTCCCAGGTAAAGACAGAAAACGCTATTGGAGCAATTTTCCGGGGCAAGCAGGTGATAATCGCCGGAGACAGCAAGCAGCTGCCGCCTACAAACTTCTTCGAGGTTACAACGAACGACGGTGATTTCGACACCGAATATGATGATGAGGAAGAGCTGCTCGACACGTCAATCCTGGAAGAAGCGCTTTTCCTGCCGAACAAAGAGTTGAGGTGGCACTACAGGAGCCGCCACGAGCATCTTATCGCGTTCTCGAACAGCAGGATTTACAAAAACAAGCTTGTTACGTTCCCGTCGAACACAGAAAACGTTCCTGACTGGGGTGTTGAGTATATTTTTGTAGAGAACGGTACTTATAACGGCAAGGGAAATCCGCGCGGAAACGTCGTAGAGGCAGAACGTGTCGCGCAGGAAGTATTCAAGCACATAAAGACGCATCCTGAGCGGACTTTGGGCGTTATCACATTCGGTGTCGTCCAGGAGTTTGCGATTGAGTCCGCAATAAACAAGATGCGGCAACAGTATCCGGAACACGAAGCGTTCTTTGCCGAGGATAGGGAAGAAGCTTTCTTTGTAAAGAGCCTTGAGAACGTTCAGGGTGATGAGCGCGACACTATCCTTTTCAGCATAGGCTATGCGAAGGACAGTTCCGGAAAGATGGCTATGCGTTTCGGTCCGCTGAGCATGAGTGGCGGTGAAAGGCGGCTTAACGTAGCCGTTACGCGCGCAAAATACAACATAAAGCTTATCGGTTCTATTTTGCCAACGGACATAGACACTGAGCGCGTATCGCAGGAAGGCCCCAAATTGCTCCGCAAATACATAGAGTTCGCTATGCGTGGTATAGAAGTTCTTCAAAACGATGCTGGAAGCGCGGGCAACGTTCAGTTTGAGTCTCCGCTTGAAGAGTCTATCTGCCAGTTCCTGCTTTCAAAAGGCTACGGAGTTTCTATGCGCGTCGGCTGTTCGGACTACAAGCTTGATATGGCTGTTAAGCACCCGGACGTGGACGGCGTTTTTGTTCTTGGTATTGAATGCGACGGTGCATCATATTATTCGACGCGTACGGCAAGGGAGCGGAACAGGCTCCGCGATTATGTCCTTGATATGATGGGCTGGAAAATTTACAGGATATGGTCAACCGACTGGATAAAAGACAACGCGAAAGAAAAGCAGCAGCTTCTTAAAGCTGTGGAATCCGCGATTCTCTCTTTTAACGGCAATGCTGTCTGTGCAAAGAAAGCAGCGCCAGCTGTGGAAGAGGGAAGCATGCTTTCTGTTTCCGAAAAGGATGTTCCTGTTGTCGCGGGCGGCTTTGAGGAATACAAGGAGTACGATATAACGCAGAACAAAAGCCGTTACACGGTGATGGATCAGGTTGTGCTGGACATGATTAAACTGGAGCAGCCCGTTCATTTTGACGTTATCTGCCAGCGGCTCTGCAAGCTTATGGGACGTGAAAAAGTTACTTCCGTCGTTCAGAACAGCATAATCACCGTACTGAAACGCAACGACAGAAAGCTTTTGCATACGGATGATTTTTACTGTTTGGCAGATGGTGTCAGCGACTACAAGGTTCGTACAGCTGGAAGCAGGCAGATAAAGTATATCTCCGGTGACGAGATTTCTAAGGGCATCCTTTTTGTTTTGCAGAACAATATCGGAATGACGACTCAGGAGCTTGTAACCGAGACGGCAAAGGCATTCGGATTCAAACGCATCGGGCCGAATATCGAGGAAAACATTAAGTACGCGATGGATTATCTTGTCCAGAACGGAATCATTTATACGAATGAAGACAAAGTTTTCGTGAAGTAGGGCTGTATCCAGCAAACTGAAAAAAAATTCCTCTTGACAAAATATTTTTTATAGCGTTATATTGTGTATATACAAGATACACAATATCGGTGATACACACAGCCGCACGACCATGGACACGCCGCTGCAACAATGCCGAAAGTTGAGGTGAAAATGAATCTTATTGAAGTTAAAGGACTTTGCAAGAATTTTCCAGCATTCCAGCTGCAGAATGTCGATTTAACGCTGGAAGAAGGTTACATCATGGGATTTATCGGACGCAACGGAGCCGGAAAATCTACGACTTTAAAGACGATGCTTAACCTTATGAACAAGGATGGCGGCACAGTAAATCTTTGTGGTCTTTCAGTGGATACAGACGAACTTACTATAAAGAACAAAGTCGGATATGTTTTTGGCGGAGTCGATTTTTACCCTGAGAACAAGATTAAAAAAATAACTGACGTAACAAAGATTTTCTACGACGAGTGGGATGATAACCGCTACAAAGAGCTGTGCGACCGTTTTGAACTGGACCAGAACAAGAAGTTCAAACAGCTTTCTGCCGGCATGAAGGTTAAGTATTCACTTGCTATAGCTATGAGCCACAACGCAAACCTTCTTCTGCTTGACGAGCCTACAACCGGACTTGATCCCGCCGCGCGCGATGATCTTATCTGCATGTTCCAGGAGTTTATAGAAGACGGAAAGCATTCAATCCTTTTCTCGACTCATATTACATCCGATTTGGAAAAATGTGCCGACTACATAACCTACATCAAGAAAGGTAAAATTGTCGCCAGCAACGACAAAGAAGCGTTCAAGGCAGGATATATCACGGTTACTGGCAAAAAAGAACAGCTTACGCCAGAGAACGAATCAAAGATAATAGGACTTCACAAACATCAGCTTGGATTTGAGGGGCTTATGCTCATTGATGATAAATCGCTTGCGGAATCGTGCGGTTTTGAGTGTGGCGTTCCCACTCTTGAAGACATTATGGTGCATGTTGAGCGCCGCTAGGAGGTACAGAAATGAAAAATATGCAGCTGCTCAGAAAAGAGCTTATGTTTAACAATAATTTTACAACAGCGATTTGGATAATCTGTCTTATCGCAATGCAGTTGATTCCTAGCTACCCAGTGTATATCGGACCGTTTTATATAACGCTCTGCATAATGCTTTCGTTCGCAATGAACCAGACCTCGCACGATATTCTGTATACGGTGCTGCTCCCTGTCCGGAAAATCGACACCGTAAAGGCTCGGTTTATTTTTTGCGGTGTTTCAGAATGCCTGGCGATAGTTATCTCTGCGATAATCGGAGCTATTCGTCTTGCGCTTCATTTCCCATTGAACGATTCGGGTATAAATCTGAATGTGGCATACTTGGGGTTCCAGCTTATCATTTTTGCCGTGTTCAACATGATTTTCCTTGGTAACGTTTATAGGAACCCTCTTAAATGTGGCTTAAAGTATTTTATCGCTGCTTTTGTTTATTTTCTTGTATATACCGCATTTGAGCTTCCGGTCTGGAACTTTATGGGCAAACTGAAAGAGCTTGATATAGAAAAAGCTGCGTTTACGCCTGCAATCTCTACGGAAGGTTGGACATTCTTTGAACGTATAGGCGCAATCCTTTATCCATTGGACGGAGGCTCTTTGGTACGCCAGCTGCCAGTTCTTGGAGTTGGAATTGTAATTTATGCATTGAGCTGGCCTATTACGTTCCACTGGGCTTCACGCCAGTTCGAGAAGTACGATATATAATTACTGAAGTCGCCGCTTAAAGCGTGGTTTTAAGTGATACGAAGAGTTTTTGAGCGGCGCGTTTTTTGTTTAGTAGAGAAAAAATGGATATAGTTTTGTCACAAAAAAGTGAAAAACCGATTTATACTCAGATTTACGAACAGATTGCCAGCCAGATAATGAGCGGCGAGGTCGCGGCTGGCGAAAAACTGCCGCCTATTCGCACTGTCGCGCTGAATCTACGGATAAGCGTTATTCCGGTAAAGCAGGCGTGGGATCAGCTTGAGCGCGAAGGGTTTATCTCCACGGCTGCTGGGCGCGGTACGTTCGTCAGCGAATTGGCGCATCACGAAATATCTGGAAAGAGGACGGCGGCGGCGGAAGAACTACTCGGAAAAGATGTTAAAACCTGCCGCGACATGGGCCTCTCCCTCGATGAAATCCTCGATATAGTCAAAAAGAGCTATTAAGACGGATGCCTATGTTATACATAGTGCGTAGACAACATCTATACTAGCCACTGTTGAAGCCCATGGGGCTGAACCTGTGGCTAGTATAGATGTTGTCGATAGCACTGTGAGAATATTGTATGTACGGACTTAATAACTCTTACTACTGCTGTGAATAATACTCTTCCAGCCTGGGGCGCGCCGAAACGTAATACTTCTGAAGTTGCCCGTCGAAGTGCTTTCCAAAGCCTTCCGTCATAATTTCATCAGCTTGCGAAAAACTCATGCTTTCCTTATAAACACGCTTACTTACAAGCGCGTCGTACACGTCCGCCACCGCCATAATCCGCGCTTCAAGCGGAATGTCTGTACCCTTAAGCCCGCGCGGATAACCGGAGCCGTCCCATCTTTCATGGTGATAGTGCGCCACATTCTCCGCAAGCCGATGAAACGCATAATCATCCGTATCTTTAAGAATCTCGTGTACGATGTGCGCACCTTCTTCCGCATGGGTTTTCATCTCTGTGAATTCATCCGGCGTAAACTTACCCGGTTTCCTTAGAATCGCGTCATTAACAGCGATTTTTCCAAGATCGTGCATAGGTGCGGCTTTTATTATGTTGTGGCAGAACTCCGGCGTAAGCGTGAGCGAGCTTTGCTTATCCTTCAGAATCTCGTCTATCAGAATCTTTACGACGTCGCTCGTCCGTTTGATGTGCCCGCCCGTCGAGTTGTCGCGGCTTTCAACCATCGTTGCCATACCAAGGATAAGCTGATCGTGCATCTCTACAATATGCTTTGTCTTTTCCGCAACTTCATTCCGAAGCTTGTCGTTAAAGTCGTCAATCAGCGCAATGTACTTCTGGTCTTTTGTGTCGTCCTGTATGTAAAGCAAAAATCCACGATGTTTGTGCCCGTCGAAAAGACGGCTTATATCAGTCTGATATATCTTGTCGCCAACTTCCGTGTAAAAGCTTTTTTTCGACTCGTCGGCAATAAAATCATTTATCTTTGAAATTATCTTTTCTTTTATTTCAGGATTTTTAGCCGCACAGCTGTCTATTGTGAGCGTCGCGAGCGCGGGGAAAACTTTTTTCGCAATATCGTTGCTTCCAAGAAAGTTGAACTTTTTGTCGAACGAAGCAAAACCTGTTACGCCGTTTTTTATTATCGTGTCTATCGCAGTATCCGAAACGTCATAGAGCGCTATCCGCTTTATAATGAACAGAAGCAGGATTTCATCGATTATGTACGAAATCGGTAGGAGTTCCAGGGTGTTGGAAATAAGCCTTCCTCCAAAAAACAGCACGATTGTCGAGGCTTCGCAAAACATCAGCATTGCAAGAATTCTGTTTGAAACGTCTTTCCTGTGTTTAACGCTGTAAATCGTAACTATAATAGATATAACAAGATATACGGCTATATGAAGATAGTATAGCGTGTGAAAAGGTCCGTACTGCTTTATTATGCGAAACTGATTTCCCACTTGCTGAACGTCTATTCCCCTGTAGAATAATGTGTTTTTGCCTATCATCAGGGTTGTTCCAAAAAAAACGGTTGTTATGAAAATGAATGCGAACCGTACCCATCGTTTTAAGTTCAAGTTACACAGCTCAAAAATTGCGAAAAGGATAAAAAGTATAAGGTACGATGAACCAAGATATGTGATTTTTATGCCGAGTATTGCTTCACCGACATTCTGAGCTTTCACCTGGTAAAGAGTGCCCAAGCATGCGATTGGGACGAATGCAAATATCAGCGTAAAAACAACTGGAAAGTGTTTATGCCAGATTAAAGCATAGAAGCCCATTAACGCTAGTGAAACGATGAAGCAAGTGTTGTAAAACATTTCCATAATGAGTTAATTATAAATCAAAAAAGGGCGCGCCGCAACTAAAGTTGCATCGGCTCTCACCACTTGCCGCTTGCTCCTCCGCCACTTGTGCGTCCACCGCCCCCAGAACGGAATGAGCTGGAAGAGCCCCTTGATGAACTGCCATAAGAACGTGATGAGCCGCCACGATACGAGCCTATTCCATGATATGACGATATATTGCCTTTGCCTTTGAGTAAGCGTACGACTATATAAATTACTATGATTATCGCTAAGGTTAACCAAGATTCGTCTGTCTCTTCTTCTTCAGCGTCCGTCCCCGATACGGAAACAAGCGAATCATCCTGAGTGATTATGCCCGCCATGTTTTTTACGGCGCTGATTATTCCCTCGCCCTGTTTTCCTTCCCTGAATGCCGGAGTAAGTACATCGCGGATGATTTTGCCGCACATTACATCGGTAAGTACACCTTCCGTGCCGTCACCTGTAGTGATATCGAGCGTTCTGTCGTTCCATGCGACCGTCAGCAACGCGCCGTTATCCACGCCTTTTTGCCCAAGCTGCCATTTTTCAAACTGGCGTACCGCAAAATCGTGGATTGGCTCGCCATCGGTGGACGGCACGGTCAATACCGCTATCTGGACGCTTGTTTCATCATTCAGTTTTAAAAGATAATCCTTCAGCGTGGCGCGCTCATTTGAAGAAAGCACTCCGGCGGCGTCAACCACAAAACTGCCTGTCCATTCGTACAAGCCGTTTTTGTCTTTGCTGAAAGTTTGTTGAGTTTCTTCCTGCCGTGCCGCCTCTAGCCTCGGCTTAAGATTAACAGGCGGCATTGTGCTTAGGTCTTGCGTTGCAGATGCCAGAGGAACTGTGAATGTAAGCAGAATCAGTACTGCGGCAAAAACAAAACGCTTTCTTATCATCGATTCAGTGTTTCCTTAAAACTCCAAATCCATTGCGCCGACAGGTTTTGTAACGTCTATGTCCATTTGGAACATGACTTTTTTAGTGTAACCGGCTTTTTCTGCAATCAGTTTTCCGGGGAAACTAAGAATGTAAGTGTTGTATTCTTTTACTGCACTGTTGTAGCGTGTCTGGGCGACCGTTATGCGGTTGTTCGCGCCCTCAATCTCGTCCATCAGCTGAAAAAACTGATCCGGGAACTTAAAATCCGGGTATTTTTCGGTGATTACGAGCAGTCTTCCTATGCCTTGGTTAAGCTCGTCCTGTGCTTTCAGGAAGCGTGCCATCTGATCCTGGTCAGAAAGAACGCTCGCGTCAAGTTTTATCTGTCCGGCGACACTGGCACGCTGCTCGACAACTTCAACCATTGCTTGTATTTCGGCGTTTTTGGACGCTTTTACAACCTGAAGAAGCTCCGGTATGCGTCGCATTTTGTTGTCGTACTGTGTCGCGATATTGCTCTGTGCTTCCTCTACGTTTTGATCGAGTGCTACAATCTTGTTCTCGATTAAAAAACAACCTGACAAACTAAAGCATGATACCAAAATAAATATTGCGCAAAGCGCGATGTGTGATTTCTTTGTCATCTGTTTCTCCTTAATCCGTTGCTGCTGCAATCCGAGTCTTGCTGTCGAAATGTTATCAAATAATCCATATGTTGTAAATGAACTAAGTTATTCGCTCTGCGCCGTGCGAAGTTTGTAGTATTCGCCCTGCTTTGCCATAAGCTCGTCATGCGTTCCGGTTTCTGTAATGCCGTGTTCATTCACGACCGCGATTTTGTCCGCGTTCTTTATTGTGGAAAGCCGGTGCGCAATTACGAGCGTCGTGCGTCCTTTTGAAAGCTCGTCAAAGGAGCGTTGTATCTTTATTTCAGTTGATGTGTCGAGTGCGGATGTCGCTTCGTCCAGTATCAGGATAGGCGGGTTCTTAAGGAAACACCTTGCTATTGAGACGCGCTGTTTCTGCCCGCCGCTAAGCTTTATGCCGCGTTCGCCGACAACAGAATCGTAGCCGTTCGGCATAAGCATAATGTCGTCGTGGATTTCCGCGCGACGGGCTGCCTGTTCAATCTCTTCATCAGTGGCACCGGGCTTTCCATAAGCGATGTTTTCTTTTATGGTTCCAGCGAACAAGAATACATCCTGCTGAACAATGCCAATCTGGCTGCGGAGAGAGTGCTTCTTTATCTTGTGGATGTCAATTCCGTCAAGGGTTATTGAGCCGCCGGTAATTTCATAAAAGCGCGGAATCAAATTGCAGATTGTTGTTTTACCGCCACCGCTGGAACCAACGAGCGCGAATTTTTCACCTGCGGAGATGTCCAGATTTATGTTGTGCAGAACAGGAAAGTCCGGCGTGTATGAAAAATCGACGTTCTTAAAACTGATGTTTCCGCGCGCGGAAAGAACTTCGACAGCATCTGGATCATCTTCCGGCTCCGGGTCGGTGCGCATAATCTCAAGAAAACGCTGGAAACCAGCCATTCCTGTTGTGAACTGCTCCACAAAGTTGTTAAGCTTTTTTACAGGCGCGACAAAGCCCGCCACAAAAAGGTTCGCCGCAACAAGGTCGGGGAGCGTCATCTTCCCCTGCATTATAAAATAGCCGCCGAGCGCGAGCGTAAGGAGTGAAAGAAGGTTGTTGCAGAACTCAATGTTCGAAAAGAAAGTCGCCATGTAGCGGAAGCGCATCTGCTTTGCCGCGCTGTATTCCTTGTTTTGAACGTCGAACCGCGCGCGCTCAAAATCTTCGTTGACAAAGCCTTTCGTCACCCGAATGCCTGAAATACTCGATTCAAGGCTTGCGTTAACTTCGGCTGTCGTCTCCTTAACTTTTGCGGATGCTTTTGAAAGATTGCGGCGTGCAACGACCCCGATAAAAATCATAACAGGCAGCGCGATGATGACGGTCACCGCAAGCTCCCAGCGTATAGTCAGCATCAGAACGAATGAGCCGAGCAAATTGAGCATCGCGATTGAAAAGTCTTCGGGGCCGTGGTGCGCGAGCTCCGTTATCTCGAAAAGGTCGTTTGTAGCGCGCGACATGATTTTTCCGGTGCGGTGCGTGTCGTAATAGCTGAACGGAAGCTTTTCCAAATGGTCAAAAACGTCGCGCCTCATGTCCTGCTCGACGCGGTTCCCGAAGACGTGTCCCCAGTACGCGACGAACCAGTTGCAGAACCTGTGTATGCAGAATCCGGCAAGAAGGATGGCAACAAGAATCAAAAAGGTGCGGAGCTCGTGGTTCGGAATGAGCGTATTGAGCGCGTACCGCGAGAACATCGGGAACGCGACGTCGATTGCCGCCATAAAAAACGCGCAAAACATGTCAGCAATAAAAAGAGCGATATGCGGCTTGTAATACGAGAAAAATATTTTGATAGGGCGTTTTGAAAAATCCATTGTATTTTAAGCGTTTTCTAAAACTTCACTAGTTACAATTGCTTTTACTTGCTCAATTGTCATTCCAAGTGATTTCGCTATAAGCTCGATAGATGCTCCGTTGGCATAAAAACTCCGTGCGTCTTCAATAGCTTTTTCTTCCTTCCCTTCAGAGCGACCTATCTCAATACCCTCTGCAATTCCGTCATTGCGCCATGTGCGAATGCTGTCTTCCAAGTCAAATTCGGTAAGACTCATAGCCATCACCTCCGCTCTCTGTTCCTTGAAATAGCCGTCAAGTAATTCTCCTGCAATAGCCCACTCGACAGCTTCTTCAACGGCATCTTTGTTTTCCATGCCGTTCCGTGTGTTGGCAACTACCCGGCTTACATACTGTACATAATGATACAATGCTTTGCAGTTTTTTTGAAGAGATGTGTTGTGATTCTGGTTAATATTAATTATTGTCGCCGTCCACTCGAAGTCACCAGTCTTATTCTCCCGGATGAAAGCGTCTGAAAGCGGGAGCTTATATCTGTCGGGCTTTTCTTTAGATCCGTTGTAGAACACAATGAACTGCGGTGATGGAATCTTTACAAGTTGTGTGCTCAGCAAATTCAGCCGCTCTTTTGTCAAATGTTTTTGATAGAGCTTTGCGAAGTACATCATTCCCCGCAATGGAATATTCGGGTTGGGTGTGCTCTGCTGCTCGTACAAAGTCATCTGCGAATCGACAAGGAACGATACATCATTTTTCATTGTCATGTAGATGACGTTCTCAATTGTGTTTAGTTCCAGCGCATTGGGGTCTGTGTAGCTTGTTCCGTTGAGCGCGTTGTAAAGCTCCAATCGCCATCTTTTGCTTTTTTCTGTGTTACGCCCGAAAATTGCTTTGAAAAGACGATCGCGGTATTCCCGCTGATGTTTTTTTGCCATATAAAACCTCTCGTAATTGATGAATTCTGCAGGGTTTTCCAAAATTTCCTTATGTAATATTTATACGAGCGAGGTTGTAAAAAAAGAAAACTTTCTGTGCGGAATCACAAAAAAAATTGCGTTATGTTGTTTTTGCTTATAGTATGTTAGCTTTCTGAAAATCCGTATTCTTTAAGGATATTTGAAACTTCTGAAAGAAGCTTTTCGCTAAATTCTTCATTACGTTTTTTTGTCAGTAGATTGTTATTAACAGCAGTTTTACTGTCTATAAAAAGAAGATACGGAGGGATTTTCAGCTCAGTAGAAATGTGTTCTATCATGTCAACTGAAGGAAACTTTTGCCCACGTTCGATTTCACTAAGGTAATTCGTCGCTATGTTGCATCGTTCAGCGAGCTGTTGCTGACTATAACACATTTTCTTTCTGTAAAATTTGAGATTCTTTGAAAACACATCTCTAAGTGACATGTACTAATGCTAACAGCTTGTAATCTTTGTTTACACAAGCCGAAGAGTTGTGTTATTATTTTACTATAGCTAAAGGCTTTAAAACTTGTGCTTCTCAATCAATTTGTAACAGGAGTTCTTTTATGAAAAAGCTGCAAAAAACAATGAAATTAATTCTGGTTTGTATAATTGCTTTTAGTTTCTTATTTACCTCATGTGATCAAGCTGCTGCTCCGGAAACGCCAAGTGGAGAAACACCGACAACGAATACGCCAGAATCTGGGAATGGAAATCCTCCGGTAACTTATGATGGACCAGTTATTGAATGTACTTCAGATACAATTGTTTCAACAATAGGTGAGATAACTGAATCCTGTGCAATAAAAGCAGAAGGTGCATTCAGTGCGGAATTGATTCGGAATATTAATGCTGCGTTCAAAGAGCTTGCAGAATCTCAACCGGATGTTCGAATAATACTTGATCTTTGGGCAACGACTGGTCTTACTGAATTAGAAGATGTCCGTACTGGTACAGGAGATAACTCTACTTGGAATGAAGGGTACTCATTATATGGATGTACAAATCTTAAAATGGTTATTCTTCCAAATAGTCTTACCAGTATTGGTAATTACTCATTTGCATATTGTACAAATCTTGAAAGTGTATATTTACCAAGCAGTATTACTAGTATAGGGCAAAAAGCATTCGGGCGATGTGAGAATCTTTTGAGCATGACAATACCGAATGGAGTTACATGTATTGAAGATAATACTTTTGAGGATTGTGAAAAACTAGCAAGTATAGTAATCCCAAATACAGTGACTAGTGTGGGAGAAGAAGCTTTTGAGGGATGTACGTTGCTTACAAACTTGACTGTACCGAATAACGTAACATTTATTGGAAGACAAGCCTTTGCTGACTGTGGTCTTACTAGTATTACGTTAGGGAATAGTGTGATAAATATTGAACGTCAAGCGTTTGAAGGTTGTGAGTATCTTACATGTTTAACAATACCTGCTAGTGTTTTAAACATAGGAAGTTATGCATTTACGCAATGTTCAAGCCTAACGAGCGTGACATTTGAAAATACAACTGGATGGAGTGCCGGAGATACAGCTATTAGTAGCGAAGATCTTTCTAATACAACAACTGCCGCCACATATTTAACAGACACATATTTAGATTGCGATTGGACTCGTTCTAACAATTAGCTGGGGTTTTAGGGGCAAAACTAAATGAATGCTCGGCACTTAGGAGAAGGGGGTGTGGTGAAAACCGCGATGGTTGAGTTTACGAAACCGCGCGGGTTGAACCCAGGGGGAAAACTTTCCCCCTTCGCTCTGAATGGACAACTACGGCTCGTTGAGCTATAATTTAAGTATGTTAGATTTTATTATGGCACATTTGCCGTGGTTCTGGCTTGCGATGGCTATTTTAATGACCATCATGGAGTTTATAATACCCGGGCTTGCGACAATCTGGTTCGCGCTCGGTGCTGTTGTGATGATTCCGCTCTCACTGCTCCCAATTCAGTTTGCGATACAAATCGTAATTTTCCTTGTCATTTCCGTCGTTCTGCTGATTTTCACGCGTCCGTTCGCTGTGAAAAAGCTCAAGGCAAACAGGGAAAAAACTAACGTCGATGCGCTCGCCGGCAAAAGCGCTCTTGTCGTAAAGCCAATCTCCAAGTACGAGAAAGGTGAAGTAAAAGTCGGCGGAATTGTTTGGACAGCTCGCTCGGAAGACGAAACCCCGCTTAAAAAAGGCGAGGAATGTTTCGTTATCCGGATTGAGGGTGCCACAGCCGTTGTTGGCAAAGAAATGCCGCAGGAAAACAAAGAGTAACAGTTTCAGGGGTGCGCCGCGCTTTTTGTGCGGGTTCGCGTCCTAAAATCAATTATAGAGAGGAAAAAAATGGAGTTTTGGATTTTTATAAGCGTACTTATTGTGTTTATCGTTCTTATCATAATTAAGAACATCCGCATTGTACCGCAGTCACAGGCGTTCATTCTGGAGCGTCTTGGCGGATATTTGACGACATGGCATGTTGGACTTCACGTAAAGATGCCTTTCATCGATAAAGTTGTGAACAAGGTTTCGCTTAAGGAGCGCGTGCTCGATTTTAAGCCACAGCCTGTAATTACAAAAGATAACGTAACGATGATGATTGATACTGTTATCTATTTCCAGATTACAGACCCGAAGCTCTACACATACGGTGTTGAGAACCCGATGAACGCTATCGAGAACCTTTCTGCGACGACGCTCCGTAACATTATCGGTGAGCTTGAGCTCGATGGCACGCTCACAAGCCGCGATGTTATCAACACGAGGATGCGCTCAATTCTTGACGAGGCGACAGATCCTTGGGGAATTAAGGTTAACCGCGTTGAGGTAAAGAACATTATTCCGCCCGAAAGCATTCAGGAAGCGATGGAAAAGCAGATGCGTGCCGAGCGCGAGCGCCGTGAGGCTATCTTGATTTCTGAAGGTCACAAGCAGTCAGCAATTCTTGAAGCTGAGGGAAAGAAAGCCGCAGTTATTCTTGAGGCTGAGGCAAGCAAAGAGGCACGGATTCTTGAAGCAGAGGCTGCTAAGGAAGCCGCTATCCGCAAGGCAGAAGGTGAGGCACAGGCTATCCTTTCTGTTCAGAAAGCTACGGCAGCCGGTCTTGAGATGATAAAGAACGCGCAGATTGATGATAAAGTGCTTAAGCTCCGCAGCCTTGAGTCTTTTGAGAAAGCAGCTGACGGACAGGCTACAAAGATTATAATCCCATCTGATATTCAGAACCTTGCGGGCGTTGTTACCGCGATTTCTGACATCGGAAAGGGTAACAAATAATACGTTTCAAAAGGTTTTATTCTATAATTAAAGGAGTGTGGAAATGAGTACACATATTGCTGCCAAGGAAGGACAGATCGCTGACACAGTATTGCTTCCTGGTGATCCGCTTCGCGCGAAGTATATCGCGGAGAATTTTCTGAAAGATGCCGAGTGCTACACATCGGTTCGTAATATGTTCGGTTTTACGGGCACATACAAAGGAAAGAGAGTTTCCGTACAGGGAACCGGAATGGGACAGCCTTCGCTTTCTATTTACGTGAACGAGCTTTTCCAGTTCTACAATGTGCAGAAAGCCGTGCGCATCGGTACTTGTGGTTCTATCCAGGATGATGTTAACGTCCGCGACCTTGTTCTTGGACTTGCCGCTTGTACTGACTCAAGTCTTTTGAACCAGCGTTTCGGCGACTTGCATTTTGCGCCTACTCCGGACTGGGGTCTTTTGCGCAAGGCTGTAGAAACAGCTGAGGCAAAAGGAATTAAGCCGCACGTTGGCGCTATCGTTTCCAGCGATTTGTTCTATGACGAGAATGAGAACTGGAAGCTCTGGCAAAAATACGGCGTTCTTGCTCTTGAAATGGAAGCGGCAGAGCTTTATACGCTCGCCAAAAAATACGGCCGCAAGGCTCTGGCTATTCTTACTGTTTCTGATCACGTCATTAAGCACGAGGAAACGACTGCTGAAGAAAGACAGACATCTTTCGTTCAGATGATGGAAGTTGCGCTTGATACTGTAACTGCCGAATAAGCAGATGGTTTTATGACATTCGGAGAGAGTCTCACTAATAACATGGAGTATGTATGAAACCTACATTGCTTGTTCTTGCTGCGGGTATGGGAAGCCGTTACGGTGGTGTAAAACAGATTGATGCCGTCGGGCTTCATGGTGAGTGCCTTCTTGATTTCGCAACTTTTGATGCAAAAAGAAGCGGCTTTGGTAAAGTTATTTATATTATACGAAAAGACATAGAGAAAGATTTTCGCGAGCGGCTTTTTGACCGCGTTGCTGCGAATTTTGACGCTGAGTATGTTTTCCAGACACCTGATGCGCTTTTTACGGACGAGCAGAAAAAGCTTATCTCGCCGGAGCGCACTAAGCCTTGGGGAACGATTCACGCGGTTCTTTGCGCCGAAGACAGTCTTAAGACGCCGTTTGCCGTAATCAATGCGGACGATTACTACGGACGCGATGCTTTTGCAACCATGCATGATCATCTTGCCTCGCTTGGTCCGAATTCTACCGAAAACGCGATGGTCGGGTATATCCTTAAAAACACGATGAGTCCGTCCGGCTCCGTTTCAAGGGGCGTGTGCAACGTAAAAGACGGATATCTTGAATCCATACACGAAAATACGAAGATATACTTTGAGAACGGAAAAGTCATAACGGAGCGTGAGGACGGCAAGCACGAGTTTACCGGCGATGAATGGGTCTCCATGAACTTCTTCGGTTTCGCGTTGTCTGCTTTCAAGCCTTTCCACGAGTATTGGGATGATTTCGTCCGGAATAACGCGTCTTCGCTTAAGAGCGAGGCATATCTTCCAGAGGCTGCAAGCCGCATCGTAACGTCGGGTCAGGGAAGAATAAAGTTCTGCTCTTCAAAGGAAAAGTGGTTCGGAATGACATACCCGGAAGACCGCGAGAGCGTAAAGAACGAGATTGCCTCTAAGATAAAGAGCGGATATTACCCTGAAAAGCTGTGGGAGAAATAGGAAAATAAATGTTTCTTTCTATTCCTTATGTCTCTGAAAAAGTGTGGGGATACGAACGCTGGATAGCGTCTGCCCACGCGGTCGGAAATTCTGTCGCGGACAAAGATTCTGAGCCGGTTTACGCCGGAAGAACGCTCGGTGACATAACGGGTGGTGATTTTCCGCTTCTTGTAAAGCTGATTCAGGCGAACGACACTCTTTCCGTGCAGGTTCACCCCGACGACGAATATGCCCGCCGGGTCGAAAACACTTACGGAAAGACGGAATGCTGGTACATACTTGATGCAGTTCCGGGAGCGACGCTTGTTTGCGGGCTTAACAGGGAATATTCCAGGGCAGAGCTTGAGGCGGCTCTTAAAAACGGTACGATTGCCGACTGTCTTAAATATGTGCCTGTTTCAAAGGGCGATTTTGTTTTTATCCCGGCGGGCACCGTCCACGCTATTCAGGGCGGGTTAAGGCTGCTTGAGGTTCAGGAGCCGAGCGACATTACGTACAGGCTTTATGACTGGGGCCGACCGCGCGAGATTCACGTCGCAAAAGCCTTAGAAGTGACGAAATGCAGCGCGCCGGAGCCCGTACGGAACTTTTCTGGTGTGTTCAGCTGCGACTATTTCCGGCTTGAAAAATGTGTCGTGAGTGGTTCCGGTTCTGCCAGTGGCGAAAGGTCGGCTGTGGTGGGCGGCGCGGATAAAGGCGAGCCTGTCGTTCAGATGCCGGGAAACAGGAAAGAAGCGTCGGCGGTGCTTTTTATTCTGGAAGGCGAGGGTACGCTTTCTTCAAGCAGAGGAACGGAGCTTTCCGTAAAACCTGAGGATACGGTTATTCTTTCCGCGGACGAGACGGTCAGCGTCATGCCGGTAGCGGGACAAAATCTTTCCTACATGAAAATTACGTTTCCAGCGTAGTAAAACACAAACGTGCATAATTGCAATTAGTTTCCGAGAAACTCGTTTGTGTTTTAATGCTCAATAGCGAAAAAAAAAGGCAAGCGGTGTACCGCCTGCCTTTCTTAATCTCATTATGTTCGGGCTATTCCTCAAGGTTCTGGATTGTGATGAACTCTTTCGCCGCGGCGATAACGTCATCAGCAATCTTACCAGAGATAGGATCGTAGTGGTCGAACGATGTTTCGAAACTTCCCGTGCCGCTCGTTATTGAGCGAAGGTCAATCGCGTAGCGGAGAAGCTCTGACTGCGGAACCTGTGCGCGGATTTCTTCAATGCCACCCTCAATGTCGCTCTGACCAAGGATGCGTCCGCGGCGACCAGAGAAGTCAGACATAATATCACCAAGATACTTCGACTCTACCCAAACAGTGATGTTCATAATCGGCTCAAGGAGAATCGGGCCTGCCTGGCGCATCGCGTCGCGGAAAGCGTTACGTGAAGCAATCTTGAACGCAAGTTCTGATGAGTCAACAGGATGCTCTTTACCATCAAGAACAGTCGTCGCAACATCGACAACTGGGTAACCGGCGAGAACACCGTTGAGCATAGCCTCTTTAACACCTTTCTCAACACCAGGAATGTATCCCTTTGAGATTGCACCACCGAAAACAGCGTTTGTGAACTTGTAGTTCTCGCCGCGTTCAAGAGGCTCAATAGCAAGAACGACGCGTCCGTACTGGCCGTGACCACCGGACTGCTTCTTGTGCGTGTATTCCGCCTGCGCCTTGCGCTGAATTGTCTCGCGGTAAGCGATGCGCGGAATTGCCGTGTTGATCTGGAGCTTGTTCTGGTTCTTAAGCTTGTCGAGCAGAATAGTGATATGAAGCTCACCCATACCGGAAAGTACGTTCTGCTTTGTTTCCGGGTTGAACTTGTATGAAAGCGTTCTGTCTTCTTCTGCTGCGTGAGCAAGAAGCTCGCTCATCTTGTCTTCGTCTTTCTTGTTGTCTGCCGAAACAGCCATAGAATAGATTGGGTATGGATGGCGCAGGCGGACGAACGGAAATGCGTCCTGTGCGGCTGCGAGCGTGTCGCTTGTCTTTGCGAGAGGCAGCTTTGTCGCGATTATTATGTCGCCGGCATTACCAACTTTAACTTCCTCAAGCTTCTTTCCGATTGAGCGGAAAATCTTTCCAATCTTTTCTTTGCGTCCTTCTGTGATGTTCCAGTATTCTGTTTCCGGTGTGAACTGGCCTGTGATAATCTTGATGTAAGAAAGCTTTCCAGAGAACTGGTCGCTCGCTGTCTTTACAACAAGTGCTGTCATCTGACCATCGCCAACTTTTACAGTTACTGTGTCGTCATCGCCTTTCTTTGCTGTTTCAATTGCGTCTTCTGGAGACGGTGCAATGTCCGCGATAAAGTCGAGGTACGGAACAAGACCGGAGTTCAATGTCGGCGCACCGACGAAACTAGGAATTATGCGGTTGTTCTTGAAAGCTTCTTTAAGTCCCTTTGAGATTTCTTCAGGAGTAAGCTCGCCTTCATCAATGAATTTTATAAGAAGATCATCGTCACCTTCTGCCGCCGCACCTGCGAGGTTGCTCAAAGCGGTTTCGTAATCTTCCTTGTAGTCTGCCGGAATGTCCGTAGCCGTTTCTTTTGCGCCGGCAGCCGGAACTGGGTATGCTTTTCCGTTGAGAACGTCGATAACGCCTTCCCATTTACCGCTCTTTTTCATAGGGATTGTTACACGGCAAACTTCTACGTTGAATTTATCGTGGATATCTTTTGCAATAACGGCATCGTCTGTGCGGTCTTCTTCACCCCTGTTGATGAAAACCATGCGGCTCTTATTGCGGCGGTCAAGGTCGCGCCAAAGCTTAACAGTCTCAATCTGAACGCCGTTGCGTCCGTCTATGAGCAATGAAGCGATTTCGCTTGATCTGAAAGCGGAAATAACTTCACCTGTGAAGTCTGCTGAACCTGGTGTATCCCAGAAATTGATATTAATATCTTTCCAAGTTATATGTGAAAGCGATGCGTAAACTGAAATCTTTCTTTCAATCTCTTCCGGTGCGGAATCGCTTACTGTTTTTCCGGAAGCTGTTGACTCAGCTTTTGAAATAACCCCGCCCGTCAGAAGAAGTTGTTCCATAAAGGTTGTTTTGCCGGTCTGTCCATGACCTGCGATTGCCACGTTTCTTAACTGTGCCGTTGTAAAATCCATACGATTCTCCTTTTATATAAGCGGTTTTTAGCTTCACTTTTGGTTCACTAATATATATCCATGATAATTTCACATAAGAAGAATTGTCAAGTTTTTAAATTTGTTTGTACTTGCACAAATGGTGCGTATAAGTTACTGTGAAGACGATTCACAAGGTGAATACAGTAACAGGTGCCGCTCTATACGCAAAGCGTGTAAGAAGCGGTTAAAAGGGAAGCAGGTTAGAATCCTGCACGATCTCGTCACTGTAATAAGGGAGTGTCCGCCGTTTTATGTCACTGGATGAAAGTCTGGGAAGGCAGACGGACGCGATGAGCTTTAAGCCAGGAAACCTGCCTGTTATGATAGTACAGGAAGTGCAAAGCAATTCCAGATCACGAGTAATTGGTCGTACTCCACATCTAAACTGCCTCAAACCAAGCTGCCAGAAAGGCGTGCCGTCTTTATGCGCGGCGCATAGCACACCTACGCCTATCGTGTTTTCCTTGTCATCATAAGGAGTTACTATGAAAAAAAATGCACTCACGGTGTGCGTATGCGCCGCCGCACTTGTCGCGCTTCTGTTTGCCGGATGCGCCACAACTTCCGCAGCTTCTGATGAAGAAAAAGCAGCTCATGTCGCTGACTTAATCGATGCAATTTACGTTCAGGCGCGCACCGAGCAAACTGACGCACAGTGTGCCGAAGCTAAAGCCGCTTGGGACGCGCTTACTGACGCTCAGAAAGAGCTTGTTGAAGGCGAGAATGCCGATCCTGACTATTTTGGCCGCGATACAGGCGATGCGTCAAAAGACAATCCGCTTAATCAGGACGGAATTGGAGCGAACGAGATTCTTGTCGTAAGCTTCGGCACATCGTTCAACGACAGCCGCGTTGCCGACATCAAGAGCATTGAGGACGCGATTCAGGCAGCTAACCCTGACTGGTCCGTGCGCCGTGCATTTACGGCACAGATTATCATAAACCACATTCAGGCTCGTGACAGCGAGAAAATCGACAACATGGAGCAGGCTCTTGAAAGAGCTGTCGCGAACGGCGTTAAAAAGCTTGTAATTCAGCCGACTCACCTTATGCACGGCGCAGAATACGATGAGCTTATAGAAGCTGTTTCGCTCTATGCTGACAAATTCGAGAGCGTTCTTGTAGCAGAACCACTGCTTGGCAAGGTTGGCAAAGACGCAACCACCGTTAACGCGGACAAAAAGATTGTCGCACAGGAAATTACGGCAGAAGCCGTAAAAACAGCCGGTTTTGCTTCGCTTGCAGACGCTGAAAAAAGCGGAACGGCTTTTGTTTTCATGGGACACGGCACGGCGCATGTCGCAAAGGTAAGCTACAGCCAGATGGCCGCACAGATGGCGGAACTTGGCTACGACAACGTGTTTATTGGAACGGTTGAGGGCGAGCCGGAAGAAACAGCCTGCGAGAATATTATTGAAGCTGTTGCGGCTGCCGGATACAAAAATGTAGTTCTTCGCCCGCTCATGGTTGTCGCAGGTGACCATGCGAACAACGACATGGCTGGCGACGATGAGGATTCATGGAAGAGCATGTTCGAAGATTCCGGATTGTTCGACTCGATCGAATGCCAGATTGCCGGACTTGGAAGAATCAAAGCAATTCAGGCTTTGTACGTTGAGCATACAAAGAACGCTTCTACAAAAGTCGTAGCATCTTCGCGCGGTGGAGCAATCGCTCTTGCTGACGGAACGTACACAGCACGCTTCAACACAGACAGCTCTATGTTCCGTGCAAATGAAGCCTGCAACGGATGCGGTACTCTTACCGTAAAAGACGGAAAAATGGTTTTCCATGTAAGCCTTGCCGGAAAAAGCATCCTTAACTTGTATTTGGGAAGCGCAGCTGACGCGAAAAACAATGAAGCGCTCTGGCTTAAGCCAACTACTGACAAAGTTACATACAGCGACGGTACTACGGAAGAAGTTTTAGGCTTTGATATTCCGGTTGAAAAGCTTGATACAGATTTTGCGCTTGCGCTCGTAGGCACAAAAGGCGTTTGGTACGATCACACAGTGAGCGTTTCTGACGCAGTTGCAGAATAAACATTACACTGAGTTGGGGCGTTGCGGGGCAACCACGAAAGGATGTGCCCCGCATTGGGGGTAGCGGACAAGACCGGAACGAGCCGGATGACCGCATTGCGGACTCCGGCGAGCGAGGACTTGGGAGCGCAGGGGGCGCGCCCCCCTCTTTCCCCTTAAATATTTAGTCCTTCCACGGGAAAATAAAGCTTTTTAACGAGCGAGGACCAAGCGTCTCGCGGTCTTCTGCGATAAGCTCTCCCCACGGAATGTGCTTGCGCGCTTCTTTTGGAGTAAGGTCTTGGTGCTGCTCAAGCCAGTCGTACTTGTAAAGGCGCAGACGGAACGCGTTGTTCTGGGCGAGCGCGATGCCTGCTAATCCCGGAATGAGGAACGCCAAGAATACAGAAAGCACTGCAAGAATCAGTGAGTAGAAAAACAGGAATACCGAAAATCTGGCGTTATCGAAAAAGATAATAAAGCATTTTCTAAGAGTTTTGCGGAATCCGCCGTGAAGCTGAGAGCGGAGCGGCATGAACCACTGCAGCGCAAACAGACAAAGACAAAGCATCCAAAAAACAAGAGCCGCCAGAAAAACACCGAAAAGCGAGCTCATCTGCAGATAGAACGGAATCGCGATAACCCCTAGAATCACGAGAATCGTAATCATAAGCGCGAAAAGAATTGCATCTTTCCAGCAGGTTTTAAGCCCTGAAAAAACATCCTTAAATGCTACTGACTTAAAATCAGCGATTTTCGCACAAGAATCGCTGACAGAAAACAATATTGTTGAAATAAGAAAAATACTGGCTGCAAGAATGACGAGTGAAATAGTCAGACTAAGCCATTCCGGGAGCGTTGCGATGCTGAAAAGGGCAGAAATTGCAAAGTATCCGCCGACGCCTACTGCGACAAGCAGCAGATTGAACACCATAAGCCAAATAAGATTATCCCAGCCGTCACAAAAATTCTTCTTTATAAAAAACCAAACCATGCAAAGAATTTACTAATAATAAGCAAGCAAGTCAACATATGTTGAAAACTAAGATTTAGCGTGCTAAAATATAATATTATGTATAACAAAGTTCGTAGAATGTCTAAATTGGTGATTTTAGCGGCGGCTCTGTTTTCCGCCTTTTTTGTAATTTTTTCATGCAGCAATTTATTTGATAACATAAATGTTGATTCACCAGTATCTTCCGAAACCGTCACTTTGACCGGAATAGTCAGCACGTCTGGTCGTATGGCGCTTCCTTCCGGCTCTTTTGCAGCAACAAGGTATACCGTGTCAGCGACAGCATCGGGGTATTCCGGCACAGTAGCGGGCAGCGTCAACGACTCTACAAAGACGTTCTCAATAGCACTTCCACTTGGCAAAAAATGGACTATTACATTGGTCATGGAAGCTTCTGAGTCCACGGATCCGACCCCTCCTGAATCGTCTTTCAATAATGTGTTCGAAGGTACGTATGCTTTTGATCATGATCTTACGATAGATGATGTGACAACTCCTTTAAACATTGTGCTTGTGCCACTTTCAACAGGCAGTGGAAAAATAAATCTTCCTATTTCGGTCGATTCCAACGTTTCTGTCAACACCATAGACATAAGCGGACTTTCCGCTTCCCCCGAGACTTATACCCTGTCTGATGGTAGTTACACTATCTATAAGATAGGTGTTCCGTGCGGTGCGTATACTGTTACAATTGATTTTAAGAACTCTGCCGGGATGCTTGTCTATTCAACTACACAGACAATTAACGTCTTCCCTAATATGACGACAGACAGATGGGTTTCTAGCGGCAGTTCCGGTCCTATTTCAAGCGACGGAACTTTTTTGGTAACGTCAGCGCTTGTTCAGGCTTTCGCACAGACACAGATTTATGTCGGGACAAATCCATACCAAAGACATGAACCTGCGGATACCAACTTGGGAACGCCGTATGCTCCGCTAGCTACATTTGCCGCTGCCCTTACACGCATAACAGACAGCTCTAAAGACTACACGATACACATATCAGGAACGCAGCAGAACTTCACCTACTCCATAACGAGTGATTTCGACAGCAAAATGAAGTCGCTGACGCTGTGCGGAATGACCGGAAACACGACGGACATTCTTTACGGACCCGCCAGCGGCACGGTACTGGTAATCGCCACAACAAAACCTGTAACAATCAAAAACCTTAAGATTACCAACGGAAATGCTGGCTACAAAGGTGGCGGAATCCAAATGTCAGCTGGAACTGACGTAACGCTCGGAACTGGTGCGCTTATTACCGGCAATAGAGCATTTCAAAAAGGCGGCGGTGTTTATGTGGAGGGCACAAGCAGTTCCAAAGCAAAACTTACAATAGAGAATGGGGCTGAAATAAGCGCGAATACCCTCACTAGCCTCAGTAATGGTGATGGTGGTTTTGGACTATATGCTGAAAATGCGATTATTTCCATGACTGGCGGAAGTATCTGCAATCATGATGGAACAGGCTTTTCTAACGCGAACGATGCACCGCGTGGTACTGTCCGTTTGAAAAATACACAATTTACAATGACAGGTGGAAAAATCACCGGGAACAAAGTGATGAAAATCGGTGGAAATCTGTTTGTCGATGCTAATACACAATTTACGATTGATGGCGGTGAAATTTCTTATGGCACTATAGAAAATGATTCGGACGATTCTTGCGGTGCCGGTATGTGGATACAGGGTGAAAATTCATCAAATAAGGGAACTGTAACTTTTAAGAGTGGAAAAATCATAGGCAACGTAGCGACTTCCGCGAATCCATCCGCAGGGGGTGGTGTATTTATCTATAATTATGGTCGCTTCATTGTTGAAGGTGGCGAAATAAGCGGAAATTCGGCTGAGATGGGTGGAGCTGTTTTTGTCGCTACGAGCGGAGAGTTCAAAATCAAAGGTTCGGCATCTATTCCGGCTGGTGTCAATGGCAGTACAGGAGTTGGCAAGAACGATGTTTACCTTGATACGGATGCAAAAATCACTGTCGCCGGGGAACTTACGGGAACGGCTCCAGTCGCGACGATTACACTGGTAAGTCCATCTGATGGGCTTACCGTGCTTGTAAAAGATTCCGGCGTTTCTGATGCTGTTTTTACGGCAGCTTGCAGAAAAATTTCGCTCAATAGTGAGGGGTTCGTCATCGGTTCCGATGGAAAGCTGAAAGCTACTGTGACTGCAAGTGAAGCTGTTGATTCGATATCAGAAATGACAACAAGTGGTACAGTTACTATAACCGGTGCGATATCTTCGTCTGAGTTAGCATCGATAGCTACTGCAATAATGCATGATAAAGGTCAATATGAATATAGTAATCCTACTTTTTTGGTAAAACTTGATTTGTCAGGCGCAAATCTTACCGGGCTGCCAACAAATGCATTTTCTGAGTGTTATCGTCTTTCTGAAATTATCCTTCCAGAGGGAATTACTTCTATTCCATCTGGTGCATTCAAGTTGTGTTATTACTTGGAAAAAGTAAATATTCCGTCAACTGTTACAAGTATTAATGGAAGTGCTTTCTACAGGTGCCCTGCTGATATTGACATTGCGGACGGATGTACAGAGTACATAAAAATCGGTAATGCAATATATTCCCGTGATGGCAAAAAACTCATTACATATTGCAACAAACAGGAAGTGGATTCTTCGTTTACTGTTCCGGCTACAGTTGAAGAAATTTGCTCTTATGCGTTCTGCAATTCAAATATTAAGATAATAACATTTGAATCGCCTTCACAATTAACGAAAATAGGAAGCACGGCTTTTGATTTTTGTAAGAGACTTACATCGGTAGTTATTCCAGACAGTGTGACGACCATGGGAAGTAGTGTTTTCATGTATTGTGATTCTCTTGAATCGCTGACGCTTTCTGCTGGTCTTTCTGTTGTTCCAAATGGTCTTTTTGAGATGGGTAATGAAATTACAAGTTTTGTCATTCCTGATGGTATAACTAAGATTGAGAGTGGTGCGTTCTGGGGTTGTAGAAAACTTAAGACTATAACAATTCCGGCTTCAGTAACTACTATTGAACAAACAGCATTCGGTGGTTGTAGTGGTTTGAAAGAAGTCATTTATAAAGGAAATGTGGCTCAAAAAGCGGCAATCTCAATAGATGATGGTGGCTCTGGAGAATATACGAACTCCTGGGTAAAAGATGCCGTGTGGTACCTGCCTAGTAGTACTGACGGAACGGCTGGAACATCTGGCAGTTATGCGCTGTTCGGCGAATTCCCGCAGACAATAAAAGCCGACGGCGTTACAGTCAATGAAAACACTACAAGGACGGCTGGCGCATACACATACTATAAAGGTAGCGACAACTGTTGGTACGCGAAAGTAAGCAGCAACTATTACAAAGTTGAGCCGATTAAGTGGCGTGTTCTTACTACGGAGTATAACGGAAACTTACGAAAATTGCTTTTGGCAGAAAGCGCATTGACAGTCTGTGCTTATTACGATGATACAAATCAACGCACGATAAACGGAGCTACTGTTTATCCGAACAACTACAAAGAAAGCAGGGTACGAGCATTCTTGAACGGACTTAGCTACAATGATTCAGAAAGTACGAACGCTGAGTTCAATGAAAATGGCTTCTTGCAGACAGCTTTTACAAGCAGTGAGCAAAACTGCATTGCTGATACGACAGTAAAAAACGATCTAGATAGTACAGGAGATGATGCCAATTCTTACGTTTGTGCGGATACGATAGACAAGATTTTCTTGTTGAGTAAGGTGGAAGCTGATGCTTACGGTTTGACCGACGATACCAGAAAACGCCTACCAACAGACTTCACGGAAGCAAATGGAGTCACGACTTATGATGGAATTGTTTATTGGTGGCTCCGCTCTCCACATAGTGAATATTCCGCCTCAGCTTATGAGGTTTCTTCTGGTGGCTATATAGATTATGATGGGGTAACTTATGCTGATCGTGCTGTCGTTCCGGCTCTGTGCCTCGAATAACCGCAAATCCTCCCCGCGTAGTGAGCGGTAGTGAAAATGCTTTCCGTTCAGTTTCTACAGTTTCCGCGATATCCCCACTCAAGCTAGGGCAGAAAGTCCTCCTTATCAGGTGCGTTCTGATTATGCCGCTGAACGATAATCAGCTATAGCAACTTCCGTGAGCGAAGTCCTGAGAGAATCAACTATTTGCTCTAGTTTTTTTGCCACCTCATCAGAAAAAGAGGCTTCTCCGCATTGAGAGCAAACTTTAGCAGGAACGTTTTTTATGATAACAGCGCAACCGTCAATTTCTGTCATGAAGGTGGTTGTTCCGTCTGTAAGGCTTCCTTTACAAAAAAAACAATTCATTTTTGTTCCTCCTATTTCAATCGTTGATCAAAAGTACTATTCCATTGTGTCACATCTGGATAATATGCAGTTATCATCCAAAGCTCATTTCCGTCTGTTCCGCATACTACATGCAATTTAGTATTATTGCAGCTAATCCCAAGAACAAGACAACTTGGAAACGGATAGTCATTAGGGTATTGCTCGATAATTTTGCCGATTAGTATAGCGTTTTCCACATCACTCTGATGGATATGTCTTTTTACAAGCCGCGAAAGAATATGACCTGTCCACCTGATTTTGTGGTTTCTGCATAAATCTTGCAAAATTTTTATATCAAGCATAATTCATTTTATCATAGAAAAAGTTTTCTGCACAGAGATAGGTATCATTACGTTTTCGCTTGTGTTATTTCGTCTTCAGAGCTTGTAAAACATCGTCCAAAGAAATGCCCATATCAGCGGCAGCGGCTTCTGGGGTAGCATTGTACTTTTTTATGAGTGTGATAGCGGCTTCCACGGCTTTTTTATGTTCACCCTCGGCTATGCCTTCACGTTTAGCAGCGTTCTTCATGGTAACTTCATCGGAGACATGCATCCAGTAGCGCGTCTCGTGATACCAGTTCAGCTCGTCCTGACTGACGTTCTTCAAAACTGTGAATGCCATCTTAATGCCTCCGTTAGCTTCAGTAAGTCTCCGCACATAGTCCGCTTTTTCAGGTATGGACGCGTACAGGAAAAATTTACCCCACATCTGCGCTTTCGTCAACCGTGAAATGTCATCATCCAGTTTTTTAATCTTCGGCAGCTCCATGAAAATGACGTTCAGCGTGTTCGAAATCGTCCTGCCCTCATCGTTCCTCAAAACATAGTGGTTTATACATTTCTCCGCGTCCTTGTCAAAAACAAAATTCAGCACGGAAATCTGGAAAACCTGTGGGATCTTATCCCAGTCCATTCCTTTTGGTGTGTAATGGTTCAGGACATGAGCCGCATGATATTCCGCTCTCTTTCCGTATGCCTGCTTGTCGTTCTCGCCCTGCATCTCAATGTTCGCAATTTTGCCATCGATTTTGCAATTTATGTCGAACTCGGACTGCCTGTCAGAATCAGATTCGCCAGAAAGCTCATTGGGCTGCAGAACGACATCGGTGACTGTTTTCCCCAGAATGTCAGAGAGGAAACAGGTGAGTGCTTGATTAGCCTCTTCTGACTCATCGGTGAAAAGAGTTTTGAAAATCGGGTCGGCGCAGGGATAGGGTGTTCGCGTGAGCGAACAATAAAATTAATTTCCTTGCGCTACCGGCCACGAAGTGGACGGATTAAGAAGCGCGCCGGGGTACGGACGTAAAGTTTGTGCCATATAAGCCTCCTTTTTGATTTGATTTGCTATATTTGTTATATGAACGAGGTGCTGTTAAAAATAATGTTTTTGGGCTGTGAAGTCCGCTTTTTTATATTGTTTTTCTTCATAACGCAAAAATATGGAGCTTTTGGATATTAACAAAACCGTTTTTGTGTGATATAGTGAACTCTGTAAACCGATTTACTACCCATAAAAGAGGTCTTTTATGAACATGCTTCGTTCCAGCGGCATTTTGCTGCACCCGACATCTCTTCCCGAAACGCCGGGAATTGGCACTATAGGCAAATACGCATACAAATTCATAGACTGGCTTGTGTCCGCAAAGCAGACGCTGTGGCAGATACTTCCCTATGGACCGACTGGATACGGAGATTCGCCGTATGCGTCGTTCTCTACGTTCGCGGGAAATCCTTTGCTCATAGACTTGGACATGCTCAAAGAAGAAGGCTGGCTTACGGATGCGCAGGCGGAGCCGCCTGAATGGATTCACAACAGCGGCTACGTTGATTTTGGCTCAGTTGTATGGTGGAAAATCCCTGTTCTTAAGACGGCGGCGGCACAGTTTTTGGACGGCGCGGACGAAAAAAAACGCGTTGAGTACGAGGCATTCAAGAATGATAATGCCGCATGGCTCGACAACTACTCGATTTTTATGAGTATAAAAGAGCATTATGACGCGAAGGCTCAGAAAGAAAACAAGTTCGGAGCCATGTGGAGCAGCTACTGGCCACACGAGCTCGCCGTCCACGAACCGAAAGCTGTTTCTGACTGGCACGCTTCTCATGTGCGTGAAGCGGAAATACAAAAAGCGATACAGTTCTTTTTCTTCTCGCAGTGGAGTCGTCTTAAAAAGTACGCGAACGAGCATGGTGTCCGTATTGTGGGCGACATCCCGATATTCGTTGCCGCGGATTCGGCGGACGTATGGGCTGATCAGAAGCTTTTCCAGCTCGATGAGAACGGACGTGCCACGAGCGTTGCCGGTGTTCCGCCGGACTATTTCAGTGCTACCGGGCAGCTTTGGGGAAATCCGCTTTACGACTGGGACGAAATGGAGAAAGACGGCTTTAAGTGGTGGATCCGCCGCATCCGCTCTATGCTCCACCAGGTTGATTATGTGCGCATAGACCATTTCCGCGGATTTGAGGCGTACTGGTCTGTTCCGGCGGGCGAAGAAACCGCCATAAACGGCAAATGGATTCCGGGACCGGCAGAAAAGCTTTTTAACCGCATAAAAGAAGAACTTGGCGATATCCCGATTATAGCGGAAGATTTAGGCCTTATAACCGAAGGCGTTAAAAAGCTTCGCGAGGATTTCTCGCTGCCCGGCATGAAAGTGCTTCAGTTCGCTTTTGACGTGAACGAAGCTGGTAAGGGTGGCTTTATAAACCCGTTCCTGCCGCACATGTACACGCCGGAATGCGTTGTGTACACAGGCACGCACGACAACGACACGATGCAGGGCTGGCTTAACAATGCCACGAAAGAAGAGGTGGCGCTTGTAAGGCGTTATCTTACGGGTAATGTGCCGGGTTGCGAGATAAAAGATGAGGGGCTTTGTCCGGCACTAATCCGGGCGGCAATGGCTTCAACAGCGCGGTTTGCGGTATTCCCGCTCCAGGATTTGTTCGCCATCGGGTCGGAAGGCAGAATGAACACGCCGTCAACGAGCGGCGGTCACAACTGGCAGTGGCGAATGAAGAGCGAGCATTTTGATGCGGATAAGGCAGCGTGGCTCAAAGAGATTTCCGCGCTGTACGGACGCAATATGGATCGTGACGCAGAGTAAGTAAGCGTGGGAACAGGCGGAGCTGTTCCGCCCCAAATAAAAAAAGCTGTCCGAATGGACAGCTTTTTTTTATTTGGGGCTTTACGCCAGCTTATTTGTCTGAAAGAAGAAGTGTCTTTGAATCAAGCTTAAGGTTGATGTTCTGAACTTCTGTGTTGTGAGCCTTGAGAACTTTCATCTGAATTACATCAGGTTTCTGCTCAAGGTGAATAACAGTGTTGATTTCTGCAGCAACTTCGCTTCCAAAAATCTTGTTAACATCCTCTTCGTCAGAGTTGTAGCTGAACCAGATTGAAAGACCTGCTTCAACTGCATATGTTTTAAGAGCCTTCAGCTCAGAAGCTGTGAAGACCTTTGAGTTAAGACCGTCGATGATTACTCCGGCTGGTTTTGTTCCGCCTTCTGCAAGAGCTTTAAGAGTTCTTGTGATTCTTTCGGCAGCAATTGAATCCGGGCTGAAGTTAAGGATAATCCTGTTGCGGATAACCTCGTCCTTCACTTCATCGGCATTAGCAAGATTCTTCTTTTTTGTCATCTCGCTGAAAATATCTTCATACCATGTAATTACGTTGTCTGAGTGCTGGTTGAAAGAAACATGTACAACCGGCTTGTCCTGCAGAAGCATGTCAAGACCGAACTGAACAAGGACTGAAGTCTTTCCAAGACCTTTGCGGGATGTAAGGACTCCAATCTCACCAGCTTTAAGACCGCCGTTTGTAGCTTTTTCAAAGCTACGTACCGGGCTGCGGTCTACGAGTTCCTGTTTTACCATTCGTTACTCCTTTTAAAAAGTCGGCGACATTTTGCGCCGCAACGAAACTACTTTTGAATCTCGTTGCGGACAGTCACCTGGCAAGGTTGTTATTTACCCTGCTGTTCCTTGCGTTTTTTCTCCTGATATTCAGCGATAAGCTGCTCAGAAACGCTGTTAGGAACTTTTCCGTACTTCTCGAATTCCATTGTAAACTCTGCTTTACCCTGTGTGGATGAGCGGAGAATCGTTGAGAATCCGAACATCTCAGACAGAGGAACTTCGGCGTTAACCGTTGACGTTCCGTTATCATCTGTTGAATCAATTATAACACCACGTCTCTGATTTATCAAACCAAACATGTTACCCTGGAATTCTGTAGGACCGGCAATCTGAACTTTCATGATAGGCTCCATGATTACTGGCTTTGCTTTCTCGTATCCCTCGCGGAATGCGCCGATAGCAGCAATCTGGAATGCGTTATCGTTAGAGTCAACTGGATGGTACTGACCATCGTTGATTGTACAGCGGACACCTACAACAGGAGCACCGATAAGAGTACCTTTTTCAAGAGCTTTTTTGAAACCCTTGTCACAGGACGGAATATATTCGTTAGGAATTGCACCACCCTTGATATTGTCTACGAACTCGTAGTCTTTATCTGTGCATGGCTCCATGAAACCTGCTACGCGACCGTACTGACCGGAACCACCAGTCTGTTTCTTGTGCGTGTAGTTGAAGTCTGCGTGCTGAGTGATTGTCTCGCGGTATGCAACCTGCGGAGCACCTGTCTCAACTTCACAGTTGTACTCACGGCGCATACGCTCAACGTAAACGTCAAGGTGAAGCTCACCCATACCTTTGATGATTGTCTCGTTTGACTCTGGGTCAACGTATGACTGGAATGTCGGGTCTTCTTTTGTGAAGCGGTTAAGAGCCTTGCCCATCTGATCTGCTGATTTCTTGTCTTTCGGTTTGATAGAAAGAGAAATAACAGGATTCGGAACGTACATAGATGTCATGGCGTAGTTAAGACCGCCGCCGCAGAATGTATCACCAGATGCGCAGTCGATACCGAACAGAGCTACGATATCACCAGGAACACCCTCGTTGATATCTTCCATAGCAGAAGAGTTCATGCGGACAAGACGACCAACCTTGAACTTCTTGCGTGCGCGTGTGTTGTAAAGCTCACCACCTTTCTTGATGCTTCCCTGGTAAACGCGGACATAAGTGAGCTGACCGTACTGACCGTCCTCAAGCTTGAAACCGAGAGCGACACAAGGCTCATCTTCCTTGCAAGAAAGCTCAACAGGGGCTTCGTTATTGTCAAGGTCAAGAGCAATGTTCTTAACTTCTGTTGGGTCAGGAAGATATTTAACAACACCGTCGAGAAGTGGCTGAATACCCTTGTTCTTGTAAGCTGAACCGCAGTAAACAGGAACGAACTGCTCTGCAAGCGTACCCTTGCGGATAGCTGCGTTGATAAGCTCTTCTGTAGGCTCGCCTTCAAGCATAGCCTCCATAAGCTCATCGCTGAACATAGAAGCTGCGTCAAGAAGCTCCTCGCGGTACTGCTTAGCCTGCTCAACAAGGTGTGCAGGAATCTCTGCATAGCGTAATTCTGTACCGGAATCGCCCTCGAAGTAGATGGCTTTCATTGTGATAAGGTCAACAACACCTTCGAGCTTGTCTTCAAGTCCGATCGGGATTTCCATCATGTATGCGTTAAGACCGAGCTTTTCGCGGAGCTGGTTGCGTACTTTGAACGGGTTTGCGCCTGTGCGGTCGCATTTGTTAACGAATGCGATGCGGGGTACATGATAGCGCTTGAGCTGGCGGTCTACTGTGATTGACTGTGACTGAACACCACCAACTGAACAAAGAACAAGAATAGCACCATCAAGAACGCGAAGTGAGCGCTCTACCTCTACTGTGAAGTCAACGTGGCCTGGAGTATCGATAACGTTGAATGTGTAGTCCTTCCACTTAACCTGAGTTGATGCTGACTGGATTGTAATACCGCGCTCGCGCTCCAGTTCCATGTTATCCATAACAGCACCGACGCCATCCTTTCCACGAACTTCATGAATTTGGTGAATCTTGTCGCAATAGAACAGGATGCGTTCTGACAGGGTTGTTTTACCAGAGTCAATGTGGGCGCTGATACCGATATTTCTCATCTTAGAAATATCAAAGCTCATATTGTTTGTACCTCTCAAATATGGTTTTTGCAAAAAACTGCAATGATTTCAACATAAAATCTGATTTTGCAAATATAGCGTAAAGAACAAAGAGTTTCAAGAGGGGTTGCAAAAGAAGCAAAATTTCGCGGAATTTGCTATGAAAATGCGAACTCGTAACGTGTTGCACAAACATGGCTTTACCGTTATTATTCCAAACATGATTGAACTCACAAGCAAACAGCGCAAATTTTTCGAAAAAGAAGCTCATTCACTTTCGCCAGTCGTTATCGTAGGCGGCGCAGGTGTTTCTGACGGCGTTATCGGGATGGTCAATGAGACGCTCGAGGCGCACGAACTTATAAAAGTGAAATTCAACGAATATAAGGAAGATAAACGCGAGCTTTCCGAGAAAATTGCTGCCGAAACGAACGCAGTGCTTGTGCGCCTTATAGGAAATATAGCGATTTTTTACAGGCCTGCCGAGGAAGAAGACCGCCGCAAGTATCCTGATATCGTGTAAGGTTTTACGCATTTCGCGTGTCTGTCCGCGATAGTGGTTCGCGGGTCCCGCGGGTGCTTGTATGGCATGTCGCCCCCTACGTGTGCACCCCTTGCGTGTGCGCCCATCCCTTAAAAACTCCATTCTTTTATGTTGCCCGACAGCTTCCTTTGGGTTATTCTATCTATATGAAAGAAACGACACAGAAGAATCTTGAGTTTATCAACAAAACAATTGAGAAAGCCGAAGTATTCGCACATGCTTGCAATGTCATTCATTATGATATGGACACAATCTGCCCGCCGGACGGAATGGAAAAACAGGGCGAGACAGCGGCTTTCCTTGGTAACGAAGTTTATAAGTTTTGGAAGCTGCCAGAGTTTATAAACGCTGCCGAAAGCCTTTACGAAGACCGCGACGAACTTTCTGAAGCAGACCGTGTTCTTGTGGAGCACTTGCACCGCGATTATCTCCGCACGAAGAACATAACTCCGGAACAGAACCACGAGTTTGAGCTTGTTTATAACAAAGCTTTCGTCAACTGGTCAAAAGCACGCAAAAACAATGATTATTCACTTTTCGCACCGAGCCTTAAAGAAGTTCGCGATGTTGAGCTTAAAAAGATTTCTCTTCGTGCGGAAGCAGACAAGGTGCCGTACAATAACCTGCTTGACGATTATGAGCAGGGCATGACGGTGGAAAAACTGGACGAGCTTTTTAACCGCTGTAAAGAGCGGCTTGTTCCGTTCCTGCGCAAAATAGAAGCGGCTTCCAACGATGCCTCTATTAAGCACAAAATCCGCACCGATTTCCTTTCGCGCCCGGTTACAGACGAGCAGCAGAGAAAAATGGCAGACTGGCTTTTGCGCCTGCTCGGCTTTTCATTTGACAGGGGAAACTTCACTACATCGGAGCATCCTTTTACGTCCGCCCTCGCGAAAGACGACGTGCGCATTACGACGCACTATTATCCGACGATGTTCTGTTCAAGCATTTATTCCGTTATACACGAATGCGGTCATGCGCTTTTCGAGCTTAACATGCAGGACGAGGATCACGAGCATCATATAAACGACTATAAATCGCTCGGACAGCACGAATCAGTTTCCAGGTTTTACGAGAATGTCATTGGTAGGTCATGGGCGTTCATCAGGCTTATTTATCCCAAACTGAAAGAAGTTTTCCCGGATGTAATGCACGATGTAACCGAGCAGGAGCTTTACGAGGCTGTGAACCTTGTGCAGCCTTCTCTTGTAAGGACAGAAGCCGACGAGTTTACGTACACGTTCCATATCATTATCCGCTACGAAATAGAAAAAGCCATTGTAAACGATGGTATATCGTTGGATGAGCTTCCTGCTCTTTGGAACAAGAAGTATGCCCAGTATCTTGGTGTACAGCCAACGACAGATGCTGAAGGCATTCTTCAGGATGTTCACTGGACGTCCGGTTTTGGATATTTTTCGACGTATGCGCTCGGTAATATGTACAACGCCATGTATTATAAGAGGCTGAAAAGCGAGCTTGATATTGATCAGCTTATTCTTGACGGGCGTTTCGACGTTATAAACATGTGGATGAAAGAAAACGTCTACAAAAAGGCGAACAGGCTTGCTCCTGGTGAGTGGATAAAAGATATTACAGGAAGGGAATTCACTTCCGAGGATTTTATCGATTATCTGGAGAAAAAATATTCCACAATCTACAATATTAAGGATTAGTCCTTAAACAGCAAAAAAAACGCCGTCTGCAAAACTGCGGGCGGCGTTTCTTTTTAGTTCGTGATGTTACATGCTGAAGCTGTATACGTAGAATGTCCAGTTATCTGTCTTTGCAGAATAGTGGCTTACAACGAGCCAGCCATCTACGATAATGCCAGAATCTTCATAGACATTGTTAGCTATGAGGTGGGCGTATACATCGTTGTCTTCAACATAATTCCATGTCTCAATGTATCCCATAAGGTTATCAAGAACGAAATCAAGCAATTCATCATCATTTGCGTCGATGAGCGCAAATCTGCTTGGGGTTGTGTCGAGCCATTCAGATGTGTATCCCAGCCATGTCTTCTTGTTTGTGGCAATGGAGTTGAAATTGTCGGCAGAAATTGAAGTAATCCATTCGCCTTCAACAACGCACTCGTCAAAACCCTGTTCGTACGCAAAAACTCCGAGGCAGCAAACAAAAGTTATTAAAAGCATAACTGCTAATTTACGTGTGATTCTCATATAAACCTCTCTAAAACATAAAGTCTTTTCGCATTTTCTGCGAACCGTTTATACTTTTTCCAATGAATCTCTAAAAACTCCAAACGAAGTTCGTAGATTTTCTTAATCTCTACTACAAAGATAACACACTTCGAAGAATAAAACAACATTTCTAAGGAAAAGGTACAGTTTTTCTTTTTTTTGTTAAGAAAAAATTTAGAAATCCGCGATATTAGATATATTTTAGATAAAAACCCGCCTTGTTTATTGCACGGATAATCGCATTCTTGCGTAATAAATGATTTAGTTGTACTATTATATAATGCTGCTATGGAGAATTAGTCTTTATTCAACGATACTGTTGACGCTCATCAGCGTTCCATTTATTGGGTACGATTCTGCCGCTAAAATACTGACTATAGGCGGTATTCTGCTTGGGATTTTCGTAGCTGTTTCCATGCTTGTGTGGCTTGGTCTGGTGATTATCTGCTGGACGATTCCGCTCAACAAAGACTACGAGAAGCCGTCCAAAGGCTACTACAAAGTTTTCAACGCAGGATATGCGTATCTTTGCAGGCTTGCGGGCGCGCGCGTCCATGTTTCCGGTCTGGAAAAAGTTCCTTTCGACAAACCTTTCCTTTTCGTATCGAACCACCGCTCAAAATTTGACAATATGATAGAGAGCGTCGCGCTCCGAAAAAGCGTCGTGGCTTTTATCACAAAGCCAGAGAATTTCAAGATTCCGATAGGACGCCATTATATGAAGAGAAGCTGTTATCTTCCTATAGATAGGGATAACCCCAGAGTCGCCATGGGAACGATTATCAAGGCTTCTGAAATGTTGAAGGAAGGCGTCTGCTCCGTCGGTGTGTTCCCGGAAGGAACGCGCGGTGACGGAAACGAGCTTCTTGAGCTTAAGCCGGGCTGCTTCAAAATCGCGCTTAAGGCTAAATGCCCCGTTGTCGTTGGAACAATCCGCGGCACGGAGATGCTTCACAAACGGTTTCCTTTCAGACGGACAGACATTTACTTTGATATAGTCAAAGTTTACTCTGAGCAGGAAATTGCTGACATGAAAACAGTTGAGCTCGCCGACGACGTGAAGTTCCACATGGAAACTTCGCTTAGTAAGGCAGTATAAAGAAAGCGCATTTGATGCATCAAGTTTTGATAAGCACTTTCTGAATTCTAAAAGATAAATGGAGAATGTATTATGACGTATGTTTTGTTTAATCCCCTTGCCGACAATAAGCAGGGAGAGTCGAATTCGCAGAAGCTTAAGGAATTGCTTGTTGGAAAGAATCCTGAGTTCAAGGATATTACGAAAAATGACTATCCAGAATTTATAAAAGGCCTTTCCGCGGATGATGAAGTAGTTGTCGCCGGTGGTGACGGTACTCTTAACCGCTTTGCGAACGCCATGTACGATGCTGGTGTCGATTTTGAGACGCTCAAACCGCAGATTCTCTATTATCCTTGCGGATCTGGTAATGACTTTATGCGCGATGTTCAGGATTTCGCAGTTAACGGAATCGTTGCAATAAAAGATTTCCTTAAGGATCTGCCAAAAGTAACTGTAAATGGCAAGACAAGCCGCTTCATAAACGGTATTGGATACGGAATTGAAGGTTACTGCTGCGAAGTTGGCGACGAGTTCAGGAAAAAGAGCGACAAGCCTGTTAATTACGCAGGAATCGCTATAAAAGGTGTTTTGTTCCATTTCAAGCCGAGAAACGCAAAAATCACTATTGACGGCAATACTTATATGTACAAGAAAGTTTGGCTTGCTCCGTCGATGAACGGCTGTTACATGGGTGGTGGAATGAAGATTGCGCCGGAGCAGGAGCGCACAGGAAAGGACAGAAAGCTTTCTTGCGTAGTTTGGTTCGGTTCTGGCAGACTTAGAACACTCATGGTTTTCCCAAGTATTTTCAAGGGTGAGCATGTAACTCACAAAAATATGATTGCGATTCACGAGGGAAAGAAAATCACTGTAGAGTTCGACAAGCCCTGCGCGCTTCAGATCGACGGCGAGACAGTGCTTAACGTAAGCTCATACACAGCAGAGCTTTAGGAAACTTTTCGCGAGCCCGCGCATCGACTTTGTGGCGTGTTGCGCGATTTATATAAGGAGATAAATATGGCATTTATTGATAACTTGCTTGATAAAGCAAAGAAAGCCGGAAAAACAATCGTTCTGTGCGAGGGCGAGGATAAGCGCGTAGTTGAGGCTGCCTCTAAAATCGTAAAAGACGGAATCGCAAAGATTATTCTTGTTGGAACAGAAGAAGAGTGCAAGAAAGTAGCACCTGGCGTAGACCTTACAGGCATTAAGCTTGTTGACCCTGCAACCAGCAACGACGCTGACAGATACGCAGAAATCCTTTACAAAGCAAGAGAAGGCAAGATTAACAAAAAGACTGGCGCACCAGAGTACGCAGATGTGGCGGCAGCGAAAGCATATATCCAGAAAGACCGCACAATGTTTGGCGCACTCATGCTCAAAGCTGGCGATGCAGACGGTTTCGTATCAGGCGCATGCCACTCAACGGCTAACACAATCCGCCCAGGACTTCAGGTAATCAAGACAGCTCCTGGTATCAAAACAGTTTCTTCATGCTTCATCATGGTTGCACCGGATGGTGGCAACAAATATGTACCAGAAGGCGTTACGCTTTTCGCAGACTGCGCGCTGAACATTCAGCCAACTGCAGAAGAGCTTTGCGACATCGCTGCCGCCACGGCAGAGACAGCTGCTAAAATCGGCGGAATTGAGCCACGTCTTGCCTTCCTTTCATTCTCTACAAAGGGCAGCGGAAACGACGACAAATACGGTCAGACAGTTCCAAAGATGCAGAAGGCTCTTGAGCTTACAAAAGCGGCTCACCCAGAGCTTTCAGTAGACGGCGAGTTCCAGTTCGACGCGGCTGTCGCACCAGAAGTTGGTGAGCTTAAGGCTCCTGGCAGCAAAGTTGCCGGTCATGCAAACGTTTTCATTTTCCCTGGAATCAACGCCGGAAACATCGGTTACAAGATTTGCCAGAGAATGGGCGGCTGGATGGCTATTGGTCCTGTTTGTCAGGGCTTTGCAAAACCGCTTAACGACTTGAGCCGTGGCTGCAACGTTGACGACATCGTTGCGACTGTCGCGGTAACAGCTTTGCAGGCATAAGCACCGGCGCGGCTGTACTAGACAAAAGCTCATGCGCAGCTTTGTGCATGGGCTTTTTTAGTGTTTAAGGAGTTTCAATGTTTCAAGTTAAATGGATCGTACTGGCGCTCGCCGTCATCATGTACGTTTTCGTAATAATCTTCCAGGACAAAAAAGTCTGGTTCACGTCTGCCGCGGCGTTAATCATAGTCGCGCTCGGCATAATCTTGCCAGATTCCGTTTTCCCGCTCACGGACGCAGCCCGCGCCGCCGGCGGTTTTACCTCGCGCATATACGCGCTTAAGCATTCAGTTGGCGAAATCATCAACTGGAACGT
Organism: Spirochaetaceae bacterium; assembly: GCA_017618015.1. GTDB lineage: Bacteria > Spirochaetota > Spirochaetia > Treponematales > Treponemataceae > Treponema_I. The sequence continues at coordinate 156,227 of JAFZVC010000025.1, forward strand.
CATAATGATTTATCTGGGCAGCATGATAATCGCCGCCCTCTTCATATACTCAAAAGTTCCCGCGCGCATTGCGGACGGCATCGTAAACTCCAGCCGCAACACCGGGCTTGCAATGATCGCCATTCTCGCCATGACAGGCATTATCTCCATCTTTGTAGAGAATGTCGCGACTGTGCTCGTTATGGCTCCTATCGCACTTGCGCTTTGCAAAAAGCTCAAGATGAACCCGACGAACTTCATGATCGGTCTTGCTGTCATGTCGAACCTTGAAGGAACGGCGACCCTTGTTGGTGACCCGCCATCAATGATATTCGCGGCTTATGCCAACTACAACTTCAACGACTTTTTCTTTTATCAGGGCAAATTCTCTATCTTCTGGATTATTCAGGCCGGGCTTCTTACCGGTTGTATTTTCTTCTATTTTTACTTCGCCCGCAAAGCAAAAAGCAAAATAGACGTAGAAAAAACAGTTGTCGTCTCTTGGTTTCCGTTCATCCTGCTTCTCACGATGATTTTCGGACTCGCCGCTGTGTCTTTCATCCCCACAGATTTTGCCTACCTGAGCGGCTTGTACGTGCTTACGCTTGGCATCATCGGGCTTGTCTGGTACGGGCTGAAACAGAAAAAAACACGCCAGGAAATTACGCAGCTCGTCAAAGAGCTTGACTGGGAAACGATTTTCTTCCTTTTCGGAATCTTCGTTGTTGTCGGAGCCATTCAGGAAACTGGGCTTCTTACGGATTTCGCCGCATTCCTTTCGGGAATCACGGGCGGCTCAAAGTTCGTCGCTTTCGTGATAATCCTCGTTGTTTCTATCGTGATTAGTGGATTTGTTGACAACGTGCCGTACATAATAGCGATGCTTCCGGTTGCGGGCGAGCTTGCCTTGAACATGGGCATAAACAAAGAGCTTCTTATGTTCGCGCTTCTTGTCGGAAGCTGCCTTGGTGGCAACCTTACGCCGTTCGGAGCAAGCGCGAATGTCGTTTCAATGGGAATCGTCAAAAAAGAAGGTTACCCGATGAAGTTCAGCGGATGGCTCAAAGTCGGCGCCCCGTTCACGATACTCACAACCGCGACTGCAGCACTCGTGCTCTGGCTTATCTGGGCGTAGCGGATAACAGTTATCCGGTGTTCCGTACCTCGCCGTCTCCCGCGGCTCGTTCCTAAAGGAACGCCTACGGCGGTACTCCACCCCGGCGCTTACCTTTTTACACAATCTGTGGTCATGGATGACCACAAAAAGCCACAAGTTTGCGATAGCAAACTTGGTAAGTTAGTACCGAATGGACGCGGGACTAACGTCCTCCACCCCGGCGCGTGCAATGACACGAACTAAACGATTTTAAACTTTTTTTTACTCATTATCATGTTTTTAATTGTAACTGCGTTATAATTAAATTTGGCATACAGAAAACGATGATTTTAAGGAGTAAAAAAATGAAGTGTATGGAAAAAACACTCGTGAACATTTCGCGTCGGATTGCCGCTGTTTTGGCGGCATTTTTATTGGTCTTTGCGTTCGGTTCGTGCGACCACGGCAATGGTGGAACCGCAAATTCAGGCAATAGTGGTGGTGGAAATACCGGTAATGGGGGGGGGTGCAACTACTTATAATATAAGAATTTCAAACGAAATCCAACATGGCTCTGTTAGCGCGAGCGTTCAGTCTGCGCAAGCCGGAGCAACCATAACCCTAACAGCTACACCGGAGCCAAACTACGCGCTCGGTTCTTATAACGTAACCGATGCGGACAATAACGCAATTACTGTTACAAATGGTTCTTTCGTTATGCCTGCAAGTGATGTGACAGTTTCTGCAACTTTTTTAATTGCGCACACAGTCACTTTTGACAGCCGAGGCGGAAGCAGTGTAGCTTCCCAGCAAGTAGCAAACGGACAAACCGCAAGCAGACCAACTAATCCTACAAGACAGGGACTGACATTCGCTGGCTGGTACAACGGCAACAGCACTACTCAGTTCGATTTCACTACACCAATTACAGCCCCAGTCACGCTTAACGCAAAATGGAGCGTTACTTACATTGGTGCTGACGGAACAGCACAAACCTTACCAGAGTCAGACTTCACTATTCTTGACGGTACAGAAGGAGAAGATGTAGGTTGGGGAGGGAAATGTATTTATCTTTCTGCTGGGACATATGTTGTGAACAGTAACATTGAATATTTACCGTATCAAAATGGTAGTACATGTAGAATGGAACTTCAAGGCGATGTAAATCTTATTCTTTGTGATGGGGCTTCCATGAGTATGACCGGATATCCTGATTATGGTTTTGATGGAACTAACTATAATTTATCTGTTTATGGGCAGACTCAAGGAACAGGAAGACTGGAAATTAGTAATGCATGTCCGGCTGTTGATGTTAAAAACTTTAATTTCTATGGTGGAACTTTGTCTATAGATTGTAATGCAAGTTCATATGACATGATTAATGTTTCTGAAAACTGTAATATTATTGGTGGAAAAGTGTCGATAGAAGGAGCTTATAATGAGCCTCACACAGCTATAAAAATAACTGACGGAACACTGACGCTTGGCTATAGAAACTCAGATGATTATATTTCATTTGTTGCAGGAGAATTTGGTAGTGACGGTTCAATTACGGTTACAGAAAGTGAATCATCAGGTAGTGGAACAGTTCAAATCGCTGATGGACAGACGATGAGCGACGGAACAAACAGTTATACCGGTACTCTTACATCGGCTCAGATTACCGAACTGACCGGAAAAACACTTCGTCCAGTTATCAATAACCAATAACTTCGCGCCTATTTACAATACCTTTTCCGTAGGTAAAATGCGAGCGCGCAGCCCATCAGTGCATGGGTGTATTCGCTGTTTCCGTAGCTGTCAATCACTTCTTGGATTGGCAGCTGGAAGCACGAAAGAACCTCGTCATCATCAAGGTGCTGGACGTTTGTAGGCACAAGGTCTTCCGCAAGAAAAATATGAACATGATTCTCGAACAATGCCGGGTTCGGGCTTATCGTGCCTAGCTTGGTGAGCTTTCCGACCTTAAAGCCAGTCTCCTCTTCAAGCTCCCTGAGCGCCGCCTGCTCCGGTTTTTCCCCCGCGTTCGAAACGCCGCCGGGAAACTCTATCGTAAGCCGCTGCTCGGAGTGCCGCCATTGCTTTACAAGGACGAAGTTTCCGTCTATTTCCGGTATGACCATTATCCAGTCGCGTGCCTTCATCGTTATATAATCGCCCTCAATTCCGAGCGGCGAAACCTCGTGCTGCGTGTATATGCCGCATACAGGCGTTTTAAGAAGAAGTTCTTCGCTTGTTTTTTTCCATTTAAGTTTTTCGTCGTTTGTTTCTTTATTGTCGTTCATCGTGTTCATGCGTCTATTTTACTCCCATAAATCATGCCGTACAAGTGCAAGGGGTCAGGACAGAAATTGCTTTTATTGTTCGAACCAGTTTTCCGTCATAAGGTTGGAAACTTCTTTTATCGGTTCAAAATCGGCGGTGTTTCTTGTGACAAGGATTAAATTATTTGATATCGCGGTTGCGGCTATCATCAGGTCGAGTTTTGGCAAAGGATTTCCTTTGTTTTTGAGCTGTTCTACCAAATCTGAATAGATAGAAGCCGCAAATGAGTCAAACGGCAGAATTTCGTACGCTTTTTGGATTGTGTTCAAGTAGTAGTTCAGTAAAGCATCCTTCCGTTTTCTGTCAGCAAGGCATTTGATTCCCGTAAGGATTTCTGCCCATATAACGGAGCAAATGCAGGAATGGTCAAAGTTTTCCGCGATGCTGTTCAGTACGCTTTCTGATGGCGAGGGTTTTGTCGGTTCGGAAATGATGTTTGTATCAAGAAGGTATATATTCATTCATCAGCTCGCTGTTTATGAGAAATCTTCTGGGTGACGGATATAATCTTCGTCATCTTTTCTGCTGGAGAACAGGCTATCAATCTCTTCGTTTGAAAACAGACAGTCAGCAAATTTTTCACGCCAATTTTTGACGCTTTGCAAGAAAGAATCGCGTTTGTTAAAGGTTTCAAACTGATCCTTTCCGTTTATAACAGCGACAACGTTCCCATGTCTTGTAATTTGAATCTGCTCCTTTTTGTCTTCAATCAAGTGCAGATAAAAAGGCAGTTTGTTTTTTGCTTCGCCAACAGAAATTGATATCATATCTACCTCCTGTTTTGGACAAAATATCTTACTTTTGGCTAAAATATTATATTAGGATAAGTGAATTGTCAACTTTTGGCTTTAAGAAGGGATTGTGTCGAAAGAGACGGAAAATATATAATCCTTGAAGAAAAGTTCTTCTGATTTTTGAAGGTTTTATCAAAAAATGTGGAAAATTCTGTGAGGTGTGGTATATTATAAATCGGAGGAAAAGTATGGCAGAAGATCTTATGCGGTTATATAACGCAATGTCAGTTACAGCTCAACAGGAACTGTATAGTTTTGCGCTTTTTCTTTATTCTCAAAAAAATAATAGTGATGTTAGCTCCAAGAAAACCTCTTGTTTTGGAGCGTTAAAAGATAAGATACTATATATTTCCCCCGATTTTGATGACCCTGTTGAAGACTTCGCGGAGTACATGTGATGAAGTATTTGCTCGATACTCATACAATCCTTTGGTATGCTCAGGGAAATGATGAGTTGTCAAAATACGCTCTTTCCCTTATGGAATCTGAAGATTGTTTTTATAGTATTGTTTCTCTTTGGGAAATAGCGATTAAGCAGAAACTCGGAAAACTTGATGCTACTGTAACGGTTTTAGAACTTGATGAGATGTGCAAAAAGGCCGGTTTTATACAACTTATAACTCAACCGATTCATATAGAAAGAACAAAAACACTTGAGTTTATTCATCGCGACCCGTTTGATAGACTTCTAATTGCACTTGCGCAGTCTGAGAATCTTGCAATTATCACGCGTGATACAATTATTCCTCAGTATGATGTAAAAACTGTCTGGTAAAAATCTTGTCTTTTTCTACTTCACGAACTGTGGCCAGATTCGCTTTACAAGGGCGGTGCAATACTCGTAAGAAAAAGAGCTGTCCTGCTTTAGTATCGCGTTTTTTTGGGCTTTTTGGCGCGTGTACGCCGAAAGGAAATAGACGGTTATCCCTTTTTTCTCCTCCGTGACGTGGCAGATTGTAGGACGCACCGTGTAATCAGCTATGTAGACCGAGCCGTCATCGCGTTTTGCAAGCTTTACGTCTGCCATGCCGCCAACAAACTGGCTCGCGCAATTCTTCCCGGTGTTGCTCGTCCAGTTCACGAAGTTCCCAAGCGAATAATAGACGAGCATCTGTTTTCCCGTCACGTCGTCGGTCAGCATTTCTATCGGCTGGATTACGTGCGGGTGCGTTCCTATTACAAGACCGACCCCGTATTCCATGAAGATTTTGCACCATTCACGCTGAGCCGCTGTTACATCGTGCGAATACTCAACGCCCCAGTGCGGACATACGATTATAAAATCCGCGAGTGACTGCGCTTTTTCAAGGTCGGAACGCACCTTATCCTCGTCGAGCAAATTCACGGCGTATTTCATGTCTTTAGGCGGCGGCAGCCAGTTTGTGTGAAGCGTGTAGTTCAGTATTGCAATTTTCATGCCGTTCTGTTCGTGAATATGGATTGTCTCGCTTTGTTCCTTAGTTTTGTAAAGCCCGATGACAGAGACTTCCGGGTGGTGAGTTTCCCAGTATGAAAGACAGTTCAGAATGCCGTCTTTGCCTTTGTCCAACACATGATTTGTCGCATGGCAAATCACGTTGAAGCCGCTTTCTGCAAGTTCATCCGCAATTTCATAAGAAGCGTTGAATTTCGGATATCCTGATATGCCCAGCTCTTTGCCGCCAATTATGACTTCTTGGTTTACGAGCGCAATGTCAGCATTTGCCACAACCGATTTTGTCGCTGCAAAAATTGATGAATAATCGTAAGTGCCGTCATCATTAAGGCAGTTTTCCTGAACTTTGCTGTGAAGCAGAATATCGCCGACCATGATAACGGAGATTGTATCGTTGCCATCGGTGTGCGCAGAATCGAAATATGCGGATTTTTCACCTTGTTTAGTGAGCGTGGGGATTTCTTCGCTGCGCGCGTTGTTCTGCCTGCCCAGGAAGTATCCGTTGACTATGAGGATAACCGATGCGATGAGTATCTTAATGAAGAATAGTTTGCTGCGCTGTACTTTTTTCATTGGCGTTCAGTCTAATGATAAGGGAAAATTGTTATGAGGGCAACTGCGCAGTACCAGTTTTCGCGCGCGGTTTTGGGACGCGCAAATACGCGCGGAGAGATGTCGAAACGAGTTCGGCATGACAGGGCTTCCGCATTGTAAGTTTTGTTAGGAAAAATGGCGAAAAGGAACGTAGCGCGGGTGCAAAAATACTCTGTTTGTGGATGCCGCGATAGCGGCAACTTAAATAGTTCCCATACCACAAACAGCGTATAGCGCGTTAACGCGCGTTTTTGCCGCCCCGCTAAGTGACTGAAAGCCATTTTTCCTCTGAAATTGTTTTTTATGCGGAAGCTCGTTCACTTCCGGACGAAGCGCTCTATCAGCTCTTCCCGGTTGTTTACGCCGATTTTTGCGTAAAGGCGGCTCGTGTAGTTTTCCACCGTCCGCGGCGAAATGAAAAGCTCGCTGCAAATCTGTTTGTTTGACTTTTCCTGCAGAATCGCTTCGAAAATGTTCCGTTCCTGCTTTGAAAGAATCGCGACTATCGAATCGATTTTGTTCCGCGCTTCCAGCATCTCCTGCTCAAGATACGTGCCGCCGTTCTGAACGATATCAAGACAGTGCGCAAGCTCCTCTTCCTTCGCGACTTTAGAGATATATCCCTTCGCGCCTGAATCCTTCGCCTGCAGAACAAAGCCAATCGTATCAAACATCGAGTACATTACGCATTTAATTTGAGACCATTTTTTTGAAATCTGCTGAACGAGCGAGAAGCCGCTTTCTCCAATCAGCTGAACGTCAATAATTATGATTTCGGGCAGCTTATCGGGTTCGTGCGAGCTAATGCAATCCAAGCATTCAAGGCAGTCTTTTGCGGACGCAAAATCTTTGGGAACGCGCCACTGTGTATGGTTTTCGAGCCATGCTTTAAGTCCGTTCCGTACCATGTTGTGATCATCAACAATAAAAACTTCGTTTCTCATTCTGCGTTCTCCAAAGGCAGCTGTAGTTTTATTTCCATGCCGTCATTCTGAGCTGTAAAAAACTCGATTGAGCCGCCAATCAGTTCCATTCTGTCTTTCATGCTTCGTAAGCCAAGATGTTCCTTGCTCTTAAGCTTTTTGTCCAAATCTTCAGGATTACAGCCGATTCCGTCATCCGTCACATAAATAATCAATGAGCTTCCGTCTTTTTTAATGAAGATAGAAGCCTGTGTCGCGTATGAATGTTTTTCGATGTTTGTAAGTGCTTCCTGAATTACGCGGAAAAGGTTCTGCGTTTTTTCTTTTTCAAGCACAGGATATTCAAACCCCTCGTCTACCTTGAACACGCACGGAATATGTGTGCGCGAGCTGAACTGCTGAACGAGCGAGTTGATTATGGAAATAAGCTCCAGCTTGGAAGAATCGCCTTCGTTGTGGGTCGCAAGCTCTGCCGGCGTGAGGTTGTAGCAGATATTCCGCAGCTTGATGATACAATCGGTCGCAATATCCTCTATTTTTGTCTGCCGCTGTTTTGAAGCATCGTCCACAACAAGGTTCTCTGTTTCAAGGCGAAGTACACGGATATCCTGCACAACAGAGTCGTGAATGTCGCGGCTGATTTTTGCCCTTTCCGCTTCCTGAATGCCGAAAATCATCTTGTTGCGCTCAATAAGGGCAGTGGCGTTTTTCTTACCTTGCTTGATTTTACGTATAATCAGATAAACAACGGAAAGCACAGTGACAGCGAAACACAAGAGCGCAAGAATCTGCAAAATTACCCGTGATGCAGCTGGACTTTCGCCGTTTTCCTGTTGTGCAGACTGCGTCAATTCCGCTTCATAATTCCGGTCTATCGCCTGCGCCGCGTTAAAAGCTGATGTGAAGCTTTCGTATTTCGTCGGGATTTCCGCGATGCAGTCATAAACCCACCAGCTTTTTTCATCTGAATCGCAAATTAAAATAGTATAGTCGGTGTTCTGAAAAATCGCATTCATTTCATATTTAATGTTGTCAGGCTTCGGAAAGTTTTCTTTATTGCTTTCGAACGAAACGATAGAGTGAAACTTGTTGGTTTTTGTGGAATCTGGCGTGTTGCCCGGTATTTCGTTTTGCTTTCTACAAAGGTATCTGCCGTTTTCATCTTCTATTTGATACAAACTGCTGTATGTCCACCATTCGCCTGTTTTATTGTCTATTTCATCTTTCAAAAGCCATACGCCCTTTTTGTTCGTTAAAAGATAGCCTATGCCGTCATCCATGTGCTCATGATAAAGCTTGAAAGATTCGCTGTTGTTTTGGTCCAAGAATGAAACTTGCCACAGTCCGGGCGTGGTGTCATCATCGCCGTTCCTAAAAGCAGATGTAAAATAGAAGTTTTTAGAAAACGGACTGTAGACAAGCCCACGGATACTTGCAGTTGCTGTAGCTTCGTCCCATATAAGATGCATTTGTATATCTTTGTTGTACAAGCCGTTAACAAAAGCGTAGATTGCCATATGCCAGGTGTCTTCGTAAAGTGTACGCACCAAAAACAGAGTATTATCTTCGTTTCCGACGCAATCGCACACGTAAGTCCGCTCGAATACGTCCGCCTGTTCATTCGCGAAAACGCCCGCCGTAAAAATCGTTGTTAAAATGGAAATAGCTGCTGTAAATATGAGATTCCGAGCTTTCATATCACTATGTTACTTCATACTGCCGGAATAAAATAGAGTATAAAACTCACAATTTTTCCAAAAAAATTGTGAGTTCAACTCTGTATTTTTTCTGTGGAATTTGCCGGATAATGAAAATCACTTACAACTAAGAGAGGAGATTATTATGAAATCCAGATTGATTTGTGTGTTGCTTGCACTTTTTGTTGCTTGCTTTTCATTTGTTTCTTGTGCATCGACTGAACCGCTGCCGGAAGTTGATCCGTTGCCTTTTACAAAAGGTGTAAACTTGCTTACTTATTTTGAAACCTGGACTAAAGGCGGACTGCCAAGTCTGAGTAAGCATGACGAAACGGACTTTGCTTGCCTTAAAAACATGGGTGTAAATGTAATAAGACTTCCAATTCACTTTGAGAACCTGATGGAACCGTATGCAACCGGCGAAATCTATGACGTAATTCTTGAAAAACTTGATCAGGTTTGTGACTGGGCAGAAAAATACCAGATTTATCTTGTCATAGACAATCATTCCTTCAACTCTGAAGAGGAAGACAACAATCCGCCAACAGCACAATTTTACAAAGAACATCTAGAGGCTGTATGGACACAGCTTGCTCAGCGCTATAAGAATAGAAGTAAATACATCATTTATGAAATCATCAATGAACCTAAATCAAAAGGTGATGTTTCTCAAAAGTGGGTCAAAATCCAGCAGGAAATTATTGACCTTATCAGAACGTATGATCCTTATCGCGACATAGTTGTTACCAGCGCAGAATTTTCAAGCATAGACACTCTTGTAAAAATGAAACCTTACAACGATCCTAATCTTATTTATACCTTCCATTTTTACGAGCCCATGATATTCACACATCAGGGAGCTACATGGCTTGGCGAAGGAATGGCTAATGTAAAGGATATGCCTTTCCCTTATGATAGATCGCGAATGCCAAAACTTAATAAAACAGCTGCTTCAGATGGTTGGGTTCAATATGAGTACGGTGATTATAATAAGATTGGAACTGAAAAGTATATTAACAGCAGAATAAAGAAAGCGGCGACATGGGCAAAGAAAAACAATGTCCGTCTTTGGTGCGGAGAAATGGGTGCAAAAATCTGGATTAATCCACAAGACAGGCTTGCCTGGATAAATGCAACAAGAACAGCCCTGCTTGAAAATGATATTCCTTATTGCTGCTGGGGTCTTGATGGTACAGACGGATTTTTAAAGGCTGATGATTTTTCCTCGATTTTCCCTTATGACCTTGACAAAGATGCTGTGAAAGCTTACGGCTTTGCCATGCCAGATGAAAAGTTTATGACAAAAACAAGCGGTTTCAATTTAGCGCAAAAGCCATTGATTATATATGATAACGGCATTTTAGAAGTAAAATTAAAAATAAACATGTGGGGAAACACACATGTAGCAATAGATGCTGACACACATAAACTTCGCATGAAAGCATCCTATACATCTCAATGGGGATCCTGCGACTTTTCTATCGACAAAAATATTGCATCACAACTTGCTGAATATGAAAAAGAGCTTTCCATTTGTTTTTCTGTGAAATTCACAAATGTAAATCAATCTTTTGTAATAGACTTTAGAGATAAGGATGAAGGTTCCGCTCTACTTCCTTGGTCAAGAGCATTCAGAGTAGAAGCTTCCGATTATCCAATTGGAAAATGGATTGAGATTGAAATTCCTTTTTCAAATATCACAGAGACAGGCGCCTGGTCAAATACGGAACAGAAGTTTTACGAGCCGCAAAACAAGTTTGACTGGAACCGTTTGGAAGTTCTTTCTCTCAATTTCAATGACAACGACAACGAATACACCGGCGACGTCTACCTAGACAACATAGTGATTAAGCTGAAGTAAATTTTGTTCCCCGGTGTGAGCCGGTGCGTTGCGGGGGCGGCGTTTGAGCCCCCGCATAGGAGGTAGCCGAAGACCGACAAAGCGGAGCAAGTGACAAAGCTTGCTTTGGCACTTGTGTAGCGACTCGTGGCTGGAGGCGAAGGGGGCTTCCCCCTCCTATCCGATTATGCGAAAAATCATTATATTTAATACATGACTTATCAGGATGAATACCTTAAATGGAGAGGTGACCTTGTTTTTTGCAAAGAGACATTCTCTCCCGTAGATATGCTCATTTTCTCGGAACTTGTGTATTCTCCGCTGGAAAATGTGGATCCGTCGTGTTTTGGAAAGAAACTCGGCGAGCTTTTTCCGCTAGTTTATCCGGATGGCGTCGTGGACGGCACTTCTTCTTTGGACGAGGAGCTTTTTTACTTATGGACGCAGCTACGTGAAGCCCCCCGCTTTGAGGAAATCCGACTTGTTAATTTCGTCTCTAAGTTTGATGTCTCCGAGCAGATGCAGTTTGCCGCCGCGACTTTTGTTTTCGGCGACATGATGGTCATCGCTTTCCGTGGCACGGATGCGTCGATAATCGGCTGGAAAGAAGATTTGAACATGGGATACGAGACACCAATCCCGTCGCAGACAGAAGCGGTTGCATACATCGATTCTGTTTCTGTGCGCAATAAAGACATATATCTGTGCGGACACAGCAAGGGCGGCAATCTTGCAATGTACGGCGGGGCTTTCTGCAAGAAACCAAAGCGGATAAAGGCGATTTACAGCTTTGACGGTCCCGGGTTCGATGATGATATCCTTGCTACAAACAAGTGGATGGCAACAATGGAGAAGGTTTCGTCCTATATACCGGAGTCGTCGATTATCGGCATGATTCTGAGCCACAGCTGCGAATACACGATTGTAAAAAGCGACAACGTTGGCATTATGCAGCACGATCCTTTCAACTGGCATATCGATGCGGGCAGGTTCGAGGAAGTTGCCGAGACATCTTTTGGAAGCAGGCTGTTCCGCGGCACGATGCAGCGGTTTCTTGCGTCTTGTCCGAAGGAACAACGGCGGGTCCTTGTGGAGACTGTCTTCAAGATTATCGAGGCGAGTGGTGCGACTATCACGAACGATATCATTCCAGGGCTTTTGAGGCATTTGGGCGATGTAAAGCGGATTCTGCAGGAAGTGCCGGAAGAGGACAAACAGGCTTTGTCGCAGATGGGGCGCATTTTTGCGGATGCGGGCAGCACGAGCTTCAAGCTGCTGATGAGCAAGCTGTAGGCGCGAACTCGCGTTCTGTCGGGCTTTCTGCCGAACCCCCGCGCGGTGTCGAAAATCTTTAGTACAAATTTCTTTTTTTCGGGTCTAGATTACCAATAGTTTTAAATTCATTATCTTTATACTTTCCAAAATCTCCAATATGTGCTAAATTGCTATTGTATGGTTCTTTTAATCATTCTTTTATTGTCTGTACGTAGGAGCCGTGCAAGGGAGGACTATGAACGAAGCTGTTTTGATTATCGAAGCTAATGAAATGCCTACCGATTCTAATGTCATTTTTGACAGACTTATGAAGATGCTCGAATCTACCGGTCGTGTCAAAGACGTTGAGCGTACAGCATCCGACATAAAAGCCCGTGATTGGGCTTCCGGCGTGCGCATGGTTGACAGACTTTTATTGCATCATTCAAAAACAGAGGGAGTTTCCGATTTCTGCGCGGCAGTAATCATATTCCCAGGAAATGTTGTTCATGGACTTTTTGCCTGGCCCGAGAATACGGACGGCAACTTACAGTGCATCGCGACTGTAATTGAGCGCATCGAGAAGATGCGGTTTAACGCAGCGGCAAAAAAAGCCGCATAATTGTGGACTAGGGAAGGGGGAAGCTCGCTGGAAACTTCGCACTTCGTGCTCGTAGCGCGTTCTTTATCCTTTCTTAACTAACCGGAACTCTTCGAACACAACAAGCATATCGGGGTTGAACTCATAGCCCATTATATCTGCGTCTTCCTGAAAAAAATCGTCGTGGTTCGCACGCCAGCTTTCAAGGCTTTCATCCTCGCCTTCTTTTTCCGCCATGCTCCACGGAACTTGGTTGTACGGCACAATCTCAACGCTTACTTCCTGAATTATGCCGCACGGGTTCCCGTTCCAGTCAGTTAAGACGCAGTATGTGCCTGCTTTTGGAAGCGGCTCGTTATCTATTTTATATGCTTCTAGCGCAGATGTCGTTCCGCGTTTTTTGCCGGATAGCACCATCGCGGTAAGTTCCACAGCCATCTGCTCATCTATTCCGAAAGACATCTCGCCAGCGTACGGCAAGTTTTTCCTGTCCGGGCTTTCCCGAACGAAATCATTCCAGTAATCCTCAACTTTTCCCATTTTCCGCCTCTTGTTATCAGCTGCGCATTCCAGTGTCGCGCTCAAAAAAAACTGCTTGCCGCGATTTTCGCGTTTGTCGCGTCGCGTTGCCTCTTTGCCGCGCGCCCCGAGCTTCCCACGGCTCTTGTCACTATTCTATACTTTATAGTACAAATAGGGAATCTATGGTCAGAGCAGAAAAATTCAATTGGAAAGAATTGATTAAACAAATATCAGTCATCGCGATTCCCGTCGCCATGCAGAACTTGCTTTCAACGACTGGCGGCATGATAGACACCATGATGATAGCCTCGCTTGGCGAGCTGTACGTCGGTTCCGTCGGATTGTGCGCCCAGTTTTCGTTCCTGATGTTCGCGGGCTACTGGGGTTTCGTCGGCGGCGGAATGCTTTTTTTCGCGCAGTATTGGGGCGCAAAAGACTACAAGGGAATCGAGCGGTCTTACGGCATAACGCTCACCTGCATGTTGACCGTCTCGCTGATTTTCTCCGTCGCGGCGACATGCTTCCCAGAAGTCGTGCTTTCCATGTACACGGATAAGCTCCAAATCCGGGAAATTGGCGTTGATTACATACGGATTGTTGGCTTTTCGTACCCGCTTCAAGTTATGGCGATGGGCATGAGCGCGCTTCTCCGCTCGACGGAGAAAGTGAAGATTCCGCTTTACGGCGCGATTGCATCAGTTTTTACGAACACGTTCATGAACTGGGTGCTCATCTTCGGAAACTTGGGCGCACCGGCTCTTGGCGTTAAGGGAGCGGCTGTCGCGACAGTCATTTCTGGCGGCGTGAACGTCCTCGTCGTCATGGCTTTCGCGGCAATCTCCAAATATCCGCATCTTTTCCGCGTCAAAAACTTTTTCAAATGGGACAGGGCGTTCCTCTCAATTTATTTCAAGAAATGCTTCCCGATTATTTGCAACGAGGTGCTTATTGGCGTTGGAAACATGGTGATAAACATCGTGCTTGGACATCAGGTGGAGGAAGCGATTGCGGCTGTCGCGGTTTTCAGGACACTGGAAGGGCTTGTAATCGGATTTTTCGCCGGATTTTCGAGCGCGGCATCTGTCCTTGTCGGAAAAGCCGTCGGCGCGGGCGAAACGGAGCTTGCGTTCCGGCGTGCAAAACGCATCGTATATTTTTGCCAGATAACGATTTTAGCGATCGTCCTGATTCTGCTTGCGGTAAACTATCCGCTGCTTCACGCCATGAGCCTTTCGGGGCTTTCGTACACGTACGGCAGGGGACTAATCATCATTTACGGAATCGCGTGCATTATCCGCATGGGAAACTGGACGCAGAACGATACGTACCGCTCCGCAGGAGACGCGGCTTACGGCACAATTTTGGAGATTGTGTTCATGTTCGCTATGGTCCTGCCGTGCCTTTTGTTGGCGAACAACGTCTTTCACGCGCCGTTCCTTGTCGTGTTCGCGATGTGCTACGTTGACGAGCCTATCCGCTACGTGCTGATGCAGGTTCACATGTATTCTGGAAAATGGATAAAGCCCGTCACCCCGGAAGGAGTGGCAGGCCTCGAAGAGTTCAAAAAACGCCGCCTGGAACAGCGCTCAGAAGTCGCTTCCGCGCAAAGCTGAGTTTTAGCACACAAGGATGTGCGCGAAAAGTGGACGAGTTTCGCGTATGCGAAACTCGCGTAGTAAGCACAGCATGGACGCTGTGCTTACGTCTTACATTAATGCGAGAATGTCGTCGAGAGTTTCGCGGCGGCGGATAACCTGCACGCTTCCGTCTTTACGGATAAGCACTTCCGCAGGACGTGGACGGCTGTTGTACGGGCTGCACATACTGTATCCGTATGCGCCTGTGTCGAGTACGCACGCCAAGTCTCCGCGCTGAATAGCCGGAAGCATCCTTGCCTTTGCAAGAATATCCCCAGACTCGCAGATGTTTCCTGTTACGGTCTGTTCCGTTAAGCCCGCAGCCCGATTGCACGGTACGCCGCCGCGCAGAACTTCAATGTCGTGCCAGCTGTCGTACATTGAAGGGCGAACGAGCACGTTCATACCAATATCCGTACCGCAGTACGTTACGCCTGAGTTTTGTTTGACGGCGTGGAATCGTCCCAGAATTACGCTGCCTTCCGCAACGCAGAAGCGGCCTGGCTCGCTCTTGAAAAGCGGTGCGCTTCCGTATTTCGCCACGAAATCGTCAAGTATCGGTTCAAGACGCTGCTTGAAGCTTTCCATTGGGAAAGGCTTCTCGTCATCGAGCTTGTGATACGGAATGCCGTAGCCGCCGCCAAAGTCGATGAACTCAAGGTTCTTAAACTGCTCCGCAATGCGAAGAAGGTTCGTAACCGCATCAAGATACGGCTGCGGATCCATGAAAAGTGAGCCGATATGCTGGTTTATGCCGGCGATGCGAAGGTTATATTTGTCGGCAAGCTTGAAAATCTCTGGAATATCGGCTTCCTGAATGCCGAATTTCGTCTTTTTTCCAGCTGTGACAACTTTGTCGCAGTGACCGGCACCTACGCCTGGGTTGATGCGGACTGCGCACCTTTCTGAACCGGCGGCGGCTTTTCCCGCGTCACTCAAGCTGCGGTGAGTCTCGCCGTAAAGCTCAAGCTGAGCAAGACTGTCCAAGCTCGTCATAATTCCCTGCTCAATCGCGAACGCAAGCTCTGTTTCAGCGACGTTGTTCGGAACAAAGAAAATGCGCTCCTTTGGGAAGCCTGCTTTCAAAAGAAGCGTGACTTCTCCGGGGCTCATCGCGTCGCAGTTAAGCCCTTCTTCAAGCGCAAGCTTAAGAATATGTATGTTCGTATTCGCCTTTACAGAGTAGTTGGCGGTGTAGGGGTATTTCGTAATGACTTGGGAAACTTCGTGCATCCGCTCGCGCAAAATGCGTTCGTTGTAGACGTACAAAGGGGTTCCGTAAGTTTCGGCGAGCTTTTCCGGCTCGTTCCCTTCAAAAAAGTTAGAATGTGTTATGTATGATTCCATGTTTAATCCTTATAACAAATGTGCCCGGATCTCTTCGCCGCTGAGCGGACTCAAGTACGCCGGTGGTACATCGAACACCGTCTTGCAGCCTGTCTGTCCCTCGTTTTTCATGCGGAAAACCGCGCGCGCGTATGCAATCAGAACGCTCGATGTGAATGCCGGGTTCGAGTCGAGCTTAAGACTGTACTCGATGACGTTGTTGTACTCTTTGTTCCAGCCTGTCTTTCCTGTGCGGAAAACAAAACCACCGTGAGGAATCTCCGAATGGTTCTTCTTCAGTTCTTCCTCGCTGATAAAATGAACTGTCGTGTCGTAATCGGCAAAATAGTTCGGCATTTCTTTGATTTCTTTCTCGATTCTTGCTTTGTCGGCATCGGTCGCTCCGTCCTCGGCTACAACGAAGCATTCGCGTGTGTGCTTCTGGCGTGTCGTAAGCTCCGGATTCTTGCCCGCGCGTACTGCATCGAGCGCTTCCTGAACCGGAATCGTGTACTGTTTGCCATCCTTAACGCCCTTGATGCGGCGGATAGCATCGCTGTGGCCCTGGCTAACGCCTTTTCCCCAGAACGTGTAGTCGTTTCCTTCGGGCAGGATGCAGTTAGCATAGAGCCTGTTCAGGCTGAACATTCCGGGATCCCATCCGCAGCTGATGAGCGCCGTGTTGCCGGCTGATTTTGCCGCCGCGTCTACATTTGCGAAATGCTCCGGAATCTTTGCGTGCGTGTCGAAGCTGTCGATTACGTTGAAATATTTTGCGTAAACTGGTGTCTGTTTTGGAAGGTCGGTCGCGCTGCCACCGCAGATGATAAGAACGTCAACTTCGCTTTTGTGTTTTTCGATGTCGTTGACGCTGTAGACGGGAACTCCCGCCGTAAGAATCTTCACGGATGCAGGGTCGCGCCGCGTAAAAACTGCCGTAAGCTCGCAGTCGGGGTTCTGTTTGATGGCGCACTCAACGCCACGTCCAAGGTTGCCGTATCCTAAAATACCGATTTTCATTTATATCCTCCTAGGTTCAAAAGCGTTATCTTATTTTTCAACGCCTCTTTCATTACCGAAACTAAGTTTTTCTGCCCCGAATAAAGGCATGTGTCGCTCTCGGAGCCGGTGAACTCGCCTGTCATCACGTACGCCGAGTCAACAATCATGCGGATTTGTCCCGGCTCTGCGTCCGTAATGTACACCGCCGATTCTGCCGCTTCATCGAGCTTACCCGACAATTCCGTCAGCTCTGCCGGAAGCCTCTCCGTAAGCAAAACGATCTTTTTCCCGCCGCTTATCTTTTCAGAAAGCTCGCCGCAAAACTGCGCCACAATGTCTGACGGAGCCATCATGTAAAGACGGTGCTCCATATCAGCGAGCATCTGCCGGATTTTTCCGCGGATGTTTGCCGCACCTTGAATCGTGATGTAGCCGTCTGTTGTGTCGCGGTGGGCAGGCGCATGTGCTTTGAGAAACTCGCCTTTTTCCGCGAGGCTTGCGAGTGTGCTTTCCACAAACTGCGGAACTGGTACGGGCGTGTATTTGACTGCCTCGCCTTTTATAAGGTAAGACGCGCCTTTATCCGCAAGCCCCGCCAGCGATGCGTATGCGTTTGAGCGGGATATTCCTGTCTCCTTGGAAACTTCGTAACCCGTCATTTCTCCGTGCTTCAGGAGCGTTTCGTAAATAACGGCTTCCTGCCGGGTCAGTCCGAACGAGATGAGGCAATCGGGAAATGTGTTTTTTTCAAGCGCGCATGTCATAGTTGTCGATTATTCCGGGCGAGTAGTACTAAAAAGAACTACTTATCCGACAGGCACAATATATCCGATTAGTTAGCCTGTGTCAACAGCCATTTTACACGAAGTATTTTTTGCAGATTTTGTTGTAGGTGATAATCAGGCATGGCAACCCGATGGCACACATCGCGACGAGTACCATGCCCGCGACAAACAGATCGTAAAAGGCGAACGGGATGTTCGTGGCGATAACGAGCGCGGCTACAAACCACATCTTTCCGTTGGCGCGGTTGTAGCCTGGAATGTCCGAGACTTTCTCCGCCGGAACGTTGGAGAAAGTCCAGAAGTTCATGGGATCTTTTCGTTTGAACGAATAGATGCCCACCGCCACGAACGCACCTGAACAGCACAGAATAGAAACAATGTATATCACTAACCCGAATGTCTCAGATTTGTTCATGGCCGGCTCCTTGTGATTTTAATACTGTGGCGTGTTCTGCCTGTTCCTGAAATCAGTGCAGTTTGCAAGGTTCCGCTCGAACGTTGCCTTGTAGTTGTCAAGAATCTGGAAATCCTTGTTGAACTGGCTGCCCGGAATCGCCTCGTCGATGCGAAGCAAATCGGCATACATGTTTTCTATCAGTTTAATGCATGTGTTCAGCTGATAGATTATCTCGTCCATAATTGTGTCCGAGGTGTCAACGTTGCCAAGGACAGGAAGAACAGGCTCTCCGTTCGTGTAAACTGTCGCATTCGTACCGTTGTTACGGATTGCATCGTTATACTGGCGCTGAAGTTCGGCGATGTTGTCTGATCTTCGTGCGATATCGATTAGCAGGCGTGCATAGCGGATGTATGCCTCGGACTGCATTATCCTTTCTCCGGTGATTGTTGCGGACTGATCCGCGCTCTTTTGGACAAGATAAACCGGGATTGCGGAACCTGATTTTTCGGCATTTTCCATAGTCTTGTAGCTGTACGAGAACCATGCTATTGGCTTTGATTTGTCGAAGTCGCCTGAAAGAAGAAGCTCCGTTACTATCGTCTCGTAATCACCGTTGTGGATCGTATCAAGCTCGTAAGAAACGCTTTGTCCGTCGATGACGTTTTTATAACCCCAAGTTTCAAGGAGCGTCACGCTGTCGGCAAGCTTCAAGTTCATTTTCATGTCACGCGCGGCAGGAACGAGAAGCCTGTCAAGTTCGGTACTGAATGTTTCTACCATTTTCTCGTGGTTCGATATAAAGCGTGAGCTTCCACCGCCTTCTTCCGCAATGTCTGTCATAAGGTTTACGTCGGCAGATGTTCCGAGCGCGATGCAGGACACGTTTATATCAAGCTTGTTGTACTGCTTTGCAAGGTTTACGATATCTTCCGTCGTTTTTCTGTTGTCGTTGTGCTCTCCATCGGTAAGCAGAATTACGCGGTTGTTGTAGGTTGGGTCGTAGTTCGCGATAACTTCCTGGTAGCCTGTTGCAAGTCCTGCGTAAATGTTTGTTCCTCCGTTTGCTCTCATTGACTGGACTTTGTTCTTGAACTGCTGTTTTTCAACGTATGTTTTCATCTGCGTCGCGGGGAAGTAAACTGCCGCATCGTTGCTGAATGCGATGAGTGACACGTAATCCGTGGAACGGACGTTTTCGATGAAGATTTCGAACGAATCTTTTACCCAGTCCATTTTGTTAGCGGATGACATTGAGCCGCTGCAGTCGATTACGAACGCAAGGTTGAACTTGGGCAAGTCTTTGAAAGCTGTTTTCTGGGCTTTCATGCCAAGCTGAAGATAAGCAAGCTCGCCTTTTTGCTCCGCATCAAGGATGAAATTGACTGATGCGTTTTCTGGAAGGGGATAGTCGTAATCGACCTGCGAAAGATACGCGTCGATTTCTATTTCGTTTGCGGGGGTTATGTAACCCTGGTTTGAAAGATACATCGCCCTGTCGGAAGAGGTGGTGCTTTCTTTTTTTCCGCCGGCAAAAACAAGGCTGGCAGAGATTGCGATAAGCATTATTAAAAGAAATCTTTTCATTTTACACTCCATGTTACTATTGTAACTCAGAAATTCTGAGTTTTCAATGAAAACGCAAGGTGCGAAAATCTACCCGCATTGCCTTTAAAAGCAGAATGGCTATAATAGCGGTTATGTTTCGGTTACCCAGACACCGCTTTGCTAAAAGCGTAGATATGACGAAAGGCTCCATCGCTGGAAATCTCCTAAATTTCGCGCTTCCTCTTTTTTGCGGCAACATTTTTCAGCAGCTTTACAACACTGTGGACAGCATCGTCGTGGGAAACTTCGTCGGCAAGGAAGCCCTTGCGGCAGTTGGCTCTGTTGATTCCGTGATTTTCACTTTCATAGGCTTTTTCTTAGGAATGGCGACAGGTGCCGGTGTCGTGATTTCGCAATATTTCGGCGCAAAAGACGAGAAAAACGTGAGTCGCGCTGTCCATACGACGATTGTCTTTACGTTCGTGCTCAGCGTAGTCTGCACGATAAGCTCTCTGTTCGCTCTGCCGCTTTTCCTAAAACTGCTCGCCATTCCTGCGGACGTGTACGATGAAGCCCGCGTCTATTTGCAGATTTATTTTGCGGGTGTTTCCGGAATGCTCTTTTATAACATGGGGTCGGGCATACTCCGCGCTGTGGGCGACTCCCGCCGTCCGCTCTTGTTCCTTCTTTTTTCGTCCGTTGTGAACATCGTGCTCGATTTGCTTTTTGTCGCCGTTTTCAAGATGG
This sequence comes from Spirochaetaceae bacterium, assembly GCA_017618015.1. Taxonomy (GTDB): domain Bacteria; phylum Spirochaetota; class Spirochaetia; order Treponematales; family Treponemataceae; genus Treponema_I. The sequence goes on from JAFZVC010000025.1 coordinate 176,729, forward strand.
GCGTCGCCGGAGCCGCCTGGGCAACTATAATTTCGCAAGGGCTTTCCGCGCTTCTTGTTCTTTTTGTTTTGGTGCGTGAAAAAGAGATGTACAGGCTCAGCTTCAAAAAACTGAAGCTCGACCGGTTTATGCTGCGGAATATCGTGAAAATCGGGTTTCCGAGCGGCCTTCGCATGATGATTGTGTCGTTCTCGAACGTGTTCGTTCAGTCATACATAAACGCGTTCGGCTCGGCGGCGATGGCTGGATGGTCGAGTTACGGCAAAATCGACAAAATCTGCATTTTGCCTTCGCAGAGCATAGATCTTGCGATAACGACTTTTGCGGGGCAGAACCTTGGCGCGGGCAACATCGAGCGCACGAAAAAGGGAACGCGGACGGCGCTGTTTATGAACTGGGCGGTGTCGTTCGTTCTGATAGCCGTTACGGTGATATTCGCGGAAAAGCTTGTCGCGTGTTTTAATCAGGATGCGGATGTGCTGCGTTTTGGAACGATGTTCGTCCGGTACATGATGCCGTTCTATTTGGTTCTAAGCGTTAATTCCACACTTTCCGGCTCGCTTCAGGGTGCGGGAAACACGAAAATTCCTGTCGCAATAATGATGGGAAGCTTTATTGTCGTGCGTCAAATTTATCTTTTCATAATATCAAAAGTTACTACATCTGTTTTGTGGATTGTGCTCGGATATCCCGTCGGTTGGTGCTTGAGCAGCCTGCTGATGGCAATTTACTACCACCACGCTGATTTGGAGCGATACAGGTTAAAATCGTAAGGGCGCATTTTGGCAGCCGTAAGCGTCCGCCAAAATAATCAGTCATCCAGAGTAACCGTTATATTTTCCTGATTTTTGCCGCGCTGTACCGTGAGCACAACCTTGTCGCCTGGGCGTTTGCTTTCCAAAAGCGAATAGTAGTCCGCAATCGATGTCGTCGCTGTGCCGTCAACCGCCACGATTACGTCGCCGCCAAGATAAATCGTTGTGTAGTTAAAGCGGCTTCCGTACTGGACAGCCTGCGTTCCCGCCTTAAGCCCCGCTTTTACGGCGTTGCTCGACTCGTCCAGTTCCGAAACAAGCAGTCCCGATGACACTGAAAGCCCGGCGTACTTCGCTATTTGTGACGTAAGCTGTATGAGCTTTCCGTTGATTGTTCCGCGGTGAACTTTTCCGTACTGAATCAAATCTGCTACGACACGCTTGGCTGTATCCACGGAGACAGCAAAACCGATTCCCGCGGAACTTCCAGAGGTGGAGTAAATCATCGTGTTAATGCCGATCATGCGGCCCTGCGTGTCCAAGAGCGGTCCGCCGGAGTTACCCGGGTTTATGGCAGAGTCAGTCTGAATCATGTTACGGATTATTGTGCCGTCCTCGTTCTTAATAGGTCTTCCAAGCCCGGAAACGATACCGGTCGTGAGCGTTCTTTCAAAACCGAACGGGTTTCCTATAGCGAGAACTTTCTGCCCGACCTTAAGGCTTTCTGAACTGCCGAACGGAATTGTAGAAAGCTCCATGCCGGCGGGCGGGTCGAACTTCAATACGGCTATATCAGATGCGGAATCAGTTCCGATGACTGTTCCTTCGTACTGCGAGCCGTCAGAAAGCGATATGTAGATTTTGTATGCATTTTCTATGACGTGAAGGTTCGTCACGATATAGCCACGTGCGTCGATTATTGAGCCAGAACCGGAGCCTGAATCCTGCGGAACGGCGTTGAAGAACCAGTCGTACGCCATGACCTGCGTGCTTATGTTGACGACAGCCTCGTTGCATTTTTCATAGACTGATATGTTCTGAAGCTCATCCTGAGTATATCCAGATGTGGTGTTCGCTGTCTGTACGACAGGTTCTTTCGTGTTTTGGCGAAGCGATGAAATAAAAACTTCCGTTTCTTCATCGACGGTTTTTGTGTCGGTTGAAGTTGCCGCGACAATCTTGTTGTCGGTTTCTGCCGAAACTTTAGCATTCGTAAGCTTATATGTGATAAAGCCGGTAGCTGCTGCGACTGCGGCAATTGTAATCAGTATCGTTATAAAAAGATGTTGGCGTGTATATAGCTTCATCATAATCTCCGAAAAAAAAGCGATTTCATTTAAAATATAGCCTCAAAGTAATGGAAAAGGCAAGATAATGTGATAGAATAAAAATATATGAAACGTTTTGTATGTATTTTATGTGCGCTTATGTGCGTTGTAGCAGTCACTGCCGAATCTGGATTCGATTTTACGTGGGCATTTGGTTCTTCAGGTATTATTTATGGGGATCCTGATTTTGTGACTCAGTTCGATACGATTAAGGCTCGTGGAAACAAGGATATTGTCCTTTCTGGTGAGGCGGGCATACGGATGATGTTCACCGATTATATCGGCGTAACAGTAAATGCGATTCTAAACTTTGACATGCTCATGTTTGAAGATTTCAATCTTTTCTTCGACTATGGCATTGCAAGCGGAGTAAGAGTTTTCACAGGTCTTGGCGGGCTTAACCTTGGCATTGAGTATGTGACGGGCCGGAGAACCGATTTCGTTCATGATGCCGTTACTACATCGTCTTCCTGGGGCAATGGTTTCCGCTTTATGATTGAGTACGAGTTCAAAAATCTGATAAAGACTTTTTCTCCGTCACTCGGAGTTGCATGGCGAAGAATGCCAAGAGGCAACAACGCGGCGGATAATATAATAACTTTCTATATTAGAGCACCGTTCTAAGGAAAACTGTATGAGCGCGCAGAATCATTCCGTTTTAAGCGTTGGCAATGTGTCGGTCGATATTAAGGCATTCTGTGGCGAGGAACTTGTCCCTGGCGCATATCGGGATGGTAGCATAGAGCTCGTTCCGGGCGGAGTAGGGCGCGGAATGGCGATAAATCTCAAGCATCTTGGATTTTCGTCAGCTATCTGTTCTGTTGTTGGAAAAGATCTTTTTGGCGATTTTCTACGGACTGGACTGGAAAAAGATAAAATCTCGACGGAGCTTTTAAAGACAAGCAACGAAAACAAAACGGCTCTTTTTTCGGTTATGGCGTCATCCGGGCGGGCTGCGCGATGTGTTTACAGTATGCGGATTCTGCAGGAAATTGTTTTTGATGACGCGGTTAAGGCGTTTTTGGATGCGGGAAAAGCCGATGTTCTGTGCATGGATTCTAATCCGCCGGAGGAAACGCTCGCAAGGTTTTACAAGTATGTTGATGATAAGCCGATTTTTGTGTTCCAAAACGCGACAGCACCTGATATAGCGCGGAAAAGCTTGCCTTATGCAAAACGCGTCAATTTGTTCGGCTGCAATGAGTTCGAGGCGGCTGAAATTCTGGGGGAAGAAGCTTTCCCAGATCCGGCTTGCGCAGCGAAACTCGCTTCTTTGGGATTCCGTCATTTTATAATCACTTTTGGTGACAGAGGCGTTATGGTCTACAAAGACGGCGAGGTTTGGAACGAGAAACCGTACAATCCGTCTTATATTGAAGATACTGTTGGTGCGGGTGACGCGTTCGCATCGGGATATTTGTTCGGATATGTCACCGGACAGCCTGTGAAACGATGTATTCAGTATGGTCTTGCCTGCGCGAAGGAAACGCTTCATACGCGGCAGACGGTAAGCGAATTCCTTTCTCCTGATTTTTTGGAATCGTACCCGGATTTCCGCTAATTCGCTGCGGGGAAAAAGATGCGGTACGGTTTTGCAGTCGATATAGGAACGACGAATATCGAGATTTCGCTGTGGGATCTTGATTCGAGTGCGACTTCAGTTTGTGGCGATCCCGCTGGCGAGGCTTTAGTTCTCCGCACGGTTCCCCTAAAAACAAAAAATGTCCGCAACTGTCTTTGCTATTACGGCGCAGATGTCGTTTCCCGCATTTTGTACGCTCATTACAACGGTGTTGAAGTCCTGCAAAAAAAACTCGTCGCGCAACTGAAAGAAGAATTTGATTTGATGATTCGCGAAGTTCACGGCGAATCTGCCCCGGAAGAGTCCCGGTCTGAGGCTGCCCGCGCCGTATTTACTGGAAACACGGTGATGCTCCACATTTTGAGTGGGCTTTCTGTGTCTGGTTTTGAAAAAGCACCTTTTACGCCTGTTTCTCTTTTTGGGGGCGCGGAGCCTGCCGCTTCTGCGCTCGCGTCGCTTTCTGATGAAGTCGTTCTGCCGCCTTGTATAGGCGCGTTCCTTGGTGCGGACATTGTGTGCGCATCATTAACCGCGGAAAACGCCGTTTCCGGCGGCTTTGCTTCGGGCGGCGCACCTGGTGCGGAAGCGGGTTCTGCACAAGGAGTGCCGTATATCGTCATCGACATAGGTACGAACACGGAAATAATGCTTGTTGATGCTGACGGAACGCGAACAGCTTGTTCCGCAGCGGCAGGCCCCGCGTTTGAGGGCGGCGGTCTTAGCGTAGAGATGAAAGGTTCTGCGCTCGTCGCAGAACTGGCACGTATGCTCGATGAAGGCATTATGGACGAAACGGGATATATTTCAGAGAACAATGCGGACGAGCGCAGAACAACACTTAACCAGCAGGATGTACGCCAGCTTCAGCTCGCGAAGGGTGCGACAGCCGCTGCTGTAGAAACGCTCTTGCAGTCTGTCGGGCTTGACGCAGCAGGCATAAAAAAATGTTTTATTTGCGGTAATTTTGGCAATGCACTCGACATATATGCTGTAAAAAAGACAGGGCTTTTGCCTGCTGCTCTTGCGGAAAAAGCTGTTTACGCGGGGAACGCGGCCCTTCGCGGCGCGGAACTTATCCTGCTTTCTAAGACCGCCGCCCTGCGCCATGCATCAGAAATTGCGGCAAATACGGTTGTCCTGCAGCTTGCGGATAGCCCTGTTTTCGCGGAAAAATACATACAACGAATGAATTTTGTCGCGTTCTAAAAATGCCCGCGCCCTATCTTCGCGTCACAATAAAAAAAATCCGCACAAAAACGTGCGGATTTTTTTGTTACACTTTGCTGTGTTTTCGGAACTCGCTCGGCGTCATGCCTTTTATGCCCTTGAACACGCGCGTGAAGTAGTTCATGTCGCTGAAACCAACGAAAGTCGCGATATCTTCGATGCTCGCGTTACTCGTCTCCAAAAGCTCGAACGCTTTTTCAATGCGCCGCTGATTGATGTACGTCGAAATAGAGAACTTCGTCTCGCGGTTGAACACTGCAGAAAGATAGTTCGGGCTTACGTTTATCGCCGAGGCGATTTCCGGCAGATGGATATCCGAGCTAAGGTGCGTGTTGATATAGTTCAATGCCTGGCGAACCATCGGCGTGTATTTGATAAGAGAATGCTGCGTTACGAGCTTGCAATACTCAACGATGCAGTCTTCCTGAAGCTTGCGGAGTTCTTCTACACTGTTCTTGTTCTCTATCATAGAGATTATCTGGTTAGAAAGGCTGTCTATGTAAAGCGGATGAACATACGCCTTTTCGACGGCTTTGCGCAGAATCGTGTTATGGATGATACACAGGTTCTTTGCGTTGCGGAGCGATGCCATGTACCGCTTGTTGTTCTCGAGCTCGACGCGGAGAATGCACCAAGTCTGCAGTGCGCCTACGCTGTTTCCCTGCGTAACGTCCGCTTGCATCCTCGTTTCGAGCGAGTAGCGGCGTTCCGTCTGCGCCATGTAGATGTGCTCTTCCTCTATGAAGTAATCGGCTGACTCCACCTTTTTCTCTGTTCCGAACGGATAAACCGACCGGCATTCAGGTTCGCCCGTTATGCCGTAGTAGTTGTTTATGCAGCTTCTTGCTACGGTGATAATCTTTGTGCTTGAGCATATCGGGATGGAATGATAGTACATTTTGAGTGGCGATGCATATGCCGCCTGCAGGTTGTTGCGGAGCAGTGCCTTTTGCGTAAGGTTGTCCGGCATCTGCTGCGTAAAGTAAGGCCCTATCACAATAAAAGCCGGATTCTTGTAGTCTTCCGATTCAGGAAGCCTCATGGCTGCCCATTTAAGGAAGTAGTGGTCTTCTATATCGTATACGATTTTTTCAGAAAGCTTGTTAAGATATGCCAGAATATCAGCACCGTTGTAGGACATTCCTGCCATCGGCGGGGTAAGCTTCGAGAAAAAAGCCGTAGCCGACTCTTCCGTGTTCTCTATTACAGAGACATTCACAGAAAGTAAGGTTTCTATAAGTTCTTTAGTAAAAGGTATTATCGCGTTCATTTTGATTAATCTCTCTACAGTTTTGCCCGTACCTATAATTTTATTCCATAATCTTAAAAAAAACAACAAATTCGTAATTTTTTGAACACATTTTTTTGTAAATTTCTTTAAAACTGCTGAAATCTGCAAAATGTTTAAGATTTTTTGCGTCCTTGACTAACGAAACGACGATTTGTAAGATTAGCCATGATTGGTATTATAGACTACAACGCTGGTAATATTAAAAGCGTTGAGCGGGCTTTGGACTCGCTCGGAATTGAGTATGTCTGCTCCAAGAATCCGTTGGAGCTTCAAAAATCCGATAAAATTATTTTCCCTGGTGTGGGCGAGGCGAACTTCGCGATGAAGCAGCTTAACTCGAACGGTGGCGCGTCTTTTTTGAAAGACTTTGCCGCTTCCGGTAAGCCGCTGCTTGGTATTTGCCTTGGCTCGCAGATTATTTTTGACTATTCGGAAGAAGGCGATACGCAGTGCCTTGGCATTCTTAAGGGAAAGATCCGCCATTTTGAGAACCTTTTCAAAGAAAACAACGTAAGTTATATAGGAAGCGATTCAAAGCGACACGGCGATTCTGGGGCTGTGCTTAAAATTCCGCACATGGGATGGAGCTCGCTGACGTTCAATAAGGACGGTACGCCCGGAAGTTCCGATTTCTATCTTGTTAAAAACGTTCGCGACGGCAGCGACTTTTATTTTGTACACTCATATGTGATTCAGCCGGAGAGCGAGGATGTCGTTGTTATGTGGGCGGATTACGGTGTGCCTGTTCCGGCGGTGATTCACTGCGGTAACGTTATGGCGGCGCAGTTCCACCCGGAAAAATCGGCGGAGTGCGGTCTTTCTGTGCTGCGTGCTTTTGCGGAGGGGGTCTGAAATGCTGAAAAAAAGAATTATCGTTTGTCTTGATGTTAAGGACGGACGCACGACAAAAGGCGTTAAGTTTTTGAATAACGTAGATATAGGCGATCCGGTGGAAATGGCTGCCGAGTATTACAGACAGGGCGTTGACGAGCTCGTCTTTTACGATATCATCGCTTCTGCGCGCGGACGCGGCCCGATACTCGACCTTATCTCACGCGTTGCGTCTCAGGTTTTCATTCCGTTCTGCGTTGGTGGCGGCATTGGTACTGTGGACGATATCCGCTCGACGATTCTCGCCGGCGCGGAGAAAATAAGCCTTAACTCAAAGGCTGTACAGAACCCCCAGCTCATAAGCGAGGGAGCGCGGATTTTCGGCAATCAGTGCATAGTGCTTGGTATGGACGCGAAAAAAGATGAGACGATGCCTTCCGGCTATCGTGTTTATATAAACGGCGGGCGCATTGCGACGGAGCTTGATGCGCGGGAATGGGCTATTCAGGCTGTAAAGCTTGGAGCTGGGGAAATTGTTCTTAACTCTATGGATGCGGATGGAACCCGCGCCGGCTACGAACTGAACCTTACCCGTATGATCAGCGATGCTGTCAGCGTTCCTGTTGTCGCGTCCGGCGGTGGCGGAACGGTCGCGCATATGCGTGATGTGCTTTCCGACGGCGAAAATGGCGGCCATGCGGACGCTGCGCTTATCGCGAGCATGGTTCACTCCGGCGACTACACGATTGGCGGTATAAAGAAAGATCTTGCGAAAGACGGCGTTCCTGTGCGGCTTGTGTAGGTCAGCTTTGTTGACCATTTGGCTTTGACTGGTTTTTCTTCAAAAATTCTAAAAGTGTCGGCAGATAAAGCCTGTCCTCGTGCGCGATATGCGTCTGAATCCAGTCCCGCAAAAAATGCGCGAATTTCAAGGCTTCAGCAATTGGAAGATTCTCAATGCGGACGTAAGTTATCTCGCACTTTTCGGTAAACGCGTCGTGGCTTGCCTTGTGCTGTTTGTATCCGCTGAAATGAGAGGCAAGCATGAGCCGCTCCTCTTCCCTAAAGTGGGTTCCGGCATATTCCAGGCATTTTTCCATCGTCTGCTTTACCAAAGTTTTGTAATTCCATGTGTCATTGTTTTTTAAGAGGCTCTGATAAAAATCGTTGCATAGACTGACAAGATGTTCGTGCTGTTTATCAATTATCGGAATCCCGATTTTGAACTTTGGATCCCATTCGATGAATTCTGTTTTCTTTGAACTGGATGATATGTGTTTTATCTGCATGTTGCGCTCCAAGTCAGATTATAATGCAAAATTTGAGGTTTGGAATATTTTTTTGCAAAAAAAAACAGGATAAACGCTCTCTCCTGCGATTATCCTGCCTTTAATGGGGGGACTTTTTTCATTAATATATGTCAAATCTCAACCGAATACATTTACACTATATCAGACTAATCTAAATTTTATCTAAACTGTTTACAAAAATTTTCAGAATCGGTAAAATTCTTTCAACATGGAAAAAATTGAGAAGAAACTTTCACAGCTTTTGACGGATGTATTTCCAAAAAACGATTATCAGATTGTAGCCGGAAAGATTGATGGCTGCACGATTTCATCGCTTGTTTACGATTCCCGCGCCGTTAAGCCGGGTTCGCTTTATTTTGCGTGGCCGGGCGTTCATGTGCATGGCAACGCGTATATAGCAAAGGCGGTGGAGGCAGGGGCTGCCGCAGTCGTGTTCCAGGACGATTTGCCCGAAGATGTTCTGCGGGATTTGGATGCGCTTCGTTCTGGCGCGGGCTCTGACGCGAAACGTGATGTTCCGCTTATAAAAGTTGCCGATTCCCGGTTCGCGATGGCTCCTTTTGCCGCCGCTTTTTACGATAATCCTTCCAAAAAAATGGCTGTTATCGGCGTTACTGGAACTGAGGGAAAAAGCACGACTGTCTTTTTGATTTGGCAGTTTTTGCGTCTTTGCGGAAAGAAAGCTGGCTTTTTTTCTACGGTTCAGTATTCGCTCGGTGGCGATGCGGTGAATAACCCGGAGCATCAGACGACGCCGGAAGCTACTGTGGTGCAGGAAAAGCTGTACCAGATGGCGGCAAACGGCTGCGAGTTCGCTGTTGTTGAGTCTTCGTCGCACGGGCTTTCTAAAAAGCTTAACAGGCTTGGTTCTGTCTGTTTTGACGTCGGTATTATGATGAACGTGACGAGCGAGCATCTGGAGTTCCATGGTACTTACGAGCAGTACAAGAGTGATAAGGCAAACCTTTTCCGCGCGTTGGACGAGTGCGACCATGTGAAGACGATTTTAGGAAAGAAGGTCGAAGTTCCGTCGTTCGGCATTGTGAAAGCAGCTGATCCGGCGGCGGGCTATTTTGCGGACTGCACGAAAAAAGCCGTATACGGCTTCGCGATGGAAACTGATGTGGCTGATGGAGCTGGCTCTAGTTGTGCGCTGGCTGCTGATGGAAAGCTTGCGGGCGTTTTCATGGCAGACGGAATAAAATCAGACAGCGAAGGCGAGTTTTTCAATCTTCACGGAAATTGTGCAGATAGCGCGACTAAAACTGGTGTCACTTTTTACGTTGATAATTGTTATAATATAGACGACATCCGCATTGATTTGCCGGGTACGTTCAATGTGTATAATGCTACGGCTGCCATGCTCGCCGTTTCCGGAATACTCGGCGTCCCTGTCGCGTCACTAAAGGATGCGGCGGCGAAGCTTCTTCCGGTAAAGGGGCGCATGACTGTCGTTGATTGCGGTCAGCCTTTCGAGGTTATCGTTGATTACGCGCACACGCCGTCAAGTTTTATGACGATTTTCCCGCCGCTTCGGGAACGGCTTGAACGTGAAGCCGCCGAAAGAGTCGCGCGAGGTGGTTCCGCGGGTGCCGCCCAAACGTGTGTCGCGGAAACTGGTGTGTCCAGCAAAACTGGCGCGGTTTCCAAGCGCGGCAGGCTTATCGCGCTGTTCGGTTCCGGCGGCGAGCGTGACACTAAGAAGCGCCCAGAGCAGGGACGGATTGCGTCGGAATACTGCGACATCGTTATTCTGGCGGACGAAGACCCGCGTGGCGAAGACCCGATGGCGCTGCTCGAAGATATTGCAGCAGGTTGTAAAAACAGCCGCCGGGACGAGAACCTTTTCCTGATTCCCGACCGTCCGACCGCCATCGCAAAAGCGTTTTCGCTCGCCGAACCAGGAGACATCGTGCTTCTTTTAGGAAAGGCGCACGAGAACTCGATAATCTACAAAGATTACGTCATGCCTTATGATGAAATTTCAGAAGCGGAAAAGCAGCTTAAGAAGCTTAATGCGCGCTAACCGCTGAACATACTAGCACAATAGGAGAAATGTATGCTGGAGCTAAAAAATGTTTCTAAAAGCTACGGTTCCGATTTCTTCGCGGTCAAAGATTTGTCTTTTATCGCTGAAGAAGGTGCTGTAGTCGGTGTCATCGGGCCTAACGGCGCGGGAAAATCCACGACAATCAGAATGATAATGGACATCATCAAACCGGATTCCGGTACGATAACGCTTGACGGAAAACCATTCACGTCAGAGGACAAGGACAAAATCGGTTATCTTCCGGAAGAGCGCGGACTTTACAAGAAAGAGAAGGTTTCTGACGTTCTGCGCTATCTTGCCGCGCTCAAAGGCGTTTCAAAAGCCGACGCGGATGCCCGCATGGATAAGTGGCTTGCCAGGTTCGACCTTAGCGAATGGAAAAACAAAAAAATCGATTCGCTTTCTAAAGGTATGGCACAGAAAATCCAGTTTATTTCAACGGTCATGCACGATCCTAAGCTTATCTTCCTTGATGAGCCGTTTTCCGGCCTTGACCCTGTAAGCTCCGACGAGCTTCTTGCGGTTATAAAGGAGCTTAAGCAGGAAGGACGCATTATCCTGTTCTCTACACACGTAATGGAAGTTGCGGAGCGCATCTGCGACCATATTGTTATGCTTAACCACGGTCAGAAGATTCTTGACGGAAACCTTGTCCAGATTCGCAAGGAATACGGAAACAACTCTGTTACAGTGGAATGCAAGGGCAATGCCGATTTCCTTAAGAGCCTTTCTGGTGTTAAAGGTGTGCAGGAAAGCGGTTCCGAGTATACGCTTACACTTGATAACGATGTTGATGGCATGGAGCTTTTCGCTACAGTTGCTACAAAAGCAAAGGAAAACTGCTGTACGGTTAGCCGCTACATGATCAATGAGCCTAGCCTTCATGCTATTTTTGTAAGCATTGCGGGAAAAGAGGGGGATCAAGACGATGAAATCTAAATTGGGTATAGTATTGGCATACGAGTTCAAAAAAATCGTATGCAAGAAATCTTTTATTATCGTTACGATACTTGGACCGTTCCTTATGGCGGCTATGGTTCTTATTCCGTCTCTTTCAAGCCTGAACAGTGTTGACCGCTCGGGAGAGACAATTTCTATAGGTATCCTTTCTGACGGAAACGCTATTACGTATGCAGTAAGGGATACGCTTGTGGCTTCCGGTTGGAATATCGTTGAGAAAAATGATGAGGAAAGCCTTAAAGCGGATGTTTACGGTAAAACGATAGAAGGTTACCTTGCTCCTGACGGAAATGGGGCTTTTGGTTATTATTCGACCGAAACAGGAGATCTTTACGTTCATTCTGCGCTCCAAAGTATCGTTTCGAACGTGATTATTTCTAACCGCCTTGCACAGCAGGGATTTGATCCGCAGACGGTTTTTGGCTTGATGTCACAGACGGAGCTTCCTTCGTATAAGCTTTCTGAAAAGGAAGGTACAACAGAGGAGACGGATTCCGAGGGCGACTATATGATGAGGCTGCTTGTTCCGTTGTTCTTCGCGCTCTGTATTTACATGGCGATTCTGCTGTACGGTCAGTCTATCGGCCGCTCAGTAGTTTCCGAAAAATCATCCAAAATCGTTGACGTTCTGCTTTCTTCCGTAAAACCGGATGATCTTCTTATGGGTAAGATTTTCGGTGTCGCGCTTTCAGGCGTACTTCAGTTCTCAATCTGGATTCTTTTCGCGCTTGTCGGCGTAAGCGTTGTCAGTTCGGTTACAGGCTTTAAGATTCCTGTTCAGCTTGCACCAGCAAGCTTCATCTATCTTGGTGTTTTCTTCCTTCTTGGATTCTTGCTTTATGGTGCATGTTACGGTGCTGTTGGTGCGGCTTCTGAAGATGAGCAGCACATGGCGCAGCTTTCATATCCGTTCTTATTGTGCCTTATCGTTCCGATCTGCTTTATTTCAAGCATTTCATCGAACCCGAACTCCACGCTTGCTTTGTTCTTGTCGGAATTCCCGTTCACATCGCCAATGGTTATGCTTACAAGGGTTGTTGGCGGGGAAGTTCCATTGTGGCAGCTCATTTTAAGTATTGTGCTTCTTGTTTGTTCGATATATCTTGTAATGAAGCTTTCTGCGAAAATATTCAGAGTTGGAATTTTGCTTACTGGTAAGAATTTCAAATTCAAGGATATGAAACGCTGGCTTACGGAAAAATAATCAGGTAGTGCAGGAGCCGGACAAGTTCCGTGCTCCCGCATTTTCGTAGGGGTTTGTATGAAAATTGCCGTCATTTATGGTGGAAAAACCGGAGAACATGAAGTGTCACAGGTTTCCGCATCTTCTGTAGCGAGAAACCTTAATACCGATAAGCACAAAGTCAGTCTTGTAAGTATTACGAAGGCGGGGGAATGGTTTCTTCAGCCGGAGTCAGAGCTTAAGCGTATAAAGGATGATGAAAAAGCTGTCCTTTCCGATGCTCCGACGGACGTGAAAATTGCGGTTATTCCTGGCGGTGGTGTTAAATCTGGTCTTTGCACTGTGGAAAACGGCGTCATCAAACCGCTTGAGACAGATATTGTATTCCCTGTTCTTCATGGAACTTACGGCGAAGACGGACTTCCGCAGGGGCTTTTCGAGATGGCGGAGCTTCCGTACTGCGGCTGTGACGTTATGAGCAGCGCAGTTTCCATGGACAAGGAAAAAACAAAGCAGATATGGCAGATGGCAGGCCTTCCTGTCGTTCCGTACATAACTGTGCATCGTGCCGACAGGGATGATGAGGAAGCGTTTAACGCGATAATCAAAAAAAGCGAGCGCGATTTTGAGTGGCCTGTCTTCATTAAGCCGTGTAAGGCTGGAAGTTCCGTCGGTGCGGGCAAAGCTTCTTCTCGTGATGAGTTTGTTGCCGCTGTTGACGAGGCTCTTCTTTGGGATGACAAGATTCTTGTTGAGCCGTTTGTTGAGGCACGCGAGATTGAATGCTCCGTTACGGGCTTCCGCGACATAACGTCATATATCCCCGGCGAGATTATCCCGTCACATGAATTCTACGACTATGATGCAAAATACATTGACCCTGATGGAGCGGCGCTCCGCATTCCTGCCGACCTTGATGACGACAAGATTCACGAAGTCCGCGACATTGCGATAAAAGCGTTCAAGGCTTTGGACGGCTGCGGATTCAGCAGAATCGACTTTTTCCTTGACAAAAAGACCGGCGCGTTTTTCCTTAACGAGATAAACACTATCCCCGGATTTACGAATATCAGTATGTTCCCAAAGCTTTGCGAGGCTTCAGGGCTTCCGTATGCGGACCTGCTCGAAAAACTGATGGTGCTGGGAATAGAGCGTTTCAACGCGATGCGGTCGCTTAAAACGAGCCGGAAATAGAAATAGAAGATATATGACACCACACGTTTATCCAAAAGGTTGTTTTTTCAAGAGCCTCGATGACATAAAAGACAAGAAAGTTACGATTATGGGGCTTGGCTTGAACGGCGGCGGCGAGGCGTGTGTCCGTTTCTTTTCCAAATACGGCGCATATATCACTGTCACCGACAAAAAAACAGAAGAAGAGCTTGCTCCCACACTCAATTCGCTCAGGCAAGATTCAGCCGTCGATTTCAGCCGAATCAAGCTTGTTTTAGGCAAACACGAGCTTTCCGACTTTCAGAACGCGGACTGCGTAATCAAAAACCCCGGCGTTAAGTTCGAGGGGAACGAATATCTCGCCGCCGCCAAAGCCATAGAAAGCGACATCTCTCTTTTCCTAAGCTTTACAAAGGCCCCGATAATCGCGGTGTCCGGCAGCAAAGGCAAGTCGTCTACCGTGAGCGCGATTCACTATGGGCTTTGTCAGGCGGGGTTCAAGGCTTTTCTTGGCGGCAACATAACAGTAAGTCCGCTTACGTTTTTAGAACAAACTGATGAAACAACGCCTGTCGTTCTGGAGCTTTCCAGCTGGCAGCTCGCCGATTTGCGGGGCAGGGGAGTCCTTAAGCCGAAGATTTCCGTGCTTACGAAAATCGTGCCGGACCACCAGAACTGGTACGGCGGCATGGAACCGTACGTGGCAGACAAAAAGCTTATTTACGCTGACCAGACCCCGGACTGCTTTACGCTTTGCAATGCGGATGACGGTTGGGGAAAAGTTTTCGCGGCGGAGACAAAGGCGAAAGTTGTGTGGTACGGGGAGAACGCTGATATGCCTGTGTGCGTTACTGACGCGATTGTTCCCGGCGTTCACATGAAGCAGAACCTTACGAATGCGGCAATCGTGATGACGCTTATGGGCGTTGAGCCGGAAGCCGCCAAAAAGATCCTTGCGTCATACCCCGGAATTGAACACCGCCTCGAATACTTCTATTCGTGGAATTTTTCAGGTTCAGACGACCACGCAGCTTCCCCACACACGGAATTCCGTTTTTATAACGACACTACGGCAACCGTGCCCGATGCGGCGGCTGCGGCTCTTGAAGCATTTAACGAAAAGCCAGTTCTTTTTGCGGGCGGAAACGACAAAAATCTTGATTTTACGCCTTTTGCCGCTGCGGCGCATAAAGCCGCTGCCATTTATCTTCTTGAAGGAAAGGGCACGGACCACATGATTCCGCTTCTTAACGAGCGCGGCATCAGTTTTTCAGGACCGTTCAGCTCTCTTAAAGCTCTTCTTACGGCTTTCAAAAACGATGTTTACGCCGGAAAAATCTCTGCGGGCAACTCTACAAATGGCGATGCGGCTAAAAATCAGACTGTAAACGTTGTCTTTTCGCCTGGCGCGACATCTTTCGGTATGTTCGCGAACGAGTTCGACAGAGGCAGGCAGTTCAAGAATCTTGTTAAAGAACTTTTCGCGGGGAACTTATGAAACATCTAATTTCTGCAATGCTTTTTCTATCAATGGTTTTTACAGTTCTTCCAGCAGAAGAGCCAACTATCGCGCAAACTGATGAAAATTCTTCATCCGCGCCGTCCGCCGGCTTCGATTTGAACCGTCTTACTTTCAACGGAAGCGGCGAGTTTTTTAAGCTCGATCTGCTCACTGATTCAGTTATTGTTGGCACTGGCGTTACGTTTTTAGGCACAGAAATCCTTATCAATAAATTTGCGCACCTTAAAAACAAAGTGTGGGATGGCTCGTCTTTCGACAAAAACGATGTGCCGTCTTTTGACCGGGCTTTTATGCAGCCGTTTTCAAGCGGACTCAACACAGCGGGCGACATTTTTCAGTTCGTGGCTTTGTTAAGCCCTGCCGCTCTTATTGCAGCCCCCATGGAGGAATGGCTCACTATTGGCGTTATGTATGCAGAAACTGTCCTTGCCACATACAGCTTGAAAGAGTTCACGAAAGCCCTTGTAAACAGGACGCGCCCGTACATGTACTATGACGAAAAACCGCTCGATTTAATAGCGAAAGGCGACTGGAACGAGTCTTTCCCGTCAGGACATTCTGCACTGGCGTTTTCCGGGGCAACTTTTGCTTCGTATGTGTTCTCAAAGTATTTCAGCGATTCGCCTTGGAAATACGTAGTTACAGCTGCATCTTACTCTGTTGCTGCGGCAACGGCTATTTTCCGCGTCGCTGGCGGCAAGCATTTTTTGACCGATGTTCTGGCTGGTGCGGCGATTGGAACGGCTGTGGGATTTGTAGTGCCATGGCTTCATACGCTTAAAGCTGGAAATACAGGAAATGCGGGTAACAGAGGCGTTGAACCGCAAGTTTATTTGGGCGGAATCGGACTTAAAATCAGTTTTTAATCACTCTGTTTCACAAAAAAAAATCCGGTATTCTTTTGGAACACCGGATTAGCTGATAATCAGCACTAAACTCACGCCGCCTTCGGCTTGTACTGGAATGTTTCGGGAATCTTATCAAGAATACGAAGATGTCTGCATGTTGCCGCATCAATCGCAATTTCATGTATAAGCTCTGGAACAGAACTATCTATGTAGATTCCCTCTATTCCTTGATAATTGCACAAATCCAACGCTGAGAAAAACCCCCGGATATCATTACGTCTTATCTCACTTGCTCCGCTTGTAATAATGATGATTGATTTGGAGCCAGTCAAAGAATCAAACAGCAATGTAATCGGTGTTAGTACACTCAAAGGTGACATTTTTTTCCCTCCACTTAAACAAAATAGAAAACCAATTTTGTTGAGCCGGACTTTTTTCTCCGTTCGCTACAACATATTATATAACATTTTTTTCAGAAAAAAATGTTACTGCGAATTTTTGTTCTAAAAATTTAGATTTTGTTAAGATTTCGTTAAGAAAACGCGGAATTTGAACAAACAGTGTATGAAAAATGCCATTAAATAATATGATTTTTCTCGTTAGTTCGTAGCCAACATTCCCTGCATTGCCACTATTGAAGCCCTTGTGGCTGAACTTGTGGCAGATGCAGGGTGTTGGCTACGTACTTTTAATAAAGTATTTTAGTTACTGCCATTATGAAAACTGCTTGTTCTATTCCCCGTTGACAGGCGCGTACCACTTTCCAGTAGCGCACGCATGTGTCAAAAAATGAACGGTTTCTTCGGTAAGCTCTTCTGTTAAGTCTGTGTCGATGTTGTGACCGCAGTTCGAGTACATGACGAGCTTGCAGTGTGGCAGGCAGCGCGCCGTCCGCATCATAAGAGCAGGGGTGCTTATCGGGTCTTCCGCCCCGCCGAGAATTAGCGTTGGTGTCTTTATTGAGGAAAGTGCGTCGCACAGTTTTTCTTCGCTCCCAAGCTTCATAAGCGGTCTGCCGTAGTCTATCTGTTTTTCGCGCGGATCGGCTTCTGGTAAGTTTTTAAGCCATTCTTCCCGTTCTGTGCGACGCTTTTGCCGTGCAGAATCGTTTTCTATGGGCGGGTCAAATGGCGGCGGGGCGGAGATAATGCCTTGCAGCAACATTTGGCGGTAAGACATCGCGCCTTCCGCAAGACTGTGCGGGCCGGGCACAACGGCTACGAACGCATGCACCCGTTCTGGGTGACGAAGCAGCAGATGCCAGCCGATTCCGGCTCCGTGAGAGGCTCCCATATAGCAGAACTTGTCTATTTTAAGCTTGTCGGCAAGACGGATTACGTCATCGGCAAAAACATCGTACCAAGTGTCGCCGTAGTCTTCCGTAACGTATGAGGAAGGCGCGAATCCCCGGAGTGTAAGGCAGTATACATGGTATCCTTTTTTCGCAAGGCTTTGCTGCATTCCTTTCGGATAAAACCCGACTTGTGCGGAAAGAATCACTTTATCGCCTGCCCCGTATTCTTCGTAGTAGAGTTTTATTTTTTCATCCACTTGAATGTAACTCATTTCTCACTCCTGTAAATCCACGGCGGAAGCCGTTGCGCTTGTAGCAGCCATTTAACTTGTGGGAGCCGTCGCGCTTGTAGCATTCGCGGCACTCACCGCACTTACTACACTTACCGTTCGCATTTTTCGCCGCATACAACAATCTGTCTTTCCACAGATATTTTCCTTTTGTTATTGTGCCATCTTTAAGAAGTTGCTTCAACAACCCCATGCAGTCGCCCCTGTCTATAAAACTGCCACAATTCGCACTGTATTTTTCGGTGAGTTGTTCGGCGGCTTGTTCCAAAGTGAAGCATTTGTTGTGTTTTTTGATGAACGCGGCGGCAGCCTCCATATCAGCGGTTCCTGTTTCTCTTACACCAAGACAAATGTCGCATCCTTCACAAGCGGCTTTTTCCGCTCCCAGAGCATCGAGCAAAACCTGACGCCTGCAATTGCCACTGTTTGCCTCCGCGAAATCGCCCATAACTCTTGCCCTGGAACCGGGAGCAGCAAGGGCTGCTTTTTCAGAGTCTTCCGGGCTCCAGACAAGAATCGATTTCGCGATAGAGCCGTCTCTGCCGCCGCGCCCCGCTTCTTGAATGAACGCTTCGGCGGTTGCTGGAACATCCAGATGGATGACAGTTTTAATATCTTTTTTATCCACGCCCATTCCGAACGCGCACGTCACAGCCATTATCGCTTCTTTGTGCGGATGAAACCATTTCTCAACTTTGTCTTTTTCTTCGCGGGAAAGTCCTGCATGATAAAACTTTACGCAGTCTTTTTTCTCTGGATGCAGAATCTTCATCTGCTCCGCTAAAAGATAAGCCATTTTTTCGGTCCGCCGGCGCGTTTCGCAAAAAACAAGAAGAGGTTTCTCCTCTTTTTCCGCAAGCTCAAGCACAGCTTTTTCTTTTAAGGCGGCATAATGGACATAGTAGTGAATGTTCGGTCTGTCCGCTTCGCTACGGACGATATGACCTTCTCCGTCGAAAAGCACTTCGTTTATGCGGGCAAGAACTTCTGGCGATGCGGTCGCGGTGAACGCAGTGACCTTGCGGACGTTAAGCCGCTTAAGGATAGTGCCCAGCGTCAAATATGCAGGGCGGAACGTGTCGCCCCATTCTGAAACACAGTGAGCCTCGTCTATTGCGACGTGCGCTATGCCCGCTTTTGAAAGCCGCTCGACAAGCTCGTCTGACTGAAGAACCTCTGGGTTTGCGAGGATGACTTTTGCGCCTTCTTTTATAAGGCGGAAGCTTTCTTCACGTTCCTGTGCGGTCTGCTGCCCGCGAAAAACTACGGGCGTCATTCCGCCGTCCGTCATGCGCCGCGCTTGATCAGACATAAGTGCCAAAAGCGGGTACAAAATGAGCGTAGGACCTTCCAGAAGCAACGCGGGTATCAAAAAGCAAAGCGATTTTCCGGCTCCGGTGGGCAGCAGTACAATTTGGCGCAAAACAGCGGAATCCGACGCAGAATCAGGTGGTTCCAAAATGTTCGCTATCACAAGCCTCTGCCACGGATAAAGGTATTTTATGCCAAAGTTCTCAAGCGCGGCTGTTGCGACTGGATCAAAATCGGGCTCAAACTCCGCCCCTGCTTTTGCGATTGCAGCTCCCATAGCGGAATCTGTTAATTCCGTATAATTTGAATTGTTCATATATATTATTATTGAAATTAGAATCGGCTTTTTATCAGTTTTTAACTGGTTTGATGAAAAAAAATCCGTATGCACACCAAAATCTGGCAATACATACGGATTTAGCGTATAAGAGTCTGACTCCACAGTGAATTTTCGGCAGCTAGAAAAGAGTTCGCCTTTTTAAGCTGCCTTTTTACTGGATACCTGCTGATTTTAGAAGTGCCAAGTCATTCAGAAGCGTTTTGTCATCAGGAAAATCGTTAAGTCCTTGTTCCAGAATGGTTTTTGCTTCCTTGTATTTGCCTGCGTTTGCTTTCATAACAAAGTTGTTATGTATCTCAACTATACAGTTTGTGTAGAAAATCTGTGTTGTCTGTTTGAAAGTGTCGCTCGTAGGAACTTGTTTTTCTGCAAGAAGCGAATCTTCATAACCGCCGCGGAAATCGTAGTTGTTAATCCGTTCGTTCAGTATTGTAAGCCATGCGTTTTCAAGCTCAAGCAGCAAGCGTTTCCGTTGTGTCTCTGTCACGTTCCCGGAATCAAGCATGCCGTTTATGATATCAGTTTTCTGTCGCGGCGTGGCTCCGTCAAGTTTTGTGGCAATAAGCAGTTCCATGATGATTTCCTGAGAGTCAGAAAACTGCTTTGCGGAAACGTACGGTTTAAGTTCTTTTGATGCAGCTTCTGCCAAATCATACGCTCTTTCTTGATAGCAAAGGAAAATAAGGTTGTTGAACGCCGAGTCCATGTTGCTCTGAATCATTTCTGTCTTGCCCCAGCGTTCTATAAAACTTGCGAACCACATTGTGGCTTCGGCGTATTCTGAAGCGGTACAAGAAGATATGTCGGCTGTTTTGTCGTGCATATAAGAACATGGAAGACCGAAAAAGTCATCGCGGATTTGTTGCTGCACGGTTGATTTTTCGTTCTTTATAAGGTTATAGAACGCGCCCATGCTAGGGATAGCTGAAAAATAGTCGTTGTTGTCCAGATAATCAACGCACAGGTTGTTTGCGATAAGTCCGGTAAAAACCTTGTCGCTTACTTCTTGCCTGTCGGAATAATCTGATTCTGGAACGACATAATACATCTTCATGTTTTCGCCGTAATCAACGACTCCGGTGCTTCCGGGGTTGAATCCGTACGGATTTGTTGTCTCCACGTCTATCCGGCGTTTCCATCCTGTCGCTTTGTCGGTGATAACAACCGTGCAGAAAGCGTGGGCGGGCGTTTTCTGACCCTTTACTTCGAGCCCGGCGGCTTTCGCGGCAGCCATGTAAATTAACGCCGATGAAACACAGTTGTAGTATCCTGTCTCAAAGACAACATGCACTTTCGACTGATCTTCCCTGTATTCCACAAGAATGTCGCGGTATAAAAGCGTAAGCACAGCTTTTCCGCGTTCTTCTTCGGACATGCGCATATATTCCTGTGAGGAAACTTCTTTTTTAATGCGTTCAAACTTTTGTAAGGCGCGTCGCCCGGACACCGATCGGAGCGGACATTCTGAAAATAAAAGAGAAAGCTTGAAAACTTCATCGGCGTTAAGGTTTTTCGCCGGAATGTAGCCCAATTCCAGTTCGGGGATAAAAAGTGGTTCTACGGATGGATAGCGTGAAGTACTGCTTGCAAATAAGTTTACGGACGCAGCAACAAGGATTACTGCTAAGAAAAATGATTTTAAAACTCTCATAGAAAAACACTAAAACATAATGATACGGTTGTCAACAATGGAGCAGGCGATTGAGCTGATTACGCTTTGTAGACGGGATTTCGGTGGAAATGATATAAAACCTAGTCAAACTCCCGCAAAACTTCATTCACATAATCCCGTATATCGCTTGCAATCGCAGATTTTAGTCGTGTCGCGGTTTCCTTGTTTTTTCTGAATGATTCTCCAATCGGCATAAAAAGTTTCACAACATCGATTTCCAAAGCCTCTGTAATTTGAGAAAGAGTTTTTTCTTCTGGATAAGAATGTGCTAATTCAATGCTTTTTATAGTAGCTTCAGACAGATTTGACTTTTCTGCCAATTGAAATTGAGTATATTTTTTTTGTTTGCGAAGTGTGCGGATGTTTTCTGCAACACGCATCCGTATCTCAAAATCTTGCATTATATTATTTTCAATGAAATTATATTAAGATTACATAGATGAGAAATATACAAAGCTTAAAAAAGTATATATAATCTATACAAAAATAAATATCTGTTTTATACTATTTCTTGAAAAGTTTATTTCTAGTAAATAATTTTGGAGGACTTGTATGAAAAGATTTTTAACTGTTGGATTGATAGTATGCTTACTGTCTGTTTTTACTTCGTGCTTATCGACAGGAGGCGCATCATCTTCTGCTGATTCAGTAGATGTGTCTGGACTTTCTTTGGGAGATAGAAAACTGATTTCTGGTGTTTACAACTTTGCGACAGAGAAATCAGATTCTTGGACTATATATGATCCATACTTTGTGTCGATTGATGTTACGAATGAGAAATACGTGTTTACTGCAAGTTTCGTTGTAGGAAATATAGTAGGTTTGACGAGATATGATTTCACATGTACGGTAACAAAACAAGGTGATGATTTTAAGATTGATTTGACGGATATGTCATCATATGCTTGTGATAGAGATTTGAAAAAAGTAAAAGCAGGATCTTCATATAAAGCTTCGGAAAAAGTTGCTGCTGAATATGCAAAACAAATGAAAGCAGAAATTCTGCTAAGAATTACAAACTGGTCAGATGATGAGTATACACAGAATCTTAATAAAGCAGTAACATCACCTATTATATTGAATTGTATAGCGAACAATTCTGCATTAGTTTTCAAGAAGTTTATTAGTGATTATGAAATTATAGGTAGAACAATAAGCTTGCAAATGAATATAACGTCTGTTGATGAAGATAACAAGCATGAAGAATTTTCCTATTATGTTACAGGAAAAACTTTGAGAGGATACAAAATAGATGATCTTGGTATAAAGTTTCCGCAGTATTCAAGTGTATTTGTTTATACAAACAATGATAATGTTATATCATTGACACCGGCTGAGACTCTTGATGGAATAATGGCAGGTGGTACATCTGGTTCTGTGTATGAAGTAAATGGCACAATTAAGGACGTAAGAAGAAGTGATACAGGTGGTGTATCTGTTATTGAAATATATGAATAAGTATTTTCAGTAAGGAATTTACATCGTATATAATTACAAAAATGTCCAGTCTCTGATAGTGTTTTTAATTCTGTTAGCGATTGGACATTTTTTTGTTTGCGAAGGAATCTAGCAGTAAAAAGATATTCCTTCGAAATGCTTTTGCCATTCAGAACAGATGTAAGGAGCCCTGATTTCTATTACAGACATAATATCATTAAGAATATGCATCGGGATTTTTGATTTATTATGGGCAACAATACAATGCATGGATTTTGTAATCCAAATCTTTGTTCCGTTCTTTTGAGGTTTGCCTTGTGCAACATGAACGTGAACAGGTTCTTTTGGTTCGCCTTCATCTGACCAAAAATAAATTACATAACCACCGATACTAAAAATTTGCGGCATTACCAAAACCACCTTGTCTGGCGAATTTATAGATAACGTGAACACCTTTTTCTATGATGTCTTGGAATTCTTTTATTTCATTATCGGAGAAGCCGTTGTTTTGCCAACTGTAGTTTGGTAAAATGCATGTCGCATTAATAAAGCCACCGTCTACTGGGCGTTCGATGTATACCTTAATCTTTTCGCAGTTATTCTCTTCGTAGATACTTGAATGGGTAATCTCGGTTTCGTCAGGCATAGTCATAAAAGGGTATTTCATCTTTGTCGCCTCCGAGTCTGAATTATAACACATTTCGGACATCTTGCAATATTATCTATAACAGCTTGCTTTTGCATGGATATGCCCTATACTGGAAGTATCATTTTTCAAGGAGTTCTTATGGATAAAAAGCGGATTGTTTTGCTTAGTTCTTTGTTTGTTGCGATTTCTTTATTATTCACAAGCTGTGTGACTTCTGGTAAAAATGGAATTGTATCTGAAAAAGAAGGTGTATCAATCAAGACCGGATATTATATAAATGAATGTCTTTTAGAGCTTGGAGCCGGGGAGGGAAATGGAAAATCGTTTGAGCCTTCTGCAACAGCTCCGTCTGCTGAATTCGAAACAAAGTTGCTTTCTGAAGATTATTCCAAGACAGAAATAGTCGCGTGGTGCGATGGAAACACGATTTGGTACTATGCGGCAGGATATACGGACATAGAAGACAATAAGATACCGCTTTATTTTGATAGCAGCGCCATGTTTCTTGGATGTTCAAAACTAATCAAAATTGATTTAAGTAAATTTGATACAAGTGATGTCGGTATAATGGAGAATATGTTCAGCTGTTGTTCGTCTCTTAAAGAGATTGTTGGTTTGAACATGTTTAACACTAGTAATGTAGTAACCACGCAATTAATGTTTTTCGGGTGTGAATCGCTGGAAACACTTGATTTGAGTAGTTTCGATTTAAACGCGGTTAAAGACTTGGATGGAATGTTCTTTGGTTGTGTCGAACTTTCGACTATTTACGTGGCAAAAAATACTGATTGGAATTTGTTAGATGCCGCAGCAAAACCTTCAAGTACTTTATTTTCATGGTGTTTTTCTTTGGGGGGCGGCGAAGGTACATATTATGATGACAGCCATACCGATGTAGCCTACGCGCATGTTGACGGTGGCGAAAGTAACCCCGGTTATTTCACCGTGAAGCCGTGAGAGGAAGCGGTTCTTTGTAAAGTCTGGGGCGTTGCGGGGTTGAAACTGAATCAGCTTACCCCGCAGGAAGGGGGAGCCGAAAACGGAGCACGCTTGCGTGCGAACGGTTGAGGCGCGGGGGAAGACCCAGTGAGCGCGTAGCGCGAACTTCCCCCGCCTATCATATTGACTTAACTCCTCTAGAAATCTAAAATAACTGATTATGACCGCTAACGAATTACGCTCTAAATACATAGAGTTCTTCAAATCAAAAAATCATGCTGAGATTTCAGGTCAGTCACTGATTCCTGAGAATGACCCATCCGTTCTTTTTACGACAGCCGGTATGCACCCGCTCGTTCCATATCTTTTGGGTGAGAAGCACCCTGCCGGAACGCGTCTTACGGACTACCAGAAATGTATCCGCACCGGCGACATCGATGAGGTTGGCGACCCAAGCCACCTTACGTGCTTCGAGATGCTCGGCAACTGGTCGCTCGGCGACTACTTCAAAAAAGAATCTATCGCGTTCAGCTACGAGTTCCTTACAAGCAAGGACTGGCTCGCTCTTGACCCGCGCAAAATAAGCGTCACTGTTTTCGCCGGTGACGAGAACGCTCCCCGTGACGAGGAAGCTGCCGGCTACTGGAAAGACAACGGCATGCCAGCCGACAAGATTGCATATCTTCCTGCGAGCGACAACTGGTGGGCAGCTGGTCCGACAGGTCCATGCGGTCCTGATACGGAGATTTTCTACTGGGTTGGCGAGGGACTTCCACCGGAAGGTTCAAACAAGGGCACAGATAGCGCAAACTGGATGGAAATCTGGAACAACGTTTTCATGCAGTACAACCGCATAGACGAAAAGACACTCGTTCCGCTTCCAAAGCAGAACGTAGACACCGGAATGGGCTTGGAGCGCACGAACTGCATCCTTCAGGGCAAGACGTCCGTATATCTTACGGAAGTTTTCCAGCCGATTATCGCAAAGATTGAAGAGCTTTCTGGCTACAAATACGGAAGCGATCCAGAAAAAGACGCTTCTGTCCGCATCATCGCAGACCACTCACGTGCAAGCACGTTCATTCTGGGCGACCAGAGGGGCGTTTCTCCTTCGAACTTGGGAGCGGGCTACGTTTTGCGCCGCCTTATCCGCAGGGCTGTCCGCCACGGAATGAAGCTCGGCATTGACAAAGCGTTCCTTGCCGACATTGCTGCGACAGTTATCGCGAACTTCAGCGTCGCATACCCTGAGCTTTCTCAGAACGCCGACAAAGTTAAGAAAGAGCTTACGGCAGAGGAAGACCGCTTCCGCGACACGCTGAAAAAAGGCGAGGCAGAGTTCCAGAAGCTGCTTCCGAACCTTATGAAGAACCCGAAGAAAGAGATTAGCGGCAAGGTTGCTTTCCGCCTGTACGATACATTCGGTTTCCCGCTTGAGCTTACTCAGGAGCTTGGCGCGGAGAACGGCTTTACTGTTGACGTTGAAGGCTTTAAGGAAGCTGAGAAGAAGCATCAGGAAGCGTCAAAATCACTCGATGCCGGAAAGGCTAAGGGCGGTCTTGCCGAGCAGTCCGAGATTACGACTAAGTATCATACGGCAACACACCTTCTTCAGCAGGCGCTTGTCAACATCCTTGGCGACCAGGTTGCGCAGAAAGGCTCCAACATCAACAACGAGCGCATGCGCTTTGACTTTACTTTTGAGCGTCCAATGACTCCAGAAGAGGTGAAAAAAGCCGAAGATATAGTAAATGAGCAGATTCAGAAGGATTTGCCAGTTACGATGGAAATAATGAGCCTTGAAAAGGCTAAGGCAGAAGGTGCGCGCGCACTGTTCGCCAATAAATACGGCGAAGACGTGAAGGTGTACACCATCGGACCTAAGGACAATTGGTTCAGCAAAGAAGTTTGCGGTGGCCCGCACGTTGAGCATACAGGGCTTATCGGTCACTTCAAGATTACGAAAGAGCAGTCGTCATCAGCCGGTGTTCGCCGCATAAGAGCAGTAATCGAGTAGGCCGCATACTAGGCGCATTTTGAACTCGCGGCTTTCCGCAATGAAACGCCGAAAGCGGCATATTTCGCGCGCTCGTGTAACATTTGTATTTTATGTATGTTTATTGGATATCACGTAGTGTACCACGTACGGTTCGGAGTGGGAGTTCCCTCCTGACGTTTACTGGAATATATCCTGAACATTAAGGAAGATAGTATGAACAAAAGAATTATTACTTTATTTGCCATGATTGCTGTTACGGTCGCATCTCTTGCAGCCCAGACAAATCTTCAGCCGCTGGCAACTGTAAAGCTCAATAAGGCAGAGACAATTACACTCAAGCAGCTTAAAGACCGCTGCGAAGTTTACAAGAAGCAGACGGGAATGACTTCTTTCTCGATTGACCAGAAGAAAGAGATTCTTGACTCCCTTATCAACGAAAAGCTTATCCTTCAGGCGGCTGCAAAAGCCGGTATGGTCATTACAGACACACAGGCTTATGAGCTTTATATTCAGACGCTCTCAAGCCAGGTAGGCCAGAACGTTACAGAATCCGATTTCGCACAGCTCGTAAAACAGCAGTACAACATGAGTCTTGATGACTTTTTCAAGGCTCAGCTCGGTATGACTGGCGAAGAATACAAGGTTTTCCTCAAGAATCAGTATATCGCGCAGCAGTACGTGATGAAGGTTAAGGAAAGCGGATTCCTTGCCGTAGCCGCAACAGACGAAGAGATCCGTGCATATTACGAAATGAACAAGCAGAGTTTCTACCAGAACGATATTTTGAAAGCATTCTTTGTTATTGTTTCTAAGGGAACGGATGCTGCTGCCGCCAAAAAGCTTGCAGAAAGCCTTTACAACGATGTTAACGCAAAGAAAGTTACTTTTGACGAGCTTAAGGTGAAGATGTCAGAGCCTAACTCCGGTTTCCAGGCTGGCGATATGTTCATCGGTAAGACATCTCAGGCTGCATCTCAGCTCGGTATTTCATATCAGGATTTGATGAAGATTTTCACCCGCTCAATCGGAAACGTTTCAGAGATTAAGGAAACTTCAACTGACTTCCAGTTCAATGTAATCCGCGCTCAGTATCCTGCCAAGCTCCTTGAGCTCAGTGATGTTGTTCAGCCGGAATCTACGACTACAGTATATGAGTACATCCGCAGCTATGTTTCACAGCAGAAGATGTCCGAATACTTCAATCAGGCAACGCAGGAGCTTTGCAACGAGCTTCGTACTTCCAATAACTATCAGATGATGAAGACCGGTTCTGCGCTTGATTCTCTTCTTGAAGGTTGGTAATCGTAAGTGGCAAGACGAAAAGGACGTATAATTGCTTTTCAGGCTCTGTACTCGTGGGATGTCTCCGGTATGGAGCTTGATGACCTTTTAAAATTCGAGTGGGTCAGCGATGAAACTAAGGAGCGTATGGATGATGAAAGCGATGCTTTCACAAGGCTTCTTATTTCTGGAACGATAGAGAACTGCGCCGAAATTGATGAGGTTATAAAAAAGCATCTGATAAACTGGGAATTCGGACGGCTCAATAAGGTTGATTTGGCAATCCTTCGCATAAGTGTATATTCGCTCCTGTATCAGAAGGATATACATCCGACTATCATAATTGATGAAGCTGTCGATATTTCAAAAGACTTTGGAACTGATGATTCTTATAAGTTCGTCAATGCCGTTCTTGATAACGTAAGAAAAACATTGAAAGTATAGGGTGCAAATAAGTATGTCGCTATCCTTCCAAAATGCGATACAGTCCGGTCAGGCTCACAAAAAAAAGCTTGCCGGGCTTTTTTTGTTTTCTGCAAGACGTCAGCGCGCCGCATGGTCATTGTGTCTTTTCATTGCGGCTGTCGTGTTCTGTGCGCTGTGCCTTTCCGGATGCGGCGAGACAGTTTCAGACGCTTCTTTCGCGGAGCAGCTGGACCTTATAGACGCATGCATCCTTAACGGACAGAATGAAGATGCTTTGACGCTTATAGACAAAGTATCTGATGACGCAATTGGACTGGTAAGACAGCTTTCAATAGCCAAGCGGTATATAAAGCTTGGCGAGATGGAGAAAACAAAAAAGTTTGTGGAAGGTGCGCTCAAAAAGCAGCCAGAAGCCCCGGAACTTAATGCTTTGTACGCTAATATCCTGCTTTCTGACGGAAACGTACTTGGCGCGATGAAATACACCGACAAGCTTGCAAATACAAAATGGTCGCCGCTTTATACGGAAGTAGTCATCAGGCGGATTGTAGCCGAGAACATCTTTATGGACGGCGATTATACTGATTATTTTGTAAAAGCCGCCGAGGCCACGCATAACGAGCGGTGGCTCGTTGATGCTGCCGTAGTAGAAGCCAGACGTGGCAACTACAAGAAAGCGGCGTCATTGACACCGCCACTCGAGCTTTTTTATCCGGGTACAACCGAAAATGAGCGATTCGCGTATTTTTGGGCGCTCGTGAACTATGACGCCGGGTATTATCTTGAATGCGTCGATTTATGCAAGTTGTGCGGCAGCATCCCGGATGCGGCTTTGCTCGCATCCGATGCGTGGCTCATGTCCGGTGAAGAGGAAGCTGCCAACAATTATTGGCTTGCTATAGTAAACGGTGCGTCCAGCAACTCTGCTTCCGGCGGCTCCGCCAACGCAAGAAAATCAATCCCAAAAGAAATATACTGCAATGCGGCTATGTATGCCATCAATCACAATGACCTTACAAATGCGTACAGCATCCTTGTCGATATGGTGTCAAAATATCCTGACTTTGACGAAGGCCTTGTAGTATACGCCAAATACGCGCTTAAAACATCAGGTTCCATGATAACGGAGCCTTATTCTGTGCTTAGCACGCTTCAGCAGCAAAAGATGCGAGAAATCCCTTCAATCCCTGTTTCGGATGCATTAGCCCGCATAGAAAAATCGCTCGCGCTCGATATCGAACAAACGCCAGGCACTCCTGTATCAGAGAAATTCAGGCCCGCGCTTTATGTGGAGTATCTTAGGACTAAATGGCTCAGCGGAAACAGCACCCCGATCCAGTCCCGGAAAGATATCCTGCTGGCGTTGGAACGGTTCCGCCTGGAAAATGAATGCGAGCCATATCTTGCCGATTTCGCAGTGTGCTGGATGCTCCGCAATTACTACGAGAATGAGGCGGAAAGCTTCTTTTATGACTACATGGCGGAAAAATACGGGCTGGGTGCCGCAGATTTTGCGGATAACGCCTCGATGCTCAAGGACCGCGAATGTATGATTGCGGCTTGGTTCAGACTGAAAAACGGCTTTATTGAAGATGCCCAAAAGCTTTATGAAACTTACGTTTATGAGCGTGGCTGCATCGGTGATACAGTAGCTACCATGAATCTTGCCGCTATTTATAACACATATGTCTCTTGGCAAAAGGCTCTTGAACTGTACGGTACGCTTGCAGGAACCACAAAGAACCTAGAACTCGCCTCTGAAGTGCATTATCGTATGGGTACGATTCAACTTGCCCACAAAGACGAAAAAAATGCCCTGCTCAGTCTTTCTTACAGCATCAAGCTGAATCCAGACAATAACAGGGCACGTCACTTGTTGAAAACGCTACAGTAAATTAGCCGATTACAGCAAGAATATCAGCAGCCTTAAGGATAAGGTGCTCTTCTCCGTCAATCTTAACGGCTGTACCAGCATATTTGTCGTACATAACGCGGTCGCCGGCTTTTACCTTGATTTTCTCTTTATCGTCTCCGACAGCGACAACAGTCGCAATCTGTGTTTTTTCCTGTGCTGTGTCCGGAATGATGATTCCGCTTGCAGTCTTTGACTCTGCTTTCTCGATCTTAACGAGAACTCTGTCCGCCAATGGTGTAACCTTCATATATTTCCTCCAAAAGGTTGAATTAAATTGGAATTGTTCATTGTGAACACATTAAAGTTACGAAAAAAAAGCTCCATCGTCAATAAAAATCGTCGTTGATGCTAACTCCTAACAGGAATTTGGCGGTTCCCGCCCGCACGATGTCGCGGGCGGTCGCTATGTTCCGGGTTCGCTTCCGCTCATTCCCACGCGGATAAACCGCATGGGAACAGCTTCGCTGCCCTTCACAGCGCTAACCGAGTTCATTTCGAAAAATTGTTTAAAAAAATTTTAGACTATACGTCGCTTCGCGCCGTTAGCGAGAGGAAATTTATTAAAATTCTGCGCTCACGCGCAGGACGCTATCATTCGGTGATAGTCTGGTGCTTTACATTAATAGTGACATTGAAGGAGTTGTGTATGAGAAAAGAAAACACTGTTGAGACAAAGAAAGCGCAGGAATTGGTTTCAAAAACAATGGCTACTATCACCGAAGAAACCAAGAATATCCTTATTGATTATATCCAGAACGGATATATTGAAAGCCTTTCAAAGGCAATTGCGTATCTCGGAATGAGCCCGGATGAAGCAAATATTCTTCTTGGAGATATGAGCGAAACTGTGAAAGAACGAATAACAAGCAATATCGCGCACTTTCAAAAACACGACGAAAGTGTCGTTTCTGAAGTTGAACATATTGTTCTGACTCGTGGCAAAAAGCATGTTGCAGAAGAATACAAGGTAATCAAAGAGAACCTGCCATTTGCTGGAAAAGAGTTTGCTGAAAAATCCATACAGAATTTCCGAGCTAAAACACCCATTTTCCAGAAAACACTGGATGAATGTATTTTCACTTTTGAAGACATTAATCAGCTTGATGACCGTGAAATCCAAAAGATACTTTATTGGACAGGACATAAGACACTGACTCTGGCTCTAAAAGGAGCTTCCAAAGAGCTTCGGAAAAGAATTTTCCGCAACAAACCCAAAAAAGAGGTGGCTATGCTCAAAGAAGCCATAGAGTTTTTGGGATCAGTTCGTGATTCGTGGATAGAAGAAGCTCAGGCAAAAATCGTAAAAAACGCTCTGCGTCTTGAAGCTGACGGTGAAATTGTTATTTGGAGATAATATGGAAATCGGGATGAAAGAACCTAGAAAAATCAGATGGAATGTGCTGGCTGCAATTGATTATGTTTGCAAACAGACAAAGTACAAAAAGCTAAAATACGAGAAAACTCCCCAAATGCAAAAAACACTGGAACGGCTTTGCTCTTATTTTGGCGGAATCAATGAGAATCAGGTTATTATCCTCAGCGCAGTTCTTGACCTCCAGCTTTCGCATGACAAAATGACTAATATCAGCGATTTTTTCAATATGACCGCGCTCAGTTATCTTCAGCATAATAATGAAATTGAGGATTTGGACGAGCGCGGTTTGTTGGATGTCGGGATAAACGAAGAAGGACATTCATACGATATCCCACAAATCGTAGTTACTGCAATTTTACGTAACAGTGAAATAATCATTGAAAAGAAGGAGTTTGATCCAGTTGATTTCGTGAAAGAAGTGACTATGATCTTGGATAATAACTTGTACAATCAATTTAAAAAAAATAAAGAAAAAGTATATAAACTTGAAACGAAGAATTCAAAACAACCTTTTATAAAACATGTAAAAGCCCTTGTTCCGATACCATCCGATAGAAGTTGCTTTTATGCGATTTGCAGTGATTTTGTAGATGGTTTTGATACAAATTTGCAGCATGGTTTTCGTAGGGTATATGATAACAATGCAACTTCTAAAATAAGAGCGATGCTCTCGGAGAGCCATGTGCTCTTAAAACATGGTCTTGTCGATTTTATCATAAAAGGCAATGTTATTGATTCAACTTTGACCCTGACGGACAAAGCTAAAAAAATCTTTCTGGGTGAAAATGAATACCTCTATGAGCGGAAACTGAATGAGAAATCGCTTATCCTGCCGTCATCTATCGTTTCAAAGCATTTGTTCTACAGCCCGGAAAATCAAAAGCAGATTGATACGCTTTATTCCACTATAGAAAGTAAGAACCTTCTTTCTATACAAAACAGTCTGCGTTCTAAGGGGTTGTCGACAGGAATATGTATTCTTCTTTATGGAGCACCTGGTACTGGCAAGACAGAATCCGTGTATCAGATTGCAAAGGCAACGAACAGGCAAATCATTCATGTCGATATAAGTACGACAAAATCGTGTTGGTTTGGAGAAAGCGAAAAACTTATAGAACGTATATTTGTAGACTACAAGCGGTCATGTAAAAAACTTCTGGCGCACGGAAAAAGTGATATTCCTATTCTTCTTTTCAACGAGGCAGATGCAATCCTGCAAAAGCGCATGGAGTTTCATGGTGGTGGTGTTGAGAAAACAGAGAATGCAATGCAGAACATCCTGCTTGAGAACATGGAAAAGTTTGAAGGCATTCTTATAGCGACGACAAACCTTGCCATAAATCTTGATGCAGCGTTTGAACGGCGGTTTCTGTTTAAAATAAAGTTCGACAATCCATCTGTGGAGGCAAAAACCGCGATTTGGAGATCGAAGCTTGAATGGCTGCCCGAAAATCAGGCTCAATTATTGGCGAACGAGTATAATTTTTCCGGTGGGGAGATTGATAATGTCGTCAGAAAGGCAACTATGGAAGAAATCCTTACGGGTTCAAGAGTTACAATTAATCGGCTTGAAGAAATCTGCAATACGGAAAAACTGAATAATTCCGATTCCGGCAATAAAGTCGGGTTTCATGTATAAAAAAATAGCCTATCATTCCTTGATAGGCTGGGTGTATAATATTGATAATATGAGGAGGCTTTATGGCGAAAGAAAGAGTGAAAAAACAGTTTTTGAACGGATATGAGCGTATCTTGAAAATCGATTATATGATTTCGAACTGGAATTATCCGAGCGTTGAGGATTTTGTAAACGAAACTGGAGCTTCCATTCCGACTATAAACCGCGACCTGCGGGATTTGCGCCTGAAATTTGGTGCCGATGAGATATTGCAGTATGACAGGAACAAAAAGGGTTTTTATTACACGCTCCCGTCGTTCCGCATCCCGGCACTGCTCACTTCCGAAAAGCAGATAATTGCCGCTCAGCTTATGTCAAATCTTTTGAATCTGATAAAAGACACTCCGGTTTACAAACAGGCAGTAGAGGTGTTTACTTCGCTTTCTAACGAGATTGATGAGGACACCAAGCTCAACGCTAAAAAGCTTTCTAACCGCATACTGTTTTTGGGAATGGAACCAGTTAAGATTGATGATGAGATATGGACAAAGCTGGAGGAAGCCCTCGCGAATAATTATTATGTGAGCTTTAATTATAAAGGTCACAAGGAGAAGTTCAAAGTTCAACCATGGCAGCTTGTATACAGTCAAGGGATGTGGAGCTTGTATGCGTATAATCAGAATCCTGAAATAAAGAAAACACGCTTCTATAATCTTCCCGGAATGTACAATCTTGAGATTGATAAGCAGAACACCTTTGAGTTGCCTGATGATTTTGAGTATACAAAACGCGCAAAAGGAAATTTCCGTCGGTACATTGGCAAAGAAACCTTGCAGTACAAGATAAAGATTACTTCCGATAAAACGTTGGACTTCATAAAAACATACAACTGGGCTGAAGATCAGAAGTTCGAAAAACAGGATGATGGCAGTACGATAATGACTTTCACGAGCAATCAGGACTGGCCGATTTTCGGCTGGGTTATGAGCCACGGAATGTACGCTCAACCGCTGGAACCTGAGTGGCTAGTGAACGAGTGGAAGAAAAACGTGAAAGAAATGGCGAAATTGGCGGAGAGGGTGTAGAAAAGCTAGGTTGATAAGGAGATTACGTTATGCAATATACCAAAATTGAAAAGATAATTAGAGATTCATTGTTAGATGTGAGAGACTTGTATACGAATAAACCAATAACATCGCATGTGATTTTTCCAAAATATTCTGACAACACAGAAAGATATTCAGAGCAGGAACTAAAAAGCATCTTTTTGAGCAAGATTGAACAATCTGCATTTTATTATTCTGTCGAAACTCCATCCAGGAACAAATATCGGTTTGTTGAAAATGACGAGCCAAAAGTTTCATTCTGTGGAGAAGAATCAAAAGAGGTGTTTCAATCTTCTATGATAGATACGACTTTATATGATTCAAATAAAACTTTATTGAGCCATATAGAATTCAAATATGGACAAAGTTCCGTTTTTTCAATTCAAAAGGATTTTTTAAAGCTGATATGTGAATCACAAAATGTCAAGTACAATTATTTTGCTCATTATCTTGGCAATTCAGACAATGGAACAAAAAAAGCGATTTTCAGTAAATATCGACAAGCATTGAATAATATTATGACTATCAATACAAACATTGATGATTTTGAGAGGAAGATTTCAAAGATCATCATTTTCGTGATGTTTGCAAGGTTGAATGAGATATATAGATTCTCTTTGAAAGATTTTGCTGAGAATCTCAACCTTGATGCTTATTTGGAAACAATCAGTCAGCCAACAGAACGGTAAAGAAGGAAAGCTAATCTGGCGAGTTTGATGAAGAGGGTGTAGAATATGAATAAGGAGATGAAAATGGAAGCGGCAAAGAATCAAGAATTAGATAAAAATCTTAATGATGAGGTTTTTGGTTACAATGGTAAAAAATATACTCTTTATGAATTACGATGTAGTGCAAATAATTATTTAACATCAGATCCTAAAGAATGCAGGCAAAAACTTAAGGAAAAATATGCAAAAGTTTATAATTGCATAGAACAAGAAGTTCCTCCTTCTATTCTGAAAGAAGTTTATAGTCTTGATTCAAATTTCAAAGAAATATGTGAACCAGTTTCTGGTTATACGAAGAATGATTATTATGCCAGTAACTTAGGGAGAATTCGTCATTTTGGTAAGATTATGCTTCAGGATGATACGAATCTTAATGGATATCTTTATTTAAAAGATTATGCTGAAGGTAGCAACAAGCTATATAAATTTAAGTCAACAACTCCTGTATATACATTTATAGCCTGTGCTTTTTTTAAAGATTTCAATAACGGTACCGAGTTAAAGCATATACATCATATTAATAATAATGGTTATGACTCTCGACCTGATAATTTAATTCCACTAACTCAGAAAGAACATTCAATTGCACATGGTCGAGTTATAAAAAATAGTAAGGAGGCGTAAAATGTTCGAATCAATTGGAAACAAAGATTTAAGACAGGTTTATAATGAACTTTGGGAAAATGAAGCAAATCGCCCTGCAGAGGTAATACCAACAAATCACTCGGAAGATTCTTTTCAATTTAAGATTAACAAAAAAAATGATATGTGTAATGAAATTGAAAGAATATTTGATCTTAATATAAAAGATTTTTCGAAAAAGTTTAAAGATGCCTGTTATTCACAGGGACAAGAATATAAGGAGATTTCTAAATTACATTCATCTGCTCTTTGTTCTTTACTTATTTTTTCTGGGGTTTCCAACAATAATGAACTACGATTGACTCTCAATGGACAAGAATGTATTTTTTCTTCTGTTTTATTTGAGTATAAGAATAAGGTAATAGGTTTTCCTTCGAATGTTGATGTTGTTTTAGTAGGGAAAAATAAGGATAAAACAAAGACAATAATTCTATTTCTAGAATCAAAATTTTCTGAATACCTAAGAGTTTCAAATATATTTGATGAACTTGGAAAAAGGTATATTACGAATGAGTATTCAAAAGAAATCTACACAGATGATTTTTTAAGAAATATAGGTATTCAATTGTGTAAAGATGAGAATTCCAAATTAAAAATCTTTTCAAAAAAAAGAAAAGGAAAAATGCGTGATTTCTATGGTTTCAAACCAATAGACGAAAACGATGAAACTTATCTTGAGGGAATTAAACAAATGATTTCTCACTATATTGGTGTTGAACATTTTATTGAAGAAGATTTGGAAGATGATCGAAAAATAACTTATTGTGCTAAAGACACAGAAGTCTATCTTGGAGAGATTCTTTTTGATTTCAAATTTAAGGACGCCAAAGAAAAGTTAC
Source organism: Spirochaetaceae bacterium (assembly GCA_017618015.1). Taxonomy (GTDB): domain Bacteria; phylum Spirochaetota; class Spirochaetia; order Treponematales; family Treponemataceae; genus Treponema_I. The sequence continues at coordinate 212,650 of JAFZVC010000025.1, forward strand.
GTAAATATTCTTCATATTACAAAAAACTAGCGAATAGGTTGAAAAAATTAAATCCAAACATTCATGTATTGGATGATATCTTAAAATATTCTTTATTTAAAGATTTAGATTTTGAAATAGCTGATAAGGTAAAAAAATTTTACGGATTAGATTAACAATAGAAATAAACATTTCTATCCCTGGTATTCGTCTCCGTTTATACTAGAAGTATGAGCGGAGATTTTTTTTACATAAAGCTCCGTAGCCTAATCACAAAGAAAACCGTTCTATGCATCACTTATGCTCCGCTAACGAGAGGAAATTTACTTAAATTCTGCACTCAGGCGCAGGACACTATCTCTCTATGATAATCCTCCTGTTTATACTGTATAAACAGGAGGATGTATGGCAAATAGATTAGATATGGGTGAATACGCACTAGTAGAAAGATTCTACGTAGTTGAACCAATTGAAAGGCTTCGTAAAGTCGAACGAATCCAGAGTTTGTCTTTGGTAGAACGTTCTCATTTAATGCGGTTAGTGCAATATTTGGAGCGAGATCGTGCCGAAATAATGGCAAAAAATCCGAATCCAAAGCATCTACCGTTTCCAAATGAAAAAAGCGTACAGCCACAAGAAGAAAATCCAGCGTATATCCTTGATATCGGTAATCATAATAATGATGACATTTCTGGCGTAATTGTGGATATTGGTAATCATAATAATTATGACAAATCTGGTGTAATCGTGGATATTGCCTGTCTAAGAAAATAACTCACTTTTTTAAGTTTCATACAAACGTGTTTAAGACAGCGGAGTTTACCGCTGGGCTAGGGCGTGGAGCAGTTGCGGACGTACATTAAGCGTCCATGCTTAATGTACTTAGCGGGTTTTGTAACAAAACCCGACAGTTTTTGCGCACATCCATGTGCGCAGTTGAATGTCCTACGTCCGCAAGTCGGAACGACCGCGCGTTAGCGTATTTCGCAACAAGCACGGAGTGCGCCGTTTCCAGCTAGCTGCGGAAGGCCCGGCACGCCGTAGGCGGGCAGCCCCCATAATCATAATTAAATAAAGAATCTGGTGGGGTGACGCGAAATGAACCATCGGGACAATAAAAGTGTCAAAATGAACCAGTAAAGGGGGTAAAAAGAAAGGGTGTGTCAAATTTACACAATAGAAGATAATAACAAAGAGTCAAAAAGTAAAGAAAAATCGATAAAAATCTGAGGATAAAAAATTAAGGTCGTATTTATACGATTTATCTGTCTGCTTTATAAGAAGATGGAAAGGGGTGCAGGTGCAAGGAAATTTTTGGAAATATTTTTTTAAGGATTTGTGATTTTGGCACGGTAATTGCAAGTATAGTTGTGTAACGGAAACGTAACGGAGGCAAAAAATGGCTAATGATGATGTAATTCTTGCAATGTACCTTAAAGAGATCAACAGAATCCCTCTCCTTTCACGTGATGAGGAAACCGATCTTGCAGCCCGCGCGAAAGCTGGTGACAAGATTGCAAAAGACAAGATTGTACGTGCGAATCTCCGCTTCGTTGTCAATGTAGCAAAAAAATATCAGAACCGTGGGCTTGATCTTACCGACCTTATCAGCGAGGGAAATATCGGGCTTCTTACTGCCATCGACCGTTACGATGTGTCAAAAGGATACCATTTCATTTCTTATGCCGTATGGTGGATCCGCCAGGCAATTCTTAAGGCTATCTACGAGAAGTCAAGGATGATCAGGCTTCCGCTTAACCGCGCGAACGAGCTTGTTCAGATTGAGAAAGCTCGCAAATCTGTCGGTGGAAGCAAGACAGAAGAGCAGGAAATCCGCGAGATTGCAGAGATGCTCAACATGGACAAGACTCATGTCCGCGACCTTCTTAATATCGCAAGGGATATGATTTCGCTTGATAGCGCAGTGAATCCTGGCGATTCAGACAGTTCATCGCTCGGAGAGTTCATTTCTGACTCACTTTACGATGATCCTGAAGAGCACGTTATGCAGACGAGCATGAGGGAAGATATAGACGCAGTTCTCGACAGCCTTACGGAAAAAGAGGCTGAGGTTCTGCGCTGCCGCTTCGGACTCAACGGAAAAGAGTCGATGTCGCTTAAGGAAGTTGGCGATGTGTTCCATCTTACGAAAGAGAGAATCCGCCAGATCGAGAAGAAGGCTATCCGGCGCCTGCAGCATCCTACACGCATGAACAAGCTGGAAGCTTACGTAGCGTAAGCTTAGCAGGTCAGCGTTTGGGCGCGGGGCGCGCAAAGTGTGGCGGGCTTAAGTTTTGGCGCGGGTCGCGAGCCTAATTGCGGCGCGCGAAAGCTGGTTCGTGCTGGCTTTCGTCAGTTCCCAATCGTTTCTAAAATGTCCGCCCGCGCAAGTTCTAAGATCGCTTTGTCACGCACCGGGTCCGCTATTCCGAGCGTTATATAGCCCGACTGTTGGATGCCGTTCACGTCGCCAGGACCGCGCAACTTAAGGTCTTCTTCGCCAATATAAAAGCCGTCGGTGCTTTCGTGAAGCACTTTAAGACGCGATTTTCCAAGTTCAGTAAGTTTCTCACTGTACACAAGAAAACAGAATGATGCGGCAGTTCCTCGTCCTACGCGACCGCGCAGCTGATGAAGTGCCGCAAGCCCGAATCGTTCCGCATGCTCTATGACCATGCATGTCGCGTTCGGAACATCCACGCCAACTTCAACGACACTCGTCGCTACAAGGACTTGCGTTTCGCCTTTGCGGAACGATTCCAGAACGGCGATTTGGTCAGCCTCATCCGTTTTTGAGTGGATAAGGGCGCATTTGAACTCCGGGTAGACTTTTTGCGAAAGGAAACTGAACATCGCTTCTGCTGATTTTAGCGTACTTGCAGTTCCGCCAGTCTGCTGTGTGTCTCGGTTCTGTGCGCTGGTTCCGCCGAGGTTTTCGGCTGTTTCATCCGCGCCAGACGCGTTGCTGTCAGCGTCGTCTGCAAGGCTTTCTATAAGCGGATACACAAAATAAGCTTGATGTCCGTTCCTAAGCTCCTGCCTGACAGCCTCGTACACACGAGACTCGTTTCCCTCTTTTGTAAGGTATGTTTTTATTGGCTGGCGGCCGGCGGGCATTGATTTTATTATGGATATGTCCAGATCACCAAAAATAGTGTGCGCGAGTGTCTGCGGAATAGGGGTCGCGCTCATAAGCAAAAAGTCGGGAGAGCGGGGCATTATGCCGTTCGCGAGTTTTTCGCGCTGTACTACGGATTGTCGCCCTTTGTCGAGAACCGCGCTCCGCTGGACGACACCAAAGCGGTGCTGCTCGTCTATTATCACAAAGCGAAGGTCGTGGTACAAAACTGATTGCGAGAATACGGCATGCGTGCCTATTACTATGTCGATATCGCCGTTTTTAAGAGCGGATAGGAGCGGCGTTCGTCCAGAAGCCTTGAGATTGCCGGTAAGAAACGCGACTTTTATGCCGAGCGGTTCAAGCAGTTTTGCCGCGTTGTTTGCGTGTTGACGCGCCAGTATTTCTGTTGGTGCCATCATGACGCACTGCCCGCCGTAGTCTATTGTGCGGAGCGCGGCAAAAAATGCAGCAAGCGTCTTTCCGGAGCCTACATCGCCCTGTAAAAGCCGCGACATATGGAACCGCGCGGGAACTGCGTTATCAGCACTAATATCCGGCTGGTTGTTCGACAAGTCTATGTCAAAGTTCATCTCGTAAATGACTTTTTTTTGGTCTTCTGTAAGTTCAAACGGCAGCCGGTCGAGCAACTGCTTTTGTCGCGGAGAAAGCGTTTCTTCAAACGTCTTTTTGCTGCCATCAGCTGTTTTCATCGCTTCGGCGGCTGTTTTCCTGTGTTCCTGCGAACGCCGAAGAATCGTCTCCTGAAAGTGGTAAAGCTCCTCGTATATAAGCGAATATTTCGCCTTTTCAGCCATCTCTATGTTGCGCGGTTCGTGCATAGAAAAAACAGCTTCTTTTTTCAGCATAAGTCCGCGTTTTTCTATGATGCTTTCAGGCAGCTCGTTCTCTATCCCTCGGCAATACTCTTTCAGTGCTTTGCCAATCACCTTGCGAAGCTGCGTTTGCGAAAGCCCTGCCGTAAGCGGATATATCGGGAAAACGGCGGAACCAGGAACCGGCTTGTCAAGAAACTCGTCTATAGATGCGGATTTCGCAAGACATGTCGCTTCGAACGCTGATGTCTGAATCTCGCCATATCGTGGTGCAAATCTTCCTGTGACAGCTATAACTGACCCGACCGGAAGCGATTTTTCCAAAAAAGAGCGGTTAAAGCAAACAAGCGCTGCAGAAGCTGTTCCATCATCAATTATTATTTTAAGCGTGCGCATCCTGCCGAACCCGAACCAGTCATGACGGAGTACTTGCGCTATCGTGTGAACTTTTGACGTGCTGTTCCAAGCGGAGAGCGGAATTTTCCGTGTCCTGTCCTCCCACGTTTTTGGCCAGTAAGAAAGAAGATCTGAAACTGTAAAAATGCCGAGCCTTGCAAGAAGTTTTTCCAAAGAAGGACCGACTCCTGCTATCGTGCTGACTGGCGTTCCGATATCCTGTAGCTTCATGGTATTGCAAATTATATCATATTAACGTACATTATAGGAACTTACATACGAAAGAATAAAATATGGAATCTATAATAACCTTTTTTAGTAGTTACTTCACGTATTGGCCGCTAGTATGCTTTTTTGCTCTTCTTCTTGCTGGTCTTAATCTTCCAATTTCAGAAGATGTTCTTATAGTGATGTCTGCGCTTATTGCGTATGAGGATCACTCTCAGCTTATTCCGAACTATCTCGGACTTTATGCCGGTATTTATGGCAGTGATATAATAAGCTATTGGATGGGACGGCTTTTGGGCGAAGGTGTCCTTAAGTTCAAGTTCATAACAAAAGCTCTTTCGCCGTCTAAAAGGGAATTCCTTTCCAAAAAGCTTGAGAAGCACGGTTTTTTGACTTTCATAGTCGTGCGTTTTATTCCGTTCGGCATGAGAAACGCGCTGTTTATGACATCGGGCTTAACAAAGCTTCCTTTCCCAAAGTTCCTGCTTTTTGATGGAATCGCGGCGATTATCAGTTCAATGACGCTTTATTCGCTCGTTCTTTTTATTGGCGAGTCTGCAAAAGAAGGCTTCAAAATTGTTGGAATAATCCTTTTTATTATTCTGTGGGGTCTGATAATTGCGTTTATAATCAAAAAAGTAATAGACCACAAAAAAAAGAAAAAAGCTGCGCTTATGCAGGCTTCTGCCGAAGCCTCTGGCGAAGGTTCAGAAGAGCTTAAGAAAGCTGAATAAAAACAAAAATACCCCTGGTGCATGAATCGCATCGGGGGCTTTTTTTTGTAAGTTGTTGATTTGGGCGCGCCCGCCATAAAGGCGGTCAGGCTTTCCGCACTGTGCCGTCTACCGCGGCACATCCCGCGCACGCGCGGGACTAAAGGTGCTCCAATCCTTCGCGCGAATTATGATTTATCTGTTTTAACTTCCTGTTTTTGATTCTCTTCAGAAAGCTTTGGGTTAATCCAATACCAGTATTTGTTATTTCTCATAAAGAAAATTGATACTCTTATCGCTACAGAGACTACGATATACAGGAAGTAAACGGTATACAAAACCGGATGATGAACGTCAAGAAACAGCGTTGCGCACATAGCGGCGGTTAGCAGAAGATCTGGAATAGGATCTTTTTCTTTCATCGTTATCGCGCTCAAAAGAGCGGCTGAATAATTGACATGGAAGAACGTCAGCGTAAGGAAAACTACGGGGAAAGCTCCATTCAGGAAAGGTACGGGGAAAGAAGAGTCTTTTTCAACGAATACAGCTGCAGTGGAGATAATTGCGCTCAACAGCATGTATAAAAAGAAGTTGAATGATATCTTCTTGGTGCGGATAAATGTTCCTATTATCGATATGGTAGCTCCTACTGCGGAAAGCAACAGGGCAACCTCTGTAAGGTTTATGTTGACATTTGAAAGGAACGGAATGATGTTTCCTGCAGGCTGATTGAAAAATGCATTTACCGGTTTTATAAAACCAATCGTGGCGAAAAGCGAAAGAATCAGAAGTGTTTCGGATGCTCCGAACCGGCTTATATGAAGTTTGTGCGTCACATATTTTTCCCAGAATGCAGACATCTGCGTCATGTATGAGATATAGAGCATGAACGCTATGACTGCAAGATTTCTTTCGCCATATGCCATGAAGATGCAGAGCATGATTTCTGCGGAAACGAAGGTGTCCAGGAAATGATCACAGAATTCGCCGAGCGGTGAACCTGTTTTTGTTCTTCGGGCCTGAATTCCGTCGGCAGCGTCGCCAATCAGGTAAATGATGATGCAGAAGGGAATAAGAATCCAGATAGGCCAATCTGTCTTTCTTGCTGTGATTGCGATTGCTGTTGCCAAGAATACGAAACTGTTTGAAATTATCGTTATGATGTTCGCTGGAACTTCAAATGGAAGTTTTGCAACAAGCTTTTCAGCCAGAGGGTTAATTACAAAAACGTCAAGGATTGACAGGTTTTCGGCTGAATAGTTGTAACTTTTCTTTTTATCGCAGTAGTCTGTCGTCGATGTCTTAATATCCATAACAGATATTATATCAAAGAGTTGAATTAGTTACAATCTATCAGCCTGAAGTCGTTAGAACGGCAGTTTTGTCAGCAGCAGCGCGATGCTTCCCATAAGCCAGCTTCCGGCTATCTGCACGATGATGCATGCTGCCAAAGTTATTCCGAGCTGTGCCTTGTACGAGAACGTCTTGTTTTTGAACAGAGCGAGTACTCGCTTTTGTACAGGATAAATAATCTTGTCGAGCTGGCTCCAGATTCCGGAGCTGTAGTCTTTGTGGAGCGCGTTTGCAATAAGGCGCAACGCGATAATTATATTGAAGAATGTTATTACTGACGATGCGATTGACCATATAAACTGAACAAAAGATGCCAATATCGCGCCAAGCCGGAATGCGCCGTTTGCAACTACTGAATTGAGCAGGTTCGAAACAAGTGCAAGAATTCCAAGCGCGATTATCGGGGTAAGGTCAAGATTCGCTATATGAAGAAATCTGATTTTTCTGAAAATGTTCAAATATGGGTCACATATCGTTTTAAGATAGCCTGCGAATTTGGAATCGCGTGCACCAGGGAACCACGTTATGATTATCCTGATAACGCATACGAACATATAAACAGAAAGAATCCAAGAAACAAGATTGAGAATCCATAAAAGCGGTGCCATAGTTGCCTCCATTCGACTTAAATAGTCCAGATTTCCATGACTTCCGGCTGCTCCTTGAGCTCAGAAAGAAAATCCTCGTCCGCGGAGACTGTCATTGAAGAACCAGCTTTGACAGTGTAGCATTTGTTCATGGTATCCATATGTAAATATAATGAACAATTCCCCGTAGCGCCAAATATAAAATCACGGAATTTCATCATTTCCCGTTCATTAAACGCCGCCGGATTGATTCTGACGTGGATTTCCTGAATTGAATGAGTCTGCAGTGTGTCAGGATTTTTTATGTCATCAACAAGGAATGATGCAGGATCACGCGAAGTATCGATTTTTCCGGTTACGGCGATGATGTCGTCGTTGTGAAGCTGTGACTGAAGCTTCTCCCAAACCTTGGGGAAGAAAGTCAGGTCTGTCGCGCCGTCAAAATCCTCAAGTTTTGCAAAAGCCATAGGTGCGCCTTTTTTCGTCACAATAGGGCGGATGTCCTTAAGCATACCGATTGCCGTGTATGAGCGGTCTTTTGTCACCTTGCCGAGCATAGACGAGCGGAACGTGGCGGCGCGCTCAATCGCCTTGCGGTACGTGTCGAGCGGATGACCGGAAATATAAAACCCAAGTATTTCCTTTTCGATAGCGAGTTTTTCGAGCGGGCTCCATTCTTCCGCATCTGTAAAGGTAAAGTCAGCAAACTCTTTCTCGCCAGTATCCTCGAAAAGGCTTGCCTGTCCATATTCTTTAGCTTCGTTTATCTTTTCCACGTACTCAACGGCACGCTCCATGTTCGTAAGAAGCACGGCGCGTCCTTGCCCAAGATTGTCGAAAGCACCTGTTTTTATAAGAAGCTCTATAACTTTTTTGCTGACTGTTTTCAGATCAACACGCTCCAAAAAGTCCATGAAGCTTTTGTACGGACCGTCTTTCTCGCGCTTCTGTACGATTTCTGCGGACGCGCCTTCTCCCAGACCCTTAATGCCCTTAAAACCATAGACAATTCTGCCGTCAACGACATCGAAGTAAATATCGGATCGGTTCACGTCCGGCGGGTCTATAGGAATGCCCATTTTGCGCGATTCTGCGATGTAATCCGCAACTCCGTCCGTAGATGTTATTTCATTGCGCAAGTTTGCCGCCATGAATTCCGCAGGGTAGTTTGCTTTTAGCCAACCTGTCCGGTACGCCAGGACGGAGTAAGCAGCGGCGTGCGATTTGTTGAAACCGTAGCCTGCGAACGGAACCATTATATCAAAGATTTCGTCGGCATGTTCTTTTGTATAGCCCTGTTTTATTGCTCCTTCCTCGAACTCAACCTTTTTTCCAGCCATGACTTCTGGCTTTTTCTTTCCCATAGCACGCCGCAGCATGTCCGCGCCGCCGAGCGAGAATCCGGCTATCTTTTGGGAAACCTGCATAACCTGCTCTTGGTAAACCATAACGCCGTACGTTTCCTTAAGAATGTCTTCAAGACACGGGTCTGGGTATTTTATGGTCTCTGGCTTCCACTTTCCGTCGATGTACTTCGGGATATAGTCCATAGGACCCGGACGGTAAAGCGCGTTCAAAGCGACAAGCTCCTCAAGGCGGCGCGGTTTTGCCTGCCTAAGAATCTTCTGCATTCCAGGGCTTTCAAACTGGAATACCGCAACGGAGTCTCCTCGGCAGAAAAGGTCGAACGTTTTCGGGTCCTCTTCTGAAACCTCTTCGCACTTGAATATCGGGTCTTCGGGCTTCTTATGCTTGTTTATAATATCTTCTGCGTACCTTATGAGCGAAAGCGTCTTAAGACCGAGGTAGTCAAACTTAACGAGTCCACACGGCTCAATAATGTCCATCGTGTATTGAACACCGACTTCGCCTGTCTTGTAGTCTTTGAAAACAGGAGCCCAGTTCGGGAGTGCCGTAAGACCAATAACCATACCTGACGCGTGAAGACCTGTCTGCCTGATTACGCCCTCAAGCTTGAACGCAAGCTCGAAAAGCTTTTGATAGCGCGGGTCGTCTTTGTACGGTGCAAGAAGTCCACCTTCGCCAGCAGGAAACTTATCCGAAACTTCAAAAGCGTCCTTAAGCTTTGCCTTCGGGTTGTCCGGAACGCACTTTTTGAGCATGTTAACTTCAGAAAGCGGAATGTTAAGAGCGCGTCCAACGTCGGCAATAACAGCCTTTGGCTTCAGCGTTCCGAACGTTACGATGTGCCCTACCTGCGGGTCGCCGTAAAGGTCGCGCGTATGCTGGATGATGTCCTGCCTGTAGTCGAAGTCCATGTCAACGTCAAAGTCAGGCATGGAGACGCGCTCTGGGTTAAGGAACCTCTCAAAAATCAGCTTGTATCGGAACGGATCGATGTCCGTAATCGTCATTGCGTATGCAACAAGGGATCCCGCGCCGGAACCTCGTCCCGGTCCAATCGGGATATACGGTTTCGGCTTGTTGTTCACGTTGTCCCACGTCGATTTTGACCAGTTAATGAACTCCCAAACGATAAGGAAGTATCCTGAGAATCCCATGCTGAAAATAATTCCAAGCTCGTATTCGGCGCGTTCGCGTATCTCGGGCGTAATCTCCTTGTACCGCTTTTTCAAGCCTTCCTCTACGATGTAACGAACGTAGTCGTCCTGGTTCTGCTTGTAGTCGTCGCCGTGCGTCTGGAACTCTTTCGGAAGCTCGAACCGCGGCAGACAATCTTTGAGTTCCTGCGTCTTGTACTGATGAATCGTCAGGTTGCACATGTTCGCAATCTTTATCGTATTGTCGAATGCTTCCTGATTCTCTGGGAAAAGAAGACGCATCTCCTGCTCTGTCTTGAAATACCAGTTGCAGTTACCGTCGCCACCCATCGTCTGGTGCGGTTCGGTCAGTATCTTTTTGAAGCCTATGCAGCGCAAACAGTCCTGCGCCTCTGCATCCTCTTTCTCGACGTAGTGAATATCGTTCGTAGCGACAAGCGGAATATCAAGCTCTTTCGCAAGCGCGATAAGCTTTTTATTGACGATTTTCTGATCTTCAAGCCCGTGGTCCTGAATCTCGATGTAATAGTGGTCGGGGCCGAAAAGATTTTTGTATTTAAGCGCAAGCTCCTTAGCCTCTGCGTCCATTCCGGCAAGAAGAAGCTGCGGTAGCTCACCAGCGATACATGCGGAAAGGCAGATAAGACCCTCGTGGTATTTTTCGAGAAGCTCAAAGTCAATTCGCGGCTTTCCGTAGTAAAGACCTTCCGTGTACGCAATAGAAGAAAGCCAGCTCATGTTACGGTAGCCGGTTTCGTTTTCGCACAAAAGAATCAGGTGGAAGTAATGAGCGCGTCGGTCACCGTCCTCGCCTTTGTGTGAGTAAGGAACATCGTTTTTTTCAAGATGGCTTCCGTAAGCGACGTAGAATTCCTCGCCTACAATCGGGTTTATGCCGTTCGCGTGGCAGATATGCTCAAAGTTCAGTACGCCGAACATGTTTCCGTGGTCGGTCAGCGCGAGCGCGGGCATGTTGAGCCGTTTCGCCTTTGCGATAAGGTTGTCGAGCTTTGCGCAGCTGTCCAAAAGCGAATAGTCAGAGTGAACGTGAAGATGAACGAAGTTAGCGACCGGGGTTCCTTCCGGCGCGGGATCAAAAGTATGAATATCTGCCATTTTGGTTCCTTGTTTCAATCCATATTACCCGAATCTTAGGAATAAGGAAAGGGAAAACGACACCTTCGGTTTCTTTTTCCCTTTCAATCCTTTTTTCTTCCAAGTGTTTGCGTATGTTCAAAACTCTTGTCAGCTGAAAAAAACTGCATTTGTACGGTTTATGCGTTTTTTATGTATGTCTATGACGACTGCTTACTTTTTTCCTGTTTTACGGTATAATTGCGATATGTACAAAACACTTACAGCGCAGCTTGAGTCGCTTTCAGAGGGCATTACGTATCCGGTGACGATTCTTTCGAACGCAGCTGCGATTCTTTTTAATTCGCTTGAAGACATAAATTGGGCAGGATTTTATATACTCGACGATTCTGGTAATGAAAGTGGAACTCTTTTGCTTGGACCTTTTCAGGGTAAGCCCGCGTGTATGAAAATTCCAGTGGGGAAGGGCGTTTGCGGTACGGCCGTCGCTCGTGGCGAGACTGTTCTTGTCCGCGACGTGCATGAGTTTCCGGGGCATATTGCGTGTGACAGCGCATCCAATTCAGAGATTGTCGTTCCGATTTTTCATGGGGAGCGCGTTTACGGTGTTCTTGATATAGACAGTCCGAGCGTCGGGCGGTTTACGGACGATGACAGACGTGCCTTTGAAGAGTTTGTGGCTGTTTTGGAAAAATATATCTGAGGGGATGAGTCGTGTCGGCGGCAAGCAAAACTCTTTTGAATAAAAAATCTTTCGCTTTGTTTCTTTTGTTAGCGTTCGTTCTGTTCACCGTCGCGTCACAGGAGATTTCGCCAGTTTCTGGCATCCCGCATCTTTTTTATGGCAAGTTTTCCAACGGCCTTGATTATTATTTCCTTGAAGATTATTCCGCGCCGTCCGCTTCTTTTTGCTATGCGGTGAAAGCCGGCACTTCCGTTCAGACAGCGGATACAACAGGCTTTTCGGAACTGTACGCGCGCCTTTTCTTTTCGCCAGTCGGCGGTCAGCAATCATTTTATGATAAAGGTGCTTTTTCTGTAAATGCAGAATGTACAAGTGATTATGCGCTTTATTCAGCAACTTTTTCTGCTGACCGAATGACCGATATCCTTTCTTTGCTTACGAAATGCGCAGCTGCGAAAAGCTTTCCTGATGATGAGCTTTGGATGCAGTATCAGGCTATGAGGCGCAAGGCTTCCGAGTGGGATGGGTCATCTGAAAGCTACATAAACGGCGCGATGGATGCAAAAATGTTCCCCGCGTATCCGTGGAGCCGCGAGACTGGGCTTTATGCTGACTCGTTCAACGGATATTGGGTTGATAGTGCTGCTTCAATACTTGATGAAATGCGGCAAACTTATTATGCGCCGGAAAATGCCGCGCTTTTTTTGTGCGGGCCGTTCGCGCCGGATGAAGTTTTTAAGCTTCTCGTGAGCCTTGCCTCGGACGAGGATTCTGCGCCTGCCGCAAATAGTGGGCAAGCTGTCAGTTCCGCGCGGGTTATCGAAAGCGGAACGAGCGTTTTGGAGCTTGCCGCAGTCGCGTCTTCCGGCAAAGGCGGGCTGTATGTTCTCGTCTCTGACGGTTTCTCAAAAGAGTTCAATCAGATTAGCATTCAGTATGTACTTCCTGAATGTTTTATGACCGCCGCAGGAGCTGCTGCTGTAGAAACGGCGGCTTCCGTTCTTGAGAATGGCTCTGCTTTCAAAAATATTGTCCTTGCTGACGAAACGTGCGGGATAAAAAGTGCGGATTGGCTTTACTCGTCGTTTTCCCGTAAACAGTCGGGCAGTCGCCTTATTGTTCAGGCTCTTATGGAAAACGGTGAAGTTTCGCCGGGAACACAGGCTTTGGCTTTTTCCCGCTGTATAAAAAGCGACGCTATTTTTCCCGCTGACGAAGTTGCTTATTTTTCTGCTGTGGTCGCGGACAGGCTGAGTTTGTTACGGCGCGATCCATTCACACTGATTCACACGCTCGCGGAGGACTGGGCTTTTTGTACGCCTGTGTTCACGGAGCTGAACCGCGCCCTTAACGAATCGTTTGCAGAGCAGTTCACCGCTTCGTATGCATCAGCTGCCCGCTCCCTTACTGCCGCCGAGCTCTCCCACGTTTTAGACAGCGAACCGTATATCTTTTTGCTCTTGAACAACGATGTATACAAGGCAAACAAAGATACGCTTGAAAAAGAAGGATTTGTCCTCATCCCTAAAGATAAAGGCATATGGTATAAAACGGGCGAATACAAAGACGGCGGAAATAAGTCTTTCGCGATGCTGGTAGCGGAAAAACTTGGATCTGGTCTTGCACCGGAACTGGTGCAGCCTGAGTCATTGGAGCCGCCGACAGCCGAGATACAGCCAGTTACAGAGTTATCAAGCGGCATAGCAAACTATATTGCGCACGGAAAAACCGCGACAACGCAGAAAACGCTTTCCAACGGCATTCCTGTGCTCGTTCGGGACAGTACATCATCAGCTTTTTCGTTCCAGATTCAGTTTTCTGGCAAAAAAGAAGGTTTTTCCGCGTTCGAACGTGATATGCGAACTGTAATATCTGATGTAATAGCCAATAATATAAGGAAATATATTCTTTATTCCGGGGCAGTCCCGTACGATGGTTTTTCCGTTTCGCCTGAATGCACGCTGTACGGTTCATCTGTTGTCGTCAGTACAACGACAGCATATGCTGAACCCGTTATTTCTTTGACGGCAGAAGCTTTGTTCTTCGGCGAGCTTTCGGCACCCCGCATTGATGAAAGCGCATACAGCCGTAGCTCAGAGTTGAGTTTGAAGCGTGCTGATGGCGATTTCCAGCTTCATTCGGCGGCGCTCTCGCGGTTGTATCAGGGAGCTGTTGGTGCCGGTTATTTCGACTTGAAAGGTGACTTCTTGACGAATATAACCTTTCAGGATATAGAAATGGAGTATCTTTCTATGCTCGATGCGGATTGCCTCTCCATTTCGATTTGCGGTGAGAACGCATCCGATTACGTTTCTCTTACTGAAAACTGCTTCGGATTCCTTATGGGCTTTTCATCATCGTGCCGAGATTCTGCTGTTTCCGCGCCAATTACGGCTTTCCCCGATGACTCTGTTCCAGTGACGCTCAGGCGAATCTTCACTTCGTCCGTTAAGCCCGGCGAATATGTCGCTCAACCGCCAAAACTTATCCCGACAGAAGTGTTCTACGATCCATTTCACATCTACTTTGAGTGTCCAGCTTACGATTCTCCTGAATACGCTGTTTTTGTTGCGCTTGTGTACGAGCTTGCCGATATTCTTGACGGAATGTGGGAGCCGGGCGTTCTGCCGTCTTTAGATATGGTTTACAAACCGATTGCGGGCGTATGGTTTCACGGTGTAACCCGCGCTGCTGATGTGTATGATGTTTTTGCAAAAGGACTTGAAAAGCTTCAGGAGCCGTTCGACGCTGTCCGCATACAGAAAATTTGCGACCGTTATGTCGAAAAGTTCTGTTCCGTGAAGGATTCATCAACTTCATGTACGGAAAATATGCTCGTAAGCCGGTTCTACGGCAACGAAGTCGCAGATTGCGAAATTACTGGTTATCTTTCTCAGCTTGAACGGCTACATAACGCCACCGCCGAAGATTTCGCCAAAATTGCCGCACGTTTTAAAACGCTGCCGTTGCTCCGCAGCGTCTCCGCCGATACAAAATAGAGTGTCTAGAAGTTCGGGCAAAACGCAACTCCTGTGCAAATTCACGTATTTACCCGCGCTTTTTCTGCTCTTTAAGAGAGTTCCGCTCCCAGAAAACGCCGTCAGAATAGCCTTGTATCGTTTTGTCTGCATCGGCATCCGCAAGCCGTTTTTCTGCCCAAAGGCAGTATTCTTCGTTAATCTCTATGCCGCAGTACTTTCTGCCAAGTTTTTTCGCCGTAACGCAGGCGGTGCCGCTGCCAGAAAACGGCTCGAAAACCATGTCGCCTTCGTTCGACGAGGCTAAAATCAGTTTGGCATAAAGCTTTTCCGGCTTTTGCGTCGGGTGGTCGGTATTTTCTTTCATCGACCAGAACGGCACGCTTATATCGTCCCAAAAGTTAGACGGATGAGTAAGCCTGAAATTTCCTTCATCAGTTTCCTGCCAGTCTTTCGGCTTTCCGTCAAGTTTGTATGGGGCTATTACGCGCCGTTTCATCATCACGCTTTCTGTGTTGAACGTGTAGCTTGCCGGGTTTTTAACAGCGAACCAAATATCTTCCATGCTGTTTTTCCAGTTCGCTTTTGCTCCGCGTCCTTTTTCGCGCTGCCAAGTGATGCGGTTCAGTATCGTGAGCTCTTTTTCAACAGCGCGCTGCAAAGATGAAGTGCATTTCCAGTCTCCGCAGATATAAAGCGAGCCGTTCGGCTTAAGCTTGCGGCAGACAGCCGGGAACCAGCTTTCAAGAAAAGCGTCGTATGACTCACTTGTCATCGCGCTGAAAACTTTGCCGCCAAAGTTTTTCGTCAGGTTGTACGGCGGGTCGATTATAATAAGGTCTGCAAAAGCGTCCGGGACATGCGCCAGTGCTTTCAAAATGTCGCATTGTATGATTTTGTTCTCGATATTTCCGCATGATTCAAGGATTTCCTGCGTCACGAGCTTTTCTCGCAGTTGCGGAATCTCTTCTTCTGTAAGCGTGAGCGTTCTATTGTTTGGGGCTTTCACTTTTTTATCTGCCATACTGAAAGGATAAAACCGGCACGTTTTTTAGTCAATTACGCTCCGGAATAATGTTTTCGCGCAGGCTTGGAAAACGCGGAAGCCCTGAAATCTCCAATTTTATAGAATGACAAATAAAATTTCTTGTGGTAGAATGTTAGTAAACCAGTTTCAATCACACTTACGGAGAAAAGGCTTTAAGTTTACCAAAAGGAAATCCTATGGATTATGAACTGAAAAGACAGTATTACAACATCTATAGAAACATTCATCAGCTTATAGAAAAATTTGAACGTGATATAGGTGACGTTACTCCTGGCGAGCGTGAAGAAATCCGTATGGAGATAATTCAGAATTATCTTGTTGTAGGTGAGCGTGAGCCCGCTATCCTTATGCTGAACGATTATATCGATCAGTGGATAACACCCAAAAATCTTTTCCATTCAGCTGCTCCTGTACGGGCATATGTGCTTCTTATCCTTCTGTACATTAATACCGGCAGAATTGCACTGGCAGAAGAAGTTCTTGATCGTTTTAAAACATACATAAAATATTCCGTCAAAGATGCGGCTCCATACTCAACGGTCGTTGTATATACAGAACTTCTGGAAACGATGGTTAAGCGTGATTTCTCTGACGGTAAGACGATGCTCCAGAAAATAGAGAACATGGAAAAGTACTACGAGGATAACAAAAATACACTCCCCGTTGATTTTGCAGTAAGCATATATATGTTCTTTTCCGGTTGTTATTTCCGCATGAAGCAAAAAGACAAGGCGCTTGAGTACTGGAAAAAAGCATACGCCATGTCGGAGGTAGCGGGGCTTCGTTTCCGTACGTGCGAATTGTACAGATTCCTTTCCAGCTGCTATGAAAATGCCGGAATGTATAAAGAAGCATTGGAAAACTACAATATTTTCTGCAAAAACAGAAATGAGATATGGAATGCCAAAGAGTACGCCTATTCTGACTATTTGATTACTGAATACGGAATCCAGTCAGCGGCAGAAATAGAAAAAGACTTGCGTGAAAAGAACAGTTCCCTTCGTGAAAAAGCGAGCAAGGACACTTTGACAGGCTTGTTCAACAGGCGTTATTTGAACAAGACACTCGATGAAATGTTCAAAAAAGAAGGGGAAATCACATTCCATGCAATTATGTTCGACATTGACTTTTTCAAGGAATATAATGACAACTACGGTCATCTTAAGGGCGACCGCATATTGGAAAGAATAGGCAGCATGATGTTGGAGTTTTCTTCCGAAAACGCCATTCCTGTCCGTTATGGCGGTGAAGAATTCCTGATGATAATACGCAATCAGAGCATTATGGAGACAGAGATTGTCGCGAAAACCATTTTGCAGGAGTTGAGGAACAAGCATTATTCACACGATCATTCTGAAACTGCCAAAATTGTGACGTTGAGCGCGGGTATAGCAGAGTATAAATGCAGTTCGTTCGATGACGTGTATATCCTTTGTGATATGGCGGACAAAGCATTGTACAAAGCCAAGAACAATGGTAGAAATACGTGTGTGAGGTACGATGAGCTGTGATGTGGTGTGAAAGGCCAGATTTTAAATCCGGCAGCAAAGAGAAAATAAGAGATTATATCACATACTTTGAAGGTACATGCGAGCTTTGCATTGGTAACCTTGGCATCCAGAAGTATTATAACGACGTAGAATCACTCATAGAAAACGAAACTCAGAACGATGATGAGATGAACATGCTCCTGTACTATGTGTCTGGAGTTATATGCTATAAAGTTTCTAAATATGAAGAAGCTGTTGAAAGATGGAAAAAGGCAGAGAAATATGCCAGAAAACGTACGGATGATGTTTTTCTTGCGAAGATATTTTCTTATTATGCAATAATATATTACATCGAAAAAGATTTTGACCGTTCCGAAGTATATTTTGACGAGTCGGCATCAATATTTGCGGTTCATAAAATGTATACGGAGCTTTCGCTCCATTACATCAACTATCTGTGGTACAAGAGGTATGATCCTGATAAAAACCAGGTTTCCGCATATCTTGACCAGGCGTTCTTTTACGTTCAGCTTTCCAACTCTGTAATGGACGCGCGTGTCTACCTTCATCTTGGTTATATCTACAAGACAATTTTCAACGATTTTATCCGTGGAATAGGATATCTTAATACTGCGCGTGATTTGTGCTGCAAGAACAACAATGTGGAGATGGAAAGCATGACGCTCCACACTCTTGCAGACGGATACATGAAGCTTTCTCATTTCTCAGAGGCAATACAGATTTACGAGCAGATTATGGAAGAAAGCCGCTATGCGAACATAACGGAAAACCTTAAGTGCGCCATTATGAGCAATCTTATTCCTTGCTACATTACAACTGGCGATTATGAGAAAGCGAGTCTGTATCTTGAAAAGATGAAGAATCTTTCCGCAAATACGCAGATTAATGCGCGCCCGTATTTTGACTGCCTTTCAAACTGGCTCACCGCTATGATCTACATAAAGAAGAAAGAAAACCTTGACGCTGTTTTTCCTTTGCTCAGTTCCTGCACTGTATTTTGCGTCAACGATTATCAGCCGATACAGATGGATTCTTTCGACTTGAAGCTTGCGGAAAGCTTTGGTGAATATTGGGAAACTGTCGGTGATTATGACAAGGCTCTTGAGCACTACCAGCAGATGGAAAAGCTGTCTGAAAAATACACAGACTTTGACAAGATGAACACATGCAGCAGGCTTGCTGTCGTGTATGAAAAACGCGGAGAATACAAAACCGCGTTGGAGTTCAAGAAAAAGGAAACTGAGTATTTTGACAAGATAGACCGTGATAACATACTTAACCAGTATGATCAGCTCTATAAGAAATTCTTCAAGACAATTCAGGACAAGCAGCTTAAGAACTTGTTCGAAACGAATGTGAACTTAAAGAAAGCCGCATATATAGATGAGCTTACAAAAGCTCACAGCCGCCTGTACTATGAAGATTTCGCAGAACGGCTCGGAAAAAAAGGACCATATTCCGCAATTATGATGGACCTTGATTTTTTCAAGGAATATAACGACAACTACGGCCACCTTAAGGGCGATATATGCCTTACAGCTGTCGCAAAGATTATAAAAGATTCAATTCCAGAAGCGGAGTTTGATGTTAAATGTCATTTCATACGCTACGGCGGTGAGGAATTCCTTATTTTGGCAGAGAACTACAATTCTGACGATATTCTTGCGCTGGCAGAGACAATCCGGAAGAACGTTGAGAATGCGAAAATAGAGCACAGTTATTCGAAGGGCTCGAATTATCTTACGCTCAGCGCAGGATGCTCAACCGGCATCTTCAACGCCGTTGCTGAATTGGAAAACCTTGTTTCTAGTGCGGATAGAGCTTTGTACGAAGCAAAAAAAAGCGGCAGAAATGTCGTGAAGCGCAACTAGGTGCTAAACCGTCAGCTGTCGGAATCGATGCTTTTATCAAAGTTGCGTAAGTAAACAAGGCAGCGTGACTCTACGTGACATTTCTGCCGTAGATAAATCCCAAAGAAAAGTATTTTTATGGTATCACGTATATTGTATTGAGCAAGGAAAAAATTAAGGAATCCTCTAAAAAGTTCAGTTTATTTGTGGGAGCGTCTGGCAAAAAAAAGCCGTCGGCAATTTAACCGGCGGCTTCTAAAATTAGTTGTTAATCAACTATTTCAAGTTGATCATTGACTTATCATAGTCAACAGGAGGCTCGTAACCCATCAGCATCATGAGTGTTGCCGGCCAGCTTGAGATTCCAAGACCGTCGTTCAGCTTCGTGTTGTCGTACTCGCCCTTGTACTCCGGGTCGTAGATGATGCCAGGAACCGGGTTCAAGCTGTGCGAAGTTTTTGCTTTCGGCTCGCCAGAAGCTTTGTCCATCTTTACGCTGCCGTCTTTAGCATGCTCGTACATATCGTCGCTGTTTCCGTGGTCAGCTGTAAGACAAAGGATACCACCGGCTTCCTCGATAGCTGCCTTAAGGCGTCCGAGCTGCAGGTCCATTCCTTCCATTGAGCAGACAACCGCGTTGAAAACACCAGTGTGTCCAACCATATCTCCGTTAGGATAGTTAAGGCGGATGTGGTCATATTTGCCGCTCTTGATTGCCTCGATAACCTTGTCGGTAATCTCGGCGCACTTCATCCAAGGACGCTGCTCGAACGGAACAACGTCTGACGGAACTTCAATGTAATCCTCAAGCTTCTCGTCGAACTTGCCCTGCTTGTTTCCGTTGAAGAAGTATGTTACGTGGCCGTATTTCTGAGTCTCGGAAATTGCGAGGAGCTTTACGCCTGTCTTTGTAAGATATTCGCCCATCGTTCTGTCGATTGACGGTGGGTTAACAAGATACTGTGCCGGAACGTGTGCGTCTCCATCGTACTCCATCATGCCTGCGTACTCTACAGCAGGAACTTTTGCGCGCTCGAAAGGCAGGTCGCCGCCCTTCGGTGTCTCGAATGCGCGTGTAATTTCAAGGGCGCGGTCGCCACGGAAGTTGAAGTAGATTACGCTGTCGCCGTCGTTGATTGTGCCGCATGGCTTACCGTCGCTACCTGCTATTACGAACTCGTGCATATCCTGGTCAAGAACGCCAGGCTGCTCTTTGCGGTATGTCTCGATAGCTGTTGTCGCGCTTGGGAAAAGGCGTCCGTTTCCTTCAACGTGAGCTTTCCATCCGCGCTCGACCATGCTCCAGTCTGCGTTGTAGCGGTCCATCGTCATGTACATACGACCGCCGCCGGAAGCGATTTTGTAGTCAAGGCCGGCGAAGCTTGCAAGGTATTCTTCAAGTGGTGTGATGTAGTTGAGAGCGCTCGTCGGGTCAACGTCGCGTCCGTCAAGCAGCGCATGAACGCGGAGTTTCTTAACTCCTTCTTTTGCAGCCTGGGCGATCATCGCTTTAAGGTGATCAATGTGAGAGTGTACGTTTCCGTCAGAAACAAGTCCGATAAAGTGGAGTGCGGCACCTTTAGCCTCGTTTGCTTTTACGTTTGCAACGAGCTTTTTCCAAGTTGCGGCTGCGAACATTGAGCCGTTCGCGATAGACTCGCCAACAAGCTTTGCGCCCTGTGCGAATACGCGTCCACAGCCCATTGCGTTGTGTCCGACCTCGCTGTTGCCCATGTCGTCATCAGTAGGAAGACCCACGGCTGTTCCGTGTGCCTTAAGTTTTGTGTTCGGGCAGTTAGCCTTGAACCAGTCAAGATATTTCATGCGTGATGCTTTAACGGCATCGCCTTCCTCGTATTTTCCATATCCTACGCCGTCCATAATCACAAGGACAACAGGACCGCGGCGACCCTTCCAGTTAGGGTTCTTCTGTAACGGATGCATTGTGTCTGCCATAAATCCTCCAAAACAATGAGCAGCCCATAAAATTGCGGTACTGCTTTCATCAATATAGCGAATTTTTGCAATATATGCAATTAGCGCGGGGTAACCGTATACATTTGGAGACGATGGCTTATTTCTTGACGTTATAGTGAATATGACTATATAATGACTATATATTACGGAGGTGATATGACAGCAGCTCTTTTTGATGTTAAGGCGAAGTTCAGTGAGTATGTCACAATGGCAGAGAAGGGTGAGGTTGTTGAGATAACGAAACATGGAAAAACCTCGGCGGTAATTATTGGTATTCAGGAATATAATCGCCTCAAAAAAGACGTACGACCTGGTTTTATAGATCAGCTGAATAACTGGCGCAGACGGACAGGTGGGCTAACAGCTGAAGAATATTCCGATTTTGAAAACGCTGTTGTTCGGAATAAAGAGCTTTATTCGCAAAAAGGGAACCTGTTTTGAAAAATATCTATCTTCTTGATACAAATATCATCTCTCAGGTAACAAAACCTGAGCCTAATGAAAAGTTGATTACAAATCTTGATTTTTACAGCGGTACATGCGCAATAAGCAGCATTACATGGTTCGAGCTTTTGAACGGAGTCGCACTATTGCCAGAAAGCAAGAAGAAAGAAAAACTCACGACTTTCTTATACGATTATGTTCAGTCCTCTTTTGATATAATTCCTTATGACAGTCATGCGGCATTCATCAATTCGGAAATTACAAGCCAGCTTATTCCTCAAGGGAAACCTACCCCGATTCTTGATACACAAATTGCATCAATAGCCATCGCGAACAATTTGATTCTTGTCACAGAGAATTTCAAGGATTTTGAAATATTCACCGAACAGTTTAACCTTATGGTTGAAAACTGGGTTGAATGAATCTGATGCGGTCTTAATTTCATCTCCTGCGAAATATCCCCACTGCACGTTTGGGGATATTTATCCCTTTTTTAAGATGTACAGCTAAATTTCTTTGTGCTAAAATACAATTTGGCTTTAAAACTATGTTTTCGTGGATTTATGAAGATGCAGGCTCTGCATCGGTGACAATTATTTCTATTTCTCTGATCCTGCTTACGGGATTCCTGATGACGCGCGTGACGAAAAAGCTCAAGCTGCCGAATGTTACAGCTTATATCGTCGCAGGTATCTTAATCGGTCCGTACTGTCTGGACCTTGTGCCTCAGTCTATTATTGACGGAACCGATTTTTTGCCCGATATCGCGCTCGCTTTCATCGCGTTCGGCACGGGTGAGTATTTCCGCCTTGATGTTCTCAAAAAGAACGGCGCGAAAGTCGTTGTAATCACGCTGTTCGAGTCGCTTCTTGCCTCTCTTCTCGTGTTTGTAGTCACGTTTTTTATACTGCGCCTGGAGCTCGCGTTTTCAATAGTGCTCGCCGCCCTTGCAGCTGCGACGGCTCCTGCCTCAACAATGATGACGATTCGTCAGACAGGAGCAAAAGGTGACTTTGTCGATACTCTTCTTCAGGTCGTCGCCTTCGATGATATAGTGGGACTTCTCGCATACAGCGTTGCAATATCGGTGGCAGTCCATTCGTATACGGGCGGCTCTTTCTCTTTTGAGCGCGTTTTTGTGCCTATCCTTACGAATGCCGGAGTTATCGGGCTTGGTCTTGTGTTTGGTCTTTTGATGAAGCTGATGATCAAGCAAAAACGCTCCACCGACAACCGCCTTATAATCGCCATCGCGCTTTTGTTTACGTTCTGTGGCATCTGTACCGTTTTCGAGGTTTCGCCTCTGCTCGGCTGCATGTCTATGGGTACGATGTACATCAACTCCACTGGCGACGAGAAGCTTTTCAGGCAGCTTGCGTACTTCAGCCCGCCTATACTTCTCTTGTTTTTCGTGCGCTCAGGCATGTCGTTCAATCTTCATGCGCTCGTTAATGCCACCGGAGCTGTCGGTTCATCACCGCTGTTGCTCATAGGCGTTCTTTATTTCGTGACACGTATAATCGGAAAATACGCTGGAGCTTTTGTGGGTTGTGCAGTCACAAAGAAGTCCGCAAAAACGCGGAACTTCCTGGGGCTCGCTCTTATACCGCAGGCTGGCGTGGCAATCGGTCTTGCCGCTCTGGGCGCACGAACGCTGCAGGGCGATACAGGAGATGCTTTGCAGACGATTATCCTTGCATCGAGCGTGCTTTATGAGCTGATCGGACCCGGCTGCGGAAAACTCGCGCTGTATCTTTCAGGCTCGTACTCCAACAAGCTTGAGGATCTTGTCACCGTCAGCGAAAATACGCCCGAAGGCACTCAGAAAACGGAGCTTGAGCTTCTTATAGAGCGCATTCAGAAGATCCAGGAAGAGATTCCAAAGTGGAACGTGAACGAGGATGAACATGCGTATACGGAGGAAGCGGAGAGGCATTTCAGGTCGTTGGCGCAGGAACATTTAGATCAGATGCCCGGAATATCGCGCAATACGAAATCGTTCACAAGGAGGCACAAATAATGGAGGCACAAATGACAGGTATTCAGGATCCACTCGCAAAATTACTTGGCGCTTGGTCGCAGGAGATAACCGTTTCTTCAGTGCTGCTTCGTGTTGTGTTTGCTATAATCCTTTCTGCGATAATAGGATACGAGCGTTCTAGCAAGCGGCATACGGCTGGTCTTCGCACATTCATGCTTGTAACGCTGACAGGAACGTTCTCCATGCTGCTCGACATCTATATAAACAGCCAGTACGAGGGGCATCTTTTCCTCATTTCTACAGCCGCTGTTATTTCCGCAACGCTTGTCGCCACAAACTCGCTTTTTTTCAGCTCCCGCAATCAGATTCGCGGAATCACGACATCTGCCGCGTTGTGGTGCTGCTGCCTTATCGGGCTCGCGGTTGGTGCGGGCTTCTACACAATTACGCTTCTTGCCGTAATTGCGCTCCTTTTCTGTCTTTCGGTTATGCCGTCGCTCGAAGTATATCTTAAGGACCGCTCGAACCACTTTGAGGTTCATCTTGAACTTACGAACAGCCATTATCTGCAGAATTTCGTAACGACAATCCGTAAGCTCGGCCTTAAAATCGATGCGATCGAGATGAACCCGGCGTATGCGAATTCCGGGCTGAGCGTTTATTCTGTTTCTATCTCTATAAGCAACGAGGAATTAAAGAAATATAAAACCCACAAAGAGATAATCGCCGCGCTCAAAACACTCGAATACGTCTACCACATCGAAGAAATATAACTGAAATCGTTATTTCAAAGCTTGTCCGTCGGAAAATGCCTTTCCTACGACTTCGCCCAGCTTTATGTAGTTGTGGTTTATCGGGTCGTACGTGATGGGGCAGAGCTTTGCCGGGTCAATCTTTCCGCCCGTTAGAACAGACTCGTCCGCACTGACGTTGATGATGTTCCCGACGGTACATCCAGTTTTCTCATCGTAGCTTACAAGCTCGCATTCAAGCGCCATAGGAAGCTCGTTTATGACCGGAGCGTCCACGAATTTGCTCTTCGTGGCGGTAAAACCTGCTTTGGCGAACTTGTCAGGAACATCGTTGCCGGAGACAATACCCACATAATCGCATTCGGTGACGTGAGCAGCATCTGCGATGCACACCGTAAAAGCTTTGTGTGCAAGCATGTTTTTCACAGTCTTATGCTCTGCCGAAAGACAAACGCCTATCTGGTTCGTGTCGTGAATTCCACCCCACGCCGCATTCATTGCGTTCGGTACGCCGTTCTCATCGTATGCCGCTACAATAAGAACTGGCATCGGATACAAAAATGTGTTTTTTCCAAAATCAGTTTTCATTAAAAACCTCCAACGCATTGTGAATCGTGTAATCTTGCCCAAAATCAGCTGGTTCGGAGCCGTTCACGCGCTGTATAAGCACGGCTGTACAACCAACACTTTTAGCTGCCTGAACGTCACGCTTTGTATCGCCAATCATAACCATCTCTTCGGGGCGGACGTTGAAAAACTCCGCTATGTCGCGAAGCCCTTTGGGGTTTGGCTTTCGATACCCACATGAAACGGAAGAAACATACAAGTCCAAATATGGAACGATTGGAGCAACATAGCTTTTGTGAAGACTGTCCGGCATAGCACTTGCAACGTCCGTGAAAGCGGCTGTTTTTATGCCTGAGTCGCGCAGCTTTTTTAGAGCAGGAACAGCATCCTCGTAAATCACAGGGATAAGCTGAAGCGAGTCAAAAAACGCAGAAATTATTTTTTCAACAGGAAGCTTTGTTCCCCACGAGGCGACAGCTTCGGAAAAAATCTGCTCAGCGGGAATCTCTTTTTCCCTTGGTTTTATGCGCGGATTATATTCTTTTAAGGTTTCGACAGCGCTTTCAATTTGCGCATCGGAAAGTCCTAATGAGAAAAAGTTGTCTACGTATTCAAATGCACCCTTATAATATCCGTCCCAGCTTAGATGCATGCCTTTGTATTCCATAAGAGTGCCACCAAGGTCAAAAACAGCAACTTTTATGTGCTTTGAGCGAGATTCTTGTTGCTTCAAAGAAGTTTTCTGCAATGCTATTTAATCGGCAAATACCAAGAGAAGCCGACTTTAAGCTTCAGCATGTTGAAAATCGTGGCGAATATTGAGCCAAGAGCGTCTCCAAGATCATCTCCTGTTTCTGCCAGTGCGATTGTAGGTGAAATGTTGACTCCTACATCAACGTTTCCGATTCCTGGACCCATTTGCCAGTCGCCGAATCTCCAGCCGACCTCTCCCCATGGATAAACGTCTTCGATCGAATTCATCCTTGTGTGGAACAAAACACCACCGGTCAAATAGAATCCATCGGCATAAAAACTTATATATGGCGAGAAGTAAAGATACGGTGCGAACGCGAAATTCTCCATCAAATCAACACCAACTTCTGCACCGAAAGTGTCGTTAAATTCCATTCTGAACGCAACATCTTCGTACAAATATACGTTTACCATACTAGGACGTACGCCGGCATTGAAGTTTACTCCGATGTCCATCGCAGCAACTGGGGCGATTACTAAAGCAAGAATAATACCAATAAGAATGAATCTCTTTTTCATGTGACCTCCTTAAAAGCGTCGGCTGGGCCTTAACTCGTTGCAAATAACTGCCGAGCATCCATATCGAATGTCAACGCTACGATGCGAAAAATCTCCAAAAAGTCATTTTTTAGAGATTTTATACTAAATACAATTTTAACACAGTTTGTGAAAAAAACAATCACGTTGCAAAAAATGGTCGTTTGGAATAAAATTGATATTGCGCTCAGAAAAAGTGAACGCGAAACCTTTTTATGGAGGAAAAAATGAACAAAGGTTTAAAGGCGCTTGTCAGCATTCTGGCAGTTGCAATGCTTGTATTCAGCCTTGTTGGTTTTACGGGTGGAAAGGCTCGCCCGAATGAAGACATCGTTATTCTTTATACAAACGATATTCATTGCGGTATTGAAGATGGATTCGGATTCGCTGGTCTTGCAGCACTCAAGAAAGATGTACAGAAGGTAACTCCTTACGTTACACTCGTTGATAACGGCGATGCTGTTCAGGGCACTCTTATTGGAACAATTTCCAAAGGTTCATATATCGTTGATATAATGAACGAGGTTGGCTATGATTTCGCTACTTTAGGAAACCATGAGTTCGACTATGGTATGGATGTTCTTGATGGTCTTATCGCAAAAGCAAATGCAAAGTACCTTGTTTGTAATATCGAATTCACAGGAAAGAACAAGACATTCCTTGACAGAACAGCTCCTTACGCAATCAAATCTTACGGAAACGTAAAGGTTGCTTTCGTTGGTGTTACAACACCTAACTCAATCACAAGCTCAACACCAGCTTTCTTCCAGGAAGATGGCGAGTTCGTATACGACCTTAGCAAATCAGCTACAGGAAAGAAACTTTTCTACAAAGTTCAGAACGCTGTAAACGCTGCTCGCGGCGAAGGTGCAGATTACGTAATTCTTCTTTCTCACACAGGTGTTGATGAGCAGGATGCTCCTTGTAACTCTGTTTCTATTATTGCAAACACTGTAGGTATTGATGCTGTTCTTGATGGTCATTCACACAGCGTAATCCAGCAGCAGCTTGTTAAGAACAAGTATGGTGAAGAAGTTATCCTTACATCAACAGGAACAAAGTTTGCTAACATCGGTAAACTTACAATCTCAAAAGAAGGAAAACTCTATTCACAGCTCATTAATCCAAGTCTTTATGACAAGAAAGATGCAGCTATCACAAAGTTCATTGACGGTATCAAAGCTTCTTATGAAGCAGAAGTTATGAAAGTTGTCGCAAAGAGTGACGTTGCTCTTAAGATTACTGACAGCACAGGCGTAAGAATGGTAAGAAACAGCGAGACAGCTATTGGTAACCTTTGTGCCGATGCTTACCGCGCAGTTGCTCAGTCTGATATCGCTATGGTTAACGGTGGTGGTATCCGTGCAAATCTTCCTCTTGGTGACATCACATACGCTGATATTATCAACGTTCACCCGTTCGGAAACATCCTCTGTAAGGTTAAAACAACAGGTCAGCAGATTCTTGACTGTCTTGAGTTTGCATGCAGAAGCACACGCAACGTTTACAAAGAAGGACAGAAGGCTGTTGGCGAGTCCGGCGGATTCCAGCATGTTTCTGGTCTTAAGTTCACAATCGACACAAGCGTTCCGTCTTCTGTTGTAACAGACGAAAAAGGTATGTTCGCTGGTGTAACAGGAGCTCGCCGCGTTAAGGACGTTCTTGTAGAGAAAGACGGAAAGTGGGTTCCAATTGATCCTAAAGCTACATACACACTCGCAAGCCACAACTACATGCTCAAGCAGGGTGGTGACGGTTTCAATATGTTCGAGAAAGATGAGCTTCTTATCGATGAAGGAATGATTGACAATCAGGTTCTTATGACATACATCGTTGATATTCTTGAAGGTAACCTGAAAGACAAGTATGCGGATATTGAAGGACGCATAACGATCAAATAATTTTTCGTTTGATTGAAACGATAGTCTGGCATTCTTTAATAGGGTGCCAGACTTTTTTTTCGCCATTACACCACTGTAATGTAGCGGGAGTCCGCTGAAAAGGTAACTTACAGGTAGTGCTCGCGGATAAAGTGTGCGGCTCCGTCGTCATTGTTCGTAAGCGTAACAAAGTCGGCAGCGGCTTTTACTTCCGGAATCGCGTTTCCCATCGCAACGCCTGTACCGCACATTTTGAGCATGCCTATGTCACTGAAGTCGTCGCCAAAAGCCGCCATTTCGGAAAGCGGCACATTCAGATAATCTGAAAGAAACTGAATCGCGTTCTCTTTTGTGGCTTTTCCGCGCGAAAATTTATACCAGGGGATGTCCGAAAAGCGTATGGCGACGGAGCTGGGAACGCTAGATGCAATTTGTGAAGCAAGAGCTTCGTCCCACGTTTGGACGCATATTTTAAGCGCGGGCTGCGCAAAATCCGTAAAATCATCATACTCTGCGCTGAAAGAATAGTTTGTGGATTTATCTTCTTCTCTGTTCCAATAGATAACGTCTTCTGTATCAAGTGTTATCTCGCATGACGAGCCGCAGACTTCATAAGCTTTTGCAAGCAAAAGCCGTGTTTCTACCAAAGAAAAAGAAACGCTGTAAATGATATTGTCTTTGTAATAAACGGATGCTCCGCCATTTGCCACGATAATATCCGGCTGGACTTGCTCTACAAAAGGGCTTTTCCGCATTTGTCCGCGGCTCGTGGCAAAGGCTATCAGCAGCCCGCGCGCCTGGCATTCTTTAAGCGTTTTAATCGTATATTCTGAAATAGTTTTATCAGAGTGGAGAAGTGTGTCATCTAGGTCAAAAAAAAGTATTTTCATAATAATCCTCTTAAAATACGCGCATTCTATCAGGAAACTAGGTTCAGCACAACACAAATGTAAAAAAAAAGGAACCGTTCAACTAACAGAAGAACGGTTCCAACAAGGGAGAAACAAAAAAGAATCTATTCTTTAACTGCACCGCTTGTAAGACCGGCAACAATCTGTTTCTGCGCCAAAGCGTAGAAGAATACTGCCGGAAGAAGCGAGAGTGTAAGATAAGCCAGAACTCTTGCCCAGTCTGTAGCGTACTGTCCTTGATACTGCATTACGCCAAGAGGAAGAGTGAACTTCTTTTCGTCGTTAAGAACGAGAAGTGGAAGAAGGAACTGGTTCCAACTACCAACAAGTGTAAGAACTGCGATTGTCGTGATAATCGGCTTTGAAAGCGGAATTACCATTCTTACGAGGAAGCCGAGCTTACCACAACCATCGATTGTTGCTGCTTCTTCCAGATCCATAGGAATCTGCTCAAAGAAGCTACGTGTAAGCATCGTATGGAACGCAAGGTTGAATGCTGCCTGCGGAAGCATAACTCCCAAATATGTGTCCAAAAGCTTAATATCGCGCATCTGCAAGTACATAGGAAGGATTGCGACGGCAAGCGGGAACAAAAGTCCGAGCAGGATGTAGTTGTAGAAAACTTCTTTTCCGAAGAACTTGATTCTTGCGAATGTAAATCCTGTAAGACAGCAAAGAACTACGTCAAAAACAACTGTTCCAGCCATGATAATGAACGAATTGGCAAAACTTCTCCAGAAGTTTGATGACGGAGAAAGAAGTTGCTGGAATGTATCAAACTGGAAAGGATTTGGAAGTCCAAGCAAATCGCCTCTGAGCTGTCCTATTGTCTTGAATCCTCCCAAGAACATGACGTACAATGGGAAAAGCGTATAAATAAGGACAAGTACAAGAAAAACAATTTTTAGTGTTTTATAAACAATGTTTGTATTAGTCTTATTCATTTTACACCTCAATTGCCTTTTTTAACCAGGCGCTGATATACGGCATTGAACGTTACACAAATTACGAAGATTACGATAGCTATTGCACTACCATAACCCATGCGTGAACGTCTGAAACCGAACTTGTAGAGGTATGTAACCATAGTCTCTGCTGAGTTAACCGGGTCACCTTTACCCATTGCCCATATAATGTCGAATGTCTGTAGAGAACCGACAATACAGAAGAAGAGCGTTACAACGATTGTAGGAAGAAGAAGAGGAATGATGATGCGTGTGTTCAACTGCCACGGTGTAGCACCATCGATAGCCGCTGCTTCACGGATATCATTTGAAATGCCCTGCAAACCTGCGATATAAAGAATCATGTAAAGACCAAAGTATTTCCAGATAACAACGACCATAATCGCATTGAAAACAGTGTTAGGATCTCCAAGGAATCCGTCTGGACTCGCAGGGAACAACGCTGCAAGGAATGTCGTTGAAATACCGTACTGCGGGTTGTATATGAACATCCATACAACACCGGCGATAACTTCAGAAACTACATATGGAATGAAGAACACCGTGCGAAGCGCAATGTTCGTCTTTGATTTTGAAGAAATAATAAGCGCAAGCACAAGAGCTATAGGAAGCTCTATAAGGAGCGACAAAATAATTATTTTAACATTATGTCCGAATGATTTCCAAAAGACATCATGAGTTAATATCTCTTTAAAGTTCTCTAAACCAACAAATTTGGTTGTTGATGCGACCCCATCCCCAGTTAGAGGACCGTATCCTTTCCAGTTGAAAAGACCGTACACTGCCGCTTTGAATACAGGAAGTACGACAAAGAATGTGAAAATAATAAGAGGTACAATAAGGAATGCCATTGCAATCCAAAAGTTCTGTTTTTTCTTATTAAGCATTTAATACTACCTTCGTTAAACTTTGTTTACTAAAAAAGAAGAAAAAAACCGGAACAGAGCTAACTGTTCCGGTTTAACTAGTCAGTCGGACTATCTGTTAGCTTCCCAAGAAGCCTGGATCATATC
Source organism: Spirochaetaceae bacterium (assembly GCA_017618015.1). GTDB lineage: Bacteria > Spirochaetota > Spirochaetia > Treponematales > Treponemataceae > Treponema_I. The sequence goes on from JAFZVC010000025.1 coordinate 243,329, forward strand.
AACAGCTTCTTTTGGTGTCTTTGTACCAGCATAGATGCCTTCGCAAGCAGCCTTGATGTCTTCACCAACAGCAGCTGGGAGGAACTGGTCGTAGTACAGCTGATAGTAGCCAGCAGCCTTAACAGCAGCAACAACTTCTTTCATAACTGGATCGATGTAGTCTTCATAACCAGGAACAACTGGGCAAGCATTGAGCTTTGTACAGATGATCTTGTAGTTCTCTGGCTCATAGAATGACTTGAGGAACTCGATTGCTTCATCTGGAGCATTCTTTCCGATGATGTAACCGTCACCACCACCCTGTGTATCAGAAAGGAGACCTGCTCCGCCTTCTACTGCTGGGAATGACATTACGCCCCATTCATCGTTGTAGCCTTTTGTTGCGTTGTCTTTACCTGTTGAAGGAGCCCACTGTCCCATAAGTGTCATAGCACATACGCGGTCAGCAACGAGAGCTTCCTGCTCAGCCTGTGTTGTAGCCATGAAACCATCCTGGAATGGTTTTGTGTCTACAAACTCTTTGAGCATTTCCATAGCCTTGAGGTATGAACCTGTGTTGAAAGCGCCTGTTCCATTGTATGCAGCAAGGAAGTCTGGCTCTCCACCAAGACGCTGTGCAAGGTATGTCCACCAGTAGAATCCTGTCCATGTCTCTTTCTCACCAAGAGCTACAGGAGCATATCCCTTTGATTTAAGAACTTCGCAGCTCTTAAGGAACTTTGACCATGTTGAGAAATCATCTGGAGTAAGACCGCAGTCAGCAAATACGTATTTGTTGTACCAGAGACCTACTGTACCGAGTGAGTAAGGAGCACCATACTGCTTTCCATCGAAAGCGTAAACGCCCATAGCACCTTTACCGATCTGAGAGATATTACCTGTTGTAACATAG
>JAFZVC010000026.1 GCA_017618015.1 Spirochaetaceae bacterium
AACACTTAAAGTTGTTGGTTCGTTCCACGGACTTTCCCGCGAGCGTTCTGACGCACGTAAGTACCCGGCTATTGACCCGCTCGATTCTTGGTCAAAGTACAAGAGCGTTATCCGTGAGGATTGGGTTGCATTTGCCCGCCGCGCGCTCGCTCGTGGTACGGAAGTTAACCAGATGATGAAAGTTGTCGGTGAGGAAGGAACGAGCACAGAAGATTATATCGCTTATCTTAAGAGCGATTTCCTTGATGCCGTTTATTTCCAGCAGAACTCGTTCGATGCAGTTGATTCAGCATGTGTCGTTGAGCGTCAGGCATATATTTTCAAGAAAATCGTTGAAATCCTTGGAACGAACTTCGCCCTTGAAAACAAAGACGATGCACGTGACTATTTCAACAAGCTCCGCCAGACATTCCTTGACTGGAACTATACAGAATGGCAGGGCGATGAGTTCAAGAAAATTGAGGACGACATTAACAAGCTGTATGCTTCCTGCGAAGGCAAGCTTACTGCAGAAACAGTTGCTCTGCTTAAGGATGGTGAATAATCATGAAGAAGATTTACAGCAAAATTGAATCTATTAACGGTAGTGTTATCACAGTCCGTGCAGATGATGTTAAATATGGCGAACTTGCAGAGATAGAGACCTCTTTTGGTACTTCTCTTGCTGAAGTAAACCGTATCTCTGGCGACCTTGTTTCACTTCAGGTTTTCGCCGGAGGCCGTGGTGTTTCAACAGGTGATAAAATCCGCTTCCTTGGTCACGAAATGCAGGTAAGCTTTTCTGACGACCTTATGGGACGCATTTTTGACGGTGCTGGTAACCCACGCGATAAAGGTCCTGCCCTTAAAGACAACCTCGTTGCTATCGGTGGTCCTTCTGTTAACCCGTCAAAGCGTATCGTCGCAAAGCGCATGATCCGTACTGGTATCCCTATGATTGATATGTTCAACACACTGGTTGTTTCTCAGAAACTGCCTATTTTCTCAATCTCCGGTGAGCCATACAACCAGCTGCTTGCACGTATTGCCATGCAGGCTGAAGTTGATGTAATCATCCTTGGTGGTATGGGTCTTAAATACGATGACTACCTTTACTTCAAGAGCACTCTTGAAGAGGGCGGCGCGCTCAGCCACACAGTTATGTTCGTTCATACAGCTGCTGACCCGACCGTTGAATGTCTTGAAGTTCCGGATATGTCACTTGCTGTTGCTGAGCAGTTCGCTCTTCAGGGCAAAGACGTTCTCGTTCTTCTTACAGATATGACGAACTTCGCTGACTCAATGAAGGAAATTGCTATTACCCAGGAGCAGGTTCCGTCTAACCGCGGTTATCCAGGTGACCTTTACAGCCAGCTCGCTGCTCGCTACGAAAAAGCCGTTGACTTTGATGATGCAGGTTCCGTAACGATTCTTGCAGTTACTACAATGCCTGGTGATGACGTTACGCACCCTGTTCCTGATAACACAGGATATATCACAGAAGGTCAGTTCTACCTTAAGGGCGGACGCATTGAGCCGTTCGGAAGCCTTTCACGTCTTAAACAGAACGTAAACGGCAAGACACGCAACGATCACCGCGCTCTTATGGACGGTATGATTCGTCTTTACTCTTCCTACAAAGACACACTCGAAAAGAAGTCTATGGGCTTTATGATGTCAGAGTGGGATGAGAAGCTTTTGAAATATGGTGAGATGTTCGAGAAAGAGATGATGGATCTTTCTGTGAACATTCCTCTTGAAGGTGCTCTTGATATGGGTTGGAAGATTCTTTCTACCTGCTTCAAGAAAGAAGAGACCGGTATTAAGTCTGAGCTTATTGCACAGTATTGGCCAAAGAGTGCTGATTCCGAGTAACGGAGTAATCTGAATGGCAAAACTAAAGCTGACTAAAAATGAACTTAAGGCTCAAAAAGACGCGCTTAAAATGTACAAGCGTTATCTTCCGACCCTTACGCTCAAAAAACAGCAGCTCCAGACAGAAATAAGGACTATCGACGCACGCGCTAAAGAAGTTAGGGCAAAGCGCGAGGCTCTTGAAAAAGAGTTCTCACGTTGGCTCGCAGTTTTTGGTGAAGAAGATGCGTTCAAGCCCGATATGGTCACTGTCAAGAATATACGGAAAAGTGTAGGGAACATAGCTGGTGTATCCATTCCAGTCTACGAAGGTGCAGATTTTTCAAGAGGGGATTATGATTTGTACTCAACCCCGCTTTGGATTGATTTGGCTGCTGATAGGATGGAAAAAGCACTGGAATATGATCTTGAAGCCGATGTTCTTGATGAGCAGGTAAGACTTCTGTCAAAAGAGCTTAGAACTACGACACAAAGGGTTAATCTTTTCGAGAAAGTAAAGATTCCCGATACAAAAGCAAACATAAAGCGGATAACAGTTTACCTTGGTGACCAGCAGGTTGCCGCCGTTGTCCGTGGAAAGATTTCTAAGAAAAATCTTGAGGTTGCCGCTGAAAAAGCAAAACAGGAGGAGGCTGAAGAATGATTGTACCTATGAAAAAAATCTTCCTCGTTGTTTTGGACGCGGAGAAAAAAGCAGCTCTTAAGAAACTTCGTTCTGCGGGTCTTGTCCATCTTGAAGATATTCAGGGTGCAGGTGCGGAACTGACTTCTCTTAAGACAGAACACTCAAAACTTGAGTCTGTCTGTATGCAGCTTTCTGATCTTAAAGTTCCGAAAGGTTTTTCTTCAAAAGAAAAAATCGAGGCAGCCGATATGTCCGAGCTCGCGGACAAGATTCTTGAGCTTTTTGAGCGCAAGAAAACGTGTCTGTCCGAGATTACGCAGTGTACGGTCGAGCTGGAGCGTCTCCAGAAATGGGGTGGTGTAAACCCTGCAGATTTTGAGTATCTCGCCGGCAAGGAAATTTCTCTTGCTATGTACGAGATTCCTGCTGCAAAATACAGAATGCTCCCGGACGACGTTAACACTGTTTTCGTTAATGAGGATAAATCGAACGTAAGGTTCCTTCTCGTTACGAAAGACGGCGTAAAGCCTTCTTCAATGCCGGCGGAAGCATTTGCAGTGACAATGCCACAGAAGTCTACGGATGAAATGTCTGAGATTATTATCCGCGACAAAGCTGAAATTGCAAAAATAGACAATCTTCTCTATTCTGCAGTTTCCTATGTTCCGGAACTTAAGAAAGCTTCTGCAGTACAGGCAAAGAAAGTTGAGTTCGAGAATGTATTCTCCGGAATGGAGCATGATTCAGAAACAACTACGCCGCTCGCGTGGATTACAGGTTTTGTTCCCGCTGATGACCTTGATAAAGTGAAGAAACTCGCTGACGAAGAAAAATGGGGCTTTGCCGCCATGGATCCGACAGACGAGGATAACGTTCCTACAAAGCTTAAGAACAACAAGCTCGTAAGTCTTATCTACCCTGTAACAGACTTCTTGGGTACTGTTCCGGGGTATAAAGAATACGATATTTCTGGTTGGTTCCTGCTTTTCTTCGCGATATTCTTCGGAATCATATTCGGAGATGGCGGTTACGGCGCTCTTATGACCATAATCGCAGTTTTCGCATTGCTCGGTGGAGCAATAAAGAAAAAGAAAGCATCTCCGGGTGTATGTCTCTTGCTGTTGCTCGGTCTTACGACAATGGCTTGGGGAACGATTACTTGTACTTGGTTTGGAATTGAGCCACAGTTTCTTCCTGAATGGCTAAAGAACATTTCTATTCCAGCAATATCGAATGCTACTGAGGACAGTGACTGGGTAAGCCAGAACCTACAGATTTTGTGCTTTACTCTTGCGCTTGCTCAGCTTACGATTGCACATCTTAAGGGATTCGTCCGCTATATCAAATCCTTGAAGTGTATAGGCGAAATTGGTTCGCTCGGTATGCTATGGGGCTTATATACGCTCGTCCTTAACATGGTCGTCGATTCTGAACGTTTCCCGCTTCCAAACTTCGCAATTCCGCTTATCGGCGGTGGATTCTTATTGAATTTCATCTTTGCGAACTACGACGGAAGCATCGGTAAATCGATACTTGAAAGCCTGAAAAACATCGTCTCCGTCCTTCTTGGCGTAGTAAATGTTTTCTCAGATATTGTATCGTATATACGTTTGTGGGCAGTCGGTCTTGCAGGAAGCGCTATTTCTGCAACCGTAAACGAGATGGCAGGACCAATGCTTGGCGGCTTCATCATTTTCGCCGGTATTCTGCTTCTTTGTTTCGGTCATGGTTTGAATATGGTGCTTAATGTTCTTTCTGTTATTGTTCATGGTGTACGCTTGAATACGTTGGAGTTCTCCAACCACTTGGGTATGTCATGGTCTGGTTTTAAATATGAACCGTTCAGTGAGGCGGTTGAAAAATAGAAAAAATGAAGAGCTTGTGGGCGAATATGAAGTCTGCATGCTCTTTGTATAGTCCGGTAAAAAACCGGTAAGGAGTTAAATTATGTTAGGTTATTTTGGCGCGGCATGTGTTCTTGGTATTGCAGCTATCGGTTCTGCAATTGGTATCGGTATCGCAGGACAGGCTGCTATTGGCGCTTGGAAACGCTGCTATATGAATAATAAGCCAGCTCCGTTCATCCTGACTGTTTTTGCAGGTGCACCGCTTACACAGACAATTTACGGCTTCCTTCTTATGCAGACAATGATCGGCAAAGTGGCTGAAGGCGCAATGCAGGATGGTGCTGCTCTTGCTCTTGGTATTTTCTCTGGTCTTGCAATGGCTGTTTCTGCTATTTCTCAGGGAAAAGCAGGTGCTGCTGGTTCTGACGCTCTTGGAGAGACAGGAAAAGGTTTCTCTCAGTACATCATGGTTGTAGGTCTTTGTGAGACTGTTGCTCTTTTCGCAATGGTATTCTCATTCTTGGTCTAATCAGAAAGCGTCCTAATGAAAATAAAAATACCCCGTTCTGTCATTATTGGCGGAACGGGATGCACAAAAAAAGTGGAAATCGGTGGCAATGCACCGGTTTCCATTCAAACAATGTGGAAAGAGGGCATTACTGACGTTAAAAACGACAGTAAAGCCCTGTTTTCTATTATAGACAGAATAGAAAAACTTGCCTCTCTTGGTTGCGATATTGTCCGCTTTGCAGTACCCGATATGGAAAGCGCGGAATCATTGTGTAAAATAGCCGAGCATTCCGTTTTGCCGCTTGTCGCCGATATCCATTTTGACTACAAACTCGCTTTGAAATGCCTAGACGGAAATGTCGAAAAAATACGAATAAATCCTGGAAACATTGGAAGCCGGGAGAACGTAGAGAAAGTTGTCGCAGGCTGCCGTGACAAAGGTGTTGCCATTCGCATAGGTATTAACACAGGAAGCCTTCCTCGCGACCTCGTAGAAAAAGTTTCCAACAATACGATAACACGCGCAGAAGCTCTTGTAGAAACTGCAATGCGTGAGGCTTCTGTTTTCGAAGAACTATCATTTAATCAATATGTAATTTCTATGAAAGCATCCAGCGTTAACGAGACTGTTGAATGCAACACCCGTTTCGCTGAAAAATACGATATACCGCTTCATATCGGCGTCACAGAAGCCGGTCCGCTTATTGCCGGCATTGTAAAAAGCTCACTCGCTTTTTCACGGCTTCTCGAAAACAACATTGGTTCTACAGTTCGCGTAAGCCTTTCTGATACACCAGAAAATGAAGTTATAGCAGCCCGCGAGATCCTCCGCGAAACAGGAAAACGTTCTGGCGGTGTACGACTCGTATCTTGTCCTCGGTGCGGACGGAACGGTTTTGATGTCCACGGATTTACTTCACGCTGGCAGAACAGACTTATGTCGCTCGACAAGGACATAACCGTTGCTGTTATGGGGTGTGTCGTTAACGGTCCCGGCGAAGGGAAGCATGCAGATATCGGAATAACAGGAACAGGTGATTCCGTTATCATCTTCAAACATGGGCAAATTGTCCGTACAATCCGCCCTGATGACACACAAAACATGACTGTACAAGATAAACTGAACTCTCTCTCAAAAAATGCCGATATAGCATTTGAAGAGGAGTTAATGTCTTTGTGAAAAGCCTAAAATCAGTTTTCATTTTCGTTTTTATACTCTGTACTTTTTTTGCATACTCATTCAGTTATGACGACGCCTGGAAAAGCCTTGATACAGCACGTTTAAAGTTTGAGGAAGGCGATATTGGACAGGCTCTAAAATACGCTGAAAATGCGAAAGAAATCCGTAAAAACGAAAGTACAGCGGCATTAACGTCTTTGGAAAACGCGCTCAAACCGCTAGCTGTTCAGGAAGTAGGTGATTTAATCCCCGATGTAGAAGAGATTCTTACTGAGCGAATGGAAAATGATGCTCTTAAATATATTCATAAACTGACAGACTTATATGGAAATAGTTATTTTAATAACTCCGTCACTAAAATAAAAAACTTCTATCAGGATAGAGCTGCTTATCCTGAGGCTGATTATTTAATTGCAAAAATATATATGCAGGAAGGCGAGTATTCATCTGCAGCCGATTATTACGAGAAGGCTTTAGCGAATAAAGATGTTCTTGATGTCCCCGATGAAAAATACGACATTATGTATGATGCGGCAGAACTCGCCAGACTCCGTAAGGATGAAGTAAAGTTTCAGAATTATCTTAATCAGATACTGAAAGATAACGATAGATTTTCAGACGGAGAGAAATATACGGCATATCTTAAAGCGATTGTCAGATATTCAATCTCCAGACAAGCAGATTCAATCGATAAGCTTTTCCTGCTTTACAGAAGTAACCATTATAAATCTTTGAATGCGCTTCTTAAACTAACAGAATATTACATTTCCAATAATGAATATGAAAGGGCGTATTATACATGTATCCTATCTGTTCTTACGTCTTTTACAAGAATTTATGAGATTATTACTGCAAGAAACCAGAAATATACTTATACAACCTTAGATTTGTTTTTTAAAGAAGCTCTTAAATACCGTGATGTAAAGGAATGGATGAATAAAAACAACGTATGGCGTGGTTTTTATAACTTCGGTGTTCTTCTTTCTTACGATAATTATTCGCCTTATGAAGATATTTGGTTACAATCAAATAAACAACTTGCTGAACAACTCTTTGAGGTAATAAAGAATAGTTGTCCAGATAAAACGATCGTTAATCTTATTAAGAAAGCTACTACATTCTAGCATCAGAATTGAGAAAATCTTGATAAGAAATCTTAATTCCGTCTTTAAGTTCTGTCTTCGGTTTCCATCCAAGTTTTAAAAGCCGTGTTATATCGCAGAGCTTTCTTGGTGTACCGTTCGGTTTAGATGTATCCCAATGAATCTCGCATTTTCTTCCAGGAACATCTTCATAAACAATAGTTCTTACTGTTTCTGCAAGTTCCTTTATGGTAAGTTCTTTGCCGCTTCCAACATTAACAAAATCGCCTGTTGGTGTGCGTAAATCAGCAGCATGACAATTTTCCATTAGATAAACGACAGCCTCTGCCAAATCGTCGCTGAAAAGGAATTCGCGTAATGGAGAGCCGTCACCCCAAAGTTCAACTTCGTCTTTTTCGCTTGCTTTTGCTTCATGGAATTTGCGAATGAGCGCAGGAAGAACATGAGATCCGAACAGTTCGTAATTGTCTCCTATACCATAAAGATTTGTCGGCATTACAGAAAGATAATCGGTTCCGTATTGCTTGTTGTAAGCAGTACAAAGCTTTATAACGCTTATTTTCGCAAGCGCATACGCATCGTTCGTCGGTTCAAGAGGGCCAGTAAGCAAAGATTCTTCCTGTATCGGCTGCGGCGCCATTTTTGGGTAAATACAGGTTGACCCAAGGTTCATAAGCTTTTTAACGTTGTTTTTGCGTGAGGCTTCAACTATATTAAAGCCAATCATCATATTCTGGTATATAAAGTCAGCAGGATACGTTGAGTTTGCACCAATGCCACCTACATGCGCCGCAGCTAAAAAAACGTATTCAGGTTTTTCTTTGTCGAAAAACTCGCTGACAGCTGCCTGATCAAGCAGATCAAGTTCAGCATGAGTCCTTGTTATAATGTTCGAATAACCTTTAGACTTCAAGTTGCGTACAATCGCGCTTCCAACCAAGCCCCTGTGTCCTGCTACATATATGCGTGAACCTTTGTCCATAATAATCTCCAGTGTATATCGACTGCTGCTTTAAAACTGCGCGCGAGCTTTCTGTTAATACGTCTGGTCAAGGCACGTACGCCTACGGCTATCTAAAGCCTTGACTCAGCCGTTTTGACGCTTGGTAAAAAAATATCAAGCGTCAATGAAGCCTTGCGTTCGCGTCTTTTACGACAAACTCAAGATCATGCTTCATCATTATCTTAACAAGCTGCTCAAAGCTCGTTTTTCGTGGATTCCAACCAAGTTTTGTCTTCGCTTTTGTCGGGTCTCCTAAAAGAGTATCAACCTCACAAGGACGGAAGTATTTCGGGTCTACCTCGATAAGTACTTTGCCTGTCGCCTTATCGTATCCTTTTTCATCTACGCCTTCGCCTTTGAATTCAATATCGATTCCGGCTTCTTTAAACGCAAGCTCACAGAACTGGCGGACAGAATATTGCTCGCCTGTAGCTATAACAAAGTCTTCCGGTTGATCCTGCTGAAGGATGAGCCACATACACTCAACATAGTCCTTGGCGTAGCCCCAGTCACGAAGGCTGTTCAAATTACCAAGATAAAGTTTTTTCTGATAACCTTTGGCTATACGACTTGCTGCAAGCGTTATTTTTCGCGTTACGAATGTCTCCCCGCGCCGCTCCGATTCGTGATTGAAAAGAATACCGTTTGCTGCGAACATGCCATAGCTTTCTCTGTAATTCTTCACAATCCAAAAACCGTATTGCTTTGCGACCGCATATGGAGAGCGGGGGTAGAACGGTGTCGTCTCTTTTTGTGGAATCTCCTGAACTTTACCGAAAAGTTCGGAAGTAGAAGCCTGATAAATTTTACATGTCTTCTCAAGCCCAAGGAAACGTACTGCTTCCAGGATACGAAGCACGCCGGTCGCATCTGCATCGGCTGTGTATTCAGGAACTTCAAATGAAACTTGTACGTGTGATTGTGCAGCAAGATTGTATATTTCGGAAGGCTGAATCTCGCGTATAAGACGCGTAAGGCTTATTGAATCAGTCATGTCGCCATAGTGAAGGTGTACACGACGGTCTTTGTGCATATCTTCAATAAGATCTTCTATGTATAAATGCTCGATTCTTCCTGTGTTAAATGATGAGGAGCGGCGCAAGATACCGTGAACCTCATATCCCTTATCAAGAAGAAATTCGGCGAGAAAAGAACCGTCCTGTCCTGTAATACCTGTAATCAATGCGGTTTTCTTCATTATGTTTTCTCCTAGTAATGCATACCTATTCCAATGAAAAGTTCCCACCATGGATCAGTACGCCATGAAGTATTGAAAAGCCTGTTTACTACTTTATTAACAAAATTTACTTTATTGCCTATAAGCATGCCTACATGAACTAAATCGACTCCAAAACTAATTCTTCCTTGAATACTACGGAATTTATTAGGGAAGCCAATTATCTCAAAGCCTGAAGCAAAATAAGTATCACGGAAATTATAAAATGACTGAGTTTTATTATTGTGGCCTATTATAAAATCAAAGAAAGGAGAAATATGGGCTTCAAAATCAACGTAGGAAAGCCATGTCCATTCTTTACCGAATAGATTTTTTACCCAGCCCACCCAGTCTGTCTGAAACATCTCAAAAGGAAAATCCACATTTAAACAGAAAGCGCAGCTTGAATTGATGTCATTGTCACGTATGCCCCTTGTCCTGCCTCCAATCTGTGATGTCGAGCCATTTGTGTTAACAAAATAATAAAGACGAGTGTATATGGCATTGCTCGTGAAAGCGTGAAATCTGTCAAGTTCCATGTTTATAGACGGAACAAATTCATACGAAGAAAAATTATATGAGTAATTTACAGTTGTTTGTGCTGAAAAACCATCTTTTAAATTTCCTAGCCAGTTAACTTTTCCAGTGGAAATCCTTTGAGAAAAAGTTAATGATGGTCCCCATAGCTCTTCTGTTTGAATACCAAAATGATCAATACCTCTGAAAGCATCTATATCCCAGTTGAAATTGAATGAAATGCCCGGTGTCCATGTTAGGTATCCTACGTCTGGAATTTCAGCTATATTAAGAGGAAGGGAAAGAGAAGCCGCTGTGTTGAAATAGAACAAGTCGTCGTTATCTTTGTATGAAGGATTTTGGATAAATGATTGTGAAAATCCGAAATTAAGGCTCGTTATGTCAAGAATTGGAAGACTGAAGTTAATTCCTTCTCTTATGCTGAAACCGACGTTAGAATCACCAACAACGTAATTTATCGAAAAACTATTGTCCCACGTACAGTTGAATACTCCCAGCTGAAAAGGAACATCAAACCCGAAAGAAAAATCAAAATAATTTGAAGTTTCACCAGTATCTTCATTAACTCTCAGAAAGTAGACAAGAGAGCTGTTGAATTCATCCATGGATCCAAGAAAGTTGTAGTCTTTTATTTTAAGTTTAAGCTTGAATCCGTTGTTTACGTCGTATGTTGGATATGGAACGATGACAAAGTTTATAGAATCTTCAGTTTTAATAAGCAAGTTAACGGTTACAAGCCCTTCGGAGTCAGGCTCTGAATATGATACTTCTATTTCTGATGTTTCAATTACGCGTTCATTTTCTATATTCTGTTTAATATCAGCTATATATTCGTTAAGCTCTTCTTCTGTCGCGAATATTGTATCTGTATCTATTGCAAGCTTCTGAGCAAGTACATATTCGCGTGTTAAACCGGAAATATCGTATGTGACGTTCCCAATTCGATAAGTGTTCTCAGCGTACAAACTATGTGTCAGTATAGAAAAAACAAAGATAAAAGTCAGAAATAATGTTTTTTTATTCATGATTAAATCACCGCCCTTGACGGAGAAAAACAGTCATTATTGTCTTGAAGAATATAGAAATATCAAGCAACGGTGACTGGTTTTTTATATAATATAAGTCAAACTGAAGTTTTTTATATGTATCTTCAATTGAAGGTGAATGATATTCACCGGAGACTTGATCCCAACCTGTTATTCCGGGTTTAACCATAAGACGATGTCTGTAGAAAGGAACATTTCTTTCAAGTTCTACAGAAAGCTCTGGCCTTTCAGGTCTTGGTCCAATAAGGCTCATATCGCCTTTTATAACGTTAAGAAGCTGAGGCAGCTCATCAATGCGTGTCTTTCGCATTATGTTGCCGAATTTTGTTACACGGTTGTCTTTTTCTGTTGTAGGAGCAAAATTGTTGTCTTCGCTCCTCATTGTGCGGAACTTGTATAACTTGAACTGTTTCCCGTTTTTTCCTTCCCGCACTTGCTTAAAGAAAACGGGCCCTTTGCTTTCCGCTTTGATAATAATGGCTATAAATGGCCAAAAGGCGATTGTCAGAAGCAGCATAAAAGTCGACAGAACAATATCAATGAGCCGTTTAGTCAAATAGAAAAGGGCTTTCCCTTCAAAGTTAATATGGCGTAAGAACCACGATTCGTTTATGGCACCAAGCGGGATTCTGCGTGTCATAAGCTCATAAAAATCGGGAAGTGAATAGAAAACTGCTCGATTACTAAGCGCATCAAAAAGAAGACGCCTTATTTCTGCGGAAAAAACCTTTTCAGATGGCATAACAAAAACTTTGATGGTGTTTTCTGAAAGGAAGTGTGAAAGCTCATCGTAAGTATGAAGGAAAGGAATTCCGTCTGGAATACTTGCTGGACGAACATTAATAAACTCATCGAATACTGCGGCAGGAGTGAAGTTTATGTATGAGCTTACTTTTGTATGCTCCAAGAGTGTGGCTGCTGTTTCATTATATCCGATGAAAATGTATCTGTTTCTTTTTTTGCTGTTCGAGAAATGCTTTGCGTAAATATAGCGCCATATGTAAATCAATATTAAAACTGTGGCATTGTAGAAAACAAGAACAGTTTTAGGCATTATGTTCTGATTGTTGACGAAAAGATAGAAGGTCGCGAATCCCATCATGGTTCCGCTGAAAGCACTTATCAAAAGCTTTATTATTATGGAATCAATTCTGAATGGTACATCGAGAGAGTACATTCCCAACGTATACATCAAGACTGCCCAAGTGAATATTACAAGCGGATAATTTCTAAGATGATTAAGAAAAGAAGAAAATGTCGGAATCTCTATATTTCTGATAGCAAGCGAGATATAAACAGACAGCACCATAATCATGAGATCAATAAGAAAGATAAAAAACTGCCGTCTTTTCCGCGAGAATTTCATATGAAATATTATAACAAATCTATAGTGTTTTGATAAGTAGGATAAAGGTAATTTACTTGAGAGCGTAGTAAATCGAAAGATAATTTTGCCACATTGTGTCCAATGTGAAATTGCTTTCGTATTTACGACGAGAAGTATTTCCTTTTTCGATACGCAGTTCGTCATTTGAGATAAGATCTTTTAAGGCTTTTACTGCTTCCGCTATTGATTTTTCCGTATCTCCGGCAGAAATAAGGTTTCCATTGCTCTCATCAACAAGTTCTGGAATGCCACCTACTTTCGATGCGACAATCGGTTTACCCTTTGCCATTGCTTCAAGAATTGTTATAGGCAATCCCTCGTAATCAGAAAAAAGCACAAATACATCAGCATAAGAAATAAGTCGCGAGGCTTCTGGTATATCACCTGTGAAAAAGACATTCTGTTTTGTGGAATATTCCTCTAGCTGATTTTTGATCGTATCGTCTGTAGGAGCCCCGACCCAGAAAAAGACGCAGTTTGTATTATTCAGCTGGGCTGCGGCTTCTGCGAAAATGTCGAGCCGCTTCGGAAGTGCGATTCGTGCTATTGTAAGAATTACCTTTTTGCCCTGCGCGCGTGCAGATAAAAGTGGTTCCCGGATTTGTTCGGGTAATTCAGATTCTGAAAATGGTTTTGTATCTGGAACAGCGTTTCGGACAAGTTTAAGGTTGTGATTGATGCCTTCTGAAAGCAGATTTTTGTAGTCATATTCAGAAACAGGAACGATTGCGCCACATTTTTTCTGCATCAATTTTTCGAGTGGCAGAAAAATGCGGTTTCTCACCCGGATTGTGTCAAATCCATGAACAGTGTAGACAATGCGCTTTTTCATGTGGTGTGGGGTTGCAAGCCGACCGAGAAGGGCTGCTTTGCTTGAATGTAGATGTATTATATCCGGTTTGAATTTTCGTATAGTTGCTTTAATCTCAAAAAGACATGGAAGTTCTTTTAATGGTTTAATCGGTTTTACCATGTGAGGAAGCTTGAATTGAACGACAGAAGAGGGAAGCTGCTGCCACATGGGACCATCTTTCATTGAAGCAACGGCAACCGTATGACCATCCTCAACGGCTTTTGTGCATAAATCAATTACTACTCGCTGTGCGCCACCCAAGTCTGTATTTGTAATTATATGTAAAATCCTCATGTCGTTTAACTCCAAGAATTAATGATAGTCTTCCCATTTTAAGCAATGCTTGTCAGGGACAGGGCCAGCATCCGTCAAATGTACGCCAGTAGTTCCATGAACATCTCTCTTGCTTTCGGGCGGCGGAGAGCGCCAATCGCCATAATAAATTGTCAGATATTTATCGACGTTTGCTGGTGCAAGGAAATAAGTGTCTTCAAATTTAATTTTTGTAAGAGGATATACGCAATCCTCTGGAAAAAACTGAAACCAAGGTCGTTCTGGATCATAAACCCATCCAGTTTCTGCATCTTTTCCTTTTCCTGTTATTCTTCGTAGATAGCGATTTTTTATAAAAGGAATCTTGAAAAGTAATGAATAAAAGCGTTGTATCGTTCCCCAAACAAAATTGTAAGCGTTGTGCTTCACAGAGTATCGTGGCGAAGTTTTGAGCGGTTTGTTGTTAAACGGAGGCAGAAGACCGCGTATATTCCTGTGTTTGAACTCTTTATAAGTCTGTATATATACAGGAAAAATGTCGATGGGGATTCCCTGACAATATGGATATGGACCTCCCGGATCATCCATGTAGCTGAATCTGTCACGGATCTTTGCCCAAGTAATATCATGTTTCGGGTCTGTTTCATGTGTCTGGAAAAACATGTCGTATGGAAGTTCTTTTTCGACTATATTGCAAAACTTCTCATAATCTTCAATAGGCATTACAACATCGACATCATCATCCCAAGGGATAAAGCCACCGTGTCTTGCGGCTCCAAGAAGTGTTCCTGCATCAAGCCAGTATGTAAGATCGTGTTTGCAGCATATAACATCAAAAACTTTTAGTATGCGGAGCATTACGCGTTGGGCTCTCTGAAGGTCAGTTCCTTCTTTTAAGCGCTCGTCTGGGAATATTTCAGCGGCTTTTTCTGGTGTGTATTCTGTTTTGATTTTTTCTTCATCCATAAGCGACCTTTTTTACTTGCTTATTGGGCATTTAATCCATTTTTCGGGAAGGATATCACCGTATTCACAGCGATAATACTTGTCGATATTTGGATTCAGCTGACGTAAATTCCATATCTCCGGGCAGATAACGATTTTGTCTATGTTCGGGTCAAGCCACGCTCCCCACCAGGAAAAAGTCGAATTAGCGATTATGTGGTTTTTGCATTTAGACATTAAAGCCATGTCCTGCCAACTGTCTGCGCCCTTGTTCCAATCGACATAAATAACTTTTGCACCAAAACCTTCTAGTTTAAGTT
The DNA here is from genome assembly GCA_017618015.1 of Spirochaetaceae bacterium. GTDB lineage: Bacteria > Spirochaetota > Spirochaetia > Treponematales > Treponemataceae > Treponema_I. The sequence goes on from JAFZVC010000026.1 coordinate 14,700, forward strand.
CGTTACGACACCAATCCATATCGTCACTGAAAACCATCAAATCTGTTATATTAGTCTTTTCCAGAAGCATCTTTACGGCGTTCAAGTAGTATTCTTTGCCACAAACATTGAGTGTTTGTGTCTTTAGATAATCTCCGCGGCGAATATGAATGCTCGCACTGTTAGTGCCAAGACTTGCAGCAGTTTTTTCTGATTCTAGTGATAATGGTTTTTTGAAGGTGAATATATTTCGGATTTCGTCTTCTATCGTAATGAAATATTTTTCAGTCTGCCAGTTTCCTTCGAAGTAAATGTCGTGGCTTTTCAACAAAAGCAATTCGGGTTGATATGATGATTTTTTATCGATAAAATGGGTTTTCTTTGTGAAATATTTTCTTAAAACACGATTTAACAAGTTTGAAGGTTGATAAGAGAGCTGTGCCACATCTTTTGGAGACGCTTCAGAAAATGTAATATCAAAAAGATTTGAAAGCTCGAATCCGTTGTGGACAAGATCTATACCATTATAGTCCGATTTCGCGCGATATGTGCTTAAATCAAGCTGTACATCTGAGTTTCCCGCATGCTTCAAAGCTAATGAGAATGCATACTGAAACATCTGATTTCCCAATCCGCCGGAGATTTTAACTATTCTCATTTAATAATACCTCTTCTGATATATTTTATTAGCGAAAAACAGGAAGAAACTGAATATTCGAAAAATGAGATATAATGCTCTTTGAACAGTAATTTAAAATTCTTCAATTCATCTAATTCAAATTTTTTTAAGTTATTTGATAGTTTATTGGGTGAAACATCAACGGAATAATTAGTAAGAGAGGAATTAATTAAAAATATTCCTTTATCATTTGAAGCAATTTTTAACCATAAATTATAATCTTCTGATCGCCTGAGTCTTGTATTGAATAGATATTTTTTTATAATCTCTGTTTTTACAAGAACAGAAGATGTGACTATAAGATTTCTTAATAAAAGCTGTTTTTTTGAAATTGTGTATATCTTATCATCTGTCGGACGTAAATTACTCCCTGAACAAACTAGATTGCACGCAGATTCAGATGATTTATTAAAAACAGCGAGTTGTTTCTGTATCTTATCCGGTTCCCATGAATCATCTGAGTCAAGAAAAGCTATAAGCTTCGTAGTTGTTCTTTTTATCCCAACATTTCTTGCATTGGAAGCCCCCTCATTAGATATGGAGACTAATTCAAAATCTATGTCAGAATGATTTTGTTTCCATTCAATGCATTTAGCTTCTGTGTTGTCGTCGCTACCGTCATTTATAATTATAATTGTTTTTGGGCGAGCAATCTGGTTGTAAACAGAATCTAATGCCGTTAATATTGATTTCTCTGAATTATAAACAGGTATTATAACGGTTATGTCTTTTTCTATAAGATACGGACAGTTGATATCGCCCTGAGTATTAGGTATTTTTAAGCTTTCCATCTTCGTCATAATAATCTGACCATTTTAAAGCAGAAAAATGAGGATTGGGGCCTATAGGAAACAAGGCAACAACAGCATGATCTGAACATCTTTTTTCAGGTGGGGGGAGTGTCATATAGTCACCGTAAAGATTTGTCAGATAGTTATGAGGATTAGCTGGGCAAGAGAATTCCACACCTTCAAAAATTATTGTACTAAGAGGGAATATATCTTCATCTTTATATCTTTTGTTCCACCGAATTGGTGGCATTTTTTCCCACTCTTTATCTCCCTTTGAGTACTTTTTTTCAAAGAATTTCATTATGAAAGGGATTTTCAAAAGTAAGATGAAAAGTCTTTGAATATTACCTTGTACGATTATACGAACTTTGCTTTTTAAGTGTAGATGTTTTACTATTCGTTCTGGTTTTTGATTATAGGGTGGTAAGAAGCCAAACCAGTTTCGGCTTTTATGTTGTGCATCTGTTATGAAGACAACTGGGAAAATATCAATAGAGGCTGCCTGAGAGTATGGGTATGGTCCTTCTGCTTCTTCAATATAGCTGAATCTATCACGAAGTTTCGCCCAGGGACATATAAAATCAATATCTGTTTTTTCTGTCTGAAGAAAAACATCTTTAGGGAATTCATCGTCAGGAAGATTTTTAAACTTTCGAAAATCGTCTAAAGGCATAACTACATCAACGTCGTCATCCCAAGGAATAAAACCTCCGTGACGTACAGCACCTAACAATGTACCTGAATCGAGCCAATATCTCAAATTATTTTTACGACATATTCCATCAAAAATTCTAAGCAGTCGGAGAAGTATAAGCTGTGTCTGACGTAATGGCGTATTACCCGAAAGTCGATTATCGGGTATGGGGGAGAAAAAATTGGAAATATAATTAGGGTCTCTGTAATTGTTCATATATGTATTATATATCATTTTCCATAAAAAAATTTGCATATTACATTAACAATTTTTTTAGTCTTTAGTTTTTTTGCTAATAAAACATGTATTTTATCAAAAACGTAATAAAGAATATTCGGCTTTTTAATTTTCTTACCAGAATATAAGGAATACATTTCTCTGATGTTAATCATATGATAAGCTACAGGATCACAATTAAAAACAGATTCAGGATGATATGGCTGACAGTGTGAAAAGCCATCGCAAATTGTTGGGTTAATCTTTAATTTTTTTTCGATAAAATATGCAATTGTCATATCGCAGGCATTCCATTGTTTCTTAGAAAGATAATCCTTCATAGCATATATATCTGAAAGGGAAGAAACAATTTTCAGTGCTAATGAATTTGACAATGCAAAACCTGCTCCACCGGAGAGATTTACTATTTCTGTATCAAGAAATTTCAGGGATCGAGCATGACCTCCAACAAAGAAATCATTTTCATAATTGTATTTGCTGAGAAGAGTACATAGATTATATGAATAAATAAAAGCATCACAACCCGTGATGTAAAACCATTTTTTGTCAGGATGCAATTCAAAAGCTTTTTTCAAACCTAAATATTGTTTGTCGGCGGCAGAACTGTAATCTTCCCCAACATTTTCTCCGGCGGAAATCATTCTAAGTTTCGTATCAATGTAGTTACCACCTACAAGATAACCACAAGGAAAATCTTTGAGCCATGTGTTTTGTACAGATAAAGCTCTTTCATGGAGATTTAATGCAGATGTAAATACAAGCATGCAAATATCTTCTGGTTCTATCATTTTTATTTATTAACTCCTATGGAAGAACATATAAATAAAGGCGGAAATCATTTTTTGAAACAATATGAATGCTTTTATCTGTTTATTCCAGCGTTCAAAAGATATTATATCGTATTTTAACGATGCTCTGGATAAATCTTTTTTAGAAGGGCGTAAACCATAGTATTTTGCACCGTTTCTAAAACCTTTGCTTTGTCTGAATGTATACAAATCAGGGTAATTTGTAATCACATATGTACCGTAAGTTTCAAATTCACTGTATCCTTTACAAGGATTTTGGGAAAACTGTATAGCATACAAAATTTTTTCATAAAAGGTATTACCTTTTAATTTGCTGTTGGATTCAATCTTAGATATTATTTCTTTTACGATGTTTGTTTTAAAAATCATGGTTTCAGCAATAAATGAATCCGGTATGCATTTGTTTATATTCAATAATCGTTGAATAGTTTCAAAATAGGCAGGGTTGTATTCATCTTTTTTTATAAATATAGGTTTATTATCTTGAAAAAAAGAAACCGGTTGGATAGGAAAAGTATCAGAATCCCAAGTTATGTAGTATTCTTCCGCTTCAGGTTTTAATGCCCAAGCGTATTTGAGAAACTGCTGAAAAAACCAACCAGTTCTTCTTTGAACAACATTAATTTGTGATAACAATTCCTTTATTCCTTCAAAAGTGAGCCCTTCAAGAACTGTATCTTCATCAATGAAGGTGATATTCGCTGATTTTAGAGTATTCAATTCTTCTATTGTTTCTTTTTTTGTAAGTATATATATATGCTTGGGTGAAATATTCTTCAAAATGTATGGAATATTCTGTATTAGTAGATTGTTGTTTCTAGCTATATGGGGGATTACTATGGATATGGAATTCATTTTTTATATATCCTCATTTTTGCTCATCATAAAATCTACAACTAAGGATGCGGCTTCTCCACGATGCATCCATGCTGTGTTTTTGGCAATTGCCCTTTGCTTAGCTAATTCTTCATTGTCGGACATGGATTTTAGTATTATTCCAATATTACAAAAATCTTTCTCTTCCAGCTTTCTTCCAGTTTTCTTAAGTGTCTCAAATTGCCATAATGTTGTCTCCGGATTTGCTTCAATTATATCGTATGCATCATATGGTCTTAGATCAAGCTTGTCATTTACATAAAGGAACGGTTTGTCGCAAAGAAACATATAATCAAAGATAATACCTGAGAAGTCAGAAATCATAATGTCTGCGTGGCTAAGCGATAGAATATTGTCTTTCTCAAAATCCCATATAAAATTTTCATTTTCAGGATAAGCAGTCATAAGACGATCAAGTATCTCTGATTCCGATTTTTTTGATTGCGGATGTGGACGTACGATAATTCTATAGCCTGTTTTCGAAAGCGGCTCCAAAAGTTTTTCGCCGAACCTAGACAAAATGGCACTTTCTCCCCATGATGGTGAAACAAGAACTGTATAGGGGTGGTTTTCTTCTTTTGGAAGTTCCTTTATCTTTTTTTCAAGAATATCAAGATAAGGGCAACCAACTGTAACATATTCTTTTTGTTTTGTTTTTCGTATCCTTTCGAGTGTTTTCAAATCTTTACTTTGATAGTCTCCGGTAAGTAATACAGAATCAAAGTAATCAAGACCAAAAAGTCTGTATGTCGTAGCGTCACTTGTCATGTGAACAAGATGTGAATAATGGTTTACACCTTTGCTTCGTTTAAGTTGATAAACATCAAGTCCGGGGGTGGTCATAAGAACTATTTTGGCAGAGAGCATATTAAGCTTCATGAATGCAGAATTTCCTGAGCCGATGTATTCAGTTTTTACGTATAAAAAATTTTGGGAAAGAGCGGGATCATTCTCTGCACTCGTAAGATACAAAAGTGGTGTTTGTCTCTTTTCAAATTCTTGGATAATACCTGAAAAGAGCGTGATATACTGTTCCCCTTCGTTATAAATTACATATGGGTCATCTTTTGTATATAGTACATTCTGTTCGTTTTTTTTACCAGCAAATATAAACTTTAATTTAATTAATAATGCTCGACCCAAAAAATAGGCTGTTGCCAAAAGTCCTACGAGTATGGAAAAAAGCATACTACCTGTTCCGGGATCAATATAAAGCGGAAGAATTGGTATTATTGTCATTGTATTTTCTCCCAGTTTTCAGGATTGAAAATATCATCCTTCACATTGTAGATTTCCCCATCAAGTATAAATGTGTTTGTTTTATTCATTTCGGGCGTATAACGTGAATTTGTATATACTGCGATTCCATTATTCTTTCTTTCTGTATCAATTGAATTGTTAGTGAACGGATTATTTGATACAGAGATTATATCTTGTATTGCAATAGATAGAACATCTCCATTACACATGAATGTAGAGTCTGTACAGAATGGCTCTGAAGAATTAAAGTCTTTTACCATAAGAAGAGGATTATAACGAGCCGGAATTTTTTTGTTCTCTCCGAATTGATCAAATTCAGATAAATCAAGTTCTGCACCATGGTCACTTACCAAAATAATTCTTGTATTGTCGTATACACCTTCTTCGCGTAAGTAATTGAACCATTCTCCAAGTTTATTAAAAGTAGCTATGTTAGTATGATAAGTTTTGAATGTGTATTCATCATAGAATCGGTTCAAACCAAAGTTCGTAACGGAATCTGCTGGTTCATAATCGGGTACTTGCATGAAGGCTGACCCATGCGTTAAGTCGTTTATCATTAATGTGAAGCATGGTGTTTCGGCGTTTGTATCAGTAAGTTCTGGCAAATAATCAAGAACGGAATAACTGTCTATAAGCGATTCTATTGGATTTGAAAGTAACGTTACACTGCAATATGTTCCGTCATCGTAAAGCATTCCCCTGACACATGCCGGAAGTATCTTGAAAAAACTGAATAAAAGAAAATTACGTTTGAGAACTAGGCTTTGCGGTGTCAGTTCTATATTATGTTCTGTTGCCCATTTTATTGTGTATTTCCTCTGTACGTTATGAGCGTTTATATGTTCGTAACCCTGGAAAATCGAGTTGTCCGGTATCCAGCTGTAATTTGCCCATGATATGTCGGTTACTGTACATTCAAAACCACTTCTTGAAAAGAGCACTGGCATAACAAGGCATGATTCGTTGTGTTTTTGTACCATTGGTATATCAGAGCGTTCGTTCATTTGTTCCGGCAAATAGTCGTAACCTCCGAATACAACGGGAACTGCATAAAGAGTATGCCCATTTACGGAAATAGTATTTGTGTAAAGTTTGAAACCTTTGAATGAGTTTTCAAGTTCTGGTTTTTCCAAAAAAATGTCGTCAAGAAAGGAAGGAATCGCTCTGTCAAGCATAATAACTACGACATTCTTATTGGTTTTCGAAAGATGATATTCTGGTGATAAAGATTCGGATTGCGAGAATAGTGAGACATTTTCTCTTGTTTCTGCAAATTCTTTAAAGCATTTTTGAAGTTTCATACTGTCTTTAAATCCAAGAATGACAAGTATTATAACTAATATTTGAAGGACAGGTTTCAATATAAGAGTTGGTTTAAATTTTAATCCACATACAGCAATTGTGAGTGAAATTATTAATACAAGAAAATCGTAAAGAATGTCTGTTTTTTGAGGCATGCGTTTAATGCCAGAATCAAAAATCAGGCTGGATGACATAGTTCCATATTCTTTTTGAAAAATGAATGTATAAAGAAGGGCTCCTACTGCAATGATGGTGAAGAAGAAAGAAAAGAGTGGACGGAGTTTTTTGGGGAACATAAAATAAAAGCAGCCGAACCAAAATAAAAACAATCCAATACTTTGAAATAAAGTTGTTCTAATGTATGTTAATGGAGATGATACTTCGTCTATAAAAGAAAATTCTTGTGGTGATGATGACATGACTGCACTAGGAATTACTACCCCTGTTAGAAGAACGATAATCAGACATGAAAAAATAAATAAATTTGTACAGAGATTCTTGTCATTTACGAGCGTATTTAGTGGCTTTTTTATAAGAAATTTTGCAAGTTTTATATACAGAGGTATGCAAAGAATAAAAATGCAGATTGATATTATGAGAAGCTTTTTTACGGGCGTATAGTCTGTGAATAAAATAAATATTCCTGCAACGAGACATATACTTGTTATTGTGAAATAAAGGGTTCTAGCAGGATTATTTGTCTTGTAGAATATGTTTTTCACAAGGGAAAAAACGTTATTCATCGTCCAGTAGAGGACAAGTCCAGACGGAGAATCATATAGCAGAAAAAGGAACAATAAAGCCATAGCGTATAGCTGTATTTTTTCTTTGATGGGGAAACCTTTTGTATATACAGCACCAGCAAGTATGTTTATTATTGTCATAGCAATCGGCAACACATTTATTTTAAAGCTTCCAATAGAAAAAAGTGCATCTGGTTCGCCTAAATCATGGATAAATAAAAACGGGATACTTTGAATAATTTCCAGATTCGAAAGAAAATGGTATGCTGCGATAAAAAACGGAACCTGAATTATAAGACTTATTGAGCTTCTCAAAGCCATAATAGGGTGATAATGTTGCTGCCTATAATAGGTATTCAGTATCATATACTGCTCGTCACCCTTGAATACGGCTTTTATACGGTTTACAGTCGGTCTCAGCCTTTTCTGAGTGTTTCTTTCAATTTCTTGCCAGTGTTCTGCTATTATATACAATGGCAAAGAAAAAAGAGTAACAGCAGTACTCACTCCAATAATTGAAAGTCCAGCATTTTTTGTGAAAAGATTGAACAAGTAATATACAAATTCAATTATAAGTTCAATTGGATAAATGATTATTTGGTAGAACATATTAGATTAAATCAGATCAGATCTGAATTCCTTAAGATTCTTAGAATGAATGTGAAGATTCGCAAGAGGGTATTCTTCTCCTTGAAATACGATAAAAGGCTTCTTTATGGAGTTTTCATGCTTCCAGATTACTTGAAAATCTGCCGGGGAATATACAGCTGTTTCATTTATAAAGCCTTTTTTGGATTCTCCATTTCTTGGATCTATTCCTCCAAGATATTGCCCGAATGCGGCAGCATCAAAAAGAGTTCTTGTTTTCTCATAGTTTTCATAGAAAACCCACGGTTTATTTGATGTTTTCCCTGATGTAGATATTAGTTTTTTATTTGTGAAATAATAAGAAGGTGGAATTACAGGTAACGATTTACATATTAATGTTTTTTTTTCCATAAATTCTGAAAATGCGATCATATCATTTTTGGGGAAAAGCGTATGTTTCCTGTTATAAAAACAGCAGAATTCTCTAAGAATTTCCTTTTCTGGGATATATACAAATCCAGGAATACAACGTTTATCTGCATCGGCGGGAAGTAAGATTGCTTTGAATGAGGATAGTTTTTGCTCTAGTTCTGTTAAATCTGCATATATTGCATTGTCATATTCAAAGTGATAAATACTTGTAATGCAATATGTACTCATGAAGTCATACAGAATAAAGAAGCGCTCTACGACAAAACGCCAGAAACCGTCCCTCCATTTTTGTCTAGTAAGACGGTTAAAGCGAAGGAAAAATAAGTGTTCTTTCGTTATATTTATATCGTTTGATAGCACGATGTACAATTGTTCATATTGCTTTTGTAGTTCCAAAAGCTGCTCGAATGATTCATCGACAATACAATATAACTTTGTATCTTTGTTTGTTAAAAAAAACTGATGTATAAAATCATCAAGATAATTTGGATACTGTTTTCCTTTATGTATTATTGCAGCATTAGTCACCATAAAACCTCGTCGTCCACCAGTTAAGCCAAAGCGCATCTGTTTTGGATGCAGAGATAATTTCGGAATACTTTTTTGCAAGCTCTGTTTCTGAAAGAGAAGTCGCTTCATCCCATGAAGAAACACACCAAATTGGTAAACCTAAAGATGCGAAGTAATTGTTCATGTAGTTGTTTGGTACTATCGGGATAACACCAAAATACATTGCTTCCCATGTTCTGTGGCAATCTAAGCCATTTCCAGAGGGAGAGGCTACAAACATAAATGAAGAGAGCAGTTTTCTATACAGGTGCATGTTTGGTGTTCTTGAAATTAACTCAGTAGTTGGTTTTCTCCACATTGCAAGATAGCAAGGAACTCTATCTTTTGCATTTGTCGCTATATTGAAACCATAAAGGATTTTAGGTTTCTTATTTTTATTTATGAAGGATTTTTTCTTGAAGTCACAGATATCTCCAGCATTATGACGCCATAAATCTTCTAATCCTATGGGGAGCGGAATCAGCTTTTCATGACGGAGCATACAGTTTTGTGCAAACCAGCGATAAACGTGCTCGTCGTTAGCTATTGAAGTATAAAGAGCATCATCTGTTATATTCTCATCACTCTGATGAGTTACAAGAATGAAAGATTTATGAATATGTGGCAAGATTTGTGATGAAAAATCTTTAAGCAGACGTGAACTCACGAATACGACTGGTCGCTTTTTTTGCAAGTTGCGTTTAAAAGAGTTGATTTCTTCTGCAGAACAAAGTGTAGTATTGTCATAAAGAAAATCTGCTGTTCTTCTGTATGTATCACCAGAAAGAAACGGAGCAGACGATGGCCGCCGTTTTAGCAGGCGGTTTGTAAAAAAACATACATCATGCCAAAACTCGTAAGGAATATTTTCTAAATAGTATTTAACAGACATTGATTAAACCCTACTGAAATAGCAAAAAGATACATGATAAATCTTTTGAAATATAATAATCTATAAGACCGTTTTGTTGCAAGGTAGTTAACAGGTTATAAACTATATCAAAATTATGGTTGTAATCAGGAATACATCTACAGCCGGTTATTTTTGAAAACTGATTAAATATTTCATACTTATTTACAACCCCATATTGAATCTTATCAGGATATTTTTCCCATAATTCTATTGCATGAATTAATGCTCCTGCTACATAATAATCCCCCGAATTCATGATACCTGTCAATTTGCTATTTGCTTTTTTAACCCTTTATTCATTGCATTATAAATTCCATTGTCTTTTTCTGAACACCAATAAGATAATAAGTCCTTATATTCTGGGTTATCAGCATGTTTTTTATAACGGCAACACTATAAAAAGCATTGGCAATTAAAGAACCTTTTTATCTAGTTTTGTATTTTCAATATCTTGAAAAAATATGATATAATAATACATCATTTTGATGGGTGTTGTAACCCCCTGATTTGGAGTAAAATATGAATAATTCAGAAAAAATAATAAATCTTTTTGTTCCTGGTCGTCTCTGTCTTATTGGAGAACATAGTGATTGGGCAGGTTTATATAAATCTATAAATTCTTCGATTGTCCCGGGACGGGCTATTGTTACAGGTATAGAGCAGGGAATTTATGCTCGAGCAGTTCGTGCAGATTCTTTTTGTATTGATTATGAGATAGACGAATTCAAAAACAGCTCTTTTGATTGCCCTATGGATTCTGAAAAGTTAAAACAAGTTGCAAAGGCTGGTGGCTTTTTCTCTTATTGTGCAGGGGTTGCTTCTTATATTAATGAATACTACAACGTATCTGGGGTTCATATAACAGTAACTAAAATGGATTTACCAATAAAAAGCGGACTTTCAAGCAGTGCCGCTATATGTGTCCTGGTCGCACGTGCTTTCAATCAATTGTATAATCTCAATTGTAATACAATGGGGGAGATGTTCATGGCCTATTATGGAGAACAGAGAACTCCGTCTAGGTGTGGGCGTCTAGATCAAGCGTGTGCTTATGGAATTAAGCCTGTAGCCATGACTTTTGAAGGAAATGAAATATCGGTTAAACCTTTAGTATTAAAATCACCTATGTACTTTGTAATCGCTGATTTAAAAAGTAATAAAGATACAGTAAAAATACTGGCTGATTTGAACAGATGTTTTCCTTTTGCAGAAACAGAATTAGACAGGAACGTTCAAGAAGCACTTGGGTCTGATAATGAGCATTTCATAACCAAAGCAACTGAATTTATTGAAGATGGCAACAATGAGGCTTTCGGTAAGCTTATGTACGAGTATCAAGCGAATTTCGATAAAAAAATTGCACCAGCTTGTCCCTCGGAATTAAAAGCTCCGGTTCTTCATTCAATACTATCTGACGAAAATTTGAAAAAATGGATTTATGGTTCAAAGGGTGTGGGGTCTCAGGGAGATGGTACTGTCCAACTTTTAGCGAAGGATGAAGAAAGTCAGAGTAAAGTCGTAAAATACTTGAAAGATAAGAAAGGACTTGATCCTTTTACATTGACATTGCTTCCGTCTAAGAAGCTTCGGAAAGCGGTAATTCCTGTAGCAGGTTTTGGAACAAGACTGTTTCCTGCAACCAAATGTCTTAAAAAAGATTTTTTTCCAATAATGGATAAAGATGGGATTCTTAAACCAGTCATTTTGATTTTGCTTGAGCAACTGTTAAATGCCGGAATTGAAGAAATATGTCTTGTGATAGGAGAGAATGAACAGTTTTTGTATGATTCATTTTTTAAATCGCTACCAAAAGATCATTATAACAAACTTCCTGATGATAAAAAGAAATATGAAGATATTATTGAATCTTTACAAAGGCATATAACTTATGTTGTGCAAAAAGAAAAGTTAGGTTTTGGACATGCCGTATTCCAAAGCTGTGTTTTTGCAGCAGATGAGCCAGTTCTTTTGCTACTTGGAGATATGATTTATAATACATCTTCAGAAAAAAACTGCATGCAGCAAATGATTGATGTATATGAAAAATATGGCAAACCTATCATTTCAATCCATTCTGTACCTAAATCAGATGTAATACACTATGGAATTATGACAGGCAGTTGGGATGATACAGAGCAGAAAGTCTTAAGATTGACAGAAATTTCAGAGAAACCAACTGTTCAATATGCAGAAGATTTTCTTTGTGTACCTACAAAAAAATCAAAGCAGAATTTCTATGCTGTCTTTGGACAGTATATCCTTACAAAGGAAGTCTATGATCAACTAGGTGAGAATATTAATAACAATCTACTAGAAAATGGTGAATTTCAGCTTACAACGGCGTTGGAGCAAGTTCGCGAAAAATCTGGAATGCTTGGCTATTTGATCGATGGAGTTTCCTATGATGTAGGGCTTCCTGAAATGTACATAAATACAGTTAATACGTTTAGAAAGTCTTAAATTCCTTTACGAAAGTCTTCGAAGCTAGGCCATTTCTGATCTTTTTCAGAAAGATTTAGAGGAACACCATCTTTTGTGTAGCCTTCCGCAGAAGCGGAATTATTGTATGTGCCTTCTATCTGAATCAGCAATTTCTTTAATTCTTTTACTGTATCTGGCTCTTAACCGTTGGAAACCTTCTCTTGTATCAAGATAAAAAAGATTCTGGAAACTCAGGATTTGGCTATGACAATAATTTATTATAGTCATTACAGGGCATTATTACGTAAATATTATCATCCCAAGAAATAAAGCCTTTATATCTCCACCGCAACAAGAAGTGTGCCTCCATCAAGCCAGTATGTCAGGTTGTTTTCGTATGTTGATGCGAAAAATTGTAAAATTCTAGCATAACTTCTCGAGCTTGTTCTAATACGGTATTCTTTTCCAGGCGTCAATCTGTGAGTTATTTTTCACTTACAAACTTATCCAGATTCTAGGCTTTATAGCTTGAAGTGATGGATCATCATTTTGTGTCCATTTTGCTGGCGTTATAACTATTTTCTGTTTGTTTTCGTTCAAGTATGCACCCCACCAACTATAAGTAGAATTTGCTATTATATTATGACTACATTTTGACATTAAAAACAAGTCAAATCCAGGGTCATCTTTTAAATATGGTTCATCGTCAATAATGGAATAATGATCTTGCTCGATTCCAAGAGGAGATAATAAAGAAATACAAAAAGGTTTGTCGTTAGTGAAAACGAAAAAGTGAGGTTTTTTTGTTTTTCCAAGTAAGAAGAGAATGGCTTTTTTATAGTATTCTTCAGTACATATTCCACTGTAGGAGCTGCCATCAGAAAGGTAATCACCACCACGAATATGAATGCTTACGGGGGTTTTACACTGTTCTATTAGCTTATAAGTTTCTGTTTTGATATAGATTTCTTCATTTTTGAATTTTATGATGTTATGAATGTTACAGTTTTTTGTTAATTCTTCGATATATTCTGCTCTCTGATAAAAACCAGTCTGGTATGATTGGATGATGTACTTAGCAAAGACTTTTTTTGCGTTAATTCTAATACTTGAAAGAACACCTTCCGGTGCATAAATATTTGAGGCAGAATTTCTATTTAAATCAAACAAATTGAATACTTCAGTTAGGTCGTGACTTTTTCCGTTTTTATCGTAAGTCTTATTTAGAATATAATTGACGCTCCTACCATTTTTTTGCTGTAAAAGTCCGTAGCAATACTGAAAAATCTGATTTCCAAGACCAGCAAAAATTTTAATGTATGTTTTTTTATTCATCTTAACAAACATGTTTTCTGTAAATAGCTCTCCAAATAAAATTAATAATATATTTTGTATGTAGTTTGCGTACAAAACCTCTTTCTACAAAATCAACAAAAGTGAAAAATCGATTTTTTTTATATAGTTTTCGTCCAGAATACAAACGATACATCTCTCGAATTTTAATACAATGAAATGCAATAGGTTTAGAAACGACGGATTCTGTTATTTCTGAACCATCTTCAGATTGCCACGTTTCTCCTGGATATTTGTATGGTGGATAATGATAAAAACCAGGAACAACAGTAACTTTTATAGAGAAGAACTTCATTAAATAGTAGGCGAGAGAAACATCACAAGAACCATTTTTAAAAACTTTATAGTTGGAAAAATCAGAAAGAATGAAATCAATTTTAGGAATTAACTTTTTAACTAACGAACTACTTAAGCAGAAGCCAGGTCCACCAGCTGGAAAAAATACTTTTGTTCCATCAATATTACTATATCTACAATGCCCACCAATGAAATAATCTTTGGAACTATCGTATTTCGATAACATAGAACAAAGATTGTTTGAGTAAACATATGCATCACAGCCTGTTATATAAAACCATTTTGCATTAGGAAATTTTTCGTACATAATTTTTAAACCTATATACTGCTTATAAGTAGCTGAAAGATAATCTTCTCCGGCATTATCAATATTAATCATCTTAAGCTTTTTATCTTTACAATACCCACCAATCAGATAACCATTTGGAAAATTCTTGAGCCATGTATTTTGGACACTTAATGCGCGTTCATGTAGATTTTTTGCAGAAGTAAAGACTAATAATACAATATCTTCAACTGAAATATTATCCATAATATAAACTCCTTTTATTAAACTATTTACGAATTATTACCATTCTTCACGTATCGCTTGTTTTATAATTTGAATATTCTTTTTATCCACCTAATAGGAATGAGTATTTTATTACAAATCTTATATAGTTTGGAAGCGGAAGCATTTTTCCATGAATTAGCAGATTCACGAAGAGTTATTATATCTGGAAGAAATGGCAAATAACAATCAATATGGTTTTTAACAATTTGTTTTTTTACTACATCTATTTTTTGTTTTGCATCTGTATTTCTAGAAACTGGTTTTTGACGATAAAAAAATAGAATTTCGGGAAGTTTAATTACAATGTCATTCGGTTTTAAAAGAGAAAGATAAAAATCCCAATCTTCACAGCCATCAGTCATATTTGGATTATACCCACCTGTCTTTAAATAATCAGATTTCCGGAATAACGCTGTTACAAATATCTGGTTCATCCACAACATTTTTTCATAATTGTATTCAGGAAGAATCCAATCGCTATTTCTTGCTCCAAAAAAACGTAAATTGCAATAGACTAATTTACAGTTTTCATTTTGATTGAATTCAGCGAGTGCCTTTTCAATATAGGTTGGTGCAATCATATCATCAGCATCTAGTGGAAGCAAAAATTCACCACAGGCTTTTTCTGCTGCAACGTTACGAGCTGTACAAACCCCAGAGTTTTCCTGCTTCAAAAGGATAAACCTTTCATCATCTTCAATTAGATTTTTCGTGATTTCATAACTATCATCAGTTGATCCGTCATCTATAATTATACATTCCCAGTTTTGATGCGTCTGTGACTTAACAGAATTTATAGCATCTTTAATATATTTTCCTTGATTGTAACAAGGTATAATAATAGAAACTTTATTTATCAAATCATTTGTCATTTTTAATCTTTTCCCCATAAATTATTTCGTTACCAAAAAAATATATTACCTTTTGAGAATCATCGTTTAATTTTCCTCAGTAATACAATGATAATAGGCGGTATAAAGAGTTTTAATGTATTTTTTAATACCTTTTTTTGTTTTATTGGCAGATTAAAACGTTTTTTTAATAGATTGATTTCATTTATATGAAACAGTGTTAAGCGTGTGCTTATACCAGACTCGTCGTATTCTGCAATTATAATTGGAACATGATAAAATTTACAGTTTTTATCTCTAAGTCTGAGCGCGTAATCCCAATCTGCCAAAATTTTTAATGACTCGTCATAAAGTCCAAATTTTTCATGGAAAACTCTTGGAGAAAAAAAACCTTGATGAGGAAGCATACCAGAATCTAATCTTTCATAACTTTTACATGAAGTCCATGTGTATTTATTCTCTGAATAACAATCAACTGCACCATATATAACTTCCATGGGATGTTCTTTGAGAATTGTTGAGACTTGTGATAAAACATCAGTGATTAATTTATCCCCGGAATTAAGCATGTAAACCCATTCTCCACATGAATGACGGATTCCTTTGTTCATAGCGTTATAAATGCCAGAGTCTTTTTCGCTACACCACCAAGTCACATGACGAGCATAATTATTATCAGAAAGGAAATCTTTAACTACTTCTACGCTGCCATCTGTACTTCCACCGTCTACGATAATATGTTCGTAATCGTCAAAATTTTGTGACAAAACACTTTCAATAGTTTTCTTTAACCCTTCAGCGTTGTTGTAGTTAATTGTTATGATTGAAAGCAGAGGAGCATTGTTGTTTTCTGTGGTGGCAATTGTACCCATAAACTTAATATCCTTAAATTCCTTTACGGAAGTCCTCGAAGCTAGGCCATTTCTGATCTTTTTCAGAAAGATTTAGAGGAACACCATCTTTTGTGTAGCCTTCCGCAGAAGCGGAATTATTGTATGTGCCTTCGACTCCTGGCCACTTAATACCGATTGTTGGATCGTTCCAAGCGATTCCGCCTTCGTCATTAGCGTGGTAGAAATCATCGCATTTATAGCAGAATTCTGCTGTATCTGAAAGTACCAAATAACCATGAGCAAAGCCTGCTGGTATAAGGAACTGCTTCTTGTTCTCTTCAGAAAGCTCAATACCATACCATCTTCCGTAAGTGTTGCTTCCCAATCTGATATCAACGGCAACGTCAAAAACAGCGCCTTTTATTACACGGACGAGTTTTGCTTGAGGAAAATTCTTCTGAAAGTGGAGTCCTCGCAGAACTCCCTTTGTTGACATCGACTGATTATCCTGAACAAAGCATATATCAAGGCCTGCTTCTTCCATGTCGTTTGCATTATATGTCTCCATAAAATACCCACGGTTGTCTCCATGAACTGCCGGAGTTATAACACAAAGACCTTCTATTCCATTCACGTTTTTTTCAACTGTAATCTGTCCCATATTAAAGTTTTGCCTCCTTTAAGTAACGTTTAACAGCATCCTGCCATGTAGGTAATGGAGTAAAACCTTCATCAACGAGTTTTGTCTTATCAAGACGGCTGTTAAACGGACGTGCAGCCTTACTAAGGCCATATTCTTTTGTAGTTACTGGAATGACTTTTGTTTTAAGACCATACTGTTTGTAGAACTCAACACAAAAATCGTACCACGAAATGTATCCACCTTCATTTGATGCGTGGTAATATCCATATTTGTCAGTTTCGATCATATCGACCAGAAGTCTTGCCAAGTCATAAGTGTAAGTAGGGGTACCTATCTGATCGTTGACGACTCGTACTTGTTCGTGAGTTTTACCAACATTTATCATGGTCTTTATGAAATTCTTTCCATTTAGACCGAATACCCACGATATGCGTACAATAAAGTATTTATCTAGTGTATTTGCTATGGCAAGTTCTCCATCAAGTTTACTCTGACCATATACATTCAAAGGTGCATAATTCTTGTCGTCTGGTTTCCAAGGACGTGTTCCTTTTCCATCGAATACATAATCAGTGGAAAGATAAAGTAACTTTGCATCTATTTTTTTTGCGACTTCAGCGATGTTCTGTGTGCCAGTTACATTTACAGCTCTGACTTTATCGATTTTGTCCTCGTCCTCCGCTATATCTACAGCAGTCCAAGCGGCACAGTGTATTATTGCATCTGGTTTAAGCTTTGTCATTGTCTCATATACAGAATCTTTATCCGTAATGTCGAGCTTTGTATATGGTAAAGAACGGATAATGGAGCAGGGCGATTCACAATCGGCTAAGCCACAATATTTATCTGTAATGTCAGAACCAATCATTTCGTAGCCTCTGTTATTAAGCTCCAGCATTACATCATGCCCTAATTGTCCATTTACTCCGGTAACAAGAACTTTCATCAGTATCTCACTCTTCCTTCTGCAACAGCTTTTAGATGCATACCATAAGGAGATTTGCCATAGCGAGTCGCAGACTGCAAAAGCTTTTCTTTATCTATCCAACCATTTTTGTATGCAATTTCTTCTGGTGCGGATATCGTGACGCTCTGTCGATTTTCTATCATGTGAACAAAATCAGCAGCTTCCAAAAGACTTTCCATAGTCCCGGTGTCAAGCCAGGCAAAACCTCTTCCTAAAAGCTGAACATCAAGAATTGAATCTTTAAGGTACATTTCGTTAAGAGTAGTGATTTCAAGCTCTCCTCGAGCGGATGGCTTGACTGTATTTGCCCGTGCTGAAACTCCCTTCGGGTAAAAGTAGAGTCCGGTCACAGCATAGTTTGATTTAGGGTTCGTAGGCTTTTCTTCGATGCTTGTGACTTTTCCTGTATCATCAAAGGCAACGACACCAAATCGTTCTGGATCTGGAACATAGTAGCCGAAAACTGTTGCTCTGCTGTTTTTTTCTGCATTCTCTAAAGCTGAGCGAAGTATTCGGCTGAAACCATTCCCGTAGAAAATATTATCGCCAAGAATCATTGCGCACGAATCATCGCCAATAAACTCTTCTCCAAGTATAAAAGCTTGGGCAAGACCATCCGGAGAAGGCTGTACCTTGTACGAAAGATTGATTCCGAACTGGTTACCGTCTCCAAGAAGCTCTTTGAACCTGGGAGTATCATCCGGGGTGGAGATTATCAAAATCTCTTTGATACCAGCAAGCATGAGCGTGCTAAGAGGGTAGTAAATCATAGGTTTGTCATAAACAGGCAAAAGCTGCTTGCTAGTTACCATTGTAAGGGGATAGAGCCTTGTACCAGCTCCTCCTGCAAGAATTATTCCTTTCATACGGTTCCTTTAGTATCTAAACCCAAAATTTTGTGTTAAGACGAGTTTCTTCATCAGAAATATTATCGTATATTTTTTTTGCGAAGAAAATATCCTGTGTAGAAACACCAATATTATATGCGAGTATTCTTTCTGAATCATTACGTGAAAATGAAGAATCATTAAGAACGTCTGTCATTTCTGAAACCGACTTATACTGATTAAAATAATTGAAGTCTTTTATGTGTCCTATGTCATCACAGAAAATACGGTCAAATGTCAAATCACAATTCTGAAAACCACGTGTGTGGACAGGAACAACAAGAGTTCCAGCTTTAAAAATAGATTCATCGGCTAATACAGAATTTGTTGAGGTTATACAGGATATTATTACATCCGATTGTTTGAACATTTCGTTTATATCAGAAAATACAGTAAAATGAATATTCTTAAAACTGGAAAAACGTTTTATAAATTCTTCATGTTGATTTTTATAGGCAAACAATTGAACATTTAATTCTTTGCTATTGTTTAATGCATTCAGGCAAAGAAGAGTTGAACGAGCTGTATTTCCCAATCCTACAAATGAATATGTTTCTGCTGTTGATGATTGTAGAGTATCAATTGTTATAGCTGCAACAGCACCGGTTCTCCATGTTGTAATCCATGTACCATCCATGAATGCAAGTAAATCGCCCGTGGAAGCCTTGTAAAGTAGAATATCAGCCTTCAATGATGGTGCTCGTTCTGGAAAACGAGATACTAGCTTTATTCCAAATGAATCATAATTAGGAAGCATTGATGGCATCGTGTTAAAAAAAATATTATTATTAAACTTTATGCTTGTTTTAGGTGGAAGTACAAAGTCATTTTTATGGATAATTGCATCACGGGCCCAATTAACACATTCTTGAGGTGTTATATTCAAATTATTGATTTCAGCGAATGTAATTACTTTCATAACATATAAACTATATCATATAAGATTAAAGTATACAATTCAGCCGCTTGGCGGTATTCTTCATAAAAAAGACCACACTTCTTAATGAATCAAAATAAATAATTAATAGTTTCTTATGTTAATATATTTTCTTTAGATAAATTGTTTATATACTCGTTTTTAACTTGTTTTATAGTCTGGATAAATAGAAAGCTTTTTATTAACATTTTGACACTTCGTATTATCGCTTTAAAAATTATATATACAAAAGGAAGCTTTTTTTGGTGGGGTACTATTATAGGAAAATCTCGTTCTGGAAGTTCGATAACCAGATCTTTTAGTTTCTTTATATAAGGTTTATACAGATAATCAATTACTGCATCTGAAAGTTCATAGTCATTTAAATTGAATACTAAAGAACCATTCTTAGATATAAAGTCTTTGACACCATGAAAATGATAAAACACAAGATCTTCCCTGATTCTTGTGACTTTATCTTCAACTATAAACTTATTATGTATTCTTTCAATATTAAATTGCTGAATATTCCAAGGTGCAATACCACATCCCATATTCTTTGTTTCATGAACAATTCCCGAAAAACGTGATAACCAATCATCTAGATATTTTTGATCACCAAATTTCCCGTTTTTAGGGATAGCGCTACAACATTTTTCACACTCATTACGCCACCATTCAAGAACCATATTTCCACTAGTAGTATTCTTAAAATACATAAATTGAACGCAATATCGTCCACTAGTAGCTGTTTGATCATATTTTGGAGTGTAATTATGCGGGGTTATAATTACAGATTCTTTTTTATCTAATTCATCAAAAAGAATTTTTGGATCCGCATAAAAACATAAGTCTGCATCTAAATATGTCAAAGATGATAGATGATATTTATTTAGAAAAAACTGTAGAGAAAAGGAAGATAATGTCCAATTGAATTCTGCCTGCGTTCTTTCTTTTTTTAATTGTTCAAGAATTGGATATACGCAAGTTATATCAGCAATTGAATTTATAATTATGTTGTTATGTGGATGTGATTTGAGCCAATTATAGGCAATATCATCTGTTGTAAGAATATATAACGTAAAAGAATCAGAACAGTAAGAACAAAGGGATTCATATAAAATTAATCCACGAGAAAGATAATTATGATCAAAGAGTGTACAAAAGTTAGTCATCTACATATTCCATTCGTTTATAATATTTATTACATATTTAACCTGTTCATCTGTGATAGTTGGATTAATTGGGAGACTTAGTTCATGTTTATGTATTCTCTCAGTTATTGGTAATGATATGTTTTTCCAATGTTCATAAGCTTTCTGCTTATGAGGAGGAATAGGATAGTGAATAATTGTATCAATTTCGTGATCTTTTAAATATTGTTGAAAGGTATCTCGATTTTCAGTAAAGACTGGAAAAATATGAAACACATTTTTTTCATCCGATAGTATTGTAGGAATTTTGATAGAAGTGTTTTTTATACCATCATAATACATTTTTGCTACAGTTCTTCGGCGATTATTATCCTCGTCAAGATGCTTAAGTTTGATGTCAAGTACAGCAGCATCCATTTCAGACAGACGGCTATTTTCGCCTATATAGTCAAAAACATATTTTTTTGAAGAACCATAGTTGGCTAAAACCCTAACCAAATTTGCAATTTGCTCATTATTGGTAGTGACCGCTCCTGCATCTCCAAATGCACCGAGATTTTTACCTGGATAAAAACTATGAGCTGCTGCAATTCCAAAACTCCCTGTTTTTTTGCCATTGAAAGCGCATCCATGAGCCTGAGCATTATCTTCGAAAAGAAAAATATTATTTTCTTTACAAAGCTTCATAATTGTTTCGTCATAAAGACATCGACCATAGAGATGTACCAACATTAATCCACGTGTTTTTGGAGTAATAGATTTTTCTATTTCAGCAACATCGAGCATTAACGTTTCTTCATTTGGTTCAATAAGGATAGGTTTCAGATTATTCTGAGAAATAGAAAGGATGGTTGCAATATATGTGTTGCCTTGAACTATGATTTCATCACCATCTTGCCATCCATAAAGCATTTTGCAGCTTCGTATCATCAATTCTAATGCCTGCAGACCATTTGCGACTCCAACACAAAATTTAGTTCCAATATATTGTGCATAATGTTCTTCGAAACTCTTGTTTTCATTTCCTTGAAGATACCAACCGGAGTCTGTCACTCGAAGCACTGCATTATGAAGTTCATCAGCATATTTTGCAGTTATGTCTTTGAGAGAAAGAAAGGGAACTTTCATTTATTACCGTCCCCCTTTTTATACTTTTGT
This sequence comes from Spirochaetaceae bacterium, assembly GCA_017618015.1. GTDB lineage: Bacteria > Spirochaetota > Spirochaetia > Treponematales > Treponemataceae > Treponema_I. The sequence continues at coordinate 36,588 of JAFZVC010000026.1, forward strand.
CTTTCTTTAATATAGTCATCAAAATCTCGTATGTATTCGTTCGCATCATAATGTGTATTTGCAAAAACCAATAAGACTGAATCTGGAGAAAAATCATACATTTCTTTCCAAATCATTTTGGGAATGTAAATAGCTTCCATAGGTTTATTTAGTTCGACAATTTCTTTTCTTGTTCCATCAGTAATCAAAATTTTTGATTTACCAGCAACATTGACAAGTACAAATTCTGAATTACGATTTGCATGCTGACCTCGAATCACAGTTGAATCAGAACCATAAATATAGAATGCTCGAGCGATTTCAAAAGGAATATCTTGTCCGCCTTCAATTACAACTAGTTTACCACGAACATCACCTAAATCTCTGAATGTAAGGTGTTTGTACATTTCATGTTTCATATTTTTTTCCCAAAGTTATATGGATTAGTAGATAATTTAGTATATAATAAATCAAAAAAATTATCTCTATGTTTTCAATACAATAAATAATATTTTTTAATCATTTTATTAATTATGATTTCATAAACAATATCATAACTTTTATATTTAGTGTTTATTTAATAAGTTTTGGAGATAATAATTCAACATTTCAGCTTTTTGCTTATAAGTGTGAGTTGAAAGTGTCCTCTTCTGTCCTGCAATAGAGATCTTTTTTAAATCATCTGGATGATTTTTTAACCAAGAAAGTTTTTCGATTAATTCTTCAAAATCTTCGTATACAATTATTTCATCATCAGGTTTGAACAAATCAATGTTTTCTGATTTATAATCAGTTACCAGGCAGGATCCAACACCTGTAACTTCAAACATTCTCATGTTCCCAGCTCCACTTCCTGAAATTGGTGAATGAAGATTTAAACATATATTGTGGTTTTTTAATATTTGATAATATTCAATACCATATGAAGAAGGTTGTTTAATCCTTTTTAATAGTTGTTCTGTTTTTTGCCGTGTTTTAGTGATAGCACTTCTTCGTTTTAATAAACTCTTCATTTTAGCTTTTAAACTAGAAGGAGAGAGAGAACCATAGACTTCTCCAAAAAAATCAAAAGTAATATCTGAGTTAATCAATGATGAGAATAAATCGATCCTGTTCAAATGAATATTTTCTGAGAGAAAAATAGAACCGCAGAAAAGACAGTTTGAAGATGTTTTTTGATTTTCCAGTTTTTGTAAGACTAAAGGAGAAAAAGCATGATATAATAGTTTTACAGATTTACAATGATCTTTTAGTAAATTAACAAAATACTTACTTCCTGTATAAAATTCATCAATATATTTGCTCTTTGTTGAAAAATCAGAATTAACAGTAGTGAAATGCCATGCAACAAATTTGGTTCTTTTTCCTAAAGTGGATTTTAATAATTTCAACTGTTGTTCAGTAAAAGCGGGCAAGTCTGAAATAAGTAAAATATCAGGTTTTTCTTCCTGTAGTTGTTTTAAAAGTATTGAAAATAAATCAGAATTCTTAAACTCGTTTTTCCATCTTTTTTGTAGAAGTTCACAATTGAAAAAATAGATATTTGATTCAATTCCCATTTTGTTTAATTCTTTGTGTAAAAAATCACATTCAGCATTAAAATCATTTAATAAAGCAGAAAGTTGTTGTGTATAAGAATAACTCTGGACTTCTGGATATTTTTTATAAAAAAAATCTAAATAACTTTGATAAACAGTTGTGATTTCAATCAATTTATACGAAGTCGTAATAATATCTCCTTTTTTAGAATTCAGCGTATAATGATTGATGGGTTATATAATATAATGAGCTTTAAGCATTGCTTCTTGTCTTGGCCGATTGTTTTGCCCTGTTCGCCAAAAATCTCCTGCCAGTACAGTTAAAGTTCCTGCAATATCAATACAATCACATACATCATCTATACCAGTGTTTAGATATGATGAAAATAATCTAATGTTATATGTTCCACCGCCAAGATTTAATTCATCAATATCGAGATAAAAATAATTGTTAAGATTTTCATTTTTGGTTTGCATCTCATCTGTAATAAATGTCGCAACAAATTTTTGATAATCATCGGATAATGAAATAGAAAAAATCATATTATTCATGTTGATAAAGTCTTTTTTCTCATATTCAAATTTAATTCGCAAAAAATCTCCAGATATAACACTTTCACAATTTCTATCGTATTTGTCTAAGAAAGTCATACTCGTAAATTTGAAATTTTGATTACCTGTTCTATTTTTCATATCTTTTAATGGGCAACTTTCTTGCGTAGAATTAAGATAGTTATATATACATTTATCTATTTCTCCAGAGTATAAGATTTTCCCTTTATTCAGCAGAAATCCATTGTTACATAAAGTTTGAACTGCTGCCATGTTATGACTAACGAACAATACAGTTCTCCCTTCTCCTGTAGAAAGATCATTCATTTTTCCAAGAGCTTTTTTTTGAAATGATGCATCACCAACGGCGAGCACTTCATCTGCTATGAGGATTTCGCTATCAAGATGTGCCGCGACTGCAAAAGCAAGGCGTACATACATACCACTAGAATAACGTTTTACAGGTGTATCTATGTGTTGCTCTATCTCACTGAAAGCTATAATTTCATCAATCTTACGATCTACTTCCTTTTTTTTCATCCCAAGAATTGCCCCATTCAAATAAATGTTTTCTCGGCCTGTGAGTTCTCCATGAAAACCTGTTCCAACTTCCAAAAGGCTTGCAACACGACCTTTGATTTTTACATTACCCTCTGTCGGAGCTGTGATTCGGCTTAAAATCTTTAATAATGTAGATTTACCGGCCCCGTTTTTACCTATAATTCCAACTCGGTCTCCTTGATGAATCTCAAAGTTCAAATCTTTTAGAGCCCAAAAACCATTTGTGTTTTGATTATATTTACTGCTTCCTATTCGACTGTGACGATCTGGTCTACCTCGTTTTAAATCCCACCAAGTTTGTATATCACGAAAAAGAGTTCCGTTATTTATTACACCTAGTTTGTAGTATTTTGAAAGATTTTCTGCTTTAATTACAATAGTACTCATATAAAATCCTTAAAAAATTATTAATCTTTAAAAAAGCTTTTGTAAACACTATTTTCTTGATCTATACAGTTTTTCCAAGAAAATTTACGTACACTATTTGATATTTCTTCACTATTATGTTTGGTTTTAAGATAATTAATTATAGCATCAACATAATCAGATATAAAATTTTCTGTTTCAGAAATGCAAATTCCATTTTTTCCTATAGCTTCTGGAATCCCTCCGTTTGCAGAACCTATTACGCCTATTCCGCAAGCTTGAGCCTCTAAAGCAACGCATCCAAATCCATCATTTCGACTTGGAAGCAGTAATACATCCATTTCCCTCATATAATTTGCAACTAGATCAGGTAAAACTTGAGGCACTATATCAACAAACTTTTGTAATTCTAACCTACAAATTTGTGATTTTATATATGGAAGTAAATCTCCATCTTCAGAGCCGACAATCAACAAACGAGTATTTGGTAATACCTTTCTGACTAGAAATAGAATAATAGGTAAGGAATCGGCCCGTTTGATAAAGTTTAAGTGTCCTACAAATCCAAGTGTGTAATTATCACTTTTCTCTTTTTCACCAATATAGGAAAAAATATTAAAATCAATTCCGTTATAAATTACTTTTGCATTATTACCAACATATCCTAGTTTTTTTATATGATCTAGTAAATATGAAGATACAAAAAAGCAGCACTCTGCATTGTTGAGTATTAAAAGTGCAGAAGAAATTTCATCTTTATCATATTCAGTAATTTCATGAATATCACTTCCATGTAAAGTAATAAAATACCTAATATTAAAATTTCGTTTTATGTACGGTAGTTGTTTTGCAAACCATAGGAAATGTACATGGATAAAAGAGAAATTATTCTTTTCAAACCATTTTGCAAATTGTTTATATGAATTGAATGATAAGTTTTCATAATATTTATATGAGACAAAAGATGTTTTGTATTCTATTAATTTATTTCTTTTGATAAAAAACTTTAATAAATGGAGAATTTTGGGGAGTAGGTTAAAAAAAGTCAGATTAGAAATATCAAAATATGAATTAATATTTAATCTTCCAAATTGTAGGATAACAACTTCATGTCCATGCTTTTTAAGTTCTGCTATTCTTTGTGTGATAAATGGACTTATGGTGGGATTTTCTTTCGTTGCTACTGGTGCAAAATATAATATTTTGTAAGCCAAAATTACCCTCACATTTTTAAAAACTATACTTCAAACATAATTGTATCGAAATATTATTACTTATTACAGATTCAATTCCGTCTCCTTTATATTGGGGGTTATAAATCCGCTCATAAATAATCGAAGTATCGATTGATAATCCAGAAAGTATATAATAAATGTTTGAAACTCCAAATATTAAATAGGCTTTTATATTTGTTTCAATATCCCAACCAGATCTACCTGATTGTGAGTCGATGTACCATAAATAATCTAAATCGGGATTCATTCTTTGTATAAACAAACTTGTACTGCCAGATGAATAAAAGATAGAAAAACTAAGATACTGACTGTTACTTCCTGTACCAGACCCCGCACCTAGCCATTGACCTAAATTTGTATGCCCTTGAGATATTCTGCTATGAGAATAAAATGTATGCGAGCCAGTTATAAAAGATCCATAATCTCTGGAACTTTCAAGATTTGTTAGTTCAAGGTTTAAAATACATGTCAATCCAAAAAGAGTGAAAGATTTTGCAAATCCTGCTGTGTATGCATGTGAATGAAAGGGGTAACGTATGATGTGTGCAGTGGTCGGACTATAATCATTACGCCCCCATTCAAGATATATTTCAATACCGGCTTCTGGTAACTTCCAATTAGCAGTGATCGAAGCTCTTTGATCACTGTCATCAGTACCAGCATGGTCATCCATACCAGGAATCATAATAGTAAAAAGTGAATATGGCGAGATATCTTTCCATTTACTTAGCATTATTCTGTTGAGCCCGACTGTTAAGCCTGGCAAAAATGGAATCGAGTAATTTACAGAAAATCCACTGAGAAGATTGTTGTTGTTTGAATCATCATTATCAAAATAGTCAGATTCTGTTAGCTTTCCCCACCAACCTCGTAGTTCTATCTCCCCCAAATACCATCCGAAATATGGCATATAAAGGCTTGTCTTTCTTACCCCAATGTCGACTTTGGGGTAGGTAGGAGCATTGTTTGAATGGATAATGGGGTTTAGTTTTGCTGGTCCAAGCCAGATAGCCTGTGTTCCGAAACCTACTGTAAAAGATTTCCATGACCATCTTATCTCACTGTCACCCCAATCATATGTGAAAAAAGGTTTGTCTCCGAATCGTTGTGGAGCATCCAATGAAGGCACTCCGTAATAGCCATACGTATCAGCTTTTCCTGCATAATTAGCTCCAGAATAGTAGGGAGTTATATACTCAAACTCCAGATTCTGGCTGAAACTAAGCTGAGGTTTGAATGTTGCTTCAAAACCGTATCCTTCAAAGCGGATTCCTGCCGTTAGGCTTGTGTTATATCCGCGACCTTGCCATAAAGCACCGTCATTCTGACCGTATGGAGCTGCGGTATTGAAACTGTTGAACCATTCAGGACCGTATATTTTTGTAAAAAATCCTTGCTTGATGCCGTTCATGAACCAGTTTTCAACAGGTTCGGCATCTTGCCATATAGTCCATGTTGTTCCTAAATTGTTGTCTTGCCAGATGTGAGGAATTGTTTCGCCATTTTCATCAGTTTCTATGGTCCAAACATTATCGCTCAACGTTCTATAGCCGAGTGTCGGTGATTCTGCCATGCCTTGCAAACTGAGAAAACTGTAATAATCTTCCTCCGTTGATTTTAATGCTTCCTGTGAAGTAAGAGATGAGAATATACAAACAATAAGCAAGGTAGCAAAACAAAAACGCTTCATATTTCCTTCTGTATTATATTACATCGACGAAGGTTCTTTCATTCCTGTTGAACAAGATTAAGCCAAAGAAGAACACGACTGCTGTGAAGGCAAGACTTCCTATAATCATTACAGGAGGAACGTAGCCAGCCCCATAAAACCAAATACGGAAAAGTTCGACAGGCGCGCTCATCGGGTTTATGTAGAATACCCACAAAAAGTCCTGTGGTGCTTCTGAAAGAGGGTAGACTATCGGGGTCGCATACATAGCCAAAGAAAGCCCGAAACCAAGAAGGTGATTCAAGTCTCTGTATTTTGTTGTCAGAGCAGAGATTACCATGCCAATTCCGCAGCCAAGGAAACCTATCCAGATTATGAGGAGAGGAAATGCCGCAATCCACCATGTCGGATGAATGTCTGCTCCTGTTATAAGGTAGTAAATGAAAAAAATCATCAGACAGGCGAACTGTATACCCATCTTTATGATATGACCTATAGTTGTAGATATTGGTACTGTTAGCCGTGGAAAGTAGACTTTGCTGAATATTCCGGAATTCGAAGAAAACACACCTGCTGCGCTGTTAAGGGTTCCTGTAAAATATGTCCAAAGCATTGTTCCTGCAAAATAAAAAAGAAGGTAAGGGATACCGTCCGTTCCTATTTCAGCAAGGTTTCCGAATATGAACGTGTACATAACGGTTGAAACAAGCGGTTGGACAATAAACCATAACGGTCCAAGTATTGTTTGTTTATATGTCGTTGTAAAATCACGTTTTACGAAGCTGAAAACAAGATCTCTGTAGCGTATTATTTCTCTTATACGCAGGTCAAGGAACTTCGATTTAGGCTGAATGATAAGATCCCATTTTTCATCATTCTGCGCAGTTTTTGCGACTGCCGTACTCTTTGCCATTGTATAGTCATTCTCCGTCAATTAATTGCGCCGCAGTTTTTGCGAGTGAGCTGCAGCCTTTTTTCATCACAAGCACTCTATTATTTTTTACTACAACAATCAAGTCCGAAACTCCGCACAAAGCAACCGGAATGTCTGAATACACAAAGCAGTTTTTACTTTCGATATTCTCTGTTTTATCGAGTTTGTTTGTGAAAAGTGAACCGAATGTATCCCATGTTCCTATATCTTTCCAAGCAAAAGAAGCTTTTACGGCGCACGCTTTGTCTGTTTTTTCGGCGATTCCGTTATCTATCGAAACTTTCGGGCTTTTCTCATAAACTTCATCAAGCCCATTCCAGTTTTCCATACAACGAACTCCATTTATTGTCTCAAGCTCTGGCTGAGGCGCGTCTTTCAACAGCGAAAACGCTTCGTAAACAACTGGTTCATAGCGTTTCAGTTCCGCAAGGAAAAAGTCAGCAGAAAAGCCGAACATTCCGCTGTTCCAGAAATAACCTTGTTCTACGTACTGTTTAGCGGTCTTTTCATCTGGTTTTTCTTTGAATTTGTCTATTACGAATAAGTCTGGTTGTGTATTATTTGCAGTATTCGAAACGGATTCAAGAGGTTTACCTGATTTTATATAACCGAACCCCGTACACGGATATTCAGGCGGTATCGCGTAGCAAACGAAATTGTTCTCTTTTGCTGCCTTATACGCTTTTTCGGTGTCGCTTACAAATGATTCTACGGGGGTTATAACATGATCGCTTGTAATAACAAGTATTGTATGCTCTTTGTCTGGAAATAGTTTTTTAAGAAAATAGCAGCCTAATGCAGCAGCTCCTGCGGTATGTATGGGCTTGGGTTCGTTCAGTACAAAAAGATGATGTAAAACATTTGGTTCAAGCGACGAACATTGATTTATTACGGTGGCTGAGATTTCTTTGCGAGTAATTACAAGTATACAACCTGTTATGTTCAACGCTGCAGCGCGATGAATAGCTGATTGTAAAAAAGAATCACCGCCTTCAAGAGACATGAACTGTTTTGGAAACTTTGCACTTGAAGCAGGCCAAAGTCTTTCGCCAAAGCCGCCGGCAAGTATTATAACGTCTGTGAACATATCTCCTATTCCAAATACTGGCACATAAAAGTGCAGAACGAAGTTATCCTGTTGACGAAAGCTGCTTCCAGCCTGCTCTGCATAAAGAAAATAGAAGGTGCGTCCGCTCCTCCGATTCCATATATAATCTGCCAGCTGCCATAATTAAATACGTATATATACGAAATCAGTTCGCCAGGATCTACGCAAGTAAAACCATCATATTTGATTTTTGATGTGTTTGCGCTTTTGTAGAATAGGGAAGTAGAAGTACTCTCTGTTGTGATATCAGTATTGATTATACCGAACGGATTCATTTGGAAATCAACATTGACGCATTCTTTTTGGCCAGAGAAATAGTGATTCTTGATTTCTGCAGAAGAGTATAAATCGAACCATTTTTCATTTCTTACGGAATAATATGGGATTCCGACATAGTTTGAGACGTCAATAAGAACTTCATGAAGTTTTTTAATCTCATCAGAAGTATTTGATGTTACGGGTCTAATCTGAATTGTCTCAGCTAAATACGATGGCTTTAGTTGTTTGAAGTCAGCGAGAATTTCTGCAGTCCTGTCATTGATATCGTTGAGGCATATTTTCCTTTGACTGCCGATGTTTCTTACGATAATCTCACCTTGAGAAAGTTTTGTGATTTCCTCTTTAGAAAGCTTATCGTTGAAAGCACCTTTTATTACGTATTCAGGAACAGAAATTGTTTCTGCTGTTAAGAATGAAAGTTGAAAAATATATATTACACAAAGAAAAACAAGTATGATTTTCTTATTTGATTTCATAAGCTCCTCCGTTCATGATAGCTGCGCGGCTCTTTAAAGCCGGAATATTTTGTAATTATGTCTAATACTGTATAATTAACACATATAATAATTAATTGTAACACAAAACAAGTGATTATTCAAATTATCAGGCGTCCGTTTTTCCGAGCTGCCCGCACGCTCCGCCAATCTTCCGACCGCGACGCGTCCGCTGTGTCACATTCAATGAAAGCCGCTTCAATTCTTTTATGAACGCGTTGCATTCCGCTACGGATGGCTCTTTGTATTCCAAACCTTCTACAGGATTCCACGGAATGAGGTTTATATGGACAGGCATGTCACCTACGAAAGCTTTCATTGCGGCCGCGTCTTCTTTCCGCGTGTTTACTCCGCCAAGAAGAGCCGCTTCGAGCGTACAGCGTCGGCCTGTTTTTTCAATATAATAACGAATCGCTTTTGAAAGCTCTGGGAGCGGGTTGGCTTTTGCAATGGGCATAAGCTTCTCGCGAAGTTCTTGCGTTGCCGCCGTAAGGGACACCGCAAGCCTAAGTTCTGGCCCGTTGTCAGCCAGGTCGTAAATGCCGCTTATAACGCCGGAAGTAGAGAGCGTTATTCGCCTTACGGAAAGATTTCTGCCTTCCGGGTGGGATAAAACCTGTATGGCTTTGCGGATTTCAGGAAGATTAAGCATGGGTTCGCCCATACCCATGAACACAATGTTATCAAGCTTTCCAGCAATTTTCTCCAGATGAAAGAACTCTTCGACAATTTCTGCAGCTGTTAGGTTTCGGGCGAACCCGAGCTTTCCTGTCTGGCAGAAAGCGCACGCCATTGCACAGCCGACCTGGCAAGAAACACAAGCTGTCTTTCTGTCTTCTTCGTCTGTAAGAAGAACAGTCTCTATGCAGCGGTCGTCAAAAAGACGGATTTGAAGTTTTATTGTACCATCTGGGTCTTTAAGGACTTTTGAGATTTCTGAGCAACGAAGAACGGCGTCTTTTTCAAGTTGTTCACGTAGTTGCTGCGGAATATTCGTCATTTCAGAAAATGATTCGACACCATTGGAAATCCAACGGAAAATCTGCTTTCCGCGGAATTTTTCTTTGATAGAGAAAGTTGTGTTTATTTCGTCCGGTAAAAGCCCTGTTATTGCGACTGGCGTCATAACTACTGCAACAGGCGTTCCAGAAGTTCAGAGACAGCCTGGCTTCTGATGCCAGTTTTCTGGAAACTCTGAAGAATTTCAATGGCTTTGTTTTTCTGGTTCATCTTTATGTAACAGTCAGCAAGGTCAATGTAGAGCCTGTAGTTCTTTGGATCAGCTTGAATGAGTCTTGAAAGACTGGCTATTGCTTCATCGTACTTGCCCTGGCCCTTGCTTATAAGAGCAAGACCGAGAACGGCGTACAAATCAAATTCAATGTCCAAGGCTTTTTCGTAGTACTTGGTGGCTGTCTCGTAATCGCCCATGTTACGGTAAGCATCGCCAGAACGTGTAAGAATAACTTTGTTTTTCGGATCCATCTCAAGGATCTTGTTCCAGTATTCAACGGAGCGGTACTGCTGGTTCATGCCTCTGTAGCAGTCGGCAAGTCCGAAGAGTGCGTAGAAGTTATTAGGATCCATAGTAAGAGCGCGCTCAAAGTAATATACGCCCTTGTCGAAGGTTTTGAGCTTTCTGTGGCAGTTTCCAATTGATGTAAGAACCCTGATATCTACAGCGTTCTCGTTGAGGTCGAGCATTTTAGACCAGTAGTGAAGTGCATCACGATATTCTTTGAAGTCATAGTGAAGATGACCAAGTCCTATAAGTGCATAGGCGTTGTTTTCCTCCATGTCGAGGACACGAAGGTACAACATTTTTGACTTCTTGAAATCACGGATTTTACGGTATGCATCTGCAACGCGCGTAAGAACTGTAATGTTCCTGTCATCATGGATAAGATACTGTTCCCAGATTTCGATTGCTTTATGGTATTGATTAAGAGCCTTGTAGCAGTCTGCAAGACCGAAAAGTGTGTAGTTGTTGCCAGGATGGCATGAAAGGCATTTTGAGTAGAAATCAATTGCCTCATGAAAGTGATTTTGTTTTCTGGCGGAGTCACCAAGACCTACGAGAGCGTAGTTGTTATTTTCCTCCAGTGCGAGTATTTCATTAAAAGCCTGTTCTGCCTCATGGATTTTATTCTCTTTTAAGAACATGTATCCTTTTTTAGACAGTTCGGAAATTTCATTGGTTTGGGAATCGGCTTCAATCTTTTCGGATATACTACCGATTTCTTCTTCTGCGTTCGTTGGCAAAGCTGTAAACAAATCTTCCATTTTTTATTCCTCTTGCATATATATTTTTGATATAACTGCTGCAATTCTCTCAATAATCGCATCTGACTTCCTTTTGTTATGAGCAAGCCAGTATAATTTTAATGCGTCGAGATAGTCTTCTTTTTCTTCGCTTTTCTGGGCAACCCTGGAAAGTCCGTCGGAATAACCTGTTGTAATGAAAAGCCTTCTCGCGGAAAAGATATCTCCGTTGTTAAAGAGAGTATTACCCTTGCGGTTTAAGACTACTTTCTGTTCTGAAGTAAGACTTGATACAGGAGAATCAGTTACTTTTATAAATCCGTCCGGAAGGGCGTGATGTTCAAAAGCCTTTTTTAAATCTTCCTTCATAAAGAAATACCCTTTATTATAAATGATACAGTTATTTTCCGTTCTGTCAAGAATCGATTTCGTAAAAATCTACGATAGACCGACCATAAATACGATAGTCTTTCTTTTTCAAGTGACCGATCGTCTCGGGCATATCTTTTTCAGAGGGGCGGTGTATAAGAACTATGCCGTTTTCGTTAAGAAGACCGTTTTCAGAGATAGATTCTATAAGCTCCTGATGGAATTTATAAGGAAAAGGCGGGTCGCAGAAGATTATGTCGAATTTCGTTTTTGCGCGCTTTATAAAAAGTTCTACAGGCATGAAGTGACATTCTATTTTCTTATGCATGACTTTTTCCGTCATGCTTACGTTCTCGAACACTGTTTTTACTTTAATCTTGTCCTTTTCACAAAGAACAACATGTTCCGCACCTCGTGACATAGCTTCTATGGCGATAGTGCCAGAGCCGGAGAATAAGTCCAGGAAAGTTTTACCAGTAAGGTCACCAAGGATCGCGAATACAGATTCCCTCATTCTGTCCATGGCTGGTCTTATAACGCCGTCCGGACATTTTGTGAATCTTCCTTTTAACGCTCCGCCTGTGATCCTCATAAAACCTCCGTACTGCAAATATATTGAAAATCAGCGTATTAGTCTATCAGGATGTATTGAACTAATTTTGTTTTTCAGGTAATATAAATAACCCCTTGGAGCACAGAAAATGTGCTTCCATTAAGACCATAAGGAGTTAACATGAGAAATTATGAACTTATGACAATCTTCCCGATTGAGGAAGACTTGTCAAAACCAGCTCTTGAGGGCGTTCGTTCAATTCTCGGCGAATTTGGAGCCACAATAGAGAATGAGCAGCCTTACGGAGACCGCGATTTGTGTTATGAAGTTAAGAAGCGCAATAAGGGCCGCTTCATACTTTTTAACATTAAAGTAAATCCAGCAAAAATTATCGAGATTGACAGACGTTTTAAGCTTCAGGCAAATCTCCTGAAATTTATGTTTGTCCGTATAGACGAATAGCGTATTGGTTCTGGGGGCAGCTATGACAGATTTGAATCATGTAGTGTTAATCGGCAGACTTACTCACGATGTGGAGCTTAAATACTTACCGAACGGTTCTCCTGTTGCGAATTTATCAATAGCTGTAAACAGAAATAAGAAAGAAGGCGATCAGTGGGTCGAGCAGACAAGTTTCTTCAATGTTCAGCTTTGGGGAAATTCAGCTGAGAACCTTAAGCAGTACCTTGTCAAAGGCAAGATGATTGCAGTTGACGGGGAGTTACGCCAGGACAGATGGGAAAAAGACGGTCAGACACAGAGCAAAGTATACATCTATTCAAGAAACATACAGTTGCTCGGCGGTAAAGATGGCGGAAGCGGCAATGGTGCCGGGGGGTACAGCCAGGGTAATTACCAGTCTTCAAACCGCGGTTCCTATCAGCCTAAACCAAACGCAGGTAATTCACAGCCTGATTATGACGGCGGTATGTCCTACGGCGGAGATTCCGGTTTTACGGAAGATATCCCATTTTAAGGAGACAATGAAATGTCAGATGAAATCGTAAAAGATATTGATACAACACCAGACGTTCAGATGCAGGATGTAATCCGTGACGCAGATGAGCGCGCACCTCGCGCAAAGGGAAAAACATTTTTCCGCAAGAAGGTTTGCCGTTTCTGCGCACAGAAAGCAAAAGTAGACTATAAGGATGCTGATGGGCTTCGCCGCTTCACAACAGAGCGCGGTAAGATTCTTCCACGCCGCATCACAGGCACATGCGCAAAGCACCAGCGCAGACTTGCTCTTGAAATCAAAAGAGCACGCGCTATCTGTCTGCTTCCTTTCGTAGCTGACTAAGGTTTAGAAACTTCCATACTCCGGAAGTCACTCTGAATAATATCAATTAATTTCTGCGTATAGACACGCAATTGGAGTTCGAAAATGAAAGTTATTCTTAACGCTGATATTAAGCACCTCGGTGAAGAGGGTGATGTAAAGCTTGTTGCTGCTGGTTATGCACGCAACTACCTTTTCCCGCGCAATCTTGCTCTTCCATACAATGATACGACAGTAGCATATTTCGAGAGCAAGAAAGAAGAGATTGAGGCTAGAAAAGCTCAGAAACGCGCTGATTCTGCTTCTCTTAAAGAAAAGCTCGATGCTCTTACACTCGTTATCAAAATGCCTGCCGGAGCAAACGGCAAGCTTTATGGTGCAGTTACAAACCTCAGTGTTGCTGAAGCCCTTGCAAAAGAAGGCTACGACATTGAGCGCAAACGCATTGAAGTTCCAGGTTCAACAGTAAAGATGGTTGGCAAGTTCGTTGCACATGTTCGTCTTTATGAAGCAGCTGTTGCAGACGTAACAGTAAGCGTTGAAGCTCAGGAAGAGCAGAAGAAAGAAGCTCCAAAGGCTGACAAAAAAGAGTCAAGAGCTGAAAAGAAAGCTGAAACTCCTGCTCCGGCAGAAGCAGCCGCACCAGCAGAACCAGAAGCAACAGCTGAAGCCGCATCATCAGATGCAGCACCTGCTGCAGAGGAACCAAAGGCTGAGTAATGTCTCTTAAGGATAAGGTTCCGCCTCATAATCTTGATGCTGAACAAGCAACATTAGGAGCCTTACTCCTTGACTGGGACGCAGTAGGTGTCGTTTTGCCCTATCTGCGTCCCGAACGTTTCTATTCCATTCAAAATCAGAAAATATTTGAAGCACTTCTTTCCCTTTATAATAAAGGTACAAGGGGTGATTTGCTTACATTGCAGGATGAACTTAGAACAACCGGGCAGCTTGATGCTGCGGGAGGTCCTGCTTATCTTTCATCACTTACAGATACAGTTCCTACAAGCGCGAACGTTGAATACTATGCTAAAATCATATTCGACGAATACATAAGACGTGAGCTTATCAAAGTTTCCGCTAGTATTGTCAGTGAAGCACATGACGAGACGATAGAAAGCCGCGCAGCGCTCGAAGAAGCACAGAAAAGAATATTCGATTTAACAGATTCTAAGCAGACACAAAGCATTAAGACGATGCAGGAAGAAATTCCTAAGACAATCGATATAATTCAACAGCTGTATCACGATAAAAAAGATCTTAACGGTGTTCCTTCCGGACTTGTTGATCTTGATTTAATGACAACTGGTTTCCATCCAGCGGAGCTTATAATCATCGGTGCACGTCCGTCTATCGGTAAAACGGCTCTCGCGCTTACAATGGCAGAATACTCGGCTGTCGTAAAGAAGATTCCTACAGCATTTTTCTCACTCGAAATGTCGGATTATCAGCTTATGATGCGTCTTTTCTCTATGGAGGGACGCATTCCGTCAGAATGCTTACGAACCGGTAGAATAAAAAACGACCAGTTCATGCGCCTTCAAAACGCTGCCGGCGTTCTGTACGACTCTCCGCTTTATATTGTTGACACTCCGAACATGAAACTTCTCGATCTTCGCGCTCTTGCCAGACGATTCAGGCTTCAGTACAACGTGCAGATTATCTTTATTGACTATATAACCCTTATCCAGAGCGAGAATACGCTTATTCCGCGCCATGAGCAAATTGCGGAGATTTCACGCTCCCTTAAGAGCCTTGCACGCGAGCTGGAGATACCTATAGTCGTTTTGTCACAGGTTAAGCGCGATGCAGAAGGAAAACCACCGACACTTGCCGATTTGCGTGAGTCAGGCTCTATAGAGCAGGATGCGGACGTTATCATGTTCCTGCACAGGGAAAGAGAAGCTGAAAAAACTAAAGAAGGTGAAAGACTGCCTACAATTCCGACTCAGCTTATTCTCGCAAAGCAGCGTAACGGTCCTGTCGGCACACTGGATATCGTTTATTTCCCTGCGTATACAAAGTTCGAAAACAAAGCTAAAGAATCAGAATGATATCCATTCTCCGGAAAGCGTTATGTACCAGCTCGAGTAAAGCGTGTTGCTCTTAGCATTGTACCAGGAAACGCTACCGTCTTTATTCAGTACAAGAAGCAGATTGTTGTTGCCTGTCGTTTTTACGGGCAGAGCCGCAAAACGTTTATAAACAAAGCCTTTCCTTGTGCGGATGTTAATTCCGTAAATCTGGTCTTTACCAATATTTGTATACAAAATACCGTTGTTAAACCAAGTGAAAGCTTCTGTATCTTCTTCGCTCCAAGTCATTATCGTGCTGTACTGCTTCGTGAGCGGAGAATATGAGTAAATCTCTGTCTGGTTATTTTCGCTTGAATAAAGAACTCCGTAGAACACGTTTCCGCCATTAGTTCCGTTAGAAAGACCGAACGAAACTTCACCAGTAATCGGGAGCGAAACATTTTCAAGCGTCTGTACGTCAACCTGTATCAACGGAGACTTTGGTGTTGAAGAGGCTGTCTTTGCGATATAAAGCTCAGAATCCGAAAAGAGCAGTGCGTCCTGGATTCCTGTTCCGTTGAACAGGTCTTTTGTTCTGCCTGTGTCGAAATCATATAGCTTTACGGTGCTTCCACCCTCTATAATTATAAGCTTGTTGTTAAATAATTTTACATTCTGCAAGGATTTAGTCGGAGTGTATATTGTTTTGCCAGTCCAAGCACTGTCTGCTGAGGCGAATATAATCGGTTGTGTTTTTCCTTTCGACCAAAGAATAATGTTGTCTTCATCCTTCGAGATAAGGTTTGTGTAACTTCCAATATTCGCCGTTATTGGTTCTATCGTCTTTCCTGTGTATGACGACGTGAATACTGAAGTGTCCGTAAGGAAGAAGAATACGTCATCAACGGAATCTATATCATAAATCTGCGAATAAACTTGTTTTGAGCCTTCTGTCATCATACAGACTTCTGCAGAAGGATTCAGGTCGATGTAATGGATGGAGCCATCTTTGCAAGCAGCATAGAGCGTATCGTTATTCTTTGCGACAGCCGTTATTTCAGAATTTCCTACAGTAGCGATGTATTTGAGTATAACAGAGCGCGCGGAAATATTGGCGTTGTCTGCGGATATCATCTTTAATGTATAAGAACTGCCGTCAAAATCGAGGAAATAAAGGGAATTGTCGCTTCTAGAAGTAGCGAGCAGAGGCTTTTTAGCTTGAATTCTTGTCTGCAAATTGCCTGTAACGCTGTTGAATACATAAATCATGTTGTTCTTAACGCCGGCAAAAAGAAGGTCGTTGCTGAAAAGAACGGGCTGTTCAAGGCTTTGTTCAATTACAATCTCTGCCTTTTTTTCGCGTGTTGAAAGGTTTATGTACTCAAGGTGGCCCATCGGTGTGTAAAGAATGCAGCTTTTTTCTGTCTTGCTCGAAAGGGCGAAAGTGACCATCTCTATAGGGTCTTTTATCTTGGAAATTACATCGCCTTTTTGGTCCAGGAAATAGATACCTGCCTCTGACGTTGTTCCGACCATGAGATAAGTACCTTTTTCTGTGTATTGGAGTGATGAAACTGTGTATGGAACACGTTTAGCGTATACTTTTTTCTGTGTGCTCCAGTTCCACACTGATATCCTGTTTATTGAATAGCCGTCAGTCTCGTAAATTGCTATATTATTATTTTTCGGATTTTTGGCAATCATTTTTATTTCAAGATCAGATATCTGATAATGTTCGCCAGTACCGTCATGCTTCCAGTTTATTACGTAGCCGTCCTGACCGACTGTGAACAATGAATTGGAAGTCATTTCCATATCGTTAATCGGACCGTAATGAGGTTGTGTTGAGACATGTACGTCAGCGAAAAGAATGTATGATATAAAAACGAAACACAAAACTGTTAACAGCTTTTTCATTATAATCTCCAATATCTAGTTATGAATAAAATAGTTTATATCGCTGAATAATGCAATAACAAACAATATAACTATTAGTCCGATGCCGATAAACTGCACATAGTACAGCACTTTTGGCTTAATTTGTTTTTTCCTTATAAACTCGATGACTGCAAAAAGAATAAGTCCGCCGTCAAGGATCGGGATAGGCAGAAGGTTCATTATAAAAAGCGATATGCTTATTAGAGCCAGGAAGTTCAGTACAGAGACGACACCAGTGGAAAAACCAGCCTTAAATCCAGCTTCTGCTGTCTCTCCAATCATTTTAGTTATCCGTGCTGGTCCAGAAACAGCCTGCGTTATATCAACACCTTTGAAAAGAAGACCTATGCTCTTTATTGTCAAACCTGTAAGGTTCACAGTCTCTTTTAAGCCTTGCCAGATAGCGGGCAAAAACCAGTATGTTTCTGTATGATGTATATCAGTTGAAAAATAAATCCCGAATTCACCGGCTTCATTAAGCGTAATCGATGTTGTCCGAGTCTGCCCGTTCCTGATGTATTCTATAGGAAACGATCCGCTTTTATTTTTCACGGCTTTTTGAAGGTCGTAAATGTTTTTTATTCCAGTTCCGTCAAGCTGTATAATCCTGTCACCTTCCAAAAGCCCGGCGGTGGCAGCTGCGCTACCTTCTTCAACTTGCGCAACGATCGGGTCTATCCAGTTCATTATTCCGATTTTGCCGGCACCCGACGATTTGTCGAGTATTGTCGTTACATCGAAAAAAAGAGTGCGGCCATTCCTGTCAATGACAAGCTTTAACGTTTCTTCTGGCGCAGCCGACACCGCCTGAGATATGTCTGAAAAAAGCGGGGTAGGCTCTCCATTTATCGAGACTATACGGTCACCAGTCTGTAAGCCGGCTTTTTCAGCTGCAGATTCAATATCTTCGTAAACTTCTGTGGCAATCACGATTCTGTTGTCTGCTGAGTAAAAGTCATATCCGACCATGGAAATCACTGTAAAAGCAACTACTGCGAACAGTACGTTAAAAAAAGGCCCGCAGAACGCTATAAAGGCACGTCTTAGAGGGTGTACGCCATAGAATGAGTCTTTATCCCCGGTGATGTGATCTTCGTTGTTATTAAGCGCTTCTTGAAAGGCTTTTTCTCCTTTCATCGCGCAGTAGCCACCGAGCGGTATCAATGAGAGCCTGAAGTCAGTTCCTTTAACAGTTTTATGGAGCAGTACAGGACCCATACCGATTGAAAAAGCTTCTACTTTGACACCAGTTATTTTTGCGGCTACAAAATGACCTGTCTCATGCACAAGTACAATAAGCCCAAGCCCCAGAATTCCATATACAAACGTCATGCTAGTTTCTCCTGCGCAAGCTTGCGGGCATTTCCGTCAATTTTCATAACATCGTCAAAGTCTGTAGGTTCTGCTGTCCAGTCGTGTGAAAGAACGCTTTCTGTCAGGTCGGAAATGCCGTAAAAGCCAATTTTTCCTTGCGCGAAGGCGGTTACTGCAACTTCGTTCGAGGCATTGTATGCGATTGTATAACCACCGTTGCTTGCTGCAGCCTTGTATGCCAAACTGAGCATCGGGAAACGGTCTAAATCCGGAGCGGCAAAAGTCATTTCAAGCGGTGAGTTAAAATCATATAAATTAAGAAGTTCAAGCGAATTAGGCGTAAAGTCAGGCCATGACAGAGCAGTGAGGATAGGATGCTTCATATCAGGCTTTGAGATCTGCGCATATAAAGCACCGTCTTTCGTCTGAATAAGCGAATGGACAAGGCTTTGCGGATGTATTGTGACTTTTACCTGCTCAGGAGTCGCGTCAAAAAGCCTGCATGCTTCTATAACTTCAAGTCCTTTGTTCGCGAGCGAAGAACTGTCTACAGTTATTTTTGGCCCCATGTTCCAAGTAGGGTGTTTAAGCGCGTCTGCAAAAGTCACCGTTAAAAGCTTTTCTTTTGGGAACATTCTGAATGGACCGCCTGATGCTGTAAGTACAATGCGAGAAACATTCTCCCTTCCAAAGTGATTTATAAGCGAGAATACAGCTGAATGCTCTGAATCTACGGGAAGTATGCGGCAATTGTTCTTTTCTGCGAGCGCACGAACAAGAGGGTATGCCATTACGACTGTCTCTTTATTTGCGAGTGCAAGGTCTATGCCGCGTTCAAGAACAAAAACAGAAGGCAAAAGTCCAGCGCTTCCTGCAATGCCGTTAATGACTATATCGGGTTTGGTGTCGTCAAGAAGACGCTTTATTCCGTCCGTGCCAGTATAAGAAACTTCGTCTGGTATGTTAGTACAGTTTGTCCCGGACGCGGCGGAACTACCCGAAACTCCGCAAAGACAAAGCCTTTTGCAGTGGTATTTTTGGGAAAGCTCAATAAGTGGATTTGCGTTTTTATTTGCAACCAAGCCAACAATATCAAATAAATCGGGTAGTGTGCTCATTATTTCAAGTGAGCTTTTCCCAATAGAGCCTGTAGCACCGAGAACAACAACTTTTTTTTTCATGATTTATAGTCCGAAAAACAGCTCCGTAAGCAAGAAAAATGGCGGAGCGGAAAATAATATGGAGTCGATTGAGTCGAGCAGTCCGCCGCGTCCGGGAATTACACGACCAGAATCCTTAAAGTTTGCGGAACGCTTAATAACTGATTCAACCAAATCGCCAATTATTGAAGTAAGTGCAGTGAAGAAAGAAATTATAAGAACGGAAGGAAGTGATTGCAAAGAAAGATATGAGTTGAGTTTCCAACAAATAAATCCAATGATGAGTGGACCTGCAAAACCACCGATGTAGCCAGCGATGCTCTTGTTTGGGCTTGCCTTGAATATATTCTTGTTGTTCTTTCCCATAAGCACACCAAAGAGCCATGCTGTAGAGTCACTGCCAAAAACAAGAAGCAAAAAGAACGATATAAGGACGGAAGACTGTTCCCAATCAGTCATCCTTGAGATATACGAGATAAGATATCCGCAATAAAAAATAATAAAAAATGACGATGATATGCGCTGTATAGATTTTTCAAATGATGAAGTGTTTTTATCGTATCCGAAGATTTCTTTTGCCATTACAAGCAGAAATGTAGCCACGAAAGTGAGCGATATCCAATGGCTAGATAAATCGAAGAGTACAGTACAATATGTAACTAAAGGAATTATTACTGTCAGAACCATTATGAACGGAAGCGGCTGAACAAAACTTCGTGCTTTTACCATCTTATGAAGTTCTGCAGTAGCGATCAGAGAGACTGTAACTATAGTTAAGTGGAGAATTATATGATTACAGAATGTAGCGGCAGTTATAAGAATGATTAACGGAATGCCTATAAAAAAAACTAAAAGCCTCTGAATAACGGTACTCACTTTTTTACTCCACCAAATCTTCTGTCAATTTTCTGAAACCTTTCAATGGCATCAAAAAAATCATTCTTTGTGTAATCTGGCCATAGTGTATCACAAAAATCAAATTCAGTATATGCAGACTGCCACAATAAAAAGTTACTAAGGCGTTTTTCTCCGCCTGTTCGTATTATTAAATCAGCGTCAGGCAAAAAAGGTAGGTCAAGGTACGGAGAGATGTCTACCGTATCCGGAACGGCGGGTGATGGCTGTGCTAATATAGTCGAAACATACTTTTTTATAGCACGGTTCACTTCGTCGTGACCGCCATAATTTATTGCAAGAACAAGGTTTAAATTAGTGTTGTTCTTGCTGTCTTCTATTACGTTTTTAATGTCTTTTTGTAAATCAGGGGAAAGTCTTGTAATATCACCTAGATGATGAAGCCGTATTCCGTTCTTACGGTAAAAATCGACTTCAGTTTTTAAATGCAAACCAAGAAGTTTCATTAAATAAGAAACTTCGCTTTCGGGCCGCTTCCAGTTTTCTGTAGAAAATGTGTATAAAGTAAGATATTTCACGCCGGCTTCAATAGCGGCAAGCATTATTTCCCTAGCTCGATCAACACCGGCTTTATGTCCGGCTGTTCGAGGAAGTTTTCTTTTTTGGGCCCATCGACCGTTCCCGTCCATTATTATTCCAACATGGACAGGAACGGCTTTCGTTTCTGACTGTTCCGGCATTAGCCTTCCATAATCTCTTTTTCTTTTGCTTCAAGAATCTTGTTTATTTCCTGAATAAAAGAATCTGTTGATTTCTGAAGAGCATCTTCAGCAGTTTTAAGGCTGTCTTCTGTAAGAATACCGTCTTTCTGCTGCTTTTTAAGGTCATCGTTGCCGTCTCTTCTGATGTTACGGATAGCAACTCTGCTGTTTTCGGCAATGTTCTTTGCCTGTTTGCAAAGTTCCTTTCTTCTTTCTGCAGTTAACGGTGGAATAGCGATTCTAATAACTTTTCCATCGTTTGACGGGTTAAGACCAAGATCTGCGCTAAGAATGCCTTTCTCAATCTCTTTGATGAGGCCTTTGTCCCACGGCTGAATAACAACCATGCGGGCTTCAGGAATAGAGATTGTTGCAACCTGGCTCAACGGAGTTTTTTCTCCGTAGTAATCAACGCGAACTTTATCAAAAAGAGATGCAGAAGCACGTCCTGTACGAATAGTGTTGAACTCGTCCTTCAAAGAAGCGACTGTCTTTTTCATACGTTCTTCAACTGTATCTGCCATGTTTTTACTCCTATCGGGTTCGTTTCAGTGAAGTAAATATCCCCCGATAACGTGAACATTGCCACGTATCAGGGGCATATAAAACTATTTACCAAGAACGAAAAGCTTTGCTGTTGCGAAGCTCAAAGAAGCACCAACTTCCTTTCCAACTTCAGCAAGCTTAGCTGTTACAGTCTTTTTGTCATCCTTTACGAACATCTGGTCTTCGAAGCAGATCTCTGCAAGGTGCTTGTTAATCTTGCCCTGAAGAATTCCGTCTTTAACATTGTCCGGTTTGGATGCCATTTTTGGATCCTGATCCATCTGAGCTTTGAAGATTTCTTTCTGCTCTGCGATGTATGTTGCAGGAACGTCTTTCTTTGCTGTATATGCTGGTGTGAATGCAGCGATATGGAGACAGCAGTCATAAGCGAATGCTTTAACAGCGTCTGCTGTTGAACCTTTAACAACTACAACAGCGCCAGTTTTCATGTCTGAGTGTACATAGAAAGAAGCGGCTGCGTCAGCAGGAACATCAATAACTTCTACCTTTGCAACTTTCATGTTCTCGCGGATAGAAACCTTGAGAGGCTCAAGGAACTGCTCATGTTCTGCCTCAACTTTTGTGTAGCCTTTCTCAAAAGTGATGTCCAAAAGTTTTTCACCAACTGCAACGAAGTCTACGTTGTTTGCAACGAAGTCTGTCTCGCAAGTAAGCTCGATAACAGCAATCTTGTTTCCGTTCTGGCGAACGAACAGGCGGCCTTCTGTTGTAGCGCGCTCAGAACGTTTTGCCATAGCGGCAAGACCTTTCTCTTTAAGAAGTTTTGCGGCTGCTTCTGCATCACCGTTGCACTCTACGAGAGCCTTTTTACATTCCATCATACCGGCACCGGTTGCTTCTCTGAGTGCCTTTACGTCTGCGGCTTTAATTTCCATTTGATTCTCCTAATTTGCTCGCAAATTACTACTCGTAAAGTTTGTCTTCATCTACGAGGTCATCTTCTCCATTCTGCTCTTCATTTTCTTTTGGCTCAGTAGGAGTGTAGTTGCTGTAGTCAACGATTTCTTCATCATCAGATTTCTTGGAGATATCGCCTTCAAGAAGCTCTTCGTCCTCGTCCTGAAGATTCTCGATAATCTTAAGACCTGTCTCGTTATCAGCTTCGATTACAGCGTTAGCGATAATCTGTGTGAAAAGCGTAATAGCGCGGATAGCATCATCGTTACCAGGAATAGGATAGTCGATTCCCTCTGGGTTACAGTTTGTATCAACAACTGCTACGATCGGAATACCCATGCGGCGTGCTTCTGCAACTGCGATAGCTTCTTTGTGTGTATCGATGATAAAGATAATTCCAGGAAGCTCTTTCATTTCCTTGATACCGCCAAGGTTCTTCTCGAGCTTTGCTTTTTCTTTCTGGATTGCTGAAATCTCTTTCTTTGTGATGTTCTCGAATGTGCCATCTACTTCCATCTTCTCGATTTTCTTAAGACGGAGCAGTGATTTTTTGATTGTAGAGAAGTTTGTGAGCATACCGCCAAGCCAGCGGTTGTTTACGTAGTACATGCCACAGCGCTCTGCTTCTTTAGCGATAGCCTGCTGTGCCTGTTTTTTTGTACCTACAAAAAGTACAGATTTGCCTGCAGCTGTAATTTTTCTTACAGCTTCATAAGCATCTTTGATTGCAAGGATTGTCTTCTGCAAATCAATGATATGAATCCCGTTGCGCTCTGCGAAGATGTACTTCTTCATGCGGGGATCCCAGCGTTTTACCTGATGTCCGAAATGAACGCCGGACTCAAGCAGACTCTTCATGGTTACAACTGCCATGATGTTCTCCTTCTTCGGAAAATCAATTAAAACTGATTTTTCACCTGACTCTTTTTCACGATAGCCAACTTTTTAGTATGGCATACGGAGAATATTTCAGACTGCTATAAGCGTGAACCACGCTTTTTATAAGCAGAACTGTACAAAGTTATTCCATTAGCGAATAATTTTGTTGCGACATTATGTCATAAAAATCGGATATAGGCAAGCCCACTATGGAACTGTATGAGCCCTTTATCTCTGTGATGAAGAACGCGGCTTTCCCTTGCATCCTGTAACCGCCCGCGACGCCGTACCACTCGCCGGAATCGAGATACCAGTTTATTTCTTCTTCTGTAAGCTTTTTGAACGTTACGGTGCTTATGTTCGTGCGAGTGTCAAGGTAATTAAGCTGTCCGTTGAATACGGCGATCGCGGTAATAACTTTGTGTTTTTTGCCGCTGAACATTCTTAGGAACTTTTCGGCTTCTTCTCTGGATGAGGGCTTGCCGTAAAGTTTGCCATTAAGCACGATTGCTGTATCTGCGCCTAAAATCCACGGTATGGTTTGTTCTGCCGGGAACGTCCTTATTACAGCCTCAATTTTCTTTGTAGCAATATACTCTGGGGCTTTTTCAATAGGAATGTCAGCAGGAACTTCTTCTTTTATATCAGGAATCATTACCTTGAAAGGAATATTGAGTTCTTTAAGTATTTCCTGTCTTCTGGGTGAGGAAGATGCTAAAATGATAGGTTCCATAATAAAGCCCTCCGGTTAAGCGTTCTATTGAGTTACCTTGACAAAAAAAATAATAAAAGTTAGATTTTTTTTCAAGAGAGAGATTAGCTCATTTGGATAGAGCGTCGCCCTCCGGAGGCGAAGGTGGCAGGTTCGAATCCTGTATCTCTCGGACAAAAAAAGCTGCTCAACCGAGCAGCTTTTTCTTATTTTTGCACCAAATACGGCGATTTATTTCTTGCCTGTGTATTTCTTTAACAGAGCTTTTGCTTTATCTCTAACAGATGTTGTGTAGTAGTAGTTTACTGCAATCTTTGAAATTGACTGGATAAGAGGGCTCTTGTCAATTACTGTAGGAGCGAGTTTTTCGTATGCGTTAAGAATCTCAAAAGCAAGGCTGCTTGATGGGTTAATAACAGCATATTTCTTTTCTACCCAAGCGATTGTGGCAACTGCTTCATCGCTTTCGTCCTGGCTTATTTCACCTAAAGACTTGATTGCGGATGCTGCAACCCAAGACTCTTTTTCTGCAAGCGCGATTTTTGTAAGCGTGTCGCGTGATTCAGGCGAGTTAATTTTTCCAAGAAGTCTGCAAGCTTCCGCGCGTACCTGAGGATAGTCGTTCGTAAGTCTGCCATTCGTTCTGGCCTGGCTTAAAACACCTTCACCAGCCAGTGAGGAGAGAGAAGTCTGTATCTGTGTAAGGTCTCTTGAACCTGTATCGTTTTCAAGAGCTTCTTCAATGTACTGAAGAGCGAGTACTTTGTTGTCTAATTCATCAGATATGGTCAATTCATTGATGATCATATCTTCGAATGTACTAAGGTAATCCTCTTCTGCAGTTGTCTCACTGCGAGACTGCTGTGCACCTACAAATGCAAATACAGAGAAAATCAAAAGAACTGAAAGCAGTATTTTATTGTTAAACATTTATATCCTCCAGGATATTATCTGTATATAGTATCGGCTTAAAACCGATTTTTTTTAAGCACTCATTTATAAGGCAATTAAAAATTCGTATCTAGATGAATAAGCCATTTACCATTCATCTTTTCTAAGAAATAGTAAATTATATCTTCTTTGTCTTTATACTGAACGGCTTTTACTTCTGTTGGAGTCACATAACGGATTTCGTCTACAACACGGCCTTTTCTTGCTGGAATAAAGAAATACTCAAAGTATTCACGAAGGTTTTTCAACTCAAAGTTATACTTAGAGAAAAGCTTCTGCGAAAGCTCAGAAAGATTCTTTTTGTCCGACCAGAATGTTTTTGAATCTGGCGTAAGATAGGTGAGCCAATCGTTGTATTTTTTGCCTTTCATTATTACGTCAAGCTTTTCGATGATTTCAAGAATTTCGTGCTTGTCGTTAGTAAAAGTCTCTTCTGTAATAATACCGTCTTCGATATTGCTGACAGAACGTGAGTATTCCTGGATTTCTTCAGGAATATCTTCAATTATGATAACTTCCGGTTCATTTATAAAAACTGGTTGAGGCTCAATAATAGGCTCAGGTTCTATTTCCGGCTCAGGCTCGGGTTCTGGTTCAGGCTCTGGCTCCGGAATAATTACTGGTTCAGGTTCAGGGATAATAACGGGCTCTGGTTCCGGAATTATTACTGGCTCTATGACAACCGGCTCTGGGACTGGCTGCGGTTCTATTACGGGCTCTGGTTCTACGATAACAGTAACAGGTTCCTCTTCCACAACAACTTCTGTACCACATGAAATAAAGAGAAACGGCAGTATTATTAAAATAAAAAATATTGGCTTTTTCACATCAAAAATCATAACACTAAAGAACAAGTTAGTCAAACTTATCTAGTGCCAATGTGATATTGACCAATGTATCTATAGAAAGTAAGATTGCTTTATGCAGAAGGCAATATTCGCAGGATCTTTTGATCCGCCAACATATGGACATTTAAACGTTATAGAGCGTTCGGCATCTGTTTTTGACGAAATTCTTGTCGTTATAGCCGTAAACAAATCGAAAAAATACCTGTTTTCCGATGAAGAGCGTATGAGCATGATGAAAGAACTCACAAAGAAGTGGAAGAATGTATCCGTTCATCTTTGCAGCACGCTTATCGTCGATTTTGCCAAAAAGAACAATGTGCACGTCCTTTTGCGCGGCGTCCGAAACTTTGCCGACTTTTCGTATGAGTTCGATCTTTCTTTGCTTAACAGAGGCCTTTCATCTGATATAGACACCTTTTTTATCCCGACAGATCCGGAATATTTCGTCCTACGTTCAAGCGCGATAAAAGAACTTGCCTCATTCGGTGGCGATGTTTCCAAAATGGTTCCGCCATTGGTAGAGAAAAAATTACACGATAAGTTCTTTACTGACGACGAAAGCAATACCACGAAAAAATGATTTTCTCAAATCAAATTGACAAAAAATGAAAAAATGTTATAATAAAATCATCTGCTAGGTTTGTAGAATTTTTGCAGATTCCGTAATGCGTTGACACTCATTGCGATTATGTGATATGTTAGTCAAGTTATTATAACTAACAAATTATTTAGCGAGGTTAATATATGGCAGTACCAAGAGCGAAAACGTCGAAAGCTCGTACAAAGAGAAGACAGACCATCAATATGAAGTTGGCAGCTCCGACTCTTGTTAAATGTAGCAATTGCGGAAACTTGACAATGTTGCATCGTGTATGCCCGAAGTGCGGTTTTTATCGTGGACGTCAGGTAATTACACCGGAGAGCAACGGCTAACAGGAGAAACTAAATGGACGAATTGTTCGACAAAATGAAGAAACTTATTGCTGACAAGCTTGAAGTTGAAGAGTCAAAAATCACTCTTGATTCTTCTTTCCGTCAGGATTTAGGTGCAGACAGCCTTGATACCTATGAGCTTGTATATGCAATCGAAGAGAATTTAGGTGTAAGTGTTCCTGATGAAAAAGCTAGCGAATTCGAAACTGTTCGCGATGCATACGAATACATAAAATCTCAGCAGAAATAACAATTCATGCATTTTTCTTGGAAAGGCTTTTAATGGAATATTAAAAGCCTTTTTGTTTTTTATGGGAGTAAAGCTAGCGTCTGATATCTTTACCGCCCAAACTGCAGGGGGGCTGCCTTGAAAGCGGATTCTCTTTCGTCAAACAGAAAAAAAGACCTGATATCCTTTCAGAAAAATCTAAACATAAAATTCAGCGACATTAATCTGCTCGACCTTGCGTTTCATCATCGCTCGTATGCGAACGAACATGGAAACCATCTTGATAATAACGAACGCCTGGAATTTTTGGGCGATTCTGTGCTTGGAATTGCTGTCGCTGATTATCTTTACAAAACGATGAAAGATCATCCAGAAGGTGACCTTGCTAAAATAAAATCAGTTGTCGTTTCAGAAATGACGCTGTCTGAAATAGCGATAAACATCGGTATCCAAAAGATGCTGTTGCTCGGTAAAGGCGAGGAAAACTCCGGCGGAAGAACGAAAAAAGCATTGCTCGCAGATGCGACAGAAGCCGTATTTGGTGCGTATTATCTTGATTCAGGCTTTAAGGTCGCGGAAAAACTGATATTAAAGCTGCTCGTTCCGGAAATAGAGAAAGTGTGGGAGAATAAGCACCATAAAGACTTTAAGACGCTTTTGCAGGAATATTATCAAAAAAAATGCAAAGAATGCCCTGTGTACAAGCTTGATAAGATTACTGGCCCTGATCATGAACGAGTATTCTGGGTTTCTGTAAGCCTGGGTGATAAAGTTTTTGGACCAGAGAAGGGCAGCAGCAAAAAAGAAGCAGAACAGGCCGCTGCAAAATGCGCGTGGGATTCAATCAATAAATAACAAGAGCAAAAAAAAGCCTTTCCAGTTAGACTGAAAAGGCTTGAAGCGGCAGAAGGAAGTCGCCTTCCAGGCCGGCTACGTTGCCTGCCGGCGGCATCCATGGCGCCTTTTCGTCTGTCGACGCGGCAACTTCGCTTCGACTCCTTCATTATTTCAAAAAGAATCTTTAAAACAAAAAAGGACTTTCTGTACGAAAGTCCCTTTAACAGCGGCAGAAGGGAGTCGAACCCTCGTCTCCAGCTTGGAAGGCTGGGGTAATGAGCCGTTATACGACTGCCGCATTGACATATGGAATATAGCAAAAAGGCGTTTTTTAGTCAATAGCTCCGCGTTTTTTTCTAACTCAATGTTGCTATTATTTCGCGCGGAACCGTATGACCTAGCCGATTTCCTAAAGGTTTGAAAGAAGCCAGTCCTTGAACATATCGTAGTCATTTTCCATAGGAATTGCTCTGTCAGGCAGCGAAAGAACTCTTTCGAGCCTGTCCGGGAGCAGAGGATCGCTTCCTGTAGCTTTCTTGACGATTTCGCCGAACTTTGCAGGATGAGCCGTCTCCAGTACGATACCAACTGATTTTCTGTCAACGACATCATTTGCCCAATCCGGGATGTTCGGCGTAAGGCCTGGGTTTGTATACTCGTTCGGGAAGCCGGAAACAAGGTTGAGCATTGCGCTGCGGCGGATGTCGTCCCATGCTTTCCAACCGATAGCTCCGTGCGGATCGATGACATAGCCAGTCTTCTGTTTGCACTCATGAATCGCGTCGCTTGTTCCTTTATCGTCGAGCCAGTAGCTTGCAAAAAGCTTCCTGACTTCCTCAAGACTGTACATAGCCTGTATACGCTCATAATTGCTAGGCGCGCCTACGTCCATCGCGTTTGAAAGAGTTTTTACAGAAGCACGTGGCTCATAAGAGCTTGTGGCAATCCAGTCTGGAATTGTTTTGTTCGAGTTTGTGGCAGCGATAAAGCCTTTTATCGGCGCGCCCATTTCGCGTGCTATAAGCCCGGATGTAAGGTTACCGAAGTTTCCGGAAGGAACTGATACAATGATTGAAGGATGCTCTATGCCGGAATCGTGCGGAGCTCTGTTGGCAACGACGAGCGATGCGTACATATAGTAGAAGCTCTGCGGCAAAAGGCGCGAAATGTTTATTGAGTTTGCGGAAGAAAGCCGTAATTTGCTCCGAAGGACTGAATCTGTGAAAGCCGTCTTTACAAGCTTCTGACAGTCATCGAAAGTACCTTTTACACGAAGAGCCCTTACGTTGTCTGTGAACGTTGAAAGCTGCTTTTCCTGAAGAGGACTTATCTTTCCTTCCGGGTACAAAATCGTAACATCAAGCCCTGGAACTTTGTGGAATGCGCTTCCAACGGCACTTCCTGTGTCACCAGAAGTCGCGACTAGAATATGAAGTTGCTCTTTTTCGTTTCGGTTGAAATAAGACATCATGCGTGCCATGAAGCGCGCGCCGAAGTCTTTGAAAGCACATGTCGGGCCGTGGAAAAGTTCAAGAACATAAGTAACAGGGTCTATCGGAACTACTTGTGCGTTAAACGGATAGCAATCCGCGATTATCATATTCAATTCTGTTTCCGGGATTTCTCCGTCTGTATAAAGTCTTGCAATTTCAAATGCTATATCTCTGAACGAAGGAGCCGATGTCTTTGTAAGTATTGATCTGTCAAGTTTAGGAAAAAAAGTAGGGATATAAAGACCGCCAGTCTTAGGGTTCATTCCTCCAAGAACGGCTGTTTTAAAATCAACTTTGACGCTTTTATCTCTTGTATCGGTATAGATCATTTTTATTGTGCCTCTATGTATATGAATAACTTAGTATATTCTTGCAAGTATGTGCTTGTCTATGCATAAAAATACGCATTTTTATTATAACAATTTGTTGTTACTATTACAACTGATTTCTATATGCAAAATTGTATTGTTAGGTCAGCCTTCATCATATATTGATATGTTATTCTGTCTGGAGTAAAATAACAAACAATTATGAGAGCAACAAAAGCTAATATATATCTTGATAATCTGCGTGATAACATTTCCTGTATAAAAAGTTTCCTTGGGAAAAATACAAAAATGTGCGTTGCAGTTAAAGCGGACGGTTATGGTCACGGAGCGGTCCGCGTCGCAGTCGCATCTATAAAAGCCGGTGCTTCTTTCTTGGCAGTAGCGTCTGTCCAGGAGGGAATTGAGCTTCGGGAAGCCGGAATTGTCGCCCCGATTCTGTCATTAAGCCTTCCGTTGAAAGAAGAAATACCTCTTCTTCTTGTACACTCAATAACGCCGCTTGTCTTTGACGAAGAGTTTATTATCAGCGTCAATTCAGTTGCGGAAAACATGCACAGAAAAATCCCGGTTCACCTAAAAATAGATACAGGAATGGGCAGGGTAGGCTGCAAACCAGAAAATGCCTCAAGACTCGCTCATCTTATTGACAGCCTGCCGTGGCTTTATTTGGAAGGATGCTGTACTCATTTTGCCGCATCTGAATCTCCTGTAGAGGAAGATGTAGCCTATACAAAGCATCAGATAAAAGTTTTTAACGACGCGATTGCCGATATTCGTGCGGCTGGGATTGATCCAGGAATTATTCACTGCGCTAACACTGGCGCAATTTTCCTTTATCCAGAGGTACATTTTGATATGGTCCGCCCTGGAATAGCTATATACGGCTATTTCCCGGAGCCAGGATTAGGCGAATATCTTACAAAGAAAGAAAAACGCAAGATTGAGCTTAAGCCGGTTATGGAGCTTTGCACACAAGTCGTTGCAATAAAACATTTCAAAAAAGGCGAATCAATTTCGTACAACAGAACTTGGGTCGCAGAAGAGGACTGCGATATTGGAGTTCTACCGGTCGGTTATGCCGATGGACTTATGCGCCGTTTTTCTCCGGGTCTGAATGTCGTTATAAACGGGAAAAAGTATCCCGTTGTTGGAAGAATATGCATGGATCAGTGCATGATTTGCCTTGGTAACAACCACGATGTTCACCGCTGGGATAAAGTCGTCATTTTTGGACCCGGCGAAGACTGCCTTAACGCTGAGGATTTGGCAGAATCCGCCGGAACAATCTCGTACGAAATTCTTTGTGCGATAAACAAACGCGTTCCACGTGTATATATTGATACAGAAAAGAATTATTAGTTTCGATATACCTTAGAATATTTCCGGCTCTAAGAAAACACACACGTAATTATCCGTTTTAAGATACTTCTTCGCTAAATCACGCATGTATTCGGCTGTTGTCCATGTGCGAACGGAGTTGTCGTCGTAAATGACTTCCGCAGGAAGATACTTGAAAACTTCCACTGCGTTTATCATGTTGATCCACCACTGCGCATTCTTACTGTTAACTTCAAAGTTCCGACGAAACGACTCGTGTAGTTTTGCTATATAACTTTCATCTACAAGTTCCGTGCGTAATTTGTTTAATGCAGAAATGACTTCGTTCGTAAGTTCCTTTTCGCGCGATGGTTCACAACCAAACGAAATTTGGAACTTGTAGTAACGCTCAGGGTAACCGTCAATTTCTGTCGTTACGGAAACACCATACGTTCCGCTCATATCCTCGCGTATAATCTCACGGAGTTTTATTTCGACAAGAGAGCGAAGCTCTTCCATCATATCGATGTCTTTCCGTGTTTCTTGAACATCTTTTGCAGCTGGCAAACTGCCGCCAAAAGCAATAAGAACCTTGCCTTTGTTTTCCTGTCCTTTTTTTACAGTCTCTTTTGTTATTCCGGCTGGGAAGGTGAACGGCTCATAAAAGCCTGATTCTCTCTTGCTAGAGTCGCTTGGAATCGAGCCTATGTAATACTGACACAGCTCAACAAGAACTTCTTCATCTATATCGCCAACGAACGTAAACGTAAAATCTGCCGCGTTGCTGAACCGTTCGCGGAAGCATTTCTCACTTACAGTTTTGTCCATTTTTGAAACAAACTCAGGGTTAATTGCCGTGTGTCTGATAGAATCACCGTACAAAATTTTCCTTGCGCGAGAAAGCATGACATCTTCCGGCTGAATGTTGTACATTTTTGCCTGCTGATCCATTATCATGCAGATATAGTTCCAGCCTTCATCAGTGAACTGGGGCTCTAAAAAGAACCTGTTTACGAGTTGAAGCATTTCTTCAAGATTCTGCGAATTTGTCTCTGTAGAAATAATTTCGCTATGCTCGTTTATTGAAAGATTAAACCCGATATATTTGTTGCTTAAATACTTCTGTAATTGTGCAATATTCATCCCTGAGATGCCCGAATAAAGTGCGTACATCGGGGCAACAACGCAGGAAGCATAATCGTCGTCGCTGACTAAAGAAGCACCGCCTTCGCTCGCGGCAGACATATAAATCTTCGATTTGTCAAAATTAGTCTTTTTCACGATGATTCTTGCGCCGTTTGAAAGTACATAATCCGTAAATCCAAGTGTTTCATAATTCGCTGTCGAAACAATGTTGGCTTTTTCCGCCGGCTTTTCCATCAGCTCGTCTTCAACAACAAAGTCTTCGTATGCAGTAAGCTCAATTTCACTTACATAGTTTTCCCAAAAGCTTATAATATCGTCATTTGAAGGAAGCTCAACACTCTCCGGCGCATAAATTATACAGAGCGTTCCACGGTCTTGGAACAGTTTTCTGGCAACTTCATCAGCTTCTTCTTCTGTTATGGAGCTTAAAAGCCGGCAGGCAATTTCTATGTAGTCATCGTCAGAGACAACAGTGTCGCCTAGAAGGACGTAATTAACTATTTCCTGCGCTCTGCTTTGAGAAGCGATTGTTTCTCTCTGATCATAACGCTGGTTTTCTGAAACAAGAATAGAATCTTTTACCCTGTCAAATTCAGACTGTGTAATTCCGTGAGCAAGAAGGCGTGCATTCTCGTCAAGAATCTGCTGGAAAGATGCTGCGAACATGCCTTCTTTCGGGACAAAAGTTAATCCGTGGAAAGTAGCGGAATTAGTTTCTGTATAGTGAACGGCACTCGCCATAAGCCAAGGTGCGTCGACTGTCTGCGTTATTTCCGAAAGCCGCGCAGAAAGAACGGAAATGACTATATCAGTAAGAAAGCTTTCGCGTAAATCTTCTTCAGTTGTAATAGGCTTGACAACTTCATCCTGTGACACAAGCTGCACTTGTGTGTAGGGCATCTCCGCGTCTTTGAACACAATAACATCTTTTTCCGTTCTTACAGGAACAGAGCCTTTTGGCGGTTCAATTATGTCGTTAGAAGCTGGAATTTCGCCCATCGTCTTTTTTATAAAAAACTCTGCGACTTGTGGATCAACCATTCCGGAAATAACGACAGCCATATTCTCCGGGCGATACCATCTTTTGTAGAAAGCGACGACTTCATCGCGTGTAATGTTCTGAATAACGTTCATATCGCCGATAGGCAATCTGTCAACATATGGGGAATCCTTCAGTTCAAAAGGAAGAATTGTATCGGTCAATCTGCCATTAAGTCCAAGTCGCCCACGCCATTCCTCAGTTATAACGCCGCGTTCTTTGTCGAGTTCTTCCTGATCGAATGTAACGGCACTTGCCCAGTCATGGAAAATAAGTATTCCCTGTTCAAGATATTCGCCTTTGTCAGCTGGTATCTCAAACATATAGACAGTTTCCTCAAATGATGTATAAGCATTGACTTCTGCACCAAAGTCCATTCCAATAGACTCTGCATAGTCTATAAGACTATTCTTTTCAAAATGTTCTGTACCGTTAAAGCACATGTGCTCTACAAAGTGTGCGACACCTTTTTCGCTGTCTTTTTCCGCCAATGATCCGACTTTTACGACAAGTCTTAAAGAAATCCTGTTATACGGTGTTTTATTTGGTCTGATATAGTAGCTTAAGCCATTATCCAGAACGCCTGAGATGATTTCTGGATCCTGTTTTAATAAACTTTCTTCTATATATATAGTGGATTTTTCCGTAAGAGAATTCCCTGTAATAGAATTTCCCGATGTCGTGCAGGCAGTCACAAAACAACATGCTACAAAAACCAATACAGTCAAGAAAAACTTGGAATACTTTTTAATCATAATATCCTCCGAAAAATAATTGGGGCAAAAAAAAGCTGCTCCAAAACGAAGCAGCATCAGTGCCCGGAACAAGACTTGAACTTGCACACCCTTGCGAGCTCTAGTACCTGAAACTAGCGTGTCTACCAATTCCACCATCCGGGCAGTTCATAAGAACATGGAAAAAATACCAAAATAACCCGATTGTGTCAACATCGCAGTATTCGACATAATTCAACAAAAAACTCGCCAATATAACGTTTTCATGGTATAATATATTTATGCCGACAAGCCCACAATACGAAACAATGCAGAAAGGTTCTCCTGATTTTCCGATAGGACTCTTTTCTCAGACTATTTATTATTCCTTTTCCCATCATCACATTGAATACGAATTGTTTTATCTCAATGAAGGCGAGTGTGTATTTGGAATAGAAGGAGTAGAGTATAACCTTAAAGCGGGCAACGTTATTTTCATTCAGCCGGGTATTGAGCATTATGCAAAACAGATAAACGACTCATCAATCTTTCATTACTATGCGTTCGTTTTTGATGGTTCTGTACTTGGAACTGAAGATGAAGCTTGCAGAAAGATTTTCGAGCACATGAAGATAAAACGATTTTTGGATCTACCGTCAGACTTGCTCGAAAAGATGAAGCACATGACAGAACTACAAAAAGACGAGGCGTTTGGCAGACAGATTCAAGTTAAAAGCGTTCTGCTAGATATCCTTTCATACATCATA
This sequence comes from Spirochaetaceae bacterium, assembly GCA_017618015.1. Taxonomy (GTDB): domain Bacteria; phylum Spirochaetota; class Spirochaetia; order Treponematales; family Treponemataceae; genus Treponema_I. The sequence continues at coordinate 71,466 of JAFZVC010000026.1, forward strand.
GAATCAAAACAGTATCTTGAACTGGACAGCCGCATGGCTCCTATATCACAAAATACGCAGAAAAAGACGAATTCTTCCCACGCAGTTGATGCTGCCATTTCGTTCATAAAGCAGCACTACCGCGAGAATATCTGTTTGGAAGATTTGCTTTCAATAACAAACTATTGCAAGAGTCATTTTATCCGCGTGTTCAAAAGCGCGACTGGCTTGAAGTTTACCGATTACGTTAATCATTACAGAATAGAAAAATCGTGCCTTGATCTTATTTACACGGATAAGAACATTACAGAGATAGCGATAGAGAACGGATTCAACAACATCCAGTATTTTTCAAAGACATTCAAAGACTATATGAAATGTACGCCGATGCAGTACAAGAAAATCGGTATGAGTGTCATCGTTCCGTCTACTATCGCGAATGTAGTTTAATCAAGCGAGAAACACTTCAAGTGGCCGTTGCCTGTTCCCCTGAACGACAGGTATATAGCGTTCGTGCCGTCCGGGATATCAGCTTTTCCGGCATTCTTTTCCCAAACATTACTGAAATCGCAGCATGCCGTTCCTAAAACAGGACCGTCCCATTTTGTGCGAATCTCGAAAATGCCCTTTATATAACCGCGTGTCGTAATTGAAAAACTGTGAACGTCCTTGCAATCGAAATATTTAAAACCGATAAAAGCCCCGTTCTGTACATTCGCGACAAAGCCTTCGTTTTCATCGCCGTCTTTACCGTCCTGCATTATCTTTGGCAGGGTTAAATCGCCGATATATTTTGCCGGTTTCCCTTCTACAAACAGATTGCAAGCGATGTATCCCGGATATTCACCTTTTCCAACGAGAGGCTTTCCGTTAAGTCCGCACGAAGTTATTTCTACTTGCGGAATGGAGCCGTCAGGCAGAATCTTGATTTTCTCCGCGCAGCCTTGTCTGCTGTACCACGTTCCGTTTGTGTGCCTGTGGTAGAATATGTACCATTCGCCGTTTATAAGCTCAATGCCGCCATGGTTATTCGCTCCATAAGCTGTTGGCATATCCGCGTCTTTATAAGAGTCGATGTGCAAATCGCAGTTGCTTACAATTACTCCGCCGTACTTAAAGTCACCAAGCGGGTTTTTGCTCGTTGCATAGCAGAGCTCATGCATAACGCGTCCGGAATAGACAAAATAGTATGTATCGCCGATTTTACGGATAGAAGGAGCTTCAAAGAACTCATGACCCTCAAATGAAGTGCCTTTGCCGTACATTACGCCAGGAATTATGACGTTATATTCTTTTTCTATGGTCAGCATGTCAGGACCAAGAGCCATAGCCATTGCGCCTTTGCGTTCCGTCATGCCTTCGCCGCAAAAACCAGTATAAAGATACGTTGTGTTTCCTTCTGTAAGTACGGCGGGATCAAACTGAGGCATGTCACCTGGCTTTTCACCAAGACGAGTTCCGTCTTTATAATGAACGTAGCCTAAAAACTTGTATCGTCCGGCGGGAGTGTCACAAACTGCGACTGAGAGGACAGGAACTTTGTCCAAAGCATAGTACAGATAGTACTTTCCGTCAGGTCCGACAGTCACATCCGGAGCGTAAAGGCACATCTTGCCGTCTTTGTTGAGCGGATCATCTGTCCGTCCATAGATGGTGCCTTCCAAACGCCAGTCAGAAAGATCTGTGACTGGAGCAGACCAGCATAGATAATCTCCTGGACAGAAAACGTAGCCGTTAAAAGCATCGTGAGAGCCGAATATATAAATTCTGTCATTAAAAACATGCGGCTCACCGTCAGGAATATACTCCCAGGAAGGAAGATATGGATTAAATGCTTGTTTCATCATGATGTCATCATAAGTGATTAAAAACCTTTATACTATCAGTAGATATTCTTATGTTTAAGGTTAAAAAGAGGTTAAAAAAAATGAGATTTTCGACAAAAAAGATCCAAAAAAGACCTTTATATAAAAAAATCGCAACATTTAGTGTTTTTTTGGAATAAAAACCCCTTATGATTTTTTTATAAATGAGGTGTTTATGTTAAGAAAAGTTACTATATCGCAGGGAACTGTCGAAGGTTTACCTGCCGCAGACCCAAGAATAACATCATTCAAAGGCATCCCGTATGCCGAACCGCCGGTCGGAAATCTGCGCTTCCATGCGCCTGTTCCCGCTGGAAAATGGGAAGGAGTACTCAAAGCTTACAACTTCTCTAAAATAGCCGTACAGCCAAAACCGTACTATGACCCGAATGACCTGTACTGCCGCGAATGGTCGGTAGACAAAGATCAGCCGATGGGTGAGGACTGCCTTACCGTAAATGTCTGGACACCCGCAAAAGCAGCTGATGAAAAGCTCCCCGTATACGTATGGATATACGGCGGCGGCTGGCAGACAGGCTTTTCCGCGGAAATGGAGTTTGACGGAGAGCGCATCGCACGAAGGGGAATCGTAGTCGTTACGATGAACTACCGCCTTAACTGCTTCGGTTTCTTGTGCCACCCGGAAATAACTGCAGAAAACCCAGCCGCCCCGGCGAACTTCGGTTTGCTCGACCAGCGGCTCGCGATGAAGTGGGTAAAGAATAACATAGCTGCTTTCGGCGGAGATCCTGACAATATGACGCTCGGCGGTCAGTCTGCCGGCGGCGGAAGCGTCCTTCATCAGATGATGTACGGAAGAGAAAACAATCTTTACAAACGCGTAATGGTGGACAGCGGAATATTCATCAATCCTTTTTTCCAACAGTTCCCGCTTCGAAACCTTAAAGAAGCAGAACAAATCGGCGTCGATTTTTTCAATTTTCTCGGAGTGAAGACACTTAAAGAAGCCCGCGCCCTTGAAACTGATTTCATTCAGCAGAAATGGGAAGAATACGGCGGATGGGCTAAATCAATTCAAAGCTGGCTGCCAGTAATGGACGACAAATTCGTGAAAGGCGATTTTTTCTCAATAGCGCGCCAAAAAGATTTTGAGCCTGTTCCGATGATGACAGGTCAGACTACAGACGAGTTCAAAATCGCAAAACCAGGAACTGACCAGTTTTTTAGTATGGTCAAACTTGGAATATGGGAATACCGCAAAATCCTTGAAGAGAACGGTCACGACAAAAACGATATGTGGTATTACGAATTCGACGTGCCGATTCCTGGCTGGGATCGGCCTGGTAAGTTTCATTCGGTTGACTTGTGGTTCTGGTTCGAGACTTTAGCCAAGTGCTGGCGGCCATTTACGGGCGTTCACTATGACATTTCCCGCCAGATGTGCAACTACCTTTGCAACTTCATAAAGACTGGAAATCCGAACGGAATCGACTATGAAGAGCGGAAATTACCGAACTGGGAACAGTTTTCCACTGCGAACCCCAAGAAGATGATTTTTGATGTAGATTGCCACCAAATTCTCGATAATGAGACTATTGTGTAAAAAAATGTCTATTTTTGATGTTTTTTTTGCGATAAAGCTGAATTAGCGTATTTTGTATGTGAAAACAAAACGCTGAAAATTTGTATTTTCGGCAATTTGTTAAACATAGATTATTGGAAAAGTCTTAAAAGAGGAGGACTAAAAAATGAGAAAAACATTACTGGTATTAGTAGTGCTCATGCTTGCTTTCAGCATGGTTTTCGCCGGCGGAAAGAAAGAGACAACGACAAACGGAAAAGAGAAACTGAATATTTCTGTTTTCACAATTCAGCAGAGAGATCAGCCGAATGCTGACAACCCAACCTACAAATGGATTGAGGAAAAATTCGGTGTAACATTCAACTGGGATATCCTTGTTGGTGACAAAGACCAGAAGATTGGTGTTCTTATCGCTTCTGGCGACCTTCCTGATGTTGTAGAAGTAGACTCAGAAAAATTCCAGGGCGCAGGCTGCCTTATCGACCTTAAGCCTCTCCTTGAGAAATATGCTCCTAACATGATGAAGCACTATGCATCAGCTTGGAAGCAGATGCTTGATATCGATTCAGAAAAAGATGCTAACGGCAAGATCGTAAAAGAGCACATCTATTCACTTCCTAACTATGGTGTTATCGATGGAAAGCCTTCTGACACATACTACAACCAGAACGCATGGTGGATCCAGAAAGCTGTTCTCAAAGAGTACGGATATCCTACAATCAAGACAATCGACGAGTACTTCGACCTCATCGAGAAATACTACAAGAAATACCCGACAATCGACGGTATGCCTACAATCCCATTCAATATCATCACATACGACTGGGAAGCTTTCGACCTCTGGAACCCACCGAACTTCCTCGCTGGTTATCCTAACGACGGAAACGGTCACGTTGTAGAAGTTAATGGCGAATACAAGTACATCAACAACTGGAACGACGAGAACACATACAGATGGATGAAGCTTGCTAATGGTTACTACAAGAGAGGACTCATTGATCCAGCTTCTTTCACAGATAACCGTGACCAGTACTATGCAAAGATCTCTCAGGGTCGTGTACTTGGTATGTTCATCCAGGGATGGCAGTTCATGGGCGACAACGCTGAGAACGCACTTTGGACAGCAGGAAAAGACGAAAGAACATATGCTCCGCTCCCAATCGTATTCGACGAGACAATTACTCCTTGGTACGTAGACCGCTCACTTCCTAACCTCCAGAGAGGTTATGGTATCACAGTTAAAGCTGGCGAAGCAAAAGCTATCAAGATCATCAAATTCCTTGATGAACTTCTTGAGATCGAAAACCAGAAAGTTCTTTACTGGGGATTCGAAGGCCAGGATTACCTTATCGATACAGACGGTTCTATCACTGGTGTAAAGGGTGGCGCTTATAGAACAGAAGCTATGAGAAAGCAGCAGAAAGATCCTGACTACAACAAAGAACACTATGCATTGCTCTTAAGAGAAGAAGCTCCAAAGATTGAAGGTACACTTGACAATGGTTACACAAGAACTATGGATGAGCTTCCTTGGGAATATGCAGTAAGCCAGAAAGCTGTTGATATCGAACTGTGGCAAGCTTATGGCGTAGGTTCATATAAGGAACTTGCTATGGGTGGTTACAACCCACGTCTGAACGCTGGTTGGTACCCAATGTGGCAGTGTGAGCCAGCAGCTGAGAAGGGTGGCGAAGAAGAAATCGCTGCTACAGCAAAGAAGCAGGCTGAAGCACTCCAGAGAAAGTATCTTGCAGCATGTATCATGGCTAAGACAGATGCTGAATTCGAAGCTAACTGGAAAGAGTTCGTAACATTGATGGATCCTATCGTTAATACATGGGATGCTTTCATGAACAAACAGCTCAAAGCTCGTGTTGAAGCTTTCGGCGGATTCCAGGACTAGTTAATCTGACTTAATGTCAATTTAACAAATGATGGGAGAAGTAATTCTCCCATCTGAAAAGTCCACAGAATTATCTGTGGACTTTTTTCTTAGCTTTATTTCAGGTGTTTTTTATGAACAATAAAAAAACTTCAAGCGCTGTTGAGTTAAATCCAGCTCTTGTAAATAAAAAAAGCAAGTGGAAATTATTAGGAAAGCAGAAAATGCTTGTCCTGATGTCAGTTCCTTTTGTTCTGTATGTTATCCTTTTCAGATACGTTCCTCTTTGGGGTTGGACTATGGCATTCCAAGATTACAAGCCATACAAAACTTTCTCTCAGCAGGAATGGATCGGCTTCAAATGGTTCGTTGACCTTTTCAAAGATAAAGAATTCCTTATTTCTTTAAGAAACACAGTGGGAATGAGTATTATAACCATGATTCTTGGTTATATCACAGCAATCGTTCTCGCAGTTTTTATGAACGAAGTCCGTTTACTTGGTGTAAAACGTTTTGTTCAAACTGTTTCTTATCTCCCTCACTTCCTTTCGTGGATTATTGTTACTGGATTAGTTGCGAATGCTCTTTCCGTTGAAGACGGAATTTTAAATGAAATATTGTTAGGTTTAGGTTTTGTTGACAAACCTATTCAATGGCTCGCCGAACAAAAATACTTCTGGCATATCATCGGTTGGACGTATGTTTGGAAAGAGGTAGGTTGGAATACAATCGTCTACCTTGGAGCTATGACAGCAATAGACCCATGCTTGTACGAAGCCGCTGAGATTGACGGTTGCGGTCGCCTTAGAAAAATCTGGCATATTACATTGCCGGGAATTAAACCGACTATCATTATCATGATGATTATGTCTGCCGGACATCTTCTTGACGCTAACTTTGAAATGCCGTACCTGTTGCAGAACGGTCTTATTCTGGATGTTGCAGAGCAGATTGATATGTATGTTTTGAAATACGGATTCTCGCTTTCAAAATATGGTCTGGCAACTGCTGCTGGTATCTTTAAGAATGCAGTTAATATTCTTGTTCTTCTTCTTGCTAACTGGCTTGCTAAGAAGAGTGGTGAGGAGCGACTGATATGAGCGATCAGAAGATTGAAACGACTGAGAACATCAGTCAGAAAAGACTTGAGTCATATGCTGCCGCTCAAAGAAAGACAAAGACAGCTAACTTTATTTTTGATACAATAATTTATCTTACCCTTATATTCGTAGTTATTGTAACTGTGTATCCGTTCTGGAATACAATTGCAATTTCTTTGAACGAAGGTCTAGACTCGCTTAAAGGCGGAATAAAGTTATGGCCAAGAAAGTTCACTTGGACAAACTACAGAAACCTGTTCAGAACGGACAGAATTTACAATGCAGGTGTTATCTCCGTAACACGTACTATTCTTCAGACTGTTCTGTGCGTTTTCTGTACATCTATTCTTGCTTACGCGTTAAGCCGTAAAGAATATATATTAAGACGGCCTCTTACTTCGATTCTTGTTATATCAATGTATATAAACGCTGGTATTATTCCGGGTTATATGCTTATGAAGAACCTTGGTCTTCTTAACTCTTATGCTGTATATATCGTTCCGTGTCTTGTAGATATATTCAACTTTATTCTTATTCGTACATATATCCAGGGATTGCCGGACAGTTTTGTTGAGTCTGCGCGTATAGACGGTGCGAATGAGTTCAAGATTTTCATGCGTATCATTATGCCGCTTATCGTGCCGTCCATAGCAATGGTTTCGTTGTTTACAGCAGTAGGTGCATGGAACAGCTGGTTTGACACATACCTGTTCTGTTCATCTAAGCCAAATCTTCATTCATTGCAATACGTATTGATGTCTATCCTGCAGGCGAGCCAGAACCAGAGCGCATCCGCAAGTGATGCAAACGCAATGGCTGTTACAGCGGCTTCTGGTGGTGCGCTGTCGAATGCGGTTACACCTATAAGTATCCGTTCTGCAATCACGATTGTAGCTACAGTTCCTATTCTTATAGTTTATCCTTTCGTTCAGAGATACTTCGTAGTAGGTATGACGATTGGTGGTGTAAAAGAGTAGACACAAACTTTTGTATGGGCTGTATGCCCAACAAAAAAAGCTGTCCGAATCAGAATCGGGCAGCTTTTTTTATTTATTCGAAAGCATTACAAGTGTTAACAGGACGATTGCGAATCCTGCGAGCGTGGCAATATAAATCCAGGGTGGGAGAGCATCGTCACTTCGTTTTTTTGAAGAAGTTGTGCCTGTATAAGAACGGGAATCGTGTTTCGGAAAGAGATTTTTGCTGGAAGCTGTTTTTGCGGGTCCAGACTTTTTTATTGGCTCACCATTAAACGCATAGCCGCATTGTGGGCAACCATTCGTGAATTCATCCTGATCGCCTGTTTTACCGCAAGCAGGGCAGCGTACAGCAAGAAAAAAATGACCGCATTTAGGACAGAATCTTGCATTTATTGGTACTTCGGAGTCACAGTATTCACAGAAAAACTTAGCCTGTTTCTTTTTTGCAGCCATTGCCATAATATCCCTAACAAATATGCATCGTAATTGTGTCAGAAATGTCAGTTACGCATGTTTTTACGGAGCTTAACCCAATTTCTGTTTTAAGCGAGCAGTCATCAAGAATCTGCCCAATATAGACAGATTCGAAGCCTTCTTTTCTGTCCGGCAAAAAGCAAATTTCCGGATAAACGAATGAAATGACTTTTCCTGTTATTATGCTCATTACAGAAGGATTCATATATACAAAATTACAATTACTACTGCCTGTTGAAATATAATCATCGGTAGAGTTTGAAAGAAGTTCTTGTACTGTAGGAGCAGGAAAATCGCCTTCATCAAAATATTCGTTATAATTGATTTTGGAGGCTGTTTGACTCTCCGATGAGTTTAATACTTCAAAAAACAAGGGCTTATCAAAGTTTTCTTCGGAATCATACGTAAAACTACAGACGGGGAGAGCTCCAATCTCTTTTTCGTCAGAAAATTCCTGGTTAACGAGGACAATAGTTTTGACTCTTTTTGAAAGGCGGAAATTCGCCGTTGATGCGATTATCTTCCAATGACGTGGATAATCCTGCGCACTAACGACGATTACATCCGGGTGAATTTCCTCAAGATTATCGTATGCTTTCAAAAAATTGTCATATTGAACAACGCTATAATCTTTTTCTTCAAGAGCAGATTTTATCGAGCGATATTCATCCTGTGAACCAGAAATAAGTAAAGCTATCATTCTGACTCCAAGTTAGTTACGTCGTAGTTGTAGATTTGCCAAATACCGTCACGTTGGCGTACATAATATGTATAGCGCTTGCGGCGAGTGAATGTCTCTTCGTTAAACCATTCAAGAACAGTAACAGAACCTTCCGTCTGGCTGTATTCCGTTTTTTCAATAAAGAAACTTTCCGGGATTGCAACTATATCAGTATCGATTCTGTCCTGCATAAGAGTTGCTATGTAGTTTTCAATCATTCTTATGCGTTCTTCTTCAGATGCGTTTCTGTAGCGTTGCTCGCGCGCATCATTGTTCATAAACATCTGTTCTACGTCAAAATAAAGGAAGAAGTAATCCCACAAATCTCTCTGGCGGGCTATAATCGTCTCTTCAACAACTTTATCAGGAGACTTTGGTTCAGGCTTAAGAATCTCTGCGCTTGCCGTTGATACGCTTACTTTTGAAGAAACTACAGTAGGCGCAGATCTTACATCAAGGCTCAAACGGTTAGAAACGATAAAGTTCTGTTTTGATTTATAAAGTTCCGGGTAAAAGTTTACTTCAAAATAATAAACTGCAGGAGTTTCAATTTTAATGTAATCTTTCAAGTTTTCGGTAAAAGAATATTCTTCGCCGCTTTCAAGAGTAATTTCCCTAAAATAAACGGTGCGGCTTGTCGTGCGCTTTCTAGTGAGCTCCATCTGCTGTTCAAGCTTTGCATTCCGTGCTGTAAAAGCATTGAAATCTATGCTGAACATTCTGTCGTCAGAAAGCTTAAAACGGAATGTATCCGTGCTTTTGTTGGCAATCGTTATATGAACATTTATAGGGTTATCATCCGTTCCGTCTGGATAATAAACAGTTTTGTTATAATAACGGATGGAAACTTCAATTCCGTCATACTTAGCAGCCTGAGTTGTGTAATAATCAGCTGCAAAAATAGTCTGTGCAAAGATTACAAAAACAGATATAATTGTTATAAATTTGTGTTTCACAATACATCCTCTTGTATAATGAGCTTTCGGAGCCTGTTAGTAACGCTTTTCGTTTATTTTAAACAGGTTCATTATTATTATCGGAAAAAACTAATGAATACCTTATCAACTTTATTACAGAAGAAGATTTCCTCTTGGAGTTCAGTCAAAGACATAGTCGGAAAAATTGGAACAGAAACTTGTGAAATTGAAGGCGTGCAGGGAAGTCTCGCTGGGTTTATTGTCGCCGAATATATTCATACAGTTAAAAAAGATATAGCAATTGTCGTTCCGACTCTGAAAGAATTACAAGATATTTGCACCGACATACAGACTTGCGATGATTCGATAGAGATACTTGTCCTTCCATGGTGGGGAACGGTTCCGTATAGAGCCGCCGCAAAAGGTTCTATTATTTTTGGAGAAAGAGCTTCCGTGCTTGCCAAACTGTGTACCAAATGCGATCATCCGCGAGTTTTTGTAATGCAGCAAAGAGCGTTTCAAACGCCAGTACCTGCGCCCGATTATGAAAGAAATCTTGTTTTTTCATTAAAAAAAGGAACTGATTTTGACCCGATAAAGCTTTCGGAAATGCTTACGGAGCATGGTTATACAAGAGTTCCGCGTGTAACTGTAAGGGGCGAATTTACGCTTCGCGGAGAGGTTCTTGATATTTTTATGCCAGGTGAAGAGTACGCGCACCGCATCGTGTTTGATTTTGACACGATATCGCATATAAAAAGCTTTAATCCAGAAACGCAGTCAACTGATAAAAGTTTCGATGAACTTATAATTTACCCGATGAAAGAAGTCATTTGGACGGATGAAATGGTTCATGAGCTTGAACCGGCTTTGGAGCCGCTTTTTTCGCCGGTAGTCGGGCAGAATGAGACAGGTAGCGTACCGGTCGCGGATGAAGAGAAATTTAAGGAGCGATGCGACACTTTGCTGACTGAACTTTATGCCAACCACGAAACAGAAGGCGAGGAACTTCTTTATCCGCTCGTTTTTGACAGGCTTTATACCGTTTTGGATTATATTGATGAAGATACGCCGCTTTTGTTTTTCGACTACGACCGTCTTGATAATGCACAGGAAAGTTTTGACCGCGAATATTTGGGATTGTACAGAAAAGAGCGTCTTGAGCGACCTGTTCCAACCCCTCAGAAAATCCTTATTCCTTTTGATTCATTAAAACATAATAAAGATAAGTCAGTTTATTTCCGCACAATATCAGGAAATAACATTACGGATTCGGAGCGTTTAAAGCTTGATTGCGACCCGCCTCATAGTTTTTTTGGAAACATAAACTATCTTAAAGAAACGATAGAAAGCTTGTGGAAAGACGGCTGGGAACTGTTTATTTTTGCAGAAAGCGACAATCAGGCACTTAGAATTAGCGAATTGTTGCACGAATTTATACATCTTAAGGATGCTCGTAACGAAGAATTCCTTCATATCGTACCGCTGCCGGTTTCAGCTGGATTTGGTATTCCAGAACTTAAAATATGCGTAATACAGGAAAACGAGATTTTCGGAAGACGAAAGCACGTTCCGCATTCTGTCAAACACGCAAAAAGCTCAGTTATTGACACATTCGTCGAGCTTAACCAAGGAGACTTCGTTGTACACGTAAATTACGGAATAGGGCGATTTTTGGGCATTGAGCGTGTGCGCGCCATGGGCAATGAGCGCGACTACATCAAGCTTGAATATGCCGAAGAAGAAACTGTTTTCATCCCGATAGAGCAGGTAAACCTTGTACAGCGTTACATTGGTAATGAAGGTGATGCGCCGCGCCTTGACAGGATTGGCTCAAAAAGCTGGGAAAACCGTAAAAACAAAGTCAAAAAGTCTGTTGAGGATTTGGCAGAAAAGCTTATACAGCTTTATTCAAAGCGGAAAGCGGCGCGTGGATTCGCGTTCCCGAAAGATACAGAATGGCAGACCGCATTCGAGGCGGCTTTCCCGTACACAGAAACAGATGACCAAATAACAGTTGCTAAAGAGATTAAAGAAGATATGGAAAAGCCTGTTCCGATGGACAGACTCATTTGCGGTGATGTCGGTTACGGAAAGACAGAGATGGCAATGCGGGCTGCGTTCAAGGCTGTTATGGGCGGTAAGCAAGTCGCTTTTCTTGCGCCGACAACGCTTCTTGCCGAGCAGCATTACGAGTCTTGTATAAATCGATTTGAGAATTTCCCGGTTCGTATCGCTCAGCTATCGCGTTTTATACCTCCAGCAGAGCAAAAAAAGACTCTGGAACGGCTTTCAAAGGGCGAGGTGGACATTCTTATCGGAACTCATAGAATCATTCAAAAGGACGTCGTTTTTAAGGATTTGGGCCTTATGATTATCGATGAGGAACAGCGTTTTGGCGTAAAAGACAAGGAGCGCCTAAAAGTGATGAAAACTAATGTCGATTCACTTGCGATGAGCGCAACGCCGATTCCGCGTACGCTGCACATGAGTCTTTTGAAAATCCGTGATATGAGCCTTTTGACGACGCCGCCGCAGAACAGACAGGCTATAGAGACGGTCATTGATGGCTATAATGACGATAGGGTAGCGGCCGCAATAAGGCGCGAAGTAGAGCGGGGCGGACAAGTTTTCTATCTTCATAACCGCGTTGAAGATTTGAACGAAGTTCGAATAAAGCTTGAAAAACTCGTTCCTGAAATGCTTATAGATGTTGCGCATGGTCAAATGTCTTCACAGGAACTGGACGATATTTTCCGCCGCTTCAAAATGGGTGGTTTCCATGTGCTTGTTGCGACGACAATTATTGAAAACGGCATCGATATTCCGAACGTAAACACAATAATTATTGACAGAGCCGATATGTACGGCGTTTCACAGCTGTATCAGCTTCGTGGACGCGTTGGTCGTAGCGACAGAAAAGCATATGCGTATCTATTTTATCCTGAAAATCGTGCGCTTTCTGAGGTTGCGATGAAGCGTCTCCAAGTTATAAGCGATTTTACGGAACTTGGTAGTGGTTTTAAAATCGCTATGAAAGATATGGAAATCCGTGGAGCCGGAAATTTGCTTGGTCGTGATCAGTCGGGCGATGTTTATTCTGTGGGATTCGATATGTATTTGCGTCTTCTTGAAACTGCAATTCAGAAGCTTTCTGATGAGCATTACGAACCGGAAAATGAAGTTCTTCTTGAACTTGAATATACTGGATTTATTCCGGATTCTTATATTAAAAGTTCTCAGACAAAGATGGAAATTTACAAGAAAATTGCCTCTATTTCTACGAAAGAAGAGCTTGAGCGCGTTTATAGCGAGCTAGAGGACCGTTTTGGCCCGATTCCTGATGAAGTTTACAGTTTGCTCGCGCTCGCCGAAATCCGTATTATCTGTAGAAAACTTAATATTGCTGTATTAAAAGAACGTGCTGGAAAAGTTCAGATTGAGTTTGCTCAAGTTTCCAAGATTTCTGTTGATAAAGTTCTACGCCTGATAAAAGAAAGCGGCGGCGCGATAAAACTCGATCCGCTTAAGCCTAATATGATGATAATGATGACTGGTAAAATCGGGCTTAAGGAAAAGAGCATTTTCATTCGCGAGAAGCTTGAAACGCTTGCCGCGTCGTAAATGAGGCGGTATGCGATTTTTTGTAATGGCGGCTCCGTGTTCGGGGTTATTACATGGGTTTCGATGCGCAAAAAGAGTTTTGATAACATTATGGTAGACAGTATATACATTATCGGAAGTAGTATAAAAATAAACTATAGTAACTATTTGCTATACAAAGAGATAAATTTGACATGCAGCCATATAAGGATATATAATTGAGACAAATCAAAAGGAGTTTATAGCGCAAAAAAAAGCCGCAATCTTGCGCCGGCTGAAAAATGAGATGACCGTGAGAAATTTCGTCCTTTCGTTGTCACGGTCACCTGATAATAAAGTGACTGAATTTTTTGCCGTGGGAAAAGAAAAGAAAGGACCTTTTCCCTCGGCATTTTTTTTATCCGGACGGACAAAATTTTCGAAAATGGGCAGACGGAGAAAACAGAACGTCCGGATAAAAAATCGAAGGAGTTTTAATGGCAACAAAAATTACTGTATCGACGCTAAAAGGCGGCGACGGAAAAACGACACTGACAATTTTGATGGGTAACAACCTTGCAGCAAGAGGCTGCAAGGTACTCGTAGTAGACTTAGACCCAAATAATTCTACGAGTATGTATTATTCTTCTGGTATAGAAAATATAGAGAACATCTGTATCGAGAAGAATATCTTCCTAGCTTTAACTCGTAAAGATGCCAGGTCCAATATAATAGCAACGAGAAAAGAAAATGTTGACTTAATACCGTCTTCATTGGATCTATCATCAATACGAACGATTGACACAAAGACACTAAGCAAAGTTATTTCACAAGTTGATGGTGAATACGACTACGTTATCATCGATACGGCGCCGACGTATGACAACCATACGATAAGCGCGCTTTATACGGCAGACCTAATTTTTACCCCTGTCGCGCCGATTAAATTCACTCTTTCTACGACAGCTTACCTTAGAACCAAGCTATATGACGAGCTTGAGGAAAAAGTGCCGAATTGGTATCTCATTTACAACAAATGGGAATATGCGCACGAGAATTTCCCGACCGCTCGGCAGAGCCAGCTCGCGCCTGTTTTCGAGAGCAATTTCGACAATTTCCTGCCTGTAAAAATACCGAGGACTCCGACTATGGACGCATACACCATATCGGATGACCCATTGTCAATAAATTCTAGGGCTATCGGCAACAAACGGCTGGCAAAGGTAATTAACGAGCTTGTGGACATGATAGACACGGAGCATAAAACCCAGGCTGTGGAAAAATTTTAACGGAGGCGTGAAAGATGGCTAAACTAATAAACTTAAACAATATGCCGCTCGCTACGAGCGGATTAAAACTGTCGAAAAACATCAGCATAGATGAAATTGAGGAACATCCGTTCTTCAAGGAACTTTACAAAATAGACCCGGTGCTTCTCGAAAGAATCACGAAGAGCATGGAGAAAGACGGATTTGACGCTTCTCAGCCGGTTCACATCTGGATTACAACAGGCGCGGACGAAATTCCGCACAAATATCTTTTTGACGGTTATACGCGCGTAGCCGCCGCCAGAGCCGCCGGAATCAAGATACTCCCCTACTTCGAACATAAGTTCGAGACACAGGACGAGGCGTACATGTACGCGCTTCATCTACAGGTGGACAGACGCAACCTTTCCGAGCAGGAGCTTATCGACAATATCGAAAAACTGATGGGAACTGAATACGTTCAGAACTGCATCGGGCGGAAATCCGAGGTAATAGCCGATACGCTAGGTATTTCCGCGCGGAAAGTACAGCAGGCTCTGTCCGTAATCAACGATGCGACTGACGAGCAGAAAGAAGAGATAGCGTCCGGCGCAAAGAGTATAAACAAAATCTACAAAGAAAACCATCCGAAGAAGAAGGAAAAGAAAGAAGACAGCGAGGAAAGCGGTAACGCCACCGGATGGACTGCCGAGCCTACGGAATATGCGGACGATTCTGACGACGACAACGACGATACGGAGACAATCTCTGACGCGCTCGAAGACACGAGCGGAGACCCGAAAGGACTCTCAATAAGCGACCATTCCGACCACATCGAGCGTCCGACCTACAAAATGTCGGCAAAAGAGGACTCTGAGCGTACGAAGGAACGCCACGAGGCGTATGAGAGCGGCTTTGTCGAAGGTTTCGTCAAAGCGGTCAATTACGTCCTCTGCCAGAAGCTCAAGAACGCCACGGCGAAAAGCATCTACAAGGCTGTTTTCTGCACGAGCGAGCTGACGAAGGATTTTCTTGACACATTCGAGCCTGACGAGAAAGGAATGGGCTACTACACTACCCTCCGAAACGAAATCATCAGGGACGAGAACCTGACGGACTACAACGAGCTTCCTGTAGAAGAAGCAGAAGATGATGCTACTGATACCGAACCGGATACGGATGACGGATTCGACATCGGCGACATTGATTTCGCGCAGGGGGAATAAGAAATGGAAATACTTGATTACTATGACGACGAGCGGGTCAAGAGAGAATCCGGTTTTTTCAACAAAAGGAATTTGCGGATAACAGCCATAGTCTATACATCATTATTTATATTGTTTTCCATAATAACATGTCCAAATGCAGCAGAGCAATATGAAGGTTCAAAAGTTTTATTATGGTTTATAGGATGTTTTGCAGGTACTGTTCTCTCCGTTTGTGTTTTTCTATGGGCGCGCAATACGTACGTGGAACCAAGAAGCAAACTCGAAGCCCTGAAAAATGAATATCTTGAGAAAAGGAAAGAAATCCTTGCGAAGCACCAATACAAGTATTCTGTGTACAAAGGCTTTTCATTCATGGATGAGATTGATGAGGAAATAATGTGCGACTCATTCTATGCTGACGAAAACGGACACGTTTATATCGATGCTTCGGAAGATAATTATGTCCTTGAAAAGCCTATGGAAGTTGGTTACCACCACATCACAGACAATTCTGACGGTCATATCCTGACCGTCAGAGAAATCCGTAAGTTTGTGAAAACAGGAGAATAGAAGATGGAAGTGCTTGATTACTACGATGACGAGCGGGTAAAAAGAGAATCAGGTTTTTTAAACAAAAGGAATTTGCTGATACTAGCCATAGTATATGCCTTAACATTTCTATTTATAGTGACAATAACGCATCCAAATCCCGAAGAATATGGAAGTTCAAGAGTTTTACTGTGGTTTATAGAATTTATAGCAGCTGTTATAAGCTCTGTTTTGTTATTTCTTTCGGCACTCAATACGGACACGGAGCCACGAAGCAAGCTCAAAGCCCTGAAAAAGAAATACCTTGAGCAAAGGAAAGCAATCCTTGAGAAGCACCAGTATAGGTATTCTGTTTATAACCGGATTGATGAGGAAATAATGTGCGACTCATTCCAAGCAGACAAAAATGGGCACGTTTATATTGATATTTCGGAAAATGATTATGTACTTGATGAAACGCGGGATGAAATCGCATACCACCACATCACCGACAATTCTGACGGTCATATCCTGACCGTCAGAGAAATCAGGAAATTCGTGAAAAAAGGAGAGAGTCAGGATGAGAATAACTAACGGAAGGCTTGTATTCGAGCAGTATGAGAAACTTACGGCTGACGGCGAAAACGGCTGTACCGAGATATACATGACGATTCCCGGACACGATTGCTCACAGTGCTTTTTCTCCGACATCTGCGGAGACTCAGACGGTATGCGGAACCATTGCGTTGACACGCATTTCATTCTGGTGAGCAAGAGAGCATAAGCATGGAGAAGCTTAATATCGTTGACATGTTCTGCGGCGGCGGCGGAGAATCCACAGGGCTTATCGAAGCCGCGCAGGAATATGATTTCGAGGTGAACATGAGCGCGATCAACCATTGGGAGCGCGCGATAGAGACACATGCGAAGAACTATCCGTTCGCCGAACACAGGTGCGAGAACGTACAGCACATAGAACCGCATACCCTAGCCGCCTCACGCGACACTGACCTGATGTGGGCAAGTCCGGGATGCCAGCACTTCTCTTCCGCAAGGGGCGGTAAACCCCGCTCCGAGGACATGAGAAGCCCGGCATGGGAAGTTATACGGTTCGCCGAGGAACTGAGACCGAAAAGAATAATCATCGAGAACGTACCGGAATTCAGGACATGGGGACCTCTCGACCAGAACGGCAGGATGATAGCGGAGTGTAAGGGACGCACTTTCAGGGCGTTCATAGCCGGACTCCGCTCGTTGAACTACGTAGTTGACTGGCGAGTCCTGTGCGCGGCTGACTACGGCGCGCCAACGTCAAGAAGAAGGCTTTTCATACAGGCGGTACGAAAGGACTGCGGGAAACGGATAATCTGGCCTGAACCGACCAACGTCAAAGGCGGAGACATGCTGCTCCCCGACTGGCGGAGCGCGTCGGAGATAATAGACTGGTCGATACCGAGCCAGATTATAAGCAAGAGGAAAAAGCCTCTCGCCGCCGCAACGTTGCGGCGGATTGAGTACGGAATGAAAGAGTTCTGGGGCGATGCCGCAGTACCGTTCATAGCAAAGCTGTACGGAACTTCGACGGCTGAGAGCCTAGACAGACCGCTTTCGACAATATCATGCAGCGGAGCGCACCACATGCTGATAACTCCGTTCCTGTGCCGGTACAATAAAGGAAACAAGCGCGTCCATACTATAGAAGAACCGCTACCGACGCTTGACTGCTCGAACAGGTACGGAATCGTCGAGCCTTTTATATCCGCTATCTGCCAGACATCGGCGAGACAGCGGAACCGTAAGCTCACGGAGCCGCTGTCAACTATATGTACGAAGCAGGAGCACTGCCTTGTCTCCCCTATGCTGATACAGTACTACGGAAACGGTCACGCCGTGCCGCTTGACGCTCCTGTTCCCACCCTTACGACGAAGGACAGGTATGCCCTTGTCGGGACGGACAGTAACAGCGTGGAGCTGGGATTCAGGATGCTTCAGCCGAAGGAGCTTGCGGCGGCTACCGGATTCCCGGAAGACTACGTTTTCACCGGAACGAAGGTCGATGTCGTGAAGCAGATAGGAAACGCAGTGCCGCCGAATTTCGCGAGGGCTATGTTCAGCCAGATACTAAAGGAAATGACGGCGTAGGAAGGAGAAGAAAATGAACAACGAACAGATTAAGCAGCTTCTGCTCAGAATAGAGAAAACGGACGTAGATTTCACCGTTACTATGACAGGAAAGGCAAGCAAGGCGGTAAACGGCTTGTACAGACCCGCCACGCATGAAATTTTACTCCACAACAAGAATTTCACAAATGAGAATTCCCTTGTCTACACGGCTATACATGAATACACTCACCATCTGCTCACTGCCGCGGATGAAAGAAAGGCTGTCAGCGAATCAAAAAGGACGAAACATGACTCCGCTTTCTGGTCAAAGATGGATGACCTACTCGAAATTGCGGTGAAACAGGGAGTTTATGTCCGTAAGCGTTCTGAAAAGCTCACGCGGCTCATAGACGAAGCCAAGCAGATAGACAGGGAGATAGCAGGACTTAAAAAGAAGCTCGGCTCCGTCCTCAAAGAGATACACAGAATATCGGAAGAGGAAGGAACGAGGTTCGAGGACGTTCTCACGCACGACATCAGGATGCAGAAAGCGACGGCGGAGAAATGCATACGAGCGAGCGCGGTCGTAAAAGAGGACATAGGTCAGGATATTCAGGAAGTATTGTCGAAAACGACGAACAAACCAACGGACATAAAGGATGCCGCTGAGACGGCGGTCGAGGACGGTAAAACGGTCGAGCAGCTGAAACATGCCGTTCAGGCATTGCAGAAAAAGCCGGAGGACAGGCGGGAGAAGCTTGAGAAAGAAAAGACGAGGCTTGAGAAGACCATAACAGCCCTCAACGAAAGGCTATCCGTTGTCATAGAGGCTCTGGTGAGCCTGTAGGTTTGTCAACGACATATAAAAAAAGGAGCGCATGATGCAAAACGAACCCGGAAGCTACATAACGATTCAATCATGGATGGTCAAGGAACTAAAGCTCAAAGGTAACGAGCTTATTGTGTACGCGCTTATACACGGTTTCTGCCAGGACGGAAAATCCTATTTCTACGGTTCGACGAAATACATCATGGAGAACACGAACCTGTCTAAGGAGACAGTACTCTCCGTCCTGCAGAGCCTCACGAACAAAGAGCTTGTAGTAAAAAAGGATGTCAAAAGCTACAGAACGACCCTGAAGGACAAAAACGCGCACGGATGTGTTCATTACAGCCTGTACTACACCGCCATATCCCGGCTCCAGCTGTACAAGAACTGCTTCGAGATAATTCCTCCCGGAAATCCTTCCGTAAACGGAACCGACGGGTCAGGAAACTTGACCCGTGAATCGTCCTGCGGGTCAGAAAACCTGACTCGTAAGAATGGAGAATATAGAGAAAAAGACTTTGAAAATTCGGAAAAATTGTCGGAAAAAGCTGAAAAAACGGCTGAAAACGCTGAATTCTGGTCAGAAAACACGCTTTTCACGGAAAATGACGGGTCAAGAAACTTGACCCGTGAAAATGACGACGGGTCAGGAAATTTGACCCGTACGGGTCAAGAATTTAGACCCGCCACGGGTCAAGAATTTAGACCCAATAAACTAATAGATAATAAATTTGATACTACTACTTCTTCTGAAAAACAAAATCACGGACAGGAAACCGGAAAAACAGAAGAAGAAGAAATCAAAGACTATATAACTGAAAAATTCGGCGGGATGTACCCGCTTGATGATAACTATGCGTCAAAGCTGCTTGATTTCATCAAGGACGTTCCTGACAAAGAGAAATACGTTGACTACGCATTCGAACGGGCGGCGGAAAAGAAGCCAGAATCCCTCCCCAACCTCTTCTACAAAATGAGCCTTTCCCCCGCCCTGCTGTTCGACTACGAGCGGAGAAACCGGGCAGAAAGAAGAAAAGTCATAATATGTCCTGTCTGCGGTATGGAGAACGACGCGGGGGAAAATAAATGCTCCGCCTGTGACTTCGATTTCATGTACTACGGAGACGAGAAGCTTATAAATGTTGAGAGGCAGGTTTTCAGCCTGCCAGCCGGGAAAAAGGCGGAATTCAGGAAAGAAATGGCGGATTACGAAGAGAAATGCTCGGAAACATACAAAAAGGCTGGAGTTTTCGCGGACAAAGAGACGCTTGATGAACTCACAGACGAGCTTGTCCGGATATACCACAAATACGGCATAAAGGACGAAGAATACGGACTGAAGGAAGAAGCCGTATGAACGAAGAAAAAGGTCAGAAGGACTACAGGGAGCTTTTCGGATGGTGCGACGAGGAGAAGCCTCGCTATAAGGGACCCCTGGGACCCGCAAAGGAAATGATTGACGATATGAAAGAAAGCTACCGGTCAAAAGATCCGGTAGGAAAACTGATGTTCCTGTTCCGCGTAGCCGCGTGGACGGTCATCGGCGCGCTCTGCGGCTACGGAGTGCTGATACAACTGGACATCATCAAATAAAGGAGGACATGATGGCAGACGTTAATTATCTTATTCTTGAAGGACGGCTCGTAAAGGATGCCGAGCTTAGCGACAAAAACGGGAAGAAAGTCTCAAATTTCTCCCTCGCAGTCAACGGCTACAGAAAGGGCGCGGACGGCGGATATGAGCCGAAGGTAGATTTTTTCAACACGGCTATTTTCGGCTCATACGCAGAGAAGATGACTCCATACCTTACGAAAGGACGGAACGTAAAGATTCTCGGATTCCTGTCGCAGGACAGGTACGAGAAGGACGGAAAGACGTACAGCCAGATTGCGGTAAGAGTCAAGGAAATAAACCTCGGCGCGATGCCGGTAAACGGAAAGGAAGGCGGACAGGCGGACGGCGAAGTTGAGCCGTACGTGGACCCTGACATAACGCCGGACATGTACGTGGAAGGCTACGGAGAACCGTAATTGGAAGAGCTGACCGAGAAAGCCGGGGAATACGCGGAGGAAGCCAAAGAGGGACTGGCGGATTTCGTGCGGTTCATAAAGCCGTACATGACGCTGCCGGTCGCCCTGGCAGTAGCCGCAATAGCCGGAATCGTGATATTCATAGCGGAATATCTAAAGAGATACGGCTCATGGGACGGATTCTACTGGCAGAGAAAGGCATGGACGAAGCTGATAGTCTTCTCCTGCCTTGAGGCTGCGGTTTTCCTCGTGATAAAATTTATATGAAGGATGTGGTGTTATGAACAGCATTACGATAGACGGAACAGTATTTTCCGACGCTAAGATGGAGTTACTCAAAGAGGCGGACGGCAAGGAGACTCCCATGATGAAATTCATCATGATGGACACAGGAGTGCCGTTCAGCAGGAAGAAATCACTGTTCATCGAAGTGAATTTCAAGAAAGAGGCGGCTACGAGCATATTCCCGTACATGAAGGTTGGAAAGCCGGTCATCGTGCGCGGCGAGCTATCGACAAAGGGAACAAAGGAACCGAGGTACTACATCGCGGCTGACATCGTGAAATATATCGAACCGAAAGGAGAAGCGAAATGACTTTCTGCTTGGAAATGAGCCGGGAAGAATTCGGTACGTTGTACGACGAGATAGACCGGACGGGAAGTTCAATCCTCATGGACTTCTACCAGAAAATATCCTCCGCCGCAATCGAGCAGGCGAAGGAGAATAAAAGCGAGGCTGAGGAGATACTCGCGATTAACGAGCTTAACGGAGACTGGCAGCTCAAGAAAAAGGAAGGTATCGAATGAAGACAATGAAAGATTACAACGGACGGGTAGTAATATTAGAGAACGGCGACCTTGCCGAAGGAACTTACTTTGTTGAAGACTGGATTCTAAGGTACAAGGACGGACTACTGAACAACGAGAAAGGCGAGAACGGAGAGGTACTTCCGGCGGTCGAAAAGACTGACGGAACTCACTACGAATACTTCGAGAACGGGAAGCTCCACCGTGAGAACGAGCCTGCGATAATAGACCTGCTGGACGACGTTGAGGAATGGTGGCTGAACGGCAACCAGGTCAGATCTCCTTCCGGGAGGAACGGATAAATGGACGGCATAAAAAGGCAGCTCCCTACCCTGCCTGCCGTCCAGACATCAGAGGTCAAGACGGAAGAGCTTTTCCTTCTGCAGGAGACACTCGACCGTCTGGTCGAGGAAATAACGACCGTAGAATCGGTCAAAGACACATTCAACCAGGTAATAGCTGACAAAGCCAACAAGGACGAGAAGTTCAAGACCGAGATAATACAGTACTTCGACGTATTCACCAAGAAGGTGGACAGACTGCTTGAGAAGACGACCGAGGAATTCAACTACGTAAGCTACCTGAACGAAAAAATCCGGTCGAACGAACTGTCGCGACAGGTGACGCTCCTTGAGCAGCAGCTCGCCAACGAGAAGGATACGCTGAACCTTACCGTAAAGAAACTGGAGGAAGTGACGGACAATCTCGAAGGACGGCAGGAGCAAGAGTACGCGGTTTTCAGCGAGAAGCTTGAGGAAATAAAGCAGAACATAGACGAGCGGATATCGTCATACAACGGAATTGACGAGAAACTGGAGAACAACCTAAATGACTTCAGAAAAAGCAACGTAGCCGAGATAAACAGGACCGTGAGAGACGTAAAAGTCTATATGCAGAAACAGCAGACTGATATGAACAAGAGCCTTCTGGACATAACGCAGAAAGCATTCGGAGAGATTAAGGACAAATGCGTCGATTTCCTCAAAGAATGCAGCAAGGAAGCGTCGAAAGCCGCCAAGCACGCCGTGAACAGCGGAAAGCTTGAGAAGAAGGACATAATAGTAATCGTACTGTGCGGACTGCTTATCCTGCATGAGGTACTGAATATAATTCCGTTTTTAAGGGGATAATCTGCCGCAACGTTGCGACAGGAACGTTCTGAGGATAAATAAATGATCAAGGCTGAATCCGGCGCATTATACGCGCCGGATTTTTTTATGACCTCGTAAGGTCAATGTCATGGCGGCGGCTACGGTTACGCTCGATGTCCTGGCGTTCGTTGCCGACGCTCTGCGTCTGGCTCCGGCTCCGCTTCATCTCGTTCTCGACCTGTGTCTTGTACTGCTCAAGGAGCATGTCGCGCCTCACCTCTATATAGGTGTTCTTCTCAGGGTCCATGAGAGTCACGGAATTGCTCTCCTTTGAGGCTGATATGACCTGCAGGTTGTCGAGGCTCATGGATTCCTTGCCTTTCCCGAAAAGTTTCTGCGTATCGAACTTTATGCCATGAAGGGTCTGCCCTACCTCAAGGTTCATGTCGCGCCTCTCTCCGTCCACGGTGTAGACGAGACTACGGTCAGCCTCGATTTTCTTTCCCGGATGGGAAATTACGTCGTTGTACGGTTTTATCAGCTTGTCGCTACGGTATTTAAGCACATAATCCTTGTTGAGGGGCACTTTCTCCACTCCCTCATGGTAGAAATCGACAATAAGCTGGTTGAACGTCTGGTCCCTGCGCTTGTAGAGGCTGAGAGTCCTCTTTGTCTCCGCCTGCTCCGCCGGTGTCATGGTGTTGATAAGGTTCTGGGCGATTTTAATCGCGTCAATGGGCGAGTTAGCCTCCTTCCGGCTAAGAACCTCAAGGTTGTGCCGGAAATTAAGGTGGTTGTTCGCGCGGCATTTAAAAAAGTCATCATATTGTGTCGTGATGAAGACCTGCTCGTCCACTCCGCGCATGGGACGAATCTCGGCTTTAAGCGAAGCCTGCCTGATTTTCTCGAATTTGTCCTTCTCCATCGTGACGAACCTTCCCGGCTTGGAGCTGTCGTTGAGGAAGGAGTTCGCGTCCCCGAAAGTGTATGAAGTGCCGTCCATTGAATAAAGCATGAGATGGTCGTATTCCTGAAGCTTGCCGTTGACTATCATCGCTATCTTGTCGAGCTTGAGGTCGGGAAGCGGCTCCGGAAGCGGGTTGTACTTGTAGCCGTTATCCCTGCAAAGCCGCTCTACTCTGTCCTGGTTCTTAACGTCAGAGACGTGGTAATATTTGACCGGCGGATTATCCTTGGAAAGCAGGAATTCAGCGTCCTCGTTGATGCGGAGATCAAGCTTCTCCGCGTCCTTCTCGGAGAGAAGATAAATCTGGTCCTCGTTGCCGATAAAATTGCGCCTTGTAAGATTCTTGACGAAACTATTGTACTCGCCGCCGTCGAAGCTCCCGATAGAGGAACCGGAAAAAAAAGACCGCGTTCTCATGGAGACCGGATTCTCATGAACATGTTCCTGAACCGTGTCCTTTGCCGGAACGGGCTTGTATCTGTAGCCTTTCTCAAGGCAAAGCTCCAGAACCCTGTCCTGGTTCTCAATGTCGGAGATATGATAATAATTCTCCTCCCAGCTGTATTCATGGTTCTCGTCGGGGTCATGCACCATGACGACGTTCTGCGCGTTCTTTCTAAGCTTGAGTCCGAGGGATTCAGCCTCGCTCCTTGTGACAAGCAGCACCTCGTCATCAGCGTCAACGATTCCGCCGTCGAGAAGGTTGTCGTAGAACTGCTCGTAGTTGCTCAGAGCGAAAAGTGACTCACCGGAAGAAAACGACCTGAACGCTTCCTCAATGCCGCCGTGACCGTGTTCTTCCAATGACGGCGCAATGCCGTCATTAAGACCTGCCGGACGGTCAAGGTCAGAGTTATTGACCTTGCCGTCGGCAATGTCCTCGAACATCCTTAGAATTTCGTTGACAGCCTTCCAGTTGTCGGCGTTAAGGTTTATTTTATCCGCAGCGGCGGTAAGCTTGGACGCGAGAAGTTTTTTGATGTCCTCGTCATTTCTTATTTGGGTATCGTTTGTATCAGACATATTTTTCCTCCTGTCGTTATCATCAGTTAAGACATTATCTGCTTTTTTATTGCGGTCGGAACGCTGGAACATAATGTTGTGCGGAATGTCCTCCGTACTCTCAAGAGTGTTGTGCCTGCGCTCGGAATAGCTCATGGTAATTCTTCTGGCGACGTTACGCGCCTCGACCTCGCCTATATCGCGCATGTATGTGTCAAGACCGTCACGAAGGCTTGACGTATCATAGTCATAATGATTGCCGTCAAGTGCTTTCATAGCTCCCTTTATGTCATCATAAAGGGTTTTTATGTCATTGCCCTGCAATCCCTTGCTGCCGGAGTATTCGACAGCTTGTATGACATGCTGTATCTCATGCGCGAGGACACCCTTCAAGCCTTTCTCGCCGTCCTCTTTCTTAAGGTAGCATGTGTTGAGCTTAATGCCTTCCGGAGTAATGACAGCACGGAAAGGATTCTTGTCGGAATAAAAATGTATGCTGACGTTCCTCATAAAAGGAAAAATCTCGAAAATCTCCGGAGCGTCAAGGACATCGGCAAGTACGAGAGGCGTACGCTCTGAAAGTTCTGCGAGCATATCGGGCGAGGTATTGAGCATTTTCTCTATGAGCGAGCCGCTTTTTATACGGCTCATGCTGTCGTCCGTCTCGTATTTCCACCTGCCGTCGGCTGATTTTTCCCAGCCGGTGGCGAAGCGTATTCTGAGAACTTTTGAGGCGGGGTCCATGTTCTTGTATTTCTCGTCCATGAGCTTCGCCGCCGAAAGGTCGGAAAGCATACGTTCCTTTTCCTCGCTTTCAGCCATACGCAAAATGCTCCGCTCGCCAACAAGCTGGAACTGCAAAGGATTGTTTTGAATAATCCCTTTTTTTTCTATTTCCTGCTGTGCAAAAGAATACTGAGAAGCATTTTTCATCTGTTTTTCAATACGGACAGCTTTCTCTGCGTTAGCAAGAACGTTGTCGTCAAGCTGTACGAACGCATTATAAACAAGCGCGATGTCATCGCTGATTCTGATATTCTCAGCCATTCCGTTGTAGGTACGGCTCATGTAGTCGGCGAATTTCTCGAAAACGGCTTTTTTGTCGTCGGTCGCCTTTTCGACCGCTTTATGCTTAAGGAAATCCTCGAATCCGTAGGCGAATGCCTCCGCGCTGGTGTCCTGTGTTCCGTCTGCGAAAGTATAAACG
Organism: Spirochaetaceae bacterium; assembly: GCA_017618015.1. Taxonomy (GTDB): domain Bacteria; phylum Spirochaetota; class Spirochaetia; order Treponematales; family Treponemataceae; genus Treponema_I. The sequence goes on from JAFZVC010000026.1 coordinate 97,528, forward strand.
CTGTTCTGCCAGTCGCCGTCCTTGACCTGGAACGCCTTCTCAGCGTCGTTTTTAAGTTTTCCGGTGAGCTGTGCCTGCCAAACATGGGAAAGCTCGTGGCACCATGTGGAGAAATCGGCGGTCTTTGAGGCATAAATAACAGCCCTTACGCCGTCGCCGAAATAACGTGTGGAGACGGCTCCGTTTATACCGTTTCCCTGATATAATGCCGCAACTCCGGCATCCCTTATGTCGCCGAAAATACCGCCGGGGAAAGTATCTCTAATATAATCAGAAAGACTGATTCCCATAGAGGCGGCTCCCGCCTCGAATATGGCGACAGCCGCAGCCCTCTCTTCATCAGTGAGATTAGGCATATTCTCCCTGATTTCATTAGCGAGGTATATACGTGCCTTGTCGTTACCGTCAGTCACAGTATCGTTAATTATGTTGTCATCGTCTTTATCCAATTATTTCCCCTTATAAAGTGCGCAACGTTGCGACAACCTCAGAACAGGCTGAGCTGGTCTCCACCGGAACGGACGTTCTTGTCCTCCGGACGTTGAGGAACGGGTTTCGGCGAAGACGGAGCCGGAGATACCGGCTTTTTTTCAGCCTCATTAAAAGAACGGCTTCGTTCGGTATATTCCGGTTCAGGTGAAATGCTGACGCTTATTTTTCTTGATGAAGCCTCCCTCTCGGCTTTCTTCTTTAGGTATTTCTCCCAAGCGGCTTTAGCCTTCTCGTATTTGTAAGGGTCGCGTTCCCTGTTCTTGCACGCGGCTTGCCAGCGTTCGGTCTGTACACGCTCCTCAGTTACCTCGAACGGAACGAGGTCGCCTGATATGGTCTCGGCAAGGTTGCCGGTATCAGCCCTGCGGGATTTGAGAAGGTTGTCCTCAAGGAGCTTCATCCTCCATTTCTCCGTGACCTCTTTCTTGTGCTCCGAGCTGTCAAGTTCTTTTATTTGCTTCTCAAGCAAATCTATTTTTGTGCTTGTGGTGACGGAGAATTTTGCCGCGTCAGCGTCATTCTCTATGCCCATAGCGACAAGTTTCTTGCCGATGTTCGTAAGATTGGTCTTGCAGTCCCCGATTGATTTGTCGAGCCTTTCGATACCGCGCTGCTGCTCGTCTGGAGTACGCCCGGACTTGAGGAAATTCGCTTCGTAGGCTGCCTTGTCCTCCGTCCTCTTGTTGAGGCGTTCGGTGAATGTTATCCGCGCAGTCACGAGGCTGTCATAGTCCTGAAGCTGTGACTCATAGACAAGTTTCTGCTTCTCAAGCTCGTTGACTTTGTTCTGTATCTCGAAATCAGCAAGGGTCGAAGGATTCTTGATGAGGGCGAATTTAGCCTCCTGCGGGTCTATTCCGCTTACGCTCATCTTGGAGCCTGATTTGTAGCTGAACAGGTCGTCTATGCGGCTTGATTTCTCGTCATGCTTCTGGTATAGGAACGGGTCGCATGAGTCCTCAAGCAGAGGATATACGATATGGACTCTGCCCTGGGCGTTGCCCTGACGGTGTATGCGTCCCTCTACCTGTACGCTCTCGGTCGGGTTCCAGCCGAGCGTGAGATTATAGAGCGCGATGCTGTTGCCGTTGAGGTTCATGCCCTCGCTTATCGCCGCGCTTCCTATCAGTACCTTGCACGGATTGTGAATGTCGTTGAATGCGTCCTTGACGGTATCGCGGGCTTCGTCAGTGCCGCCGGGAACTTTTTTGCCTCCCATGATAACGTCGCTTCCGTTGATGATGGCAATTGCGCTCACCGGTACTCCCTGCTTGTTGAGATATTTAGCCATAGTTGAGAATTCCTCGGTTCCTATGTTCGAGTAGACAATCTGGCCGCAGTCCTTGTGGCTGCGCCAGTTCTTGACAACGGTGTCGAACACGGTCTTGAGCTTCGGAGATGACTCGACAAGCTCATCAATAGGAGGTAGCGCGATGCCGGAAGGAAGGTGCGTATAAGGGTCTATGAGCTGGTCTTCCCTGACAAGGGCTGGCGAAAGGCTCGCCTTGTTGATGAGGTTCAGTCCCTCAAGGACAGGCGCGCGTTTCTCTCCGTCCTGCGGCACATAGTTCATAAGTTTATGCGCGAACTCGAAAATCTCCTGCTGCAGCTTGGTAGGCTGTAAGTATACAGGGTGAACCACCCTGTCAGGACGGATTACAAATGCTTCCTCCGCGTCAACTTTGTCGATGTATTTCTTGAGCGTATTCTGGAGTCCCTGAACGTCGTTGAATTCCTTCATTACGGAAGCGTAGACGATCTCGTTCTTGTGGGTTTCAATCTGCTCCAGCCTTGTGCTCGCGTACTGCTCGCAGAAAGAGTACAAATCCTTGATGCCCTGCTTCTCAAGCTCCTTGCGGGCGATATAGGACAGCATGCTGTAGACTTCGAGCGGGCTGTTAGTGAACGGAGTCGCGGTAAGCATGAAAACGTTCCTGTCGTTGTTCTCGCGTTGGACGTACTGCGTGACGGCGAACATCTTGGCAGCCCTCTTTGAAGGAGTGCCGCTTCCCATTCCCTGGAACTCATTCTTCTCGCCTTTTTTCGGGCGGGGAACCTTGTAGAGGTTCTTGAAGCGATGAGCCTCGTCGACGGTGACATGGTCACAGCCTGTATTCTCGAAGAACACGTAGTTGTCGTTTCCGACGGCGGAGGTGCAACCGGCATAATCGTAGATTTTTTTCTCCGCATCAGCTCTCTCGCGCGGATTCGTGCTGCTGAGAGCGTCGTTCAATGCCAGCAGGTCAGCGAAATCGTCGAAAAGGGAATCCTCGACGGTATCACGTTTGAAGCTTATGTTGTTCAAAGCCTCGTGAGTACAGAGAGTGATACTTCCCGGCTGGAGGTTCAGACCGTGGTTGCCGTCATAATACGGCTCGATGTTTTTGAATGACATGTTGCCGAGGACGTTAAGAGTTATGTCCGGGAAAAGTTCCCTAATGTCGTTCTCCCAAGCCTTGATGACGGATTTAGGCACGAAAATGAAAGGACGCTCGCTCCGTCCGGTCTGAATCTGGTTGACGGTCGAGACTATACCTGCGGCAGTCTTTCCTACGCCGACCTCATAGGCAAGAAGTCCGTTCCCTTTGTTCGAAAGAGCCGCCACTCCCTTTATCTGCTGCTCGTAAAGCGTGAAAGCCTGACCGTTCTTGTAACGGTTCATTCCATAAACGAAAAGAGGAAGCCGTGAATAGTCAGGCTCCTTGTTGTAATTGAATGTAAGGTTGTAAGAGGTCGTGAAAATATCCTGCCCTTCCTTGGAGAGTCCCTGTCGGAGAAAACGTGCGAAAAGAGTCTCTGCGGCAACCTTGCGGCTGTTGGCTTTCTCGTTGGCAATCTTCTTCCTTTTGTCCTCATCCTTTATCGCGCTGTCAACCTTGACGGGACTGCCGTCTATGTAGTCGGTTATGTCAGACCAGTAGATGTCCGGCGGAATGTCCTCGCGGCTTATTCCAGCCTGTGTGAAGTCGTTAATCTCAAAGCGGGAGTTGCGAGAGTCCTCAAGGTTGCATCCGGTAGCCCACTGAAGGAAAAGCTCAGGAAGAGGAAGACCGTCGATATTAAGGTTACGGACGAAAGGAGATTTTACGGAAACGGAGATTTCCTCGAAACGGTAAGGAACAGGGACGTTGCTCTCAAGAAGCTCTCTGTTCCTGCGGTACGATTCCTCGGAAAGCTGCCCATTATTGAAGTATTCCTCGTTTTCGGCGATTTTCTGATAAATATCGCCGGATGCGAAAAGCTCTCGGTGTATGTATTTGCCGTTTTTTTCCTCGTAGTAGTTCTCGCTTTTCCGGAGCATTTCTGATTGCGGCAAAGTAAGCTTGCTAATGTCAACGTAATTCTCGTAATCCGTTACTTCCCAGAAAATACGCTCGTCCTCATTCCAGGAAGTGCCGTAAAGCTTCGTAAACTCATCGCTGGACATAATCTCCGTTTTAGCCGGATGATACTTCTGTGAGGCTTTCTCAGGCATTATTACGGTGAAACCGTCGTTGTCGCAGTAATGAACTTTGCCTATGGTAACGTATTTCGTGACATGAAGATTGTCATAAGCGTCACGGAATGCGTTCTCAAGGCTCTCTATCGCGCCGGAGTCAAAAGAACTCTGGTAAAGAGTAAGAAGGTTGCTCTTGCGGTTGAAACGTAGTAAAGGCTCCTCTCCGCCGTCAAGGTAAAAAGTTGAGATTATTCCGCTCTGAGTGACGTTCGCAGTATGACCGCCGAAAGATGCTTTCTGAGGTGTTCCGCTGATATCAGCGCGTGTTGAGTCCAATGCAAACCGTGTTATTCCGTTGACAAGGTTATCATCGGGAGCTGTCGGAAGATTTTCCTTTATGAGCTTGTTGAGGACTGGTCGCGTTTGCTCGGCAGACTTGACATCGGAGACCAAAAGCTCGCCGCCGAACCTGTCATAAAGGGCTTTTACGAAATCCTCGGTGACATAGTAATTGTTGTAAGTGACGAGAGATTTGCTGGCAGAATCAATATTGAAAGCTTTCTTTCCGTCGATAAGCACGTCAGTGCCTTTCTCTATAGCTTGACAGAGGACATAGGACGAGCCTGCCTCGAATGATACCCTGTCGGTCAGCTTGTGCGAGAGTATGTCGCCAAGGACGACGTTAGCGTCCTCTGCCCTCCGAAGCTCCGCGTTATGGAGAGATAGTTTCTCAGCATGTCTTGCTGCCTTGTCCTCATAATAAGCAATGGCTTTATCACGCCATTCATCTGCGGATATGCGGGAAAGAGCGAGCGCGGCGTTCTTTTTCGCAGCAAGATGTTTCTTGTAGTTCGCATCAACTTTTGAGGAAGGCATAGAATCATTTAGAGGATAGGAAGTCCTTTCTTGTGCAGTGCTGTCCTCAATCTCCTTGTTTTCTCTGATTATCCTGCCGATATCATATTTTCCGTCCGAAGGATAGAGAGATTCGAAGGAAGCATAATATACGCCGCATGTATAGTTGTTTTTGATGTCGTCATAATCGCCGTTAACAACGTCGCCGATATCCTTTTGCGTGCCCCAAATTTTGTAATCCTTATAGTCGATACCGAGTCCGGCAACGAGCGTGTTCTCTGTCTTTAGCATGGCTATCTCGTTCGTCTCAGGAACGAAGAAAGGAAATTTGGTATATCTTGATATGCGGTCGTTCTTGTCCTTGAGGTAGAACTTGCCATCCTCATAGCCGACGAAAGTATCTCGGATGCGGCTGAGCTTTTCCTCATAAAATTCTACGGTTTTTCTGAGCTTGTCCTTCTGGTTGGAAGTGAGCTTCTTGAAATCCGGGGAGTTCTCGTCGAAGAACGGCGTTATGAAACCGTCCCTGTCTGAAGCCGCGATGATGTATCTGTTGTGGTTATAATGGGAGTGATACAGCACGGATTCAAGCGTCCTGACGTTGACGATGACCTTGAGGTCGCTGTCATAACGGTAAAAGCCGCTTCTCCAGTCGTCTATGGCTGATATTCTAAGAAGCTTCAGGGCATTCTCGTTCTTATAGTCGTTGTCCGTAACCTGACCGGAAAGAAGAGCGTCAAGGACTGAATTCTTCGCTCCGCCGTTCTTGACGGACTCAAGCGCAATCTCTGCGTATGATTTTTCTACAGTTTTCTCCGGTAGTTTCTGCGGCACGTCGGACAAATCTTCCTGTTCCGCTTCCGGCGCGACATCCATGAACTCATGGTGAGACTCGCTTAAATCCCACTGGTTTCCGGCGTAGTTCCAGGTGAGCAGACGGGCGACATCCTTTTTCTCCATGCCGTGCTGGACGGCAAAAGCCCTGTCCCATACGGTATGATAATCAAGCGTATCGTCGAGAATTCCGATTACGTCGATAAGCTCCTGCTTTCCGACCTTGAATTTCCTGCTGTAATCGATTGAGCCGGTGAAAAGATTGTTGTCTTCAGGGATAGCCTGTTTCTGCCCGTCGCCGAAAGCTAAAGGAATGACCTTTGACCTTTCGAATGCCTCTGTATGATAGAATTTCTGGTAAAGAAGGTGAAGCATGTCCGCCGTCTCTTCCCTGCTGCATTGGCGTTCATTTACGAGCCATTCGAGATTATCATTGATATAGCCCTCAATGATAGCTTCGTTTCTGGCGCGGACTGATTCAGCGCAAAGGACAGAGATTTTATCAAGCTCGTCCTGAACGGAAAGACCGTCATGAGGAGTTACGTATTTCTCTTCCTTGCCGAATCTGTTAGTACGTGTCCTGACCTGCCCGAGGATTTTCTCAGGATGGTCGTCGAACCAAGCGTCGTTACCGAGCAGACGGAGAGACTGTGAGGTATCTTTATCCTTGTTTCTCATGAATATAACGATGTCAGTTCCAACCTCGGTCGTTGGGAACGTTCCTTCCGGAAGACGGTATGCGTCGATGAGGATTCCTTCCGTGGCTATCTTAATTTTGGCGGAGTCAACCTGTGATTTCAGGAAGCCGCTCGGAACGACGTAAACAAGAACGTCATTCAAACCATAATTATTCAATGATTCTATGCCGCGGCTTAAGAAATATTCCTCGTAGCGGTCGAACTCCTTGCCCTCGCCTTTTCCGTGCCAGGAATCCTTGTAAGTGCCGTACGGCGGGTTCCCTATAACTATGTCATATTGAGGCATCGTATAGTTCTTGATTTTCGCGATGCCGTTTTTGTCGAAGAACTGAGACTGGAACGCGCCGTGAATGACGTTCGCGTCCGGATGAAGGATACGGTTTATACGCGCGGATGTCTCGTCAATCTCGTACATTGTGAACTCGTTGTCCGGGCGGTTGTTCGCGAATTTTCCTGTACCGGCGGACGGCTCAAGGACTCTCTTCGCGCCGGGTCTGTATGCGTCGGCTATCTCCCAGACTTTTTCGATTAAGTTGTCAGGAGTGTAGAATTCATTGAGGACTGCGTCGGCAGACCTGCCGGATTCTCCGGTTCCGCCTCCGCCCTCGTATTGGGCGAGGATAGCTTTGTCCTCGTTGGTGATTTCGGAGTCATTCTTTTTGAGGATTTCGCGGCACTGCTCGCGTATAGCCTTGATGTCCTTTTTGGAATTTGTTTTTTTCTCAGGAGCAGCGGTTTCCGAGGTTAAATATTGCTCAAGGTTTCTTTTCAAGAAATCTTCTTTAGTCATTTCCCACCAAGGAGTTTTTGTATAATCAACAAGTGCTACGGATTCTTTCCAGCCGTTAGAACCGTCGCTTACTTTTATCGGGACGGTGTGTACGCCGGGTTCATAATCCAATGCCGTGAGAATGACAAAACCATTTTTGTTTTCTTGATATAACCATTTGTTTATGCCGGGGAACTGACCGAAGGAGTGATTCAGATAAACATCCGGTTTTTTATTCTCACGGGTCAAGTTTTCTGACCTGTCATGCTCTTTTATTTCCGGCTTTGAAAGTCCTGTGAAATGGATATGAGAGGAAACAAAATCAGCCGGAGCAGCTTCTTTTTGGACGGAGTTTGACGGTGAGACAAGAGTATAGGTGAAAACTCCGTCGGCAAGAAGCTGTTTGAGACCCTCGCCGAAAGAAGACCTGCCGGTGTTTCCGGCGACATCAAGCTTGTTTCCGTTCTTGTCGCAGCGGTACATCGAAGCCATGAAATCATCTGCTTCGAATATCTTCCAGTAGGAATCCTCATTGTCTTTGACTATGGTTCCGACTTTGATGCCGAGCTTTTCGATATTGTCGGCTGTGATAATGACAGGTCGGGATTCTTCTGAAAGTTCTGCAGTAGGCTCGGTTTTGTTTTCCTCCGAGGGGAAAAGCTCTTTCTCCTTGTCGAAAAGGAAATCCGGATATTTAACTTTTGCTCCAGCTTTGACAAGCTCATGATAAAGCTCCTTGTAGGCGGATATGTAAGTCCTTGACCTTTCGTCCGGTTCCCGAAGGTTATTTATGAACGTGTCGCCGAAAATTTTGAGGTTTATGTCTCCGTCGTTGTCACGTACTGCTATCGATATGCCCTCCGCTGACCATTCGTCGCTGAAAATTTTGTCTCCCGGAATACTTAAAGCGATGCCTGTGTCGGGGTCGTTGAGTTCAAGGTATTTCTTTGCAGCTTGTTCCGCTGTGAGGTTAATTACAGGCTCGAATCCGCCCGTGCCGAATTCAGTGTTGTCCTTGATTACAAAAGAGTATTCGCGGGGTTTTGTTTCTTCGGCAAGGGCTGGATTCTCGATACCGTGAAGGCTGTTGTAGGTGGTTGTGATGAAGTCAATTACTTCCTGCTCGTCGGGGTCTACAAAAACTCTTTGTCCGTCCCGGCGTTCAAAGTCACCGAGATTACAGCGAAGATAAAGGTTGTCGGAAAATCGTTCGGTATAAACTAAATCCGGAGAAGTACCGTAAGATACAAGGCATTCTTTCGCCGAGTAAATGGCAATTTCAGGCGAGGCAGCGTTCTTGATTATGTCGGTGAGCATGTTCATCTGGATATCGACATAATCGTGATAATGAAGGCGCAGGGACTCAAAATCACGTATTTCACCGCTGTCGTTATATTTTTCCTCCGCATCGTTGAGAACAAATGATGCTTCCCTTATCTGCGGCTCGTAGATGTTCCGGAACCTCATATAAAGGTCTACGGACTTAACATAAGTGTCATTACTTTTGAAATTCGCAAACTCACCATAATAACCGTCTGTTCTTATATTCTCATAATCAACGCAAGGAAGACCTCCGTCCGTAGGAACGTAGAACCTTCCTGTATCTACACAGTAGAAAATGTCAGCATTGCATTTATCCCTGCCGCCAGCGGCATCATAGAAATCATCGACATTAAAATCTTTGTCTGACGGATTGTCCTTGTTTACTGCGGCTTCTTTCCAGTCAAGGTTCTGTGCTATTATCGTCCAATCAAGCTCGGCGTTGTATCTCGCTAAAGGGGAAGATTCCCTGAATGAGCGGAAAGGAATGTATGTTTTACCCTTATATATAAATGAGTTATTCTCATGTACTGATTCGTCAGGAGTAATTTCATGAGAGACAGAGACAGAATCGTTTGTCGCAACGTTGCGGCTGATGACGTTCTCATTAACTTCATGTGCTTCTTCAAGGGCTTTTATCCAGCCTGTATATTTGTTTACGTCGTATTCAGCCTGTTTCTTGTTGTATTCGTAGGCTTTACGGAATTCTTGCACGGTCTGGGGAGTGTCAAAGCCTGTAGTGTTACGCGCATAGAAATTTTCCCAGGTGTCACTGCTCATTTCCTGAGCGAATTTAAGGCTCTCGGTGAAATTCTCAAGATTCTTGTTGATTTCATCGGCAGAAAATGCTTTGGATAATTCCTGCATTATTTTGTACTCAGATTCGATTTCTTTTTCCTTTGTAAAGTATTTAGTTATCTGGGTACCGTTCATAAGGTCTTTAATTGGCATAATAAGGAACTCTTGAATGAGTTTATATGCTTCCTGACCGTCAAAAATTTCTTTTTCGTTTTCAACTTTAGTGAAAATAGTTCCGACACCAATTTCAGTGCAAATATATGCCCAACATTCATTGTCCCAATTTATTACAGAGTTTTTAGTGAGATTACCGTCGCGCTCAAGAATCTTGTCGAGGATTTCATCAGCCATTTTACCGCATATTCTGGCGTGGACTTCGCTCATGAGAAGGTTCTCATCGTCGGCGATGTCAGAATAATTCGGGTCATTTTTAACTTCGTTCCAGAACTTGGTCTTTGTTAAGATATCCTTACCTTTCTGCCAAAGCTCAGGATTAGTTCGCTGAATGTAGTTGTCCCATAGATGAGTGTATTCATGAATGGCGACCTCGGAATTCATTATTTCGGGATTGAGGTATATTTTATCGTGGTGCGCAAAACCATATATATTGTTATTTTGTTTATAAAATGATAAATTCATTTTGTTGACAAAATCAGACTTATGCATTATATTTGTATCAATAGCACTTGCTGATTTGCTAACTCGCATATAGAGCGTAACCACTTCAGCAGGTGCTTTTTCAATTTCAAGGTCATTAACATAAATTAAATAACCGTGTTTAGTCCAATCATCAGCAAGAATATTTTTGTTTTTTCCATAAATTGACGTTACCCAATTTGCTTCAATTTCATTTCGATTTTTATTGAAATGAAAACTCAACATCATTGGTTCACCTTTTTTGTCAAAAATATCGTAAACACCAATCAGGTAATAATTGTCAGGATTATAAATATTTGTCCTAGATAAGAAAATATAACGAGGATTGCTTATATTCTTAAAAACTTGTTTTGCTTCAAAACTTGTAAATTCTCCTTTATGCCCATGAGTACGTCGTTCACCAAATTTTTCTTTTTCTAAGAAAAATGCTCGTGCAAGCTTTTGTTTATATATATTTACAGGATAATCATCCAGACCACATTCTTTTAAAATATAAGGTGTCTTTTTTGAAATCTCTATGAAATTATCCTGTGATTCAATATCATTTATAGTTAATTTGTCAATTTCAGAATCGAGATTAACATCATTTTCTGAGATAAACAAATTTTCTATTTTGTTTTCTTTTGCCATCTTCTGCAGAATAGTCTCGCTTTCAAGAATCCTGTCGAACTCCGCCTTGTCGGTGACGACCTCGATTCCAGCGTCTGCAAGCTTATCGAGGATGAAATTATCTTTGACGATATCTTTGACAAAAATTTTATGTATCGGGAAATAGCCTTCCGTGAATTCGATTTTATGGGAATCCAAATTGTACACTCCGACACCCTGATAATAAGGATTACCGTATTCATCTTTGTGATAGTCATTCGAAAGGTAATCTTTGGCATTTTTGATTGCTTCTTCAAGGGTAGCATAATCTTCTTTTGAGTCCGCTTGACTGTCGGTGTCATAAGTTGTTATCTCATATTTACGGTTAACAACCTTCTTTTCAACAGGATTTTCTTCAAGAAGGTTTTTGACGAGATAACGGTCATCTTCCCTCGTAATCTCGGCGAAATTACCGACGGCATAAGGAGCCGGAATAATACCGGGAATAAGATTCTCTGCCTTGTTGAATGTCAGACCAGTGGAAATCACGTTGTCAATCAGATAGACTTTATCGCCTCCTTCTTTCCAGAAACGAATTGTAGATTCATTAGCATTTTCAAGATAAAACTCAAGTACAGGCTCTTTGCCGTTTTTCTTCTGCTCATATAACGTATCATGAGGCTTGCATCTAAGAATATCCGCGACTGGTGATTTGGTTTTACTGGAAATCACAAGGGCTAAATCCAATGTGTACTCTGCTTTTCCAGTATGTTGCGGAGCCGGAACAAGGATAGAGTTTTCGTTAAAAACTCCCTGGCTGACAAAATAATCGGCAATCTGCTCGATTGCTTTCTTGTATTCATCGGAGTTTGGCGAGGCTTCTTTTATAGCATGGCAAAGCTCCCTTGTGCCTTTGGAGTTGTAATAGCTTCTAGCCGCAAGACCTGAATATGGATTCAAAACCTCAATCTCAAGGTTCTCGTTGAGATAATTGATTTCTTTACCCTTATAGTCAGGATCTTCCTCAAAAGTCTCTTCGGTAACGAAACTGAATGTTTTTTCGTCAGTATTCAGAACGACATAGGGAGCTATATTTGTAAAAAGACTCCTCTTTAGCTCCTCAAAAGAAGGAACCTTGGAATGCGGAACCTTGAAAACGTAACCGTCGTTTTTAAGCTTGTCGATTATGGATAAATAGACAGTTTCGGTTGAAGCGATATAGACATCGAGTTTATCGTTATTTTGAGTCTTCTCGGAATTAAGTTTGTTTACATCATAATCAATGATAAGGTTTCCGTTCTTATTGAAGAACACTTCGTTATGATTCTCAAGGAAATCATCTATTGCGTCTTCCGGAGAATCAGCAGCTTCTATGTCAATTCCAAAAGAAAGGGCATATTCGGCAATCTGTCCTCTGGCGTTGTCCTTCGCGGTAAGTTCAGGGTCTCCAAATCCTTTGCCCATAGCGGCATTATATATATCGTCCCAGGAGAGCCTGTCTTTCAGTGACTCGGCAATCGCCTCCACGTTGTTGCCTGTCTCTTTGGCTATATCAAGCGGCGATTTGTTGTTGAGGTAATCGTAGACTTCATCGATGTAGTTGCCAAGGATTTCTTTCTTGTAATCATCATTGCCGTCCAAAAGCTTTCTTGCTAAATCAGATTTATTGCCTTTATTCCATTCGGCAATCAGGATTTCACTGACTTTATCAAAATATGCGGCTTCAAAAAGGTCACGGCTGTTTACAGATGCACTCTGCCGGAGTTCTTCGTCTTTCTTACAAGCGTCATTTATTAAGCTCACGAGAATTTCTTGTTCGGAAACATCGTTGTTTTGTTCATGCTTCTGTTCCGCGAACTTCGCGTACTGCGGGAAAAAGTCTGGATGTTCCTGGTAAAGATAACGCTCGACGGTCATTCCCTCCGGGATATGGTAATCAACCTGCATCATAGGGATTCCCTTGATTTCGTTGATGTCGAGATATCCCCACTCCGCAAACGCATAATCGCCGTTGAGACACTGGAAGCCGAAAGCCTCTCCGTCCTCACCTATTTCAGTGACGAATGACTCTGTTCCGGTAGGATGGAAATAACGGAGTATTATAGGATGCTGCTCCTCACTGTCAGTAGCATAGATTTCCGGTGCGTTCTCGACTGCGGACGCGATGTTTTTGAGGGTACGAACAAAGAAGTCACGTTCCTCTCCGAAGGCGAGCTGCAATGTGGTAATATACTGGCTGTAAGGCAGGACTGATTTTGCCGTCTCAAGCTCCTTGTCAGTCAGGACTAATTCCTCTTGTTCCGATTGTTCCGGATATTCCGATGAGACGGTATTATCGGATGTTTCAGGAGTTCTCTCCTGTTCAACCTGTTCGGCAGGTTCCTCATGTGATGCCGCCGGTGACGCGGCTCCGGTAAGTTCGGAGAATATTTCGTCAAAATGTTCTTTAATATGGTCGGCAACGTATGTTCCGAGGTATTCCCGAAGGACTTCCATATCTTCTTCGGGTATCACGTACTCAGGAAGCATCTGTGTAGCGTCGTTGGAAGCGAAGTGAAGGTTCGTGTCGTCGTCGATATATCTGTCGGCTGTAATATGATACGCGCTGCGGTCGATTCCGGACGCGAAATCCGTGGGGCTTATGAGGGACCTCGCCTCCCGGACGGAGACTTCGCGCTGTCCTTTCTGCTCGAAATAACCGGTAGCAGGGTTCTTTTTCTGGACATAGAATTTCGAAGACCTCATGACGGACTCAACTGCGGCTATGCTTTCCTTGACTTCCTTGGAATTAATCGGTTTGCGTAAGGCTGACCTTTCTTCATTTGCTATTATACCTCGTTCAAAATCCGTAAGAGTGTTGTCGCGGTATCTCTGGAGTATGTCAATGCAATTGTCCTTGTAAAGATGGCTGCTGCTCTTGAAGTTCCTGAATCTATTGTAATCCAAAGGTTCCCAATTGGCATAAGAAAGGTTTTCCTCGTATTTTGCGCGTTCGTAAAGCTCGGACTGAGTTTTGCCGTCGGGGTCGAAACTTCCGAGCTGGTAATGCTCGGCAACGATATTTTCTGCGGCTTTGTCGAAATCAGTGAGATTCATTGCTTCAGTTGTCGTATAAGTGCCGCCGTCAGCTTCGTTGAAGTCCCTGTCATAGAAGACATAGCTCCATTTACTGTCCTCATAGCGGAGCGCAAGGAATTCGTTGAGATATTTGTTATGGTAATATTTCTCGAATCCGTTTTCAACAATAAGCTCGTGGAAATATTCCTCGGCATATTCTCCCCTGCCGCAAAGCTTCGCAATCTGCATGAATCCGTCAATGCCGATATCGGAGATATCCTGCCAGCTTTCCTTGTCGTTAGTGACCGATGATTTGGCGATTTCATAGACTTCGTCAGCCCATTCCTCGTCGGAGAAATACTCCTTGAGCTTGTTCTCCGGAATATGGTTGATGAGCCAGCGGAGATTGTCACAGAGGTTTGCGTCCTCTGCGGCTACTTTGATTGCTTTTCGCGGGTCGGCTCCCTTGTTGAGAAGGTCAAGCCATACGTCAGGATGAGAATCGAGAGTAGCGAAATCTCTCGCAAGCTCGTCGTCGAGGCTGTGTTTCTGACGGATTTCGGAAAGTTCAGGAGAGACGAGCGCAAACTGGTTCGCGTAATTGCGTATCATGTACGGAACCTCGCTCTCGGAGTAGCCGTAGGAACTGATGACGAAACCGTATCCTGGCTTGTAGTTGACCCTGCCTACGGTACGCTCGTCTTCATTAGTTTTTATGATATCAAGCTGCTCTTTTTCCTTGTCAAAACGGAATTCAAATCCACCTTTATGTACTATATCAAGTATTGCTTCATCGTCAAGGTATTCCATTTCGCCTTTATGGAATAGATATGCTTGATTGATGAAGGAAGAAATGTCTTCGGCTGCCGGGGAAACGAAATGGCTGCCGTTCGGACTGTGACTGATATGTCCGAGACCGCACCTTAAGAAAAGACTGTCCTGCTGTTCCTCGGTGAACTCGTCGGTTCCGAACATGTTGAGGTAACGGACGGCGGCATGTGACGCTACTTCAGGACTACGAGCCTGTTGAATTATATCCTCAAGCTCCTGCATCCGGAGCGTGACTATGGCGGAATGCCCTCCCTGGAAAAGCCTGCGGAGCCTTGCGTCCCCGATATATCTGGAATTGTTCTCGATATATGCTTCCTTAAGCTTCTCATAGTCATCCAAAGTCTTCTTGTTCTTCTCGTAGAATTCGGACGTTACCCTTGTGAAAAGCTCGTCTGCTTCTGTTATGTTTTTTTCTTCATTGTTTTTAGTATCGTCAGTTACGGTCGAAGTTTCCGGTTCCGTCTCTACATTACCGCCGGATTTTTCCTGCTCTACACGCTCCGGGATTACGGCAGTTTCTTCCGCGACCTCGGAGTTTTCTTTGTCTTCTGCATCAAGCCTTTCAAGACGTTCGAGGTATTCCTTGATTGTGCCGGACTTCTCAGGCGTTATCGGATTGATGTCAACAGGAATTCCGTTTATCTGCAGGTGTTCATCGGCTATTACGTTGAAAAGGTCGTCTTCTCTCCACTCTCCTTCATAATTCTCTGTTCCGTACTGAACGAGTATTTTGATATGTTCGTCTTTATCCGGATTGCCGTAAACAGATATGCCGCCTATATATGGTTCGGGCACGAGGTCGCGGAATATGTTCTGGATGTCTTCCTCGATGAGAGATTCAATTTCATGTTTCTTGTAGCTTTCTCCGTTTATAAGATATGATGGTTCATCATTGTCGTCACCTGTAGATATGTTCTGAGATTCCGCCGGAGAAGATTCTTTATTATCCTGTGCCTGACGGTTCTGGCGCAGGCGTTCGTTCTCCTCGCGGAGCGAGCGGTTCTCGTCCTGCAGGTTCTCTATGACTTCGGTGAACCTTGCGAACTCGACGGACTCATTGATGATTTTCTCCTTGAGCATAGTCGCGATTTTCTCGTATGCCGCAGGAGTAAGCTCATAGTCCATGCTCTTCTCGATGATTTTAAGAAGAAGCTCGTCGCCTGAATCGCTGTTAACGATTTCTTCTTTTGTCGCTATATGCGAAGCGGAAACAGATGTTTGTTCCTCAATAGTTGAGCCGGATGACGAGTCCTGGGAAGATGAACTTCCGGATTCCGAATTGGTTGAATCTTCTGCGAGCAATGACGAGGACTGCTCCGGAAAGAACTTTTCCGTAAAGTCCTTGATGAAATCGTCGCAACCGCGCTTAGCCTCGGCTGTGAAAGGATACCATCTTCCGGTCGTCCCCTCGCCTTTCTTGCTGTAATATCTCCAGCCGCTCAGCTTGAGGTAGTCCAGTATTTCCTTGTCGGGTCTGCTGCTGAAAGATATGTTCGTGAACGGTATGCCGTCATTTCGGATAAAGTTCATTGTAAGTTTTTCATTGCTCATTTTGTTGCCTCTTTATGGTTTTTCTGCCGCAACGTTGCGGCAATAATTAGAAGGTTCAGTTTCCTTTGACCCCTACACTGCCAAGCTCCCGGCGGAGTTTCTGGACTTCTTTGTGAAGGGAATTGTTTTCCTTCACAAGTTTCTCGTTTTCTTGAGTAAGCTTATCGTTCTCGTCACATATCTCATGGTTCGTGTCTATGATTTTGTCCAGCCTGCGGACCGCGTTGCGGAATCCCTCGGCAAGTCCTTCCTTGCACTCACGGACAGTGCCGTCAACGTCAATTGTGACAGGCTCGGTGTTTGAAGTTGACTTTTCTATTGGATGTGATATATTTTCAGTCGGAGGGACGTTTAATACGTCCTCTCTGGTCGGATTGACCGTCACCAACTGCTTTCCAGTTGTACGCTCAATCATCTGCCCGATTTCATCTGACACATATATCAGCTGGTCGGGCTTTTTTATTTTATTCACAACGTTGTCGATGTCTCTTTCATGGGTTGAGATCGAAACGTTCTCATTCTCGATGGAGACTACGACAGATTGTACGGCTTTGTTTTTTCCGTTCATGATGAAAGATTTGGCATAAATATGAGCCGCATTCATATCACCGAATACGCTTTGCCTTTCTTCGTTGATTATGAGGTCAGGAGTCTTAAGGGTGTCATGGACAGCCTGCAAAATTGATTGTCGCTCATTTGCATTTAGTTTCTCAAACTGATGTTCTCCAAGTTTTACTTTCTCAACAGGCGTATTTATCTGTGAGTACGGAAAAAGCTTATTGTAGTTTTCCCTCGTAAAAGGAATATCAGACAAAGGACGAGAGGTTTCGTTCAAAGCATCTTTCAGGCAGTTTTTCAATGAATCTAAATATGTTTTTTCGTTTGTAAAATTAGATGTTTTGGTTTGTGCGGCGGTCTCCACGGCAGGTTCCCTGCGGAAATTTTTGGGCTTCCAGAAAATAGGCGCGACAAGCTCCGCTGACTCGCGGATATCGACGAGTGATATCTCGCGCCTGTTTTCCATGTTTGCTATCGTAAGAGCAACTTTAAGCATGTTCTGTCCGTCACGGAAGCTGTAATTGTCCTTGATGCCGTCGAAAAATTCCTGGCATTTGTCGTCAAGCTTGCACATCTTGGCGAACTCGACACCGTTGAGGGCGGAGTTCTTTACGCCGTTCTCACGTTGTATTTTATAGGCGTTCGTGATATGCTCCTTCATCTCTTGTATTGTTATTTTGCGGGTGTCTTTATCGTCCTTCTCGACATGCTGCTTGATTTCGATGCGGTCAAGCACAGGTTCGCTCAATTTCTTCCAGTACTGGTCGACGGCTTTATCCGAGCAGAGACAGATTTTCCCGGCGGAGCCGTAGTTTCCGCACGGACAAGGGTTGTTTGCCATGACAATCTGAGCGTCCGCCGGAAACATGGTATGCCTACCCGCGCGGCTGAGAGTTATTGATTTGTTTTCCATAGGAACTCGGAGAGATTGAAGTACGGATGTCCTGAATTCAGAAGCCTCATCAAGAAAAAGCGTTCCGTTATGGGCAAGGGTAAGTTCTCCCGGATGAATGCCAATGCCGCCTCCGACCATCCCCTCAAGGCTCGCGCTCTGATGCGGCACCCTGAAAGGCGGTCGCCTTGAGTGTATGTCATCAGGACAGAGAAGACCGGCGATGCTTTTTATTCTTTTGACAGTATTGGCTTCTTCCCTGGTCAGGTCAGGAGTCAGCGCGGGAATAAGATTAAAGGTAAATAATGTCTTGCCGCTTCCGGGCGCGCCCTCAAAAATAATATTGTGTCTTCCGGCGACGGCGATTTCAATCGCGCGGCATACGTCGTAATAGCCGTCAAGATTTAATGACGCGGCTTCCTCAAGAAGTTTCTCGTCGAATGTGATGCCGGACGGTTCGTTCTTCTTAAGGTTGGTGTCCTCGATGGAGACAAACTTCTCATTTGATGATAGTTTCTCATGCGCCTCGGAGAGAGTGCTGACGCTCAGTACCTTCGCGCCGGGAACCAACAGAGCCTCATTAGTGTTTTGCTCTGCTACGACGAAATTGGTTATGCCCTCGGCAACCGCGCTTTGTACAGCGGCTGTGACTCCCCTTACCGGAACTATGTCGCCGTTTGAGACGATGTCTCCGACTGCAAGAATTTTCTCGCCGTCATGACCATAGCCACCGTGTTCCTCGTTGAGTATGGAAAGAGCCATAGCGAGAGGGAGCATGTCTCCGTCCTTCCTTATGTCTGCCGGACTTAGGGACATGAGTACCCGTTCCGGCGGGAAAGGAAGATTCTGCTTAGTGAAAGCTGACCTTATGCGGTTACGAACGTCCGATACCACTCCGTCTGCCAATCCAACGATATCGACCGCAGGTATACCGCGTCTTAGATCAGTCTCAACATATATGATATTTCCCTCGTATCCGAAGGAAGAATATCCGTAAATTTTGCTTTTTTCGTTCTCTGTGTCTGCCATATAATTTTCTCCTTTGTAGCAATGTTGCGGCAATTTATATATTCGCGGTTTATCCGCGCTCATGTTCCTTGTTATGGTTTCTATTGTTCAGCTGTTTCTTGAGACGCATGTTCTCCATCACGAGGCGGTTGTTCTCGTCGCAAAGCTCATGGTTAGTGTCTATTACACTGTCAAGTTGCCTGACCGCGTTTTTGAATCCTTCGAGGACTCCGTTCCTGCACTCACGCTCTTTTCCGTTAACTTCAATCTTCGTGTAATCTGTAAGAGGATTGTTTGAATTTTCTTGAGTCTGTAGGCTGAACTGGCTTTCATAGATTTTTTTTGCGACATCAGAAATCTCATGCAGTTCCTCATGCTCCGTATATTCGCGGATTTTCTCTACGTCACCTGATTTTAGGGCATTATAGAATTCTTGTGCCTCAAACTGCGAAAGCTCACGAGCGTCAAGATTGCTTTTTTCTGTATAATAGCCAAAGAATTTCTGTTCGATTTCAGATTGCTTCCTGATTTCATCGTAGAAAGCGTGTCTGTAGGTGAAAATATCCTTGACATCACCGAATTTCTCCAATATGCTGTTAGCAGATTCCAAGCAGTGTTCGTTCAGGGGACTCTGAACGACCTGACTGTTCACCTCAGCGACATTGATTCGCTGTTGGGCAATCAGGGCTTGGAGTTTTTCTTTTTTCCCATAAATCATCTTTCCTTGGTTAATCCAATTAAGCCATTCAATGTTATCTTTTGGGAACAAAGTTCTAATATCGGAAATCTCGTAACCACGCTTTTTTTGATTGAAATGAATACCTGCAAGAAAATGTTTTCCGTCTCTATCAAGGTCAACAATGACATTTTGTGATTTATTTCTGTCACCATAAGAAAAAACGGCTATAGGAGTCTGTAATGCCTTGTCCAAGCCGAAAATATCTTTTAATTCAAAAGGATGAGATGTTAAATTTGATTTGAATTTAAGGCGAGAGCCTGAAAGTTCTATCCGCTGGTCTTTAGGAAAACCGCATTTCTGCAATATCTCGCCTGGAATGCCAAGATTGAAAACATGGTTTTCAGGAAGCTTTCCGTCTGTATAGTCTGAGAGTTCTTTGTCAAACTGTGATTTTACTGTTTCAGGAAGACGTTGGTTTACAGCAGATTCCGTACGTTCTCTCTCGATATCGTCGTAAGTGGCGAATATCTCTCCGTTTTCCAAGCGGCGGCTCATCTCTCCGCTGACTGAGTTCTCACGCCTTATCTCAAGAAATTCCTGATATTGTGATTCATAATTATCCACGAGGTCCTTTATCTGACGTACAAGCTCCTTGTCGTCGATTTCGACTAAAGCCTCGAATGACGGTGAAGAGTAATCTTTTTTTCTATAAACTGCGGCGGTAAAAGATTCAGGGTTGCCGGAATCAACAGGTTTAGTGTAGTTGATGCAGGGAATTTCATTGTCCAGAAGCTCCGAATAAGGAAAAGGAACCATATCAACGAAGCGGGAATCCTCTATTCTCACGGTATACTCTATTGATTTGCCGTTAATGGAGGTGTCTGATTCCCTTCTGTCCAATACTTCAAGCGGAATCTGACCGATATCGTCAAATCCTTCCTCGTCATCGTTGTAATCAAGGTTCTCTTGTTCCTGCGCTTTAATGTCAGCTTCAATGGCGGCTTCGCTCATTCCGCCGTTCGCGGCAATGCTCTCAATGCCGACATCGATGATTAAGCCTTTGTCTGTCTCTTTGTTTTGTTTAATGGGTATTCCGATAGATTGTCTCTTATCTATCATATTGTAAATTTGACCATCTTTTTGGATATATAATTGATGAGTCCGTACAAGTTCTATCGCTTCTTCCGTAGGATGCCATAAATTTGTCAAAGGATTCCTTTCAAGGTAAGGAAGCTGCGGAACTTGACATATACGGAAAAGACGCTTATCATAATAAGGGTTGTGGCTATTCTGCCCTTTTTTGTGCGGATGAACTGCCTCAGCTGAAAGCCCGATGCTATCCGGACGATTTATTCGGTTAACTGCATCGGGTTCTTTTTTTATCAAATCAACGAATTTACCTTTCTCTATATCAGAAAGACTCTGGTCATAATAAATATCACCGTTATTTTTTTCTGTAAAAACGATTTTTGCTGTGTAATCAGCATTATTTAACTTGATTCCTAAAGCATAGTAATAGAATTTCTTCAATTCTGGTTTTCTATGGTCATCATTGTTCTCTGTTCCAATATAAATAGAAGAGCGGATAATTTCGGGTATATTATAAATACCTTCGATATGACCGGGCTGGTAAAGATTATGACGGCTCGCTTCTTTTATACCGGCAAAACTGAAATTATATGTTTTTCCGTCATCATTTATATGAAACTTGGGATTCTCGTATGGTGAAAGGTTGTTTTCGAGTCGAATGTCATGAATCATTTCTTTGCCGAGAGCAACAACATAATTATTAAGTAACTTTATGTTCTTTTTGGAAGGGTTCTCTCGAAGTTCATTGATTGTGTCAGTGACATCCTCTCCGTTTATTATAATGGTGCCGTCGATTGACAAAGGTTTGGATTTTTTGAGTTTTTCTATTCTGTTTATTTTTTCCCAATCACCGAATTGTCTTATAAACTCATCAGAATGGATATACTCATCATGGACGTTCTTTTGTTGTTCCATCTCAAGAAACATTGTTACGATAGGGTCGTTATGACACCTCATGTATTCATGGCAGCATTCCTGTATCTGGTTGGTATCTCCAAGGAACGTCTCCATGAAGACGTCTTTTCCGTCAGTCCAGAAATACGCGCTTCTGCCATAATCAGGATTGGAATTATGATTATAGATATAATCATCGAAATCTTTTGCTGATAAATGCGGGAACATCTGATTGAAGTCAGAGCCGCTTTTTGCGTTTGGATTTATGATAAGTGCCATGATTTTTTCCTTGACCGACGGTTATAAAAAAAGCTGTCCGGATGCCTTTTACCGGAGGAATGGGAAAATCCCCGGACAGCCGACCTGAATACTTTTACAGAAGAATCAGAATACCATCGACATTTCCTCGCGGTTCACGCGGCGGTCTTTCTTCTCAGGCTTCTTCTGCTCGACCTTGTTCTCCTGCTCTTTCTGCTTCGGAGACAGGTCGATGTTGTTAGCCTTGGCGATTTCCTTGACCATATCGACGCTCTTTTTGTCGCAATCGAAAAGGTAGTCATGGAGAGGGCTTCCCTTCTCCTTGAAGCGGTCATGCTTGAACTGTTTGTCGCAGATCTCTATCATTTTCTGTTTGAAAGCGTCCGTTACTTCCGGTGAGACTTTGACGGTAACTCCGCTCTTTGCGGCGGCGAGGTATGCGGTAAGATAGTCGTCCGCGCTCTTGACCTCTATGCTGATACCCTCAAGCTTCTTCTTGTCTTTGAGGTAATGTTCTGCCGCATACGCGGCTACTTTGTCAGGATGCTCGGACTGGTCTGCGAAATAAAGTGTGGAAGTGGATATCCGGGATTTGCCCTGTCCTTCCTTGTCCTCTTTGAGGAAGTTGTACATGATTCCTTTCTCGAGTTGCTTCTTCTGGGTTCCGGCTGCCTTCATGTTCCATGCGTCGGACACGATGTTGCTCTCGAATCCTCTCTCGGCTTTCATAATCTGGGCGGGAATAAGAGTCTGGGCAGGAAGAATGTAGCCTGTGCGTGCGTTGTAGATTGACTCCGGCGCGAGTACGCCGTCCTTCGGAAGAAGCGGAGAGGAACCGTTCTCTAAAGTTTCCTTGATGATTTTGGCGTTGTGATAAGGAATGACGTTACCTGAGAAGTTTTTGCTCGAAGGTCTTACGTCGGCGGTGGTTGACTGGATTTCAGTCGTCTCATTGATTTCTGGCATTTGTCTGCTCCTTTAATTATCTGGACCACAAGCTCAAGAAAACACAGCTTTAAAGAACGTAGGAGTGCTGTTCTTCGCTCGTGTTTTCCAGTAATGATTTCCGCTCCGTACGGAACGGATTCTGTAAATAAATATTAACTTCAGGGAAATAAATATTTATTTACCTACAGTAAATATTACTGTATAATTTATTTGTTGGCAAGAAAAAAATGCAGAAAAATAAACAAAAAAGCAGGATAATATATATTTTCTTGCAAATATAAAAGGAACGGAATGGACATAAACGTAAGGCAGCCTTACAACGCTATATCGCCGTACAAAGTCTACTCGGTGGGTTATCATCCGGAGCGTCCCGCGTGGAGCGGAGACGACAGGGAATATATTTTCTTCAGCTATCCGGAATCGAGCGTGGTGTGCCTTTTCTACGAGTACCATGCGCTAAAGCGCGCGCGTCCGGTACGTCGCGCTTACGTGGTGACGGTACGAGGCGGAGCGCATGATACCGGACGTTACGTGATGCCGGGAATCAACACGACGGTACGATGCCTTTTCGCCGGAAAAGGACGTGAGTTCGACAACCTGCGCCGGGGAGCGAAATTTCTGCGGGAGATAGACCCGAAAAGTTTCCTGTTACCTGACTGTTTCTGGTACAAGTTCGCGGGGCTTGTGGCGTACGAAGGACGCGAGAGGCGGAGAAAGACACTTTTAAAGCGCGAAGTCGTGAGATTCCTGAAAGAAAACGGGGGAAAAACGGATGAAAGTGACTCGTGAGATGACCAACAGGCTCGGCATACGCTCCATGACAATAGATACCGGAGACGGCGACGCGGCTTGTATCCTTGAGAAGATAAAGGAAGGCATGTGGCATATAAGGCACACTCAGGGACGCGAATATGACCTCGACGGAAAAACGCTCATGTTCAGGCTCGGAACTCAGAAAACAGTAGAAGAAGGAACCATCAGGATAATAAGCGGGGATGACGGACTGCTAGTCGCGGAGCCTCCGGAAGGCGGAGACGAGATAACAAGGATAACGCGGAAGCTCATGGAGTACGAGACAAACGAGAAATTCGAGAGGCGGAGCGAAAGCCGGGTCAAGGTGGGAATCACCGGCGCGAGGCAGTTCGGACTTGACAATCCGCAGCAGTACGTAATAAGCGGAAAGGACGCGCTATCGTGCGTGTTGGTGGACGTATCGGTTCACGGAGTCCAGCTTTTAATGGAAAACTGCCGGAGCGTCGAGTCGTCGCAGATAATGAAGCTCAAGGTGTCGTTCGAGTCCCCGTCCGAGGAAATCATAATGTCGATAAACAAAGTGTACTCGCACTGCAGGACGGCTGACGGCAGGACATGGGCATACGTGTCGTGCCAGATACTAGAGCCGGTGCATTTCGTGTGGAGGGAGCGGGTCCTCGCAATGTTGCGGACTGCGTGATTATAGTCTATAATAAAGGCTATGCAGGGAAAAATGTTGACGGAGCCTATAGGAAGCGGACGGATAACGTACGCGCGGAGAAGGCTCCTAAAGTTGATAGAACAAAGGAAACTGCGACGGTTTTGCGAGGACAACGGCTTGAACCACTGCACGTACTTCAAGCTCGCCTACGGCAAACAGGCGGTGACATACAAGGTGATGTCGGACTCGTGCGCCGTCATACCTGTTATTGAATGGCTTTTCTACACGGACGAGAATCTGCCATACGAGCCTGTCCTTATACCGAGGTGGAAATGCGGCTGGGGAAGAAGCCTGTTCGTGAGGAAGCACTCGGAAGAATACATGGCGATCGCGGAGAAGTACGGTCTGTCAACGACAGTCATGATGAACGTGCTTGCCATGAAAAGGACGTACCCGTCGCCGGAATTCATAAGGATGTTGTGCGACCAGGAGAATCCGATAGTTTTCTTCGTCGAGAACGAGGATGACGTGAAGATGATGAGGCAGGGAAACGTGCCTGAGAGAGGAGACATTATAATATCGGACGGACAGCTTTTTTTCGTTGTCGCGAGACGTAAGAAGAAGACGAACCAGTTCTTCCTGTCGCCGGTAAGAAGCAGTGAGTATACGGACGGAACGGAGCTTGAGGACACGAAGACGAAAGGAGTTGTCCGACCGGAGATAGTTATCATGGATTGGGACAACGACAAAATGAGGGAGCAGCTTTTCGTCGAGAGATGCAACGAAAAGATTACCAAAAAGGTAATGGCGATGTTCCGGATGTTGGTAAGGTGATTCCGGGAGCGGGCTTCTGCCCTGCCCCTTGAAATACACATTTAAAGGAGATGAATATGAGAACGTTAAGGAAAGCGGCAGTTGCCGTAATTATGATGCTTATGGTTGCCTGTGGCGTATACGCCGAGAGCTACGCAGGTTTCGAGGTGAAGGAAGGTTCCGGTGGAACGAAGGTAATTATTATAAAGCTTTCAGAAGATTATTCTGACCCGTCTGAGGGAAAATATGATGTAGTATTTCCGCTTGCATATTACAAGATTCTTGAAAAAGAAATAAAAGAATATGATAAATTTATCAATATGTCTGACCAAAATATAAGAGACATGGATAAAACAATACTGACAGAAAAAGACATAAGACTTGAAAAAATATATGGTCTTAATGAAGAATACTTAGGAAATGATTCTGAGGAAATATATAATTGGCATAATATAGAGGAAGAATCTGAAAGTAATATTTATTACGATTTTTGGGATTTAATAGACTATTTGGAAAAGGCAACGGACAGTTTGTACAAATATTTATTTACTATACGTAATGGATATGATTCATCAGATCTTTCTATACCGAGAAAATCTTTAATACCTCTTCTGGAATTGAAAGAAACATTTCCTTCTGCCGAATTCAAAAAACTTGATATTAAATGGTAATTGCATATTTATGCAATTGTAACATCACGGGTCAAGAAACTTGACCCGTGTAAAGTTCAAAAGATGAAACATACGGAAAGCTACATAGACCAGACAATAGAGACTCCAGAGAATATCCCGAAGAATATAAAAGCACTCCTGCAAGAGCTTCATAAATGGGACGAA
This sequence comes from Spirochaetaceae bacterium, assembly GCA_017618015.1. Lineage (GTDB taxonomy): Bacteria > Spirochaetota > Spirochaetia > Treponematales > Treponemataceae > Treponema_I. Next base: position 122,806 of record JAFZVC010000026.1, read on the forward strand.
TCGGACCAGGACGGAGCGGATGTTTTTTATTACGACAGGCTGGATGATTTGTGGGTCAACGCGAAAAACGCCGTTGCTGCAGGAGTAATGTCAAAAAAAGACTGGAAAATTATCGAGCAGAAATACTGGACTCATGCCGACATCGTTATGCAAAAGGAAGAGAACAATGAAGTTGTATGAACTTGACCAATATCAGTTAAGCGACCGGAACGGTACATACGGAGGAAACTCTGGTGATAAAGAAAGTATACTGATTAACGGTGAGTATTGGCTTATTAAATACCCAAAAAAGGCTTCCAAACTGCATGATGTTAAGGAAATGTCATACACTTCTACACCTGAATCAGAATATCTTGGTAGCCATGTTTATGAAATTCTGGGATATCCTGTACATAAAACAATTCTTGGCATAAGGAATGATAGTACGGTCGTAGCCTGTAAGGATCTCTGCGACGAGAACCACAGGCTTATTGAGTTCCGGCAGCTTAAAAACACATACAATAAGATATTGAACGAGAAACTTGACACGAGCTTGTCGTCAACCGGCAGCGACCATTTCGTATGCCTTGATGAGATTCTCGTTCATCTTGATTACAATCCGTCATTAAAGGACATTCCAGGTATAAAGGAAAGATTCTGGGATTGCGTGATTATAGACGGTTTGATAAACAACAATGACAGGAACAACGGAAATTGGGGAATTCTGAGAGGTCCAGACGGAGACAGTCTGGCTTCGATATTTGATAACGGAGCGTCTTTCTCTCCGAACGTTGCTGAATCAAAAATAACAAATAAGCTTTACAATCATGAAATACTCCGGCAGTCCGCTCTTAACGGAATAACAGCCTACAGCCTTAACGGAGAAAATAACGCTCTTTTCAGGGATTTGATAAAAATTGATAATCCTGAATTAAAAAAAGCAATTATCAGAAACGTTCCGTTGATAAAGAATAATATGCAAAAGATATCGGACATGATAGATGAAATCCCCGGAAAATACCGGGAAAAGAGTTTAATGTCCGAAGACAGGAAAGCAGAATATAAAAAGGAAATAAGTATAAGAATGGATGAAATTCTGCTTCCAGCTTATGAAAAAATCTTAGAAAAAGAACAAGAAAAAACAAAACGTAATTTATCAAGGAATCAACGTCTGAATGAAAGTATTTCATTCGGTGATTAAACTTGACTTTTTGCCTGGATATGATATTTTAGTTGTGTAAGTATGTCCGATGTCATCGGGCTTGCTTAACGAGAATAATTAAGGCTTTTCCTGAATACCATTTCCTGCACAGTGCGGTAAGTAAGGAAAAGAAAGGACATGGCTGCTCGACCGGGCAGCTTTTTTTTTGCCTGTCCGTGCAACTTGACGGTAATATATGTTAAGACATATAATCAAACCGTATAATCTGCAATGGAAGCTACAATTATGTGTAATAATAAGAATAGCATTCTCGGAAAAATCAAATGGGACTACAATTATTCCGATAGCGAACTTCTCGCTATAATAAATAATAAATCCTCTGATTCCAACGTAAGACGTTGTTTTTTTATTAAAAGTTTGCAAACTTTGACATGGCAGGAACTTGTCGCATTGTGGGGCATTAGTGAGTGCGACAGGCTGTATGATGACAAAACCAGGAAAGGGCTGTTTCCAAGACAACTGAGGGAAGTATATGACGGAGTATTCGAGCTATTACGAAACAAAACTTTATCCCATACAGAACGAAGTCCTGAAGAGCTTGAGCGATTTAAGACTACCGTTCTATTTAACAGGCGGAACCGCATTAAGCAGAGGGTACTATAATCACCGTTATTCTGATGACCTTGATTTCTTTGCAAACGATGACAAGGCTTTTCTGTCACATGCGGAGCTATGTATTGACCGACTTATAAGCAGCGGTTTCAAAGTAGATGCGGAGCCGTCAAATTCAGACAGTTTTTCACGGATATATGTAAACAGGAATACAAACGGATTGAATCAAGAAGGATTGAAAATAGACTTCGTGAACGATGTCAGCGTTCATTTCGGTAGCATAGAGAATACCCCGGTTTTTTACCGTACTGACTCTGTAAGGAATATCTTATCAAATAAATATACTGCAATATACAGGCTGTCAATAAAGGATGTGGTGGATATTTGTGAGATAGCCAAAAATAATAGTTTCAACTGGAACGATATAATAAATGAGGCTGAACAAAAGGAAGCAGGTATAGACCTGAAAGAAGTCGTTCAGATATTCAAAAGTTACGATGATAATTCTTTTAAGAGTATAAAATGGACGAAAGAACCGGATTACAAAATATTGAGAAGTACGGTTGAATCGGTTGCGTATGATATGCTGACTTTAGCTGATAATTCGTTATATACGCTCAAACAAGAGAAAAAAAGAAAAAAGAAAGCTGATTTCGAATTTGAACGATAGTCTTATTTATCGTTTCAAGCTATACAGAGCAGGTTCTTACAGAAATCCGAAGCGGAAAATCAATACCGCGGACGGACTTAAAAACTGTTCCGCCGCGGTTTCTGAAATCTTCATATAATACAAAGAAGCTCTTCGAAGAATTCATCCGTCTGTTCCTTCTCAAGAAGTACAGTAAGCTGTGAAGAGAACTCCTCGGCGAATAAATCGTTTATCCTGTCCAGCTCCTCCGACGTCGGATAGGTGTCTGTGGTTGCAAATGGTCGAAGCATCTGCTCTGACTTTTCGGTTTTAATACCATACTTTCTACGAAAATTTTTGTTTTCGCAGCTCGCTTTTGCGATTGCCTTCAAGAGTTTTGTCTCGTTTGAATTTAGCATATAATCTCCTTTTCATCACTTTTACTATGACTATATATGATTATAAAACATGAGATTCATTATGTAATTAAAGCAACACTTTAATTGTTTGACTTAAAACAAATATTAAGGAACATGAAAGACAACGTGTAATGGAATAAAATTCCGGATTTGCTTGACTTAGTGTAATACAAGATATACAATGTATTACATAAGGAGCTGAAATTATGGCACTGACAGCAACCGCAACATTCAGAACAAAGCCAGAGCTTAAAAGCAGGATTGATTTCCTCGCAAAGGAGACTCACAGACCTACGAGCTTCTATTACAATCTGCTTCTGGAAGATTACCTTGATGACATTGAGGACATTTACCTTTCAGAGCAGGTTCTTACAGAAATCCGAAGCGGAAAACAAAAGACATACCCTGCCGATGAAGTTTTTGCTGAGGCTGGATTATGACAGTTGTTTTTGCTGAAAAGGCAAAGAAAGAATTCCTGAAGCTCGACAAGCCGGTTCAGAGACAGATACAGACTTTTATTGTGAAGCTTCAAGGAATGAGTGACCCGCGTACGAGCGGGAAAGCCCTTGTCGGAAATTTTTCCGGCATGTGGCGTTATCGTGTGGGCGATTACAGACTTGTGTGCGAGATTGAGGACGATAGAATACTAGTTACTGTCCTGCATATAGCGCACAGAAAAGAAGTATACAGACCTTAAACATTCCGGATTTCCTTGACAAAGGGAATTCGGGGTGGTAGAATTCGAATATAAGGATGAGTTGCGGCTACAGTCGCAACGTTGCGACAATTCAGGGAGGAGATTTATGAAGAAATTCGAGTATATGCGTAATGACGATATACATAAAAGATATGACGATTCTGGAATGAAAGATTTTACTGTTTTCATGAATAAATTAGGGGCTGAAGGATGGGAAATAATGCCAGAACCCCGTCCAAACAGTTTTTGCGGATATTTCGCGAGACGTGAAATAGATGATTCAAATGTACAACGAACAATACGTCGTGAGGTAGAATATTCCCGCGCATAAAATAATAAAATCGCAATATTGCGACAAAAAAGAGCGACAAAAAAGCCGGAGCAAAACTCCGGCTTAATTATTTTAAATCATTCGCCTTGCCCGTTTCCGCCTTGCGGACTGGTGTTGCCGTTTTTAGCATCGTTAGCAGCGTCCTTCGCCTCAGAAGCGGCGTTCTCTGCATCGGAGGCATGTTTCTCAGCCTGCTTCTCGGCAATGTCAGCTTCCTTGTTGTCGGACCCCTGCTGACCGTCGGGAACTCCGGAAGCCTGGCGCTTTCCGCCTATGCTACCAGACTGTTCCGTGGCTGCGCCCGGATCAAGATTCTCAGCCTGTTTTACGGCGGTATTGGCTTCCTTGTTATCTGAATTTCCGTCAGGTTGTTTTCCAGCACCGGGTTTTTGATTCCAGCCAAAAAACTTAGAAACATTATCGCCAACAGCATCACCCTGGGTACCTTTCTCACCCAAATATTCGCCTACCTTCATATTGCGATGAGTATCGGACTGTTTGTCATACATCGACGCATTCTGGAATTTAGGATTAGACCGAGTATTTAATGTATTATTTTCGTCCGGATTATGACCCTGCCCATTTCTCATATAAGCGGAATTGCTTGTGCCTCCGCCCGAACCTGTGCCGGAGCCGCCCTTACCTCCGTGAAGGAATTTCTCAACGCCGCCTTTCAATGATTCACCAGCATCACCAACGAATCCCGCGAGCATACCAGCACTAAAAGCACCTGCTTTGCCAACTGCTTTGCCAAGTTTTGACCCTCCGTCCTCATGGGAAGCCTTATAATTCGCCGCAGTGGTTTTTCCAGCATGAAGTGCTTTGTTAAGATGTCCTAAAGTATTTATGGTTCCGTTAACACCACCGCGAACTGCTCCAGCACCGACTTTTGCTGCACCCTTACCAACGGTCTTAAGGTCATGGGCTGCGGCACGTGCGTCGTGCATGGACTGACGGAGCTCGCCGAAATCGAGGGACGGTCTACCTGTAAGAAGCGTGTCCGCGATTTTAGGAGCATGACGAGTAAGAACAAAAGCGACTACCGCGTTGAAAGCTCCTGTGGCAAAAAACGTAATATTTCCGATACTGCCGGAATCACTTATCGCGTTAACACACTGGTCGATATAAAGCCAGTATACAAAGAACATTATTATGTCAATGACAATAAACTTAATAAGGAAGCCGGTGAAAACAGGAACAAGCTTCTTCGCCATATCTTTGGTACCGTCGAAGAGGATAAAAGGAAGAAAGAATGAACCTATCCCCATTACAATAATATATTCAAAAACCATCATAACGTAATTGATGCAGCAGAACATTGAAGTAAAAATCAAAAGGAGCTGTAAACAGAAGCATAGAACGTTGGGGATTAAGCGTTCTCCAAATGTCGATAATGTATGAACCACAGATTTAACATAGTCCACAACTTCACCACCTTTATACCAAGCAGTGTCAAGGTTCTCCTGTTCCCAATTCATGTCAGCCAAAGCCCATTCTTCATTAAGCTTGGCTTTCATAATCTGGGCGGTAAGCATAACGAGACGGCATAAAGATGACGGTGAAAAATAAGGAGTATCGTTACCGTCCTTGTCCTTAAGGAAAAGGTCAAGATCAATATATGAATCAGTGAGTATATCTCCCTCGCTACCGTCCATTTTTTTCTCTACAAGGACGCTTTTAATGGCATTAAGAGTGGCTACATCAGAAGCATTATAATAAGCCGGATCGACTTTAGCCGCCTCAATTCTTTCTTTTAAGGTATCCCTGTCTTTTTTCTTCGGAAGCGAATCGGCAAGACTTTCAAGTGCATTGACATATTCGTTATATGAATTATACTGCGAGAAATCAAGCTCAAGAACGAGTTTACGGATGTTAGAGTTACCACTCTGAACAAGCGATGCGCCCAATGTTGCAGCATGTTGTCTCTGTGTTTCCAAATCAGATTCTATAGAAGCTTTAATACTTTTCAATGAATCGACAATAGTATCTTTTCCATTGCCAGCTTCCGTGCCTATACGGTTGCCGATTTTACCAACAAAGTGAGCGGCAGGAACGTACATATTTATCATAATCGTGAACAGCAGCCATTTATAAAGGATATCCCAGAAAGCCTGCTTCGCTCCTATTCGTGCGTTAAGGACCTTGAAACCAGCCCAGAAAATACCCAGAAGACCGATAGTAGTAGCAAAAATCGAACCGAATTTCAAAAACCAAGCCATAACACCGGAGAAATACTCCATAGCCTTCAACACAGGTACATCTATCCAATCCATATAAATATTCCTCCGTTTATTTAATTGACTTTGCGGAAACTGTCGCTGACTCTGGAATTTATTGTTCTGTAATTATCAACAGTCTGTCGGAACTGTTCTTCATCCTCATCCTCGGCTTTCTGCTCCGCCATCACCTTGGAGGCATACATCCCGGCGAAATCGGCGACCGCCTCCGACAGGTTGTTGATTGAAGAGTTGACCAAATCGAGCAGAGCCAGGTTCGCGTCGCGGAACGCTCCCTCGGTGCTGTTGCCGTCGGGGTCGCGCGTCTCGCGGGCAGCCTTTACAAGCTCGGCGGCTGTCTCCTGGGACTCGTAGAGGAGCGTCTTCGCCTGCTCCGTCGTCCTTGAAAGAGCCTTCTCAGCGGCGGACGCGACCTGCTGCGATATCGTCCTCGCGTACATGTAGTTCTCAGGCGACACTCCGTATTTCCGCCAGATGGCGACCTTCTGCTCGTCGGTAAGACCGTCCGTGAGCGTCTTGATTACGCCCTTCATCGAGCTTCCGAGACTGTTCGTTGTGTCCTCAAGGGCTGTCAGAAGGTTCCTGTTCTCGTCGCCGAGTCCGAAAAGGTCAGCGACGCTGTACCTTACCCCGCCGAACTGCATGGAAGGCTCCTTGAGCGACGACTGCAAATTCTGGGCGGACGTTATGAGACGGTTGAGCCTGGCTCCGGAAGCCTGAAGGTCGGAGCGAAGGTTCTCAAGACCTGTGTACGAGAAATAAGTGCTTGGGTTGTCCCATTCTATTCCCCTAGCCGCCTCTATCGTCTTTTGAATCTGCTTATATTGGTTCTCAACCATGTTGACCGTGTTCTGTATCTGGTCGTACATGGCATACACCTGGTCAATCGCGGAAAGCCAGTTCGAAAAATCGAAGACAGCCATTCCCTGCGCGAAAATAACGCCAGGAACAAAAACAAACATGAGAAAAACGAAAAACGTGAGTTTCAATTTCTTCATCAATCATCTCCTTCTAAACAAATCCGCCGCGTCGCCGCGACGATATCATGAAACGGAGCGTATCATACGCTCGTATTTTGTCGTGTCAAGCGAGGAAGCGTCCTTACCCTCGCTACGCATTCTTGCGGCGACGGCGGCGATAAGCTCGAACGCGAGCGGCCTGCCGGTGTTCTTGCCGTAACTGTCCTCAAGCTTGTCGATAAGCTCATGGTCAGGGGAAAGAAGCGCAAGCTGGAAAGGGTCGAGGTCAAGACGGAACATCCGGCAGCCGCGAGGATTCTTGAAATAATAGTCCCTTTTCATGGTTGCGTTGCTCAAGGCGACGATCTCGGAGTCCGTGAGACCGAAATACCTGTAGCTCTCGGCAAGCGCGGGAGTACAGGCGTTCTCATCAGCCAGGTAAATGCGCGTTAGGCACTGCTGTGCTATCGTCTCACGGAGCGGAGAGTTCGCCGCCGCAGAGACTTCCTGAGTCGCGAATATACAGAAAACACGTTTCTTACGTAGAGTACGGAGCCATTCCTGCAGGAATCCGGAGAAAATAGGGTTCTGCAAATAAAGCCATGCCTCGTCGAGGAAAAGGAACGTGACAGGCTGACGCTGACCGTGGCGAACGTTCCATATTTTTTCCATATAGCGGAAAAGGTACATGAGCGCGGGCGCGACGGCTTTCTCGGAAAGGCGCATGAGAGATCCCATCTCGACGGTAAGGAGCTTCTGCAGCTTGAGCGTCGTCTTCTCCGCGTCGAATATGGAGCCGAACTGATTCCCCCTGCAGTAAGGCTCAAGACCGTCGCGTATGGTGTTGGTGTGCGTCACGGGGTCCATATAGGTCGCGTACTGCTGGAACGATGTCAAGTCCTTAAGGTTGTCCTTGTCGGCTATGTCGCGGAGCGTGGCGGATATCACCTTGCTCATCTCAGGTTTTATGTCGATTCCCTGCTGTGAGAGAAGTCCCTCTATGAACTGCTGGCACCACATAAGGCTCTCGGTGAACTCAGCCTCGGAGCATGTAGAGGGGTCAAGAAGCTCGGACAACGGCTGGAAAGCTATGTCGTCCTTTCCAGGCTCGACGTAGCAGCCTCCGGCGGCTACCATGAAGGCGCGGGAAGAAAGCTGCTTGTCTATACATATAATGTTAGCGTCCGGATATTTCGTGGCGGACGCTATAAGCGTGGCTATAAGGGTGGATTTTCCGGAGCCTACGGGACCGAAAATGAAAGTGTTGCCTACGTCGCCGACGTTCAGATTGAGGAAGAAAGGCGTGCCGTAGGAAGTCGAGCAGATGCAGAGCGGAATGTCCGTGCCGCACCATTCGCCGAACTGGTCGTTGGAAAGCTGTCCCTGCCATGCGGACGACAGCGGTATGATGTTCGACCAGTTGCTGGTGGTGATTAGCGGACGGCGGACGTTGGAGTAAACGTCGCCGGGAAGCATACCGAGCCATGCGGCGAAGTTATTAAGGGACTCGTCCCGGCATCCGAAGCCGACGGAGCGTATTGACTGCTGTATCTTCCGTGACTTCATCTTGGCTTTGTCGAGGGACTTGTCCCATACCATAAGGGTAGATGTATAGTAGCCGAGCAGGAAATGACCGGCGGTAAGGTCTGATATTAGCTGATTAGCCTCGCCCTCAAGCGTGAGCGCGCCCTGGTTCTCGCGGTCAATCTCCGCGTCCATAGCGAACTCGGCGAAGAGAGTTCCGAGGCTCTTTCTGGCGGAGTACATTTTCTTCTGGTATTTCTCCGCCTCTTTAAGTGATTTCTCCTTCGATAACGGAATAAAGCGCGTCATCCACCGGTATTCAATGCGCGACCTGTTGAGGCTGTCGAACACGGCGGGATAAGTAGAGTTGGGCAAGTCCATTATCGATATGACGGGGACGTAATAGCCGCCTATCTGGAGAGGTATCGTAGTCTTTACGTCCATGTCGAAAAGGTAGTTGTCAAGGAAGAAGAACGTTCCGTCCGGATATACCAAGTCCTGCCTGTTGAGGGAAACCGAGGACTTTATGTAAGAATAAAGCTCACTGTTTCCGAGGCGCATTATCCAGAGCTTTCCGGACATTGAACCCATGACTTTCTCGCACTCGTCATTGAAGTTCTCCACTTCCTTGCGCACGATGGGAAGGTTGCTGAAACGCTCGGTGAATGTGTCCTTCTCCTTCTTTTTTTTCTTTTTCTGCTGCTGCGCGTGACCGGACGTGATGAAGATAGCCTCCGTCCGGCTCTCGATGTCGGACGGAAGCTGGTAGCAGAAAGTGACGTAATAGTCCGAGGTAAAATGCTCACCGTAGCTACGGTAGTTCTCGGCTCTGCGCTGGTCGATGAGCCAACCGGCGAGGTTGTCGAACGTTCCCGCCGGATAATCGCGCGTCTTGTAACGCTTGACCTCAAGGAATACAGCCCAGCCCTCCTCCTGCGCGAGCGACATGACCGAGCGGTTGAAGAGCGCGGAGACGCTCGCTATCTCAGGACCGGAAGAAGCCTCAAGGTCGGGATAATTTATCTTATAGGTACACATGAGCGCGCCGTTCTTAAGAAGGCATACGCCGCCGTCCATTATGAAAGAGTACGGCGAGACACCCGCCAGGCGGCTTCCGCCGCCGTCATAGCCCGCCACTTTCTTCCTGTCGAGCTTCGGAAACAACATCAGTCAGCCCTCCATAAATCAGGCGTAAGGAGCCTGTCGAAGAGAATGCGGAGCATCATGGGGTCTTTCCTGCAGACGAGCTTCGCTACGATGACAAGTACGACTCCGGCTATGACGCTGTAAAGACTTACGACCGTCATAAGAACTATCGTGATGACAGCTATAAACATGAAAGCCTCAAGACCGATTCCCATGAAAAGCTTGTTCTCAAGAAGAACCCTGTAGACGGGGTTCTCGTAGTCATATACGGTTATTTCGCTCATTGTTAACTCCATACATAAAAAGAATTTCGTCCGCCGAAAGACGGACGTTTTACTATGGTTAATTCATGGTGAAATCAAGTTGGTCATACATATAGCTGCATATACCGGAAGCCATAAGAAGAATAACAGTACCGATAATCCACGGAGCCATTTTCTTGAAAACCTGCGTTCCGCCCCCCTGCTGACCGCCGATGACAATACCGATGGCTTCAATTACGAGTGCAACGAGCGCGATTGCCTTAACCCAATTTGAACCAAGAAAAGAAGTAAGTTTTCCAGTCCAATCAGTTATTTGACCGTCGAGTAATGAATTTCCAGTAGTACCATTTTGTCCAGTTCCACCCTGAGCAAAAACCAGCGAGCAGCAAAGCATAAGGATAAGCACCGCGATTACGCGGCGTACGTTCTGCCGGTCGTTCCCGGCGATCTTGATATTGTTTATGGGTTTCCTCATAGGGAACCTCCGTCCGCCGGAACGTCTGCCTATGATTCCGGCGTTGTGTGTAGGTTTCAATGAGATTCATGCAAATACGTCGCGCACGGCGGCGTTTCTAAAGGATTCGTCCGTGTTCCTTCCGGAACCGGCTAAGTAAGATTTCCGGCTAAATTCCGCCGGAGCGGTGTCAGATACCTCCCTGTACTTTTCGTCTGCCTTAAAATAAGTAAATCTACAGGAGTCCGCTGTCCTCGATCGTCTCAAGGAACGAGCGGCTTCCAGCCGTCTTTGTCTCAACCACCTCGTTCACCTTAGGACCATCCGGGGTGGGAATCATGTGGACGAGGAGCTGCACCGACTCGGATAAGTCGGGAAGCTCGCCCTCTATGACCTCACGAAGTAGCACCCTGATGCGCGAAAGTATTCCGAGCGCGCTTGAGGCGTGGATTGTGGAGGCGTTCCCGCTGTGACCCGTCATCCATGCCTTAAGAAGCTCATTCGTAACGTCGCCGTAACGAAGCTCGCCGAAGATGATACGGTCAACGTTGCACCTAAGCGAGATTCCGACAGCCTTAACCGTGTCGCGCCCGGCGGCGTAAATCGGCACCTGGTCACGCGCGGCGCACTGTATCTCGCTCGCATCCTCGACTATATAGAACCGATCGTCCGGCGTGAACTCGCACATCTTCGCTATGACTGCGTTAAGAAGCGTAGTCTTGCCGGAGCCGGTCTCCCCTCCGATAATTATGTTCGACCTTTCCTTTATATGCCTGATGATAAGGTCGTAATGCTCCTTCGAAATCCTTCCGGATTCAAGGTAGCTCTCAAGCGTGAAGATAATCGCGCTCGGTCTCCGGATGAAGTACATCGGACCGGCTACAGCCCTTGGCGGCAGGATTCCCTCGATACGTATGTTCCACTTGGGAAGAACGCCCTCCACTATCGGGTTCTCCGGGTTGATGTCAACTCCGAGTACGGCGGCGGAGGCTTCTATTATGCGCCTCGTGGTTATCGCGTCGAAGGTGATTCCGGTATAAGTCTTACCCATACCGATTCCCTCGACGATAAGCTCGCCGCCGTAGCCTATGGCTATGTCGGTGACCCTCTTGTCATCTATGAACGGGATTATGTCCCGCATGTCGAACTCAAGGTTCTGCATCCATTTGTCGAGCTTGATTTTCTCGACGCTGTTAATCATCTTCCGTCTCCGCTTCTTCCTCCTGACTCTCTATAGCGTCGAGAAGGATAGACTCGAACATACCCTGGCTGCCGTTGCCTGAAAGCTTGGCGACACGTTTCTTGAACGACTCGATGTGATTGTTGAAATCACCGGTATTCATGCCGTTGTCGGGGAGCCTTGAAATAATCTCGGCGGCAAACTCGGCGAGCGCGTATATCATCGCCGGATATTTCCGGAGCTTGTTCTCTATCCTGTACATTCTGTGATTGACTTCATTGAGGTTCGCGAAAAAAATCTCATGGTCGGTCATTCTTTTATTGAAATATTCGATAAGAGCGACGCGGACAACTTCATTCTTATTGCAATGGTTGTTCTCTGCATGAACGGATATATTGTTCATCTGCTCTTTAGTGAGTCTTATGCAAAGCTTCTCGCTGTACACCTGGTCATCGTCCCTTTTTTTATTCAAAAGCTTGGTCATATATTTTCCTCCTTAATCCATCAGGCTTCCATGAAATAAAGCTCAGTGTCCTGTATCTGCTTTATCTGGACCTCGCTACTCTTCTTTATTTCCGGAGCCGTGAAAGCGTCCGGTTTTATGGCGGCGGATACTGCTGCCTTCCTTTTTTTGTTGCTGGGCAGGTTCCGAACACGCTTCATAAGATGCTCAAGCTCCGGTATAGGAAGGAACGCTATCCGGCTAAAGCGCGGGTCCTCGTAATAGACAACCTTCTTCCCCTTGTAAGGAGCCATGCCCTGCGTAAGCAGTATGAAGCGGTTGAACTCAAGCTTCATAAGCTCGTCGGGCGATATAAGCGAAACAGATGTCTCCTGCGACGAAAGCGATACGCTTCTAAGTCCCGCCTCGTGTCGGTTGCCGCTCGCCGATATGTTGTCAAGAAGGACGGAGCGGTTTCCGATAGCCTCGCTGAACTCCTTCGCGTCAGAATATTTGCCGGGCGTGTAAAGGACTACGTTCTTGCAATGGTCAAGGAAAGCGTGATGCTCGCCGTAAAGCTTGACTATCTGGGATAAGGACTGGCTCACGAGAAGGAAAGTGACTCCGTAACCGGCGAGGACACCGGCGTTCTGCTCTATTTCCTCGAACTTTCCCAGAACAGGGAACTCGTCGAGTACGAACGTGCAAGGTACGGAAAGCTTCTGGCTGTTCGCGTTGGTGGCTCCGTCGGAGAAAACGCGGATTATGAAGTTTATGAGAAGACGGAAAAGCGGACTTATTCGCTTTATATGGTTGTAAGGAATGATAAGGTAAAGGCTTATGCCGTTGCCTGACTCGATGAAGTCCCTTACGGAGAAATCAGAATAGGACGTACATTCCTTTATGAGCGGGTCCTGGAAATTGTTAAGCTCGGAGAAGACGGTCGAGTATACGGACGCGCGCTCCTTCGGGGTCATTATCTCGCTTCGGTTGGCCGCGTCCGATATGAGCTTGTGTATCTCCGGGAACGGAGTTCCGTCGTCATGGACGTGTATACCGTCTTCCCTAAGTTTACGGAGCATGGCTGCTCCTGTTCCGCCTTCCGGGTCGTCATCGGATGATTCTTCCGGCGGCATGGAGAATATCTCAAGTACGCGCGTGAAGGTCTTCTCCTTTGAGGGAATCTCGCGTGAGAAACGTACGTGCATTATTACAGCCGTGAATATATCGCGGGCGTTCTTGTAGAAGAAGGCGTTCTCGCCTGAATCGTTCTGGCTGAAGAAGAACTCGCCGAACATATCAGACCATGCGAAAGCATCGCTCTTGGAGTCGGGTATCTCATGGATAGGATTATAATGGACTGTTCCCATAGGCTTACCGTGGGAATCGTCTATCTGCATAGGATTGAAAGGCAGACAAGTGCTGAAACGGCTCCGGAAACCTGCGGTTGCCTCCCAGTTCTCGCCTTTCGGATCAAAGACGATTACGGAACCCCTGCCCTTTATGGCTTTCTCTTTCTTGGCAAGGAATTTGAAAGCGCCGCCGAATGCCTTGAAGAAAAAGGATTTCTTGTCATAAGTCCAGCCGAAATAAGGAACACCGTAATTAAGGAGAGTCGGAATGATACAGCCTACACCTTTACCGCTACGGGTCGGCGCGATGACCCATGTGTTGGTGGCTCCGGAATGACATACGAGCCTTCCGGCTTTTGGCGGCTGATGGGTAATATATTCGCGCCATACGGAATTCTTGAGGTGAAGTATGAGCTTGTCGTTGTTCTCGCCGCCTATCTTATAAGTTACTGGTGCGTTCGCGGTCTCGCCGCATACGATGCCGTACTTCTGCATGAGTCCGAATCTGATTAAGTCCTTGATATGCGCCCAACGAGCGGTTCCGTAGATATGCTGGTTCTTCTGATGACCAGCAAAAAGGACTCCCCGGAGCATGTAAGTAATGAGAGCGACAACAAAACCGATGATAACGGGCGGGACGCTTTTAAAGATATAGTCTGAGAAATCCTCGTCGCCGAAATACTTGATACATCCGAGGATGAAATATACGGGATTATAGATACGGTAGCCATTAGAAAGGACTTTAAGGGGGTCACCTATAACTTCGGGGTCATAATTCATGTACGCGGCGAATAGCTGCGTGGACATAAAGACTCCGACGGTCACGCATAAAAGAGGAATAATGATTCCGGCGGCGGAGACCAGAAAGAATTTTTTCGAACGGTCGGGGTCGCCTCTGCTGAATTCTTCGTTGTTGTCTTTCATTGTCTCTCAATCGGGCAGACGGAGAAACAAAAAGGATTTATATATTGATTATAATGTTGAATTGTATGACAGTCAATATTTATTTTCTTGCAGAAAAAATGTCGCAACGTTGCGACAAGCAGCGTTGCGACAGGAAAGAGGTTAAAATATTTTGAATTATTTAGCGCAGTTTCTTACTGAAAGGTAAACAGGTATTGTAAGAACATTGCTGCCATTGACCTGCTGGTATTGTCCGTTGTGCATAAGGTTGTACTGAACGTCACCGATGTGGAAGTAAGCTTTCTCTGTTGTATCCGTGGTAGCAGCCCAAGAAGCGTTGACATTTTCAACCATAATTCCTTCCTCATGAACTACGTTGCAGTCACCCCAATTCCTGATAGTATGTGGGCAATAATACCATTGTATACTTTTGAATTCTGATTCTGTATAGAATTTACCTGCTTCCTCTGGAGCTGGTTCTAACCCCCAATATGTGGAACTATCAGGAGAAATGATTTTTGCTAACCATTCATCACCGGAACCATCAGCGTCGTGGCGAGCATACCAGCAGTAAATCATTTTCTTAGAGTCTGCGTCATTCTTAATATCATCGCTGTAACCTTTAGAAGACCAACCGACAGAAGGAGATACTCCGTATTTGATGCTAGGAATAAGCGTAGAATAAGAATCGACCAAACCAGGAGTTTTTTCGATATGAACAAGACCTGACCAATTTAAATATTGTGTGTAAAAAAATCCATTCGACGTCCATCCACTGGAAAACCATTTTATTTTATCTTTGAAATCTGTGATGGATATACCGCCGCCGGCTTCTTTCCCGTTCGGGTAATATACAGGTCTGTAAGCTGAATTTATCCTGTACCCCATCAGCTTGGTGTCGGTGTCGCTAGTCAGCGTGAATGTATTGTTTGCTTTGTTGACGCTTATTGATACATTGCCGTAAGCAGTTGTAGCATTATTGTTCCTAACAAAAGCAGCGTTCTCCATACTGAAATTTGCTCCAGACTGCAGAACGGTCATTTTGAGGGTGATAGACTCTCCGTCACCGACAATTATATTGCCGTTCTGCAATTTCGACCATGAACCATCTTTTGAATATAAGGTTACGGACGGCGTTATACTGCTGTACTGGAACGTACAGGTAACAGTACGTTCTCCTATATTCTGCTTTTTGTTTTTATCATAGGCATATAACTTAATCTTGACAGCCTGGGCGTATTCTTTGTCAGGGTTGATGTTTATAATCCCTTCTCCATTATTTTTAGGTATGACCTGTACGGAACCGGTGAAACCCGAAGTAAGAACGTCATATCTCACCTCCATAAAATCTTTGGCTGGTCTTATCTGATAATTGTAACTCTTACCTACTGTATTTGCGGCAACAGGTTGTATTGTAACACTGCTCGGTAATCCCTGAACTTCGAATGAGCTGTCATAATCAACGCCTATAGATACCTGACCCCTTGCATTTCCGTCAGTAACACATGTAAGAGTACCACTTCCGACTTTAATTCCCTCGACGGTAAGGATTCCGTTTCCGGTGTATTTACCGTTACTGTCTTTTTCGCGCGTATAAGAATAATTAAAATATGTGTCAGCCTGATTAGCGGAGAAAGTAAGCTCAGCATCCGGCGGACTGTAGGTGAATTTGCGCGTCTTCTTGTTGTCGCCGTTGGTAGCGGCGGCGACAGGGAGAACAGTAATCCTTGTTCCAGAATCCTCAAAAGCAAAGCTGTTCGGCGCGGAGACAATTACAGTACATATTCCGTCATTGCGTGCGCCTTCAAGAGTAGCCTTGACTGTACACTCGCCCACTCCGACCGGATAAATCTGCACGGTCTGACCAGAACCGAGAATCCTTACGATTTCTCCTGTTCCCTCGGTAGTCTCCGACGACCATTTAAGGTCATTGTAATCCTCGCGGCTCTCGGCATTGTCTATAGTCGCGGAAAGCGTCGTGCCGGACGAGCCTTTCGTAAGGTTTATCATAGCTTTGTTAATGGTTATGTACTTCTGCTGCGCTCCCGGTATGAACACGTAGAACTGAAGCGCGCTCGGAGCTTTCTCATGCGTACATGTGATTATAGCCTCACGAGCCTCAACTCCTGAGATATTCTTCGCAGTGACGTATATGGAGTTTCCGGTAACTGTTCCGTCTGCTCCGAGTCCGCCTATAGTAATAACGTCCGTGTCGGTAGTTGACCACTTGAGGTTGTACTGGTCGCTTTGTGTAATACCGCTTCCCGTAAGATACGCGCTTATAGTCTGGCTCTTGCCGCGCTGTATCGTGTTTATGGTGTTCGAGGACGTTATATAGACGCTCTCTGCGGGCTTCGGACGGACGTACACGAGAAGCTCGTCGGAAGCCTGTACGGTTCCGTTGCTTGTCGCTATAAGGTCAGCATAAATCGTGCAAGAGCCGGAACCTACGCCGGTTACCTGGGCGACGTTCTTAGTGCCTGTGACGGAGACGATGTTTTCGTCGCCTGGATTCTTAAGATAGTATCTTACATAAGTACTAATGTTGGAGACAGGTATCTCCATATTGAGAAACTGTACGCTACCCTCCGTTATGTTAAGATAATCACCGGGGAACGCGAAATTCGCGTACTGCTGTACGTTGACGATAATCTGCTGGTCATACGCTGCTTTCGGGTGGGAAACTGTAATTGTGACGGATCCCGCCTGTTTCGGCGTTATCGTGCAGACGTTAGCGGCGTACTGGAAATCAATGACATCGTAAACGTCGAGCGACCATGAGAAATTGTATCTGTCAGTCTGGCTGCCGTTTACGAGGGAAGCGGTTATAGTCTTCTGACCGTCAGTAGGCTTCATAGTGATTATGCTAGAAGGTACGCTTATATAGCAGTCATTCGCGACAGGCTCGTCGCATATAACGAGTATCTGCGCGGGATAACTTGCTTTCGGATGGGAGACGGTTATGTAAGTAGTTCCTTTGGAGATAGCCTTGAGCTTGCCCGTCTCGTTCTGTCCGTAAACGGAGCATATCGCGGAGTCGCTTGAAGCCCAGGAGAAACCGGAGAAATCGCCGCTGGAACCGCCTATAAGGTCAGCTTTGATGTCGGTGTACGTTCCGTCGGCTGAAAGATTGATTACGCTCGCGGAAAGCTGTATGTAAGGATTAGACGCGGCAGCTCGCGGGTCAATGCACTGAACGATAATGTTAAGCGGATAGCTGCATGATGTCTGGCGGCATGTTATGATCGCCGTTCCTATGCCGTTTCCGTTTAGTATCGCTGTCGAGTCGTTGCCGGTGACGCTTACTATAGTCGGGTTAGAGGAAGACCATGTGTAACCGTTGAGGATAACGTCCTTAGAATTCCTTACAGAGACACTTACAGTCTTCGTATTACCCTCACCTACGGTGACGACGTTCGAGCCTGTCGTAAGGTAGAGCATATCGGCAAGCTCCGCGTCGCTGTTAGCGACGGTTACGAGAACTTTCTTCTCGAACTCTGAGGCGGCATTGAAGACCGTAATCTGCGCCTGACCTGCAGACAAAGGCTTGACATAGCAGCTTCCGCTCTCTGTCTGGGCGGTTATCTCCGCGACAGAGCTGTTGTCAACGGTAAAAGAAAATCCCCTGGGTTCCTGAGTCCTGGAGTTGACGAGGACAGCCTGCAGGAGCGCGGGCTGCCCTCCGCTAGTGAGCTGCATGACCTCTGACGAGGTGCTTATATAAACATGGGTCTCCGCAGTGTCGGAAACGTCAACAGTAATACGTGCCCTGCTTCCGCATCCGGGATATGAAGCCTCGACATAGGCGGTTCCGGATGATTTTCCCTTGACGCTCGCGGAAAGACCGTTATGTGCAAGAATCTCTATTACGGACTCATCAGATGTAGTCCAAGATATCTTGTCGTAATCATACGCGCTTATTCCTGCCGTCGTAGCAGATAAAGTGATGACGGTTCCTGTCTGTATGGCATAATAATTCCTGCCGGTGGTGATATATTTAGCCGAGGTTTCAGTTGAAGCTCCGTTTCCCGTGGAGCCGCTCGTGCCGGAAGCTGACCAGGTGCCGATGATGCAAGGCTCGGTATTGGTATAAGTTCCGTCAGAATAAATTACCTTAGTGTATGACCAGAGGTATTTAAGCTCCTCTGTGGGCTGAACGGGAACTTCTGACCAGCCTGACGTATCAAGTGTAACGGAAGTCATAGACGACGAAATGAGATAATAAGCTTTCATGGCGGTTATGCCTACTCCGTTGACTCCGTTCAAGCCGTTGCCGCCGTCCGCGCCGGAAGTCCCGTCGGTTCCGTTAACTCCGTTCCTGCCGTAAGTTCCGATGATGCAAGGCGTGGTATCCGTGTACGTACCGTCAGAATAAACGATATGGGTGTATGACCAAAGATAAATCTTATCCTCGGTGGGGTTCTGTATCTCGATTGTCCAGTTTCCGAAAGAAACTGTTATTCCTGATGAAAGTGAAGAAACAAGATAATAAGGTGTCCGGGAGACGATTCCGAGGGGGTCAGGCTCGTTGGCTCCGCCGTTATTCGGGTCGTCCGGCGTGTTCTGCGTGTCGTATGTGACCGCAGGGTCATTTATATATACATGGAACGTAAAGGAATTAAGGCTGTCAGGGTGGGAAGCCGTAATATCCACTGTTCCGAATCCGAGTGATATTACAGTGGCGGACGTTCCGTTACCTATAACGGAGGATTTCTGCGGATTGGAGCAAGTCCACACGATATTTCCGCACTCATATTCAGACAGATTGCGGGCGGTAAGTTTTATTGTCTTGCTCTCGTTAAGGCGGTTAAGTGAGACAACGTTGTCGCTTGCGATAAAATATACGTCGCTTCCAAGCGACTGGTTAAGACCAGCCTCGTCCTGACCGACGAAAACGAGAACTTTCTTAGAGGCGTTTGACTGTACGTGCCGGACGGTAAGCTCGGTGAAGCCTTTTTTCTCAGGGCTTATGAAAGCCGTTCCGTTGGCTGACTGCGCCTCTATGGTAGCTATTTCAGTATCGTCGATAGTGAAAACGAAGTCCTCCGGTTTCATTCCTCTGTAATTGAGAAGCGAAGCGGTGATTTTTTTCTCGGAATCGGCGAGCGTCATCTGGAGCAAGTCCGGGCATGAAATTCGCGTGAGCGTGTCGGTCGTGACAGACTGCTCCGGAGCTACGACCTGATTCTCGGAGTCTACCCATTTCGCATAAAGGACTATGTTGCCCGCAGTGCCTTTCTTAATTGACTTGACCGGTTTGTCCTGATAAGAAGGATTATCGTACCATCCCGCGAATATATAAGGGCTTCTGCTGATATCCTCCGCGACGGGAAGAACTAAAGACGATTTTCGTGTGTAAGAGGACTGGACTGCTCCGGCGTTCACGAAAGTACCGCCGTTAAGCACATAACGGACGGTGTAAATCTCATTAAGAGAAGATAGACGGCGGTTCGCTACTGTGTTAAGGTCCTCGGATATGACGATTATCTCGGAATAAGTGTTGAGCTTAAGACCTGCGGTGCTTATGAAAGCAAGTTTGAGGACATAAGTTCCGGACTGCATCTGGTTTTTCATGAGGACGGCTGTACTGGTGTCCGCGCCGTAAGTGACGGGAAGCTGCTCCTCGTCTGAGAGAGGCGCGAGCGTACCTGGCTCAAGGAACTGCGCGGTTACGTTAGCCGCAGGATTCGAGGGATATGTAATTGCGAAACTCAGGTTACCATAGCCTTCTGTACTGTAGCTGACTACAGAAAGCTGGAAATTGATGCTGTTTGTTCCGAGCCTTACCTCGTAGCCGTCTATGTCGCAGGAAAGGACTGCTCCGCCGCATCTTGCGTTAAGAGTGAAGTCCCATATTCCCGTACTTACAGGAATCCTTGAGCCGAGCATATTATCGTATGATGTCCATGTTCCGAGGCTCTTGTATTGAGGATTTTCCTCGCTACGGTTTCTTCCCGTAAGCTCAAGATAGGTGTAATTCTCGGAGGCAATGGAAGGGAGCGCGCTCCTTGCGTACCTGTCGGAAGAAAGCGAGATATATGCTTCGGTTGAAGAATCCTTTTTGTTCGGATCGTCAGCCTTTATGCTGAAACTGTCAAAAAGATTCGAGCAGCCGCCTAACGCGATTATTACTATAAAAAGAACGAACGATACGACAAGCGGCGTTAAGGCGCGAAGTATGTCATTGATTGTCTTAGCTTTGTAAGAGTTTCTCATTTAATCCTCCTTAAACTTTTAATGAATCTGTATCTGGACGTATGCCGAATAGCACATGCCGCCTTTCGTGGCGAACAAAGTAAGGTCATAGGAGCCTTCAGCGTATTCGTCGGTATTGATGGTGACACTCGGAGAGGTAATGTACATTTCCTCGTCGTCGAGAAGCCATGAATATGTGTCGTATATATCGTTCTTAACGGTAAAGGTGATTGACCTTCCGTTCCTTGATGAATCAATCCGGATGTCGTCGGAAAGGACGGTAAGCTTTATGCCGCCTTCGTCCGTCGTTCCGGAACCGCCCTGAGACTGCTCAGGGTCATTTCCGGCGTTGACTCCGGCAGGATATACGAAAACTTTGCACGAGACAGAGCTTGTCAGGTATCGAGCGGTTATTTCCGCAGTACCTTCACGAATTCCCGTTACAGTTCCGTTGCTGACGTACGCGATATCAGGACTGCTGCTCGACCATACTACCCTGTCGTTGTCTATTGACGTATAACCGTAGAACCTGAGCGGGATGTCGATGGAGCCTGATACGTTGACGTTATAGGCAGTCGAAGGCATATAAACCGCTTTAGCCTCGGCGAGCTGCGAGGCTGTATCCGCCGTTATGACGAGAACGTTCTTAGGATAAAGTACTTTAGGGTGGGAAATCGTGATATGGGCGACGTTGTAGCCCGAAGCACCGGAAATAATCATAGCGTCCTGTCCGTTAGCCATTACCGAGAAATCGTCGTTGTCACAGAGCCAGGTAATGCTTGATTCGTCTCCGTCAGCCTTGTTTATTCCGTTAAGAGATACGGAATAGAAATACGATTTGTCGTTCGTGAACATTATGATGTTGGTTCCGGAGAAATAGAGAGAATCCTCAAGAACTGCTCCTGCAGGAAGGACGCGAACTACGATGCTGATGGAATTCTTAGCCTGCGGATGTCGCACGGTTATGTACGCCGTGCCCGGATTCTGCGCTTGTACGGCAATCTTGCCGTACTGTACGGTCTTCTTGTCCGTTACCGGAGTGCTGTCAGCCTGGAAATCGCCGTTAATAGTTCCCGTAGGAGTTATGGCGTTGATAACTTTCTGACCTGACGTGTCGGGCTGCTCGGTTATCGTCCAGACAAGCCTGTTCTCCGCGCCGCTTCCGAGATTATGAAGGTTCACCGTGATAATGCTGTCGTTCCCCAGCTTGGTCTGAACATAATTCTGCTGGCATGACAATGATTCCGTGTTCTTAAGGTCGGTCTGGGAAATATTCTGTCCGCCAGCGGTAATATAGAACTTGATTATGTTCACGCAGTCAGGGTGGGACGCATATACGGTAGCGTTTCCGGGCGAAAGGCTCCTTATCGTACACTCCGTTCCGTTCGGCATAAGAGAGACAATATTGCTGTCCTCGGTGAACCATGTGATTTCCTCGCATTTCGCGACGGAAAGGTTCGTTGCATGGAGATATGCGGTAACGGTGTCGTTGATGTTGTATATGCTGAGATAATTGTTGCTCGTGGTAAGGAAAGGCTCCGGCTCAAAAGCCATGACTCCCTCCGGATAGACGTAGACAGTGAATACGCATGAAAGGTCGTCATATTGCGCGGTTACAGTAGCGGAGCCTGCTTTTAGCGCGTTAATGCGGCAGAGCGCAGTGCTGTCGATCGGCGAAATCTGAACGAGGTTCGGATTGCTCACGCTCCATCTGAGGTGAGAGTAATTGAATTCGTCATAATCGAAGCCTTCGGCGATAAGACCCAATACGTCCTCGTCGCCGATGTTGAGGTTATAATAGCTCTTGTTGGTGACGAGAAGCTTGATGCTGTCAAGAGTCTCCTCGTCATCTGCGGAGATAAGCGTTATAGTCTTGTCGTTCTCCGCCCTGTCGTGCGATATGGTAAGAACAGTTCTAAGCACACCGGCTCCCAAAGAAGGAGCCGTGATATGGCAAGAGGCTCCGGCAGGACTGAGATAATACCTTCCGTCTCCTACTGACCAGCGGATATTCTGGTCGTCGGCTGCCGTCTTGCCGTTTCCGCTGAGAACGACTTTATATTCATAAGTGGAGCCGTTGAGCATCTTGATTAGACCGCTTCCGGAGAAATAGAACGGTTCCTCAAGAACAGCGTTCGCGGGCAGTACCTTTACTAGTATTTCCTGCGAAGCTGCCGACTCAGGATGGCTTACCGTGATAACGGCAGTTCCCTCGGCACAAGGCTCGATATACGCAATGTTGCGGCTTTTCTCTATCGTGATTACGTTGCCGGTACTTCCGTTTGTATTGCGCTGTGTAGCGGTCCATACGAAGTAATCCTCGCCGCCGCCACCGACAAGATTAGCCTCGACGGAAGTAACTGAGGCTCCGACTTTTGTCCTTATATAATTAGTTGAAAGATTGATAGCCCTGTATGATGAGTTAGCGTCCGTTGCCTGTCCCTTGACGCTTATAAGGACTTCCTTGTCATATTCAGCCATAGGATGAGATATAACAAGCTTGCAGAAACCGTTAGCTTTTGCCCTTACTATTACTTTCCCGCCTATTTCAGAAACAATCTCGGCTACGGCAGTGTCATCTATGGAATAAGAGAAATCAGAGTCCGGATAAGTACCCTCGACGTTACGGAGCGAAGCGGAAACCGTATGCTCGTCGGAATCGTTGATGTCGAGTATGGTAACGTCAGATTCGATGTAAACGTTCCTGACGACGACAATAACGCGGCACAGAATATCAAGAGGATAAGGCGCGTCCGGGTGGGACACCCTGACAGTACATGTTCCGCCTCTTACAGGGTGTAGGACCGCGCTGTTAGCAGTACTGTCAATCCTGACCGGTGCGTTGCCGCCGTCATCTGTAAGAATTTCCCAACGGAAAGAGCTGTCGTTCGAGGAAGAAAGTCCGTTCACAAGAGAGACATTAACCCTTTTCTCCGGGTCGTTCTGGTTCATGGTTATGATGTTGTCTCCGGTGGTGATGTAAGTGTTTACAGATTCCTGGAAGACATATATGCCTATGTAATATGGATAGACAGCCTTGTTATGCGTGACTTTAATGCGGCTGTAGCCCTTACTCTTCGCCTCTATGACGCAGTACTGACCTGTGGGCTGAATGGTTGCTACAGTATTGTCCTCTATCGTCCATGTATAGCCGTCAACGTCCCCGGCGTTTCCGCCGTAAAGGGAAACAAAGATTTTCTCCCGACCGCCGGGAGCCATCTGAAGTATGGTGGTGTTAGAATAGATATAAGGATCGGTACCGGTTCTTTCAGTGACAGGCGGAGTAGTTTCTGGAACCGCCGCAGGAGTTTCGGTTATGGAAACGATGCAGGACGCGGAGACTCCGCCGTATGAGCAGCTAAGGTTTGTCTGACCGGCTTTAAGACCGGTGAAAGTTATTCCGTAATTATTCTTGTCAGAAACGCTTATGATATTCTCGTCATACGACCATTCGAGGGTGATGTCCTTCTGTCTGTCAGAAGGCGTTACGGCTACGGAAAGATGCTCCATGACACCTGCGGCAGCTGTAAGAGACGTTCTGTTAAGCCTGAGCGCGTCTATGGGAATCGTGTCTTCCTCGAAGCTCTCGAAAAGGCTGCAACCGGCGAGCAGCGTAAATGCCAGCAGCAACGGAAGAAATCTTCTTATAATAGTTTTCATGGCTTTCTCCTTCTTATGAAAACTTGTCGCAACATTGCGACAAGACAAAAATCAATATCGTACATATTTCTGCGTGACCGGGAACGGCTCCATAGCAGGGAGCGTAAGCGGCTGATTGGTTATAAGCTTAATCTCCGTTCCCGGAGAAACTGTAATCGACGGCTTTATGTCGAGCGCGCGCTCAACGATTCCGTTGAGGACTCTCTGTGTGGACTGGTATACGTCAGTCATGGCGTTGGATATGAATTCGTTCTTCTCCTTGGCTATGTCGTTGGTAACCTCAGTGTTGAGAATTGAGTACAGCGCGACCATGCCGAGGGCTTTCATCTCCTCCCAGATATGGTTATATTTCCAGCCTTCAAGTCCGGAATATCCCTCGGAATCCACTCCGTTCATGTTGCCAAGCTCCATTCTGTAGCCGTCCGGTCTTATGAGAAGGTTCCATGCTATCTGTATTCTGTCCTGACCGTATGAGACGGAGCTGTTGTACGTGGCGTAAAGAAGCGTTCCCTCCGGGATAAGAAGGTATGAGAAATCATAAGATGAATAGACGTTCTCGGTAACGCGGGCAATGACGACTCCGGGGTTATCCGTGTTGATTCCGGTCTCAAGCGCGCCCTTGATTATAGTTCCGTCCCATATAGTGTTCCTGGCAAGATAATAGCCCGTTCCGGCTCCGGCTGTCCCGGACGAATTGAAAAAATCCTGCTTTGCCTGCTCCACGCTGTCGGAACTGCTTCCGCCGCCGGATGAAGCGCCACTAGTCTGGCTTCCCTGAAGAGCTGCCATCTGCTTAATGTATTCGTCGCGGGACATCTGGCTTGGGTCAGGTATCGAGAAATCACCTAGAATTTGGCTGCCCTGACCGGAAGGTGTTCCGGAGACTCTACCGAGTCCTTCTATTTTTCTGACGGAATTACTGCGTCGTGTGTCGGGTTTTTTAAGCGGGTCTTCTGTTACAGTTGACGGTGACGGCGTGACAGCCGCGATTAAATCCTCGACGGGATTGCTTGTTTTTTCCGGAACAGGATTCGTCACGACGGGAGTCGGAGCCGGATTGTCTTTTGGAGCCGTAGGAGCTGGTTCGTTCTGCGGTTTGTTGTTGTTCTGCTGCGGAGCGGGAGATGAACCGCCGTCCTGTGAACTAGGTTTACTGGCAGTCTCTTCTTTCTGCTGTCTTATGGGAGCCGTTCCCGGCTCTTCCTGCTTGAAAATATTCCCGCCGGAAGACGTGGACTTTCCGGGAAGCTTATAGTCATCAGGAAGACCGTTAAGGATATCGTCGATGTCTTCGTCGGTAAGCTCTCCGCTTTCTTGGATATCTTCATCAGAATCAGTTACGAAAGGACCGGAAGAAACGGAGCTGTCTTTCCTTCCTATCATCGCCGCGACGTTGGGGACGCTCCTGCCGCCGGATGAAAGCATATTGTTCTCTTTCTCCTTCTCCGACGACGAGAGCTTTGTAAGCACCATAATAACGAGGATTATAACGGCGAGTATAATGAATATGACGGCGAAAATCGCGCCGACATTGACTTTTGCCGCGCTGTTGTTGCTATTGATGAAGCTGAGTTCTTCTTCATCCGCTTCATCGGGAAGCTCGTCAGAAAGAAGGCTTTTCTCGCGGTCATCGGTAGAGTCAGTATCATGCGTGTCGTGAGATTTAATATCAGAAATGTCTGCGCGTTCGGCGAAATTGACAGACCTTCCGTCGTCAGCTCCGGAGCTTGCGCCGGTACCGTAGAAAGCGTCGTCATCATGATTCATGCCGTCATATTGCTCGTCCATATCTCGTCAGTCCTCCTTCTTAGTTTTCTTCTTCTCGATGGTGACTTTTTTTCCGTCAAGACGGAGAGTAGCTTTAGTAATAAGACGAGGAACAATGAAAAGGTTTCCTTTGACCGTATAGTTCATTAGCTCTTCCGATTCGTTGAAAAGCACCGGAAGCTCCTTGTGAAGGACGGACTCGTCAACCTCAATGTACGTCTGCTTTCCGTCGTCATAGATTCTCTTTGGAAGAAAATCCGGTTTTTTGAAAATGTTGTAGGTGATTTTATAATCGAAAGAAAGCATGTTCGGGTCTGTAGCCTGAACGAATTCTCCGCTTACGTATGTATTGAGCGCGGTACTGTTCCAACCGTCCTTCACCTTCGAGAACTTGAAGCGCACCATAGCCATGTGAATGTCATCGAACGACATGATGCGAAAGTGATAAGTCCTGCGGTCTGTTATGACTATGAAGGTCGAGTCAAGTCCAGGAAGGACAGGCTTAAGGAAAAGATGCTGGATGCTCTCGCCCGTCGTGCCGTCGCGCCCGACTCCGGCGGTAAGTTCCCATACCTGCTCGTCCTCTGATATAAGAGGATTCGCTATTACTGTCTCGCCGGGTTCAAGGATTATGTCGGTAAGCTGATAAGGTTCGGTATACACCTCGTACACTTGGTTCTCGTTGTACTGGTAAACGATCGCGCCGTTTTTGTAATCGGCGGGCTGAACGACCGCCTGTGAGTAGCTTTCTTTGACGGTCTCCATTCCAGGCTCAGTCTTCGGTTCTGTATTCACAACAGGAAGCTCCGGTCTGTAGACGACTTTCTCGACGACGAAAACAGTGTCCTCTACGTCCTGAACTTTAAGCTTGTCCTCAACTAGATAATCCATAGTTCCGCTGTCAATTTCTTCTGCTTCAGGAACCTGAGAGACAGTCTCCATGTCGATTGTCCTGCAGGAAAACAAAGAAATGACTGAAATAAATGAGATTGTTATTTTAAGTGCTTTGCTTATCATTGTTTTAGTCTCCATAATCATTGGTTTTGAGTGTCTTGAAGTCAAATGAAGTTATGTATATTCCGAGAGGATTTACTGTCATATCGTCCTCAGTAGGATTCATGAAATCGACCGATATAAGTGCGCGGTAGTAGGTGTCTGATTTTGTCCTGCCGGAAAGGTTACGCTTGATGACGTGGAAATCGACCTGATATGTGCTGCCGGAGACTGAAAGAGGCTCCGTATCATAAATGACTTCCTGAGTAACTTCCCCGAAATCAGCGTAAGGGTTCTCCTGGTCAATCATAAGCGTATATTTTTCGGAAGTGACACGGGTAAGATTATGATAGGCGTTCTGGATGTTCCGCCTCATTACGATTACGTCGGTTGAAATAAAGAAATAAAGCTCCAAAAATTCTTTTATTTTCGCGGTTACGGCGATGTCAGGAATCTGATATCCCTGCCAGTTTGTCCGCGTGAGCTTGCCGACGTAATTCGTCCGACCGAGGTCATCAAGGGTTATTACGACAGGAACGGCATCCGGCTGTGTTATCGCATAATAACATAGTCCAAGCGACGCAAGGAACGAGACGCTCGCGATTATGCTTATAATCCTGAGCACACGGTTCTCGTTCCTAACGCTGCCACAGATGAAGTCAAAATGCTCCAGTTGCGGATTGAAAGGTGTTTCTGCCGTTCCTTCCGGAAGATAGTTCTTCAATTTGCACCTCCATTGGGCAGACGGAGATACAACTTAATAATAAAGCAATAATATTTATTTGTCTACGGGTATATATTTAATATAAAAGATTATTGATTGTTATGACGCTCATCTTCGTGTGTAATCGCGCCAGGATTTGTCGCAACGTTGCGACGGCGCTTTTTCTTTTCAGCTTCAATAACTCTAATTTCCTCTGGTTTGACGTTTATGAACTGACGGTTAGATTTTGAAACGGCGTTCACGGAAACTACGCTGTTAAGCAAGCTCGCGGGATTACCCCTGAAGTCATAGGCGGCGACATAATAGCGCGCTGTTCCGTCATTGATGATTATGGCGTTGTTGAACGCTTCTTCTCTGTCGAAAGTTATAACCTTTTCTACGGTTCCCTCGATATATCCGCCTTTATATAACCTGAGAGGGAGCTTGTTAGGCTCCAGGTATTCGCGCATGTATGTGTTGTAACGTCCGGTGTTGACAAGGACTTCCTTCCAGTTAGGATCGAAAGAAAACTTGATGCCGTCGCAATTGCAAAGCCCGATTTCAATAAGATAATCGAGTCGCCGCCGTATCATAGGGTCAATATTATCGGCTGGGCTTATATCTTTATTGGAAGCAGCCTCTATGATTCTTTCATCCAGATAAGTCCATCTGTTTCTTACCGGGGCATTGCTTCTCGCCGCCTCTATTTCCCTGTCGCTCCGCTCTCCCTGAAGCTGCGTAAAGATATAAGAGCATGTCTCACGGAATCCGTTTTTAACATTTGTTTTATCGAACCATACTTTTTTGCCTTTTTTATCTTCTCCGTTTATACATAGATGTATGTGCTTGTGCGCTGTGTCATTGTGAACGACACCTCGCCATAGAAGCTCATAACCGGTAAGCATTTCAACGTGCTTTATAAAAGATTTGGCGGCGGCTTCGAAATCTCCGTCCGGACATTCTGGCGATATGATTATCTTATGATGAAATCCTGTAATTTTCTCCATATATTCTTCAGGGTCCGTTCCGAAAATATTTGAAGCTACTTTGTCATGCTCGACTTCCTTATCGTTCTGAGGCATATACCACGACAGATGGCGTTTATGCACGGCTAGGTTTTTGCTGTAGGTAGAATGAAAATAGACCTGCCGTTTCTTTGAGCTGGTATAATCAGACATCCCACCGCTTGAATATCCTCCGGATATGAATCCGCTTTTTCTATATTGTTTGTGATCAAATAATATGGGTGCGTCAAAATCTTTTTTCTTGAATCCCGGAACGCGGAACAGGTCCTCTTCTTTTTCACGGCGCATTTCTTTCTGATATTTTGCCCAGGCTTTGTCGGGGATTTTTCTGTTAATCCACTCAACTATGTTGAAATTCTTGTTTCCAATGATTTCCAATTTTGCCATTTATTGCGCACCTCATTTTTTTTAGAAAAACATAATTTTGTCGCAATGTTGCGACAAGAAAAAAGTAAAATAATATATAAATTATACCATTTTTTTATATATTTTACAACACAAATACAAAAAACAGAAAAGTAATACACCATAAAACAACAGCACAAAAGAAAATAAAAAACAAAAAGAATACAAACAAATAAATGTAATATTACTAACTCTTTGACAGACAAAAAATAAAATATATTGTGCTACACATGTTTATCTTGCGTCAAAGAGTTAGCTCAAAATAGAATAGAATTCTATTCATAGAGAATTGCTAACGGCTTAGCAAAATATTTTTCGGAGAATTGTTGACGGATTAGCAAATATTTCTTGACATTGAACATTATAGGTATAATAATTCAATTATGGAAAGATTGTATGATGATATAGATTTCACTAAACCGCTTGGAATGAAAGATATTTTTAATGCCGCGCTGATTTTGAATACGATAGTAAATTCTACAGAACCGGAAATACGAAATTTTGCAAAAAAAAATATTACCGATTTAATGGAAAAATATGAAAAAGGTATTTCAAATTCAATGATGGGAATACGTCGCTCTCGTCCGCATGAGATAACAGGAAAAATATGTCCTTTTTGTAATTCTCCGTTTTCGGTTATTAAATATGGTTTTGATAAAAAAGGCAAACAAAAATTTCAATGCAGGAATTGCAAGAAGAATTTTCACTGATATGTCGCAAAATTGCGACAAAATAAAACTGCAAGTTTGCTACTCTTGATTGTCTTTGACAATAATATAAATGGCTTTTTCAAATTCTGCTTTTGGATGAGAACAATAAATTGTAGTGTTTCCTGGTTTGATAGGTTTTATAGTAATAATGTCACCTGTGCATATCATATCAATTTTGTCACTATCCGCCAACCAAAAAAATTCTCCAATATCAGATGTATCACCGTTTACAAGTTGAGCACAGATTGTTTTTGGTGAATCATCCAAACTCATTTCGATAATATAATTTGAGAGACTTATATAAGGCAAATCCCGCAGCTCATCTGATGATACAGTTTTATGACTGATAAAAATAATTATACTTGTGATTGAAATCACTATAGCGATAATTGAAATGATGATAGAAGTTTTCTTAAGTACAATATAACGGGAGCAAAGAAGTTGCTCGGATGTTTTATCGATTTTTGTTTCCATTTTTTCCCCTTCGTCGCAACGTTGCGACAACTTTTTATCCATTAACGCCAAACGCATAAGCACGGAGCACTGCGTTTATCTTCGTCTGATACCCCTGCCCCTGCGACTTGAACCATTCGAGCACGTCGGTGTCAAGGCGTATGTGCACCTCGGTCTTGTTCTTCTTCAACGGCAGCTCAGAAAACCTGATGCTCTCGACAAGCTCCTGCTGCTCTTTGCTTAGCTTCATTAGTTATAAGCCATGTCCATATCAAGGTTGTTAAGAGCAGATTCTACGTGCCAGCTGTCAAGCTCCCAATGCTCCCTCTCGCAGATTGACTCAGCCGTTCGTATTGCATCCTCTTCCTTCATGAATCTGTTCAGATTTTTGAAAGCTGTATAATCGATTCCGTATTTGTTAGTTGTTTTTTCGTCCATAAAAAGGTCCTCCTTCTTACACTAAAAAAAAGTGTACACATAATGTGTCTACATTGTCAAGGAATTTCTATTGACTTTCTGAAATTTATTGTTTAATATTGGAACATCAGTACTCCGTCTGCCCGAAGGAGTACAATGTTAATCCTCACTGAAAAACCTTCTGTGGCTGCCGACTTTGCAGCCGCCCTCGGTTGCAAAAAAACTGCCGGTGTTTACAAGAATTCCGATACGGTCATAACGAACTGCATAGGTCATCTATTCGCTCTTGAAGAGCCGAAGCATTACGGACTGGACTTCCCTATTATTCCTGAGCGGTTCGATTACAGGACGAATCCTGCCGTCGAGAAACAGGCAAAATTCGTAATATCCACACTAAAAGCACACAGGAACGATAATATCCTTATTGCTACTGACGCTGACCGCGAGGGCGAGGTTATCGCACGTGAATGCCTTTCACAAGCCGGGATAAATGACTTTTCAAGGATAAGACGGTTCTGGGTCAGCGAGGCTCTTACGCCTGATGTCATAAAGGCAGGAATAAAGAACGCAAAGCCTCTTACGGAATATGAACGGATAGCCCAGCAGGGATTCGCCCGTCAGCGGGCGGACTGGCTCACCGGCATGAACTTCTGCAGTTATATATCGAACGCGGCGCGGACGAAGCTTGCCGTCGGTCGTGTACAGACTGCAATTCTGTCCGCGATCTCGCAACGTTGCGACAGTATCAAGAATTTCAAGAGCGAGAAATACTTCGAGCATTACGGATTGTTCGGCAACAGGGGTACGGACAAAAGCTGCTGTGGAATTTATTTCGACGATGGCAATAAGACCGGATTCTCCGACAATACGCGGGGCTTAAAGCTAAGTTCCTGCATAGGACAGAGAGCGCGTCTGCTGGATAACAAAGTCGAGAAAAAATCACAGAATCCGCCGCAGCTTTACAACCTGAACGCACTGCAGAAAGACGCTTTCAAGACGTTCGGGTATACGGCTGACAAGACGTTGAAAATCGTACAGTCTCTTTATGAGGAACTTAAATGCGTTTCTTATCCGAGAACTCCTTCAAGAGTTATGGGCAGCGGAAACGTAGAGCTTTGCAGAAGAATATTTGAATCTCTATGCTCCAGTCAGAAAGGAAAATTATATAGGTCTGCCTTGGAAAAGTCTGACATATCGCTCGAAAACAAAAGAGTATTCAATGACAAAAAACTTGAGGCTCACCATGCCATAATTCCGCTCGCCGCATTACCGGACAATGCGACAGACGAGCAGAAAAATATCTATTATCTGGTTTACGACAGGTTTATGGTGGCATTCCTTCCGCCCTGTGAGTATGAGAAACAGACTGTGACAGTTGAAGTAAGCGATTACAAATTCAGAATCGCCGGAAAGAAAATAACAAAAAATGGATTCAAGGAATTTGTACAATGGAATGAAGATACCGACGGAAAAGAGAACGACGACGAAGAAGAATCACAGCCGCTTGATAGCATGGACTGGAACAACCTTATGCTTTCTGAGATTGAGACAAAGGAGAAATGGACAAAAGCTCCGCCCTATTTCAACGAAGCAAGCATTTTGTCCTTCACCGAGAATCCGAAGTCGCTTGACGAATCAAAACTTGATAAAAAGCTCGTAGGTTTGGGAACTCCTGCGACACGGCATACGTTTATACCAAAGCTGACGAAATACGGCTATATCATAGTCAAATCGAAGAACTTCTATGTAACGCCTCTGGGCGAGACTTTGTTAAAAGCAGTCCGGTCCTCTTCCATCCGGAGCCTTGCGGATGTCGCCGAGACTACCGAATGGGAAGAAAGACTTGACGAGAATCCTGTTAGATTCCTGAACGATATTAAAAAGTTCGTCATGGATTCAGTTTCAAAAGATATAAACATTGAGATACCACCGGAAGCATTGCCGCAACATTGCGACAACAAATGCCCGGTATGCGGCAAAGAAGTGCGCAAAGGAAAAACGAACTGGTACTGTGCCGGATATAAGGAAGGCTGCAAATTCGTCCTTTGGGAGAATGTGTCGGGAGCGAAGCTGACTGAAAAAGATGTTTCCAATTTATGCTCCGGCAAGAAGACCGGAATCAAACACTGCAAGAGCAAGGCGGGCAAAGATTTCGATTGCAGATTCGAGCTTGACGAGGAGAAGAAAATCAAGTTCGTTTTCGAGGAGAAAAGAAAATGAAAAAAATAGTTAGATTGGATTTGCTTGCTGAAAATCAAACAGCTAAAGTCATAAACAACTGTGACGAATGTTCCTTGAATGTCCTTGACGGGGAAGAATTTGACATCTGCGTACTTGGCGGAACTATAGATCAAAGTTATTTAAAACAGATGGAAGGCTTTCCTAAAGACTGCCCATTACCAGATTACGTAGAAAAAGAAGGGAAATAAACGATGCAAAAAAAAGTACTACAGTATGTGAAACTTATTGGATTTAGGGTGCTGCATATTTTTGCGGACGGTTTTTGTTGCGCATTTATCCTGTATTTAGCCGTGATAAGTCAAAATAGTTTTGTCTGTAATATTCTTGAGAGGTTGAATATCGGTGGCTTGTCATTCCTGGATTATTTTACAGGTTGCAGTTTCATAAATATTTTTGTTCAAATTGTAATCGTTCATAATCTTGACCTCACTAAATATTTGGAAGAATACAATGATAATCTAAACACGAAAACGCAACAGCCGTTTGATTTTTAATGAAATTATACTCACTGGTTTCGCTTCCGTTTGAGTATAAACACCTTAAAAACGGAGTCGCAGGATGCGGGCTGACGATAAACCGATGAAGGTTATCTGCTGATTTAATCAACGTCACAATGCTGGTCGCGGCGGACATTACCAGCGTCCCAGAATAATCCGCCATCTTTTTAACTTGTCGCAACGTTGCGACAGGAGGTGAGAAAGAATGAACGATAAAAATGATGCACTAAAATCTTTTATGGAAATAGCAGAAGTCATTGAAAATGACAGTTCCATGACGATACAAAATCCAGTACTCGGAGAAGTGATTTTTGCTAACGGAACATTTGGAAATCTCAAAAAGAAGAACAATGGGGGATTCGGTATAAAACATATAATAGAAGGTCGGTATAGGAAAGATAATCTTTCTAAGGAAGAAATTTCAGCACTGCTATATTTGATAAAACAGACTGTAGAAAAAGTACTTCCTGATGAACCACAAAAAACGAGGCTCAACTTACGTGATAACGGTATATTGGTTGGAATCTCAAGGCAATGGATGGGAACAGAAGAGAGCTGGGTTATAACAGGATTTGCTGAGAAAGAAAATGACAACGAATTAAAAAAAGAAGCGTCAGATGCCATAAAAGCGGTGAACGCACAATATGGCTACACACCTGAATTCCTCTCTATCGGCAAACAGGTGGGAGCTGTTATCGCCTCTGTTGATAAGATAACACAAAACAAGGATTTGTCAAGTCATAATCCTCTTACAGATTACACGAAGATTGAAGTTAACGGAAAAGAGCGTGAGTGCAGGAACGGAGTCCTCGAAGGATTCAAAAACGCGGTCAGGCAACTAGACAGTGTAATAGAAACGAACCACGAGCTTTGCGACGAGAACAACCGACTTGTGATGGAGAACATGCGTCTCAAGGAACAGCTGTACAAGAAGAATCATAACAAGGAACATGAGCGCGGATAAACCGCGAATATATAAATTGCCGCAACATTGCGACAGGAGAAGACGAAACAATGCCGATGAAAAGAAATCTATATCCTGAAAACTGGAATGATATTGCGTTTGAGGTTAAAGAGGAGTCAGGATGGAAATGTAAGAACTGCGGAAAACAATGCCGTAAACCCGGAGAGAAATTCGATACTCACAGAAATACACTTACGGTTGCCCATTTGAATCATATCCCGTCGGATATCAGGAAGGAAAATCTTAAGGCGTTGTGCGCACCGTGCCATCTGAAATATGACGCTGTTCATCATGCGGAAACAAGAAGAAACAGGAAAGGATTAAAATGAAGAATATTGATGAATGTATATCCCTATGTATAGAGATTGAGAAATATCAGAACTGTTTTGTACGGAATTTATTCCGATGCAATAGTTTTTATGTTGGAAATAAAAAGAAGTTTATAAGCATAATGCTTGATGACATCCACAATATACCAGATTTGCTGAAACAATTGATTTATCTAAGGGAAAATAAGGATAACAAAATAGATTGTTTCTTGATGAGACTTGTTTCAAAAAAAATGGAAGAATTATGTACAATTCTCGAAGATGAGGATTTAAGGAAAAAGACCGGAAATCTATTTTTTTGTTCAAAAGAGCTTGGCAATAAATTGTCGCAATGTTGCGACAAGTTTTCATAAGAAGGAGAAAAACAAATGTATACAACTAATTATCCTAAAAACAGATATGATTACATTGAAGGAAAATCAGAATTATATGATGAAGATATTGCGAATATTATTGATTTACATCATGAATATCCAGATATGTCCTCACTTAAAAGATATACTGAAAAAAAATATAGGGATTTGACAATTCAAGAAAAAGAATCACTTATAAAGACATTATTAAATGATGATGAATATTTAAAATACAAAAATTGCTATATAGCTAAAACAAAACTACTATATGATTCAAGCGAGACTCTAATAAAAGAAACAGCAGCTTTATCTCGACTGAATGATTTAGGATATGTAGTTTATTTACTTCCTTATGCTTATGCGAGGGATAATATGAATTTTTTTCAGAAATCCGCAGATTCGATTACAGCAGGGGATTTTCTGGAAATGAAAAGCGTTGTAACAACAGGACCAAGAGCAGGACAAAGTGCTTTTGAAAGTGCAAGACATCAGGCAAACAATATTTATCTATCAATTGTTAATGATGTTCCAGAACAAAAAATATTAAATAATATATACGGATCTATAGGACAGATAAAAAAAGAAAACAAAAAAAATGGTGTGACAGAAAGTTTTGAGGGTAAGTTAATAATAAACTTCGAAAAAAGTAATGAAATATCTCTATATATGATTTCCGAAGAAGGAAGAGTAAATAAAATTGAAAAACCTGATTTTAATAGTTTCAAAAAAATCAAGGGAACTGTATACGACAGTTCCCAGGTTCTCAAGAACCCCATGACTGAACATGGCAGTTCCTGTGATTCAAATATATCACAGACTTCAGAAATGTCAAGTGAAAGCAAAAATAATAAAGAATATAATCCTCTTACAGATTACACGAAGATTGAAGTTAACGGAAAAGAGCGGGAGTGCATGAACGGCGTTCTCGAAGGATTCAAAAACGCGGTCAGGCAACTTGACAGCGTAATAGAAACGAACCACGAGCTTTGCGACGAGAACAACCGACTCGTGATGGAGAACATGCGTCTCAAGGAACAGCTGAACAATAGAAACCATAACAAGGAACATGAGCGCGGATAAACCGCGAACATATAAATTGCCGCAACGTTGCGACGAAGGAGCATCATGTCATGAGGAAGAAAAAAATATTTAAAGAATTCAGGCGTTGTGTATACTCTCTTGAGGCTGTTATATCAAGTCAGGATATAAGGCTTGAGAATATGCAGAAATATTTTCTCCGGGAATGGCAGAAACAGGCGGACAGCTATTGGAGATACCGCTTCATGAACAAAAACCTCTTCTTCGATTCTTACCTAATGATTAAAGAATTCTACCTGTCGATATCCGACACTTACAATGATTACATGCTCTCTGCCCTAGCCCGTTATCTTGACCTCATACTTGCGGCAGAGAACAGCACTCAGCTGATACAGCGGATGATTGAGCAGGACGAGAAGCAGTGCGACGGCTCGTATGCTTTCTTCTCTACTTTTTTACCCGTCACAGAAATAACAAGAAATAAACTGCTCCTACTGGCAGAAAAAGAGCCGGGTGATTTACGATTGAAAAAACATATTAAAGCGAGCCTTTGCGAAGGCACAAACAGGCTGCGTCTGTCGCCGTCGCAGAACCTTAATCTGGTTGACCTTCTGTTACGTACGTGAAATAACATTAACAGGAAAATACTTATAATGAGCTTCGCGGAGCATCTGTTCGTCTACGTGCGTATATATCTGAGTGGTTGTTATCGACGAATGACCGAGGAACCTAGATATCATACAAATATCGGCTCCGCCTTTTAGCATGTGAGTTGCGCAACTATGCCTGAGAGTATGTACGGAACAGCCGGTGAGTCCGGCTTTATCTGCGTAATACCTGAACCTGAAAAGAATCTCCCTGGAAGAAAGCTTCGAACCTTGCAATGTCGTGAAAAGATTCCGGCATTTTGATATACGGAGTTCGTGCTGCAGAGCGCGTAATTTAATATAATTTTGAAGGGCTTTCGAAGCTCTGCCGCCAAAAGGAACAAGACGTTCTTTTCTTCCTTTACCGTTAACAATCAATAATCTCTGCTCTAGCTTCACGTTGTCAAGGAGCAGATTCCCTGCCTCTGAATTGCGCAATCCGCAACTATATATAAGCTCGAAAAGGCAATAGTCACGGATTCCTATAATACTGTCTGTCTCTATAGATGCAAGAAATTTCTCGGTCTCCGCCACAGTAAAAACCGTTGGTATTGTTTTTTGAAACTTTGGCGATTCAATCAATGAATAAAAGCCGTATGCCGGATAATTCTCCTTAAGAAACCGGAAAAACGATTTCAAGCAGGATACGGTATTACAGACAGTCCTGTCTGATTCCCCTGATTCTCTTAAATAAGATATATACGACAAGAAAATCCTGTACGCTGAATGAAAATCATTCTCAGGAAATAGATAATTCTCTTGCTGAAGCCAAAGAAGATATTGACGTGCCTTATATAGAAGAAGGCTGTCTGTATTGGGAGAATGCCCAAAAGAGTAAAGCCACAGTTGATATTTGCCCAAAAAACTTTTTTCTTGCATAATAAATAGTAAGGAGGATATAAAATGGGAAATAAACCATTCTACATCGCAACGGAACATTTCGGCGTGACTTACCACGGTAAAAGAACGCCGTCCGGACATTACAGAAACAAGTCCGGATCAAAAGAGAATATGGTCAGCAATGACTGTATGATAATAACTAATCAAAGCCAGAAGAATCTGTGCCTGCTAATTGACAGTATACCGGAATTCGTCTGCCGTTATAAATTATCTTTATGCATTGATTATACGGCAGATTCCAAGAAAAGTAAAACTTCATTGAATCTTTTCACAAGGTATCTAAGTAAGTCGGATTTCAACGAGGGACAAAAACCGCCTTTGTTTTTTTGGAAAAAACGATATAAGAATAGTCAACTCAATTACCAAATTCTGACAAATGCGCAGCTTACTTTTTCCCCTGAAAAACTAACTAATGTAATTCAGTACTTATGGTTTAAATACACACAAAGTTATGAAGCAAAGATAGAAAAAGTAAGCAAAGCAGAAGAACTATCGGCAATAAGGGATTTCGCATTTAATTTTAAGACCGATATACCACCGGAAGGTTTGTGTAAAAACGAAAAATGGTGGGGAGCAATAAACAGGAAGTATTATATAGTAAAGAAGCCTGTGAAAAAATATATGACATTAAGGGAGATAATTGAGATAGAAAGTGAGGCGAAACAGAATTTAGCTAACAATCTGTTTATAAAATGATTTAAAAAAAGAAAAAAAACAATTTTATTGAAAGAAAAAATATTTATACTGCAAAAAAAAGACTGCAATCAATCTAAACAAAATTTAATGATAATTATTCTAATTCTATCAAAAAAAAAGTGTTTTTATGTAAAATTTTTTTAATTAAATATAAGAGAAAATAATAGATAAAACTTTATACGATGTAAAGTTAATGCGAAAAAATCTGTAATTCTTTACTATCTATAAATATACATTATCGGAAGTAAAATATTTATGGCAATTAAAGACGGCGCGGCACTACCACGCAGGAAAGCAGTAGAAAAAGTCTCATATCACCTATCTTTTATCAGATAATCAATTGCCTCGATATAGCCGTCAAAACCATGGCCGGTTATTGTCTTACAAGCGAAATAAGAAACGTATGAAATCTGACGGAATGGCTCGCGCTCCGGAACGTTAGAAATATGAACCTCGACAGTCGGTATGTTCACAGCTTTAAGAGCATCAAGAAGCGATACGGAAGTATGTGTATATCCGCCTGGATTAAAAACAATACCATCGATCTTATCGAAAAAAGCTTGTTGGATAATGTCAATTAATCCACCTTCGGAATTGCTCTGAAGACATTTGACGCTGACGAATTTTTCAGCGCAATGTTTTTCAATCATATCGATTAAATCGTTGTAAGTTTTTTTCCCGTAAATATCAGGTTCACGAATACCAAGCATATTCAAATTTGGACCATTAAGAACAAGAAGTTTCATTTCCTAAAAATCTCCTGTTGTTTTTGCGATTTTCTGTATAAGTGAGTCTATGAGCGGATCACCAGCAATAAAATCTGGTAAATCCCAAGTTTCATCACAAACAGATTCATAAAGTGGCGAACGTTGCTCAAAAAGCTTTTCAATGCCAGTATTCTGGCTTACAGGTCTGTTGCTGACATTTTGTTTTTTTAGTGTTTCAAGCGGTCGTTTTATGTAGATAACATGTGAGTTTGCACGCAGATAGAAAAAGTTTTCCGGTCTGGTAACAATTCCGCCGCCCGTTGAAATAACAATGCCAGAGCGTGGAAGAATCTTCTTTGCAAGCTCGGTTTCCATCTGTCTGAAAGCACCCTCGCCTTTTGTTTTTATGACTTCAGCCGGCGTAACTCCATATTCATCAATGAACGCATTGTCAAGGTCGATAAGCTGACGATTCAAAGCCGCAGCAAGCTTTTTTCCAATTCGGCTTTTTCCGGAGCCAGGCATACCCACAAGCGTGATATTCATCATCTCTTTTTCAAGAGATTTTGTTACGCTCTCAATAAGATCATCTTCTTCTTTCCCGGAAGATTCGAGCGAAAACTTATCGCCTTTAAACACGATGCTTGCTTTATACGCCTGTGCTACAAGCATATAAAGACCGCCGGCATGTTTTACGCCAAGTTGTTCGGCTTGCTGTAAAAATCGCGTTCTTGAAGGATTGTATACGATATCTGCTGCGGCATAAAGCTTTGGAAACCGTGACAAATCGATCGGAGAATCATCGATGTTCGGGAACATTCCGACTGGCGTTGTATTTACGATGATTTCAGCATCAGATTGCACCGTGTAAACGTTTTCGTAATTGATATCACCTGTCCGTGAACAAAAATCGATACGTGCGGCATTAAGTTTTTTCAAAGCGTACTCGATAGCAACGCTTGCGCCACCTGTGCCTAAAACAAGGCAGTTCTTCCCATTTACTTCGACCCCCGCTTGCCTTAGCATGTATACAAATCCGTACACATCGGTATTAAAGCCCTTGAAACCGCCTTCTGGAAGCGAGACGACAGTGTTCACCGCCCCTATTTCCTGGGCTTCGTCTGAAAGCTCCTTGCACAAGCTGCAAGCGAGTTTTTTATAAGGAATCGTTACGTTAAAACCATCGAGTTTTTCTTTTTCAGACGAAGAGTTTCCTGTGAAAATAGCCCGAACCTCATCTTCTGTACGCTCCAAAACCGTATACTCATAATCTGCAAAAGATTTATGAATCCGTGGAGAATATGTATGCGGAAGTGATTTTCCCAAAACACCGAACATCATGTAATTCCTAATATTTGAGATGGTTATACAACTTCATTATATGAGCCGAGATATCGGAACTCTTTCGTCATTGAATGAAGGTCCTCTATCATCTCTGCGAAGCCTTCGTTGTAAATTGAAGTTTCCAAGTCAAAATAGAACATGAATTCAAACATTCTGCCAGGTAAAGGACGTGATTCAAGCTTTACGAGGTTTATTCCGCGTGAATAGAAAAATGCGAGGATTCTGTAAAGAGAACCTGGCTCGTGGTTAAGAATCATCATCATTGATGTTCTGTTTGCACCCGGATAAATCTCCAGATCTTTTGAAATGACGATGAACCTTGTGTAGTTGTTGTCAGAATCCTGAACAGATGTCTGCATAATTTCAAGATTATAAAGCTCACTGCATCGTTTTGAGGAAAGACAGCATATATCATTCCTTCCTGATGTAGAGACGATTTTAGCGGCTTCTGCAGTGTTCTGGCAGGCTGTTACTTTGACATCTGGACCAAGATTTTTGATAAATTCACGGCACTGATTCAAAGCCTGCTCATGCGAGATGACTTCTTTTATATCGCTCATTTTGCTTCCTGGATTCATAAGGCAGTTATGATCAACTTTAACCCTGATAGCCCTTACAATTTTGAAATGATGTTGGATCATCTGGTCATAAACGGCGGAAACTGTGCCTGCATTTGAGTTCTCTACAGGAAGAACGCCATATTTGCAAAGCCCGGATTCGATCGCGGAGAAAACTTGCGAGAAGTTTTTCATAAACATAATGCTAGGAATCTGGAACAGTTTTTCACATGCTTCCTGCGAGAAAGCACCTTCAATTCCCTGGCAAGCCACTACTGCCCTTACTGGAAAGGCTTTTGATGACATTTCTTCAATTACTTTTCTTACTTGCAAAGCTTCTTCGCTTTTTTCTTGGATCAGTTTGCTTTGAATGCTCCGAGAGATTTCAAATAAAAGGGAATAAATAGGAGGAACAAAAGGCTGCGTAAGTTCATCTGCTTTATC
Source organism: Spirochaetaceae bacterium (assembly GCA_017618015.1). Lineage (GTDB taxonomy): Bacteria > Spirochaetota > Spirochaetia > Treponematales > Treponemataceae > Treponema_I. Next base: position 164,139 of record JAFZVC010000026.1, read on the forward strand.
GTAGATAGCAGAAAGTTTTTCCCGTTCGCGAAGACCATCATAAATTGGTTTTCCGCTTGATTTTTTGTAGTTTCCGATTTTTTCAGCGACTCTCATGCGCTGTTCCAAAGCTGTCAAAAGCGCGTCATCAGCTTTGTCCATTTCTTCTCTAAGTTTTGTTAAGTCTTCCATAATATCTCCTATTTATTTGCAATAGCAAACTTTACAATTATATTAAATCCGCAAGTGCGAGTGCGGCGGCGGCTTCATAAACTGGAACAGCACGCGGCACAATGCAAGGATCGTGCCTGCCCTGCACTTTTATTGTCGTGTTCTGCTTGGTCGCCAAATCGACTGTCTGCTGTTCCATCGCGATTGTCGGCGTTGGTTTTACGGCAACTTCAAAAACGATTGGAGCAACAGAGCCACCAACACTGATGCCGCCAAGGATTCCACCGCATCTGTTCGTTTTAAGACGGAGAGAATTGTTTTCGCTCGTGTCGGCAAAAACTAGGCTGTCATTGTTCAGGGAGCCGCGTAAAGCCGCCGCCGCAAAACCGTTACCAAATTCCACGCCTTTACATGCCGGTACTGCAAAGCAAATTGAAGCTATTTTACCTTCAATTCCTTCAAAAATCGGTCCCCCGATGCCACCAGGAACACCTTCTATTACAACTTCAATAATGCCACCAACAGAGTCGTCAACTGCCCTAGCCTCCGCGATTTTTTGTTTCATCAGATTGCCTTTTTCGTAATCTATAACTGGAAATTCTTTTTCGGCAACTTTGTGAAGTTCATCTAGAAATTGAGTATCAACTGGCGAATCAAATGAATATGACTTGTCACTGATTCCCGCAATCGATTTTATATGGGCGCTTATGCGGATGCCTTTTTGAGCGAGGTATGAGAGCGCAAGAAAACCTGCGGCACAAAGCGGAGCTGTCAATCTGCCGGAAAAAGAGCCGCCGCCAGATGACTTAAAACTCTCGCCGTATTTGAGTCGTGCTGTAAAATCTGCGTGCCCCGGACGTGGTGTTATCAAAAGATTAGAATAATCGTGCGGCTTTGTGTTTGTGTTAAGGATATGCGCCTCAAACAGGCCGTTTTTAAGCGTATCTACGATAACGACATCAGCTTCTTTTCGCGGAGTTGACCAAGCGTTCTGTCCGGGCGCACGCCGCTTCATGAAGTTTTTTAATGCGTCGGTATCAAGTTTGTCGTATTCCAAACCTTCAAGACGGACACCAATGCTTTCGCTATGAGATTCTCCGTATATCCCGATTTTAAGTTTGTCGCCTTTGAACCAATTATATGTATTATTCAGATTTGCCATTGCTATTCCTTTGTTCCATCATCCACAGTTTTTGTTGATTTTTCTATAAGCTCAAAAAGTCCTGGAAACGATTTGTTGACGCAATCTTTATTGTCTATGTAAACGGTTTGTCCTGTCCAAGCGGCGATAAGACAAGCTGTCATCGCCATTCTGTGATCGCCGAAAGTTTCGATTGATGGCGTACCATGCCCGTACGATAATCCGCCATGTATAACAAGCGTTCCATCCAGTTCTTCAGCTTTTACGCCGACCGCTGCCAAAGCTTTTATCGTAGCTTCGACTCTGTCGCATTCTTTGAATCTAAGCCGCTCTACATTCTTTATTTTTGTAAGTTTCGTGCGGGCAGCGGCGAGAACAGCGATATACGGCACAATATCAGGATAATCAGAAGCATCAAGTTCCAATTCATCAACCTGAACCGCAGAATTTGGCGACATCATATCAAGCAAGATACTGTTTCCGTTCCATTCCGTTTTGATACCAAGTTTTGAAAGGATTTGGACAATCACTTTATCTTTTTGAATTGAGTTTTTATTAAGGCCGTTGAGTACAATTCGCGATTTTTTTGCGAGAGCACCAAGGCAAAGCAAAAATGATGCGCTTGACCAGTCGCCTTCTGCCATGTTTTTGTTTTCACAAAGCGCGGAGATTGTATTTATCGTAAAAAGTCCGTTTTGTTCATCGATTTTAATTCCAAAAGATTTGAGCGTTGAAATAGTAAGTTCAAAATATCCTTTTGATTCAAGCGCACCAATAAGTTTAACAGAAGAGTCCGGCAGCAATACAAGAGCCATAAGAAGCCCGGAAATATACTGAGAAGAAATATTGCCCTGGATTTCGAAAACACCAGCGGTAAGATTTCCACTTTCTGTTATTGTTCCTGCCTCTTTATCTATAAAGACGCTTATACCATGAGAGGAAAGGCATTCAATAAGCTGGTCGAGCGGTCTTTCAATAAGCTTTCCTTTTGGCTCGAAAACAAGACGCTTTTTTTCTGAAAGTCCTTTGTATGATAGATAAGCTGATCCAACACTCATCATAAACCGAAGCGTAGAACCGCTTTCGTTACAAGGCATTATAATATCGCGCTCGTCAACCGCACAGGAAGCTTCGTACAAGGCTTTTAAGCAACCTCGCGTAGCTCGAATATCATCATTATCAGTTGGAAGAATCTCAATAATTTCGCGGATTGCTGCCTTATCCGGTTCAGAATTTAGCGTTTGAAGCAAAAAACTGATTATAAGCTGCCTATGAACGACAGATTTTGACGGTGGAACTGAGAAATCTAGGTTTATGTTCGGGATATTAACCGCATATTTCATAAATATTGCCTAAGTTCCTCAGCCTGAATAGTTTTAAGCTCACCATGTCCGATTTTATTTACAAGCGCGATAGTAAGCTTGCCGCCGCGCTTTTTCTTATCGTTCATAACGCCTTGCATAATCTCTTCGGGCGTTATCGGGTCGTCATAAGGAAGTCCGTATAATTTAAGCATTTCTATAAGCTCATCGTGTATGGCGCTTGTGCGGGTGATGCGCTCCATTCCTTTTGCGACGGCAAAACCATGCGGAACGGTGTAATTGCTTCTGCTTTCAATGGCATGGCCGATTGTATGGCCAAAGTTCAAAATTTGACGCAAGCCATTGTCGTGCTCATCTTGAGCGACAACTTCTGCTTTTATTCTGATGTTTTGTGCAACAATCTGCTCCAATTCCGGGGATGACTTCGTAACTTTTTGCCGCAGGGTTTGGTAAAGGCTTTCATCACGGATAAAAGCATGCTTTATAACTTCTGCCATTCCCTCTGTGAAAACGTTATCATCGAGTGTTGATAAAAGGCTTGTATCCGCAATTACAAGAGACGGTTGATAAAATGAACCGACAAGGTTTTTTCCCTGCGGCAAGTCAACGCCTGTCTTTCCTCCGACGGAAGCGTCTACTTGCGCAAGAAGCGATGTCGGTATTTGGAAAACTTTGATTCCACGTAGAAAGATTGATGCGGCGAAACCCGCCATATCAGTCGTTACTCCACCACCAAGTGCGACAACGGCATCAGTACGTGTAAAAGCATTTACAGCCATCGTTCCAAGAATTTTCGCGATAGTATCGAGATTCTTGCTTTGTTCGCCAGCAGCAAAAACAAACTCAAATACCTGAAAACCTGCATCAGTCAAAGACTTTTTAAGTTTCCCAAGATAAAGGCTTGAAACATTTGAGTCTGTCACTACAAGAAGCTTCTGAATCCTGCTTGATGTGCCTGCAATATGCTCACCGCTTTTTTCAAGCAGTCCGCTTCCGACCAGAACATCGTATTCTTTTCCTGCTTTTACATGTATCTTTTCCATTTTTAACCGTCCAGCTCTGCCTTGCGCTGGCTTCCATCTTCCAAAAGCTGCTTCAGTTCGTCCTTGTTGTTGCTTATCATTGCATCTTTGTATTTAGAAAGTTCCGTTATAAGGCTGTCTATTTCTTTAACAAGATTGTCTTTGTTTTCCATAAAGAGCTCAGACCACATCGTAGCGTTAAGCCAAGCAACGCGCGTAAGGTCTTTGTAGCTGCCGGCAGAAAAACCGTGATGTTCCGCGGCGGTCGGGCTTTTTACATAAGCGTTCGACACAACGTGCGCCAACTGTGAAGTAAATGCAATCATCTCGTCGTGCTTGTCGGCGTGCGAAAGGCAAAAGCTTCCAAACTCAGCCGGAGCCATAGCTTCTTTTACACGGTCCAAAATCTTCATGTCGTCGAAAGTTTCAGGAACAATTACAAGCGGTGCGCCTTTGAAAAGCGAAGCCCTTGAGTGCTTCAAACCTGAATACTTGTTTCCCGCCATTGGATGCGCGCCGACAAAAACAAAGCCATTCTTTTTGGCTATCTTAAAGCATTCGTCGCACACTACCCGCTTTATTCCGCCAGAATCCATTACAAGCCCGCCTTTGCGGAAGTTTTTGGCGTTCTCTTTTACGTAATCAATTGTCGCCTGTGGATATACACAAATCAGTACTAAATCGCAATCTTTAAGTTTTTCGCTTGTGAGCGTATCGTCGACAAAACCGGCTATTTTACCCATAAGAACAGCTGAATTGTCTATATCATGGATAAGGACAGTCCATCCTGCTTCTTTGTATGCTTTTGCGAACGACGCGCCAATCAAACCAAGCCCAACAATGCCGACAGTCACTTAAATCACCTCGCGGATTTTCATAACGCGTTTCGCTACATCGTCAAACTGAGCCGGAGTAAGTGACTGCGCACCATCGCACAATGCTTTTTGTGGATTATTGTGAACTTCAATCATAATTCCGTCGGAACCACAAGCTGCAGCCGCCATTGCCATCGGTTTAACCATGCGAGCAATTCCGGTAGCGTGTGACGGGTCGACAATTATAGGCAGATGAGTAAGCTCATGGAGCATTGGAACTGCTGAAAGGTCAAGCGTGTTGCGTGTATATGTCTCGTAAGTGCGGATTCCGCGCTCGCAGAGAATTACGTTTTCGTTGCCATTTGACATAATGTATTCGGCGCTCATAAGGAACTCTTTCATTGTATTTGCAAGACCGCGTTTAAGAAGAATCGGCTTTTTGAGCTTGCCTAAGTCTTTAAGGAGCTCAAAGTTCTGCATATTGCGAGCGCCTACCTGTATCAAATCGACATCTGAGAAAAGCGCAAGATGATCGGAACTCATAATCTCCGTGACAATCGGCATTCCCGTAACTCTTTTAGCTTCGAGCAAAAGCTCAAGACCTTCTGCCTGAAGTCCCTGGAAGTCATATGGAGATGTCCTTGGCTTGAATGCGCCACCGCGAAGAAGTTTTGCGCCGGAAGCTTTTACTGCCTTTGCAATTTCGATAATTTGGTCGCGGTTCTCAACGGAGCATGGACCGGCAATTAACGCGAAGTTTCCACCGCCTATTTTTACACCACCAACGTCAACGATTGTATCATCGGGATGGAATTTCCTGTTCGCTTTTTTGTAAGGCTCTGATATGCGTGTTACGGATTCAATGATATCAAGACCTTTCAGCAAATCGATATCAACTTTTGTTGTATCGCCGACAAGTCCAAGAACGGTCTTGAACTCACCTTCTGATATGTGAACTTTCAATCCCTGTGATTTGAACCAGTCGATTAAGTTATTAATCTGTTCCTGGCTAACACCTGATTTAATTACTGCTATCATAAAAACACCTCTTATGTATTTACCGTTAATCAAACATAAAAAAAACCGCCCGGAAGTGACCGTGCGGTTTTCTTTACAGTTTACTATTTAGTAACTTATATACCACAAATCACTTCAACCCCTACTGTTCTTAAAGTAATAAAATGAGTAAAAGTAAAATGTGTTATAATAAGCGTTAAATGTCATATGCCAATTAAAGCACTATTGCATTTTTGTGTCAATGGGAGAAAATGATTCAAGTTCCTTTTTCGCTTTATCAAGGAACTGTTCATGAAGCGAGGCAAGATAAGAGAATCTATCGAAATAATCAACAGGCTGCTCTTTTTCGTCCTTTGCGAGCGTTTTTGTCTTTACAATATGGATTATCTTGTGGATTTTATCACCAAAGAAAGCTGATATCGCATCGCGCAAAGGCCTGTCGCCTTCAAAACAAACTTTGATTGAGTACTCGCCTTCTTTTATTTTTTGTTCGAAAATCTGATATTTGGCCTTCAGTTCGGTAAAAGAAGAACTGCTGAAAAAATCATCTGTATTTGGACCGTATTGATCTTTGAAGTAATAGATGTACTCGGAACCATATAATTGTGTCGCAAGCGAAACACGCTTTTTCTTACGCGTCACGGGATAGATTATGCATTTAGTAATCTTGAATTGTGGCGGAAGACAAGCATTAAGCTTGTTCATAAATGTTTCTGGAGTTGTTTCATATCTTAAAAGGCATGAACCGATTTCATCCATACTTTCTGTTCCGAGTGAGATACATGTGGCAAGTTCCATCCTGGGAACGGGATTAAAGCCGTCAGTGAAGATAATCGGAAGCTCTGTACGTAAGAAAGCTTTGTGAATCATTTCCTGCATAGCGAGATGCGGAATAAACTGTGCTCCATTGTTTTTTGTAAAAGAAAACAAAACCCTGAAAAGAAGCGGGATGTTGTTTTCTCTTATCGGTGTTGTCGTTATGCAGCTGTTTTTCAAATCTTCAGGAAGTGAATCAAACTGATTTTCTACAGAATCTACATGAACATGTATATTTTTCTGTACATTACAGACTCCGCATGGCATTTTGCAATGCTCTGAACAGCGGTCTGTAAGCTGCTGATTCACTGATTTTTCGAATTCACGCTTGAAAAATACAGGGCTCGCGCCAAGACTTATATCGTTCCAAGGCAGGATTTCGTCAGCAGATCGTTCGCGAGTGACTTCGCTTTCAACATCCCAGCCAGCTTCAGAAATCGCTTCCTGCCACAAATCTTTTCGCATGTGGTCTTCCCAGGCATCCAAGCGGCAACCTTTTTTGAAAGCCGAATAAAAAAGATGACCCGCCCTGCTGTCTCCGCGCGAAATAATGCCTTCAACGAACGAAACAAACTCGTCGTGTGTGCTTACCTTAAACTTCCCGCGCGGAAGCGATTTATGGATAAAAGCCATCTTCTCTTTTGATTCTTCCATTGTCAGCTGCCGTACACGCTCGTATGGAGTATGTGGCTTCGGAATAAATGTTCCGACATTCACAGAACACTGGATATGCGTTTTCTCTTGTATTTCAAGAAGGAAATCAACAATCTCCTGTTCTTCTGTTTTTGGGTTCTGCTGCTTTTTAATGTGCTGCTCGTCATTAGCAGGAGGAAGTCCGACCATAAAGTAAAACTTAGCCTTGCTCCAGCCGCGCTTTTTAGCTTCCTCAATAATTTCAACAAGCTTGCTTGTATATACTTCTTTGTTTACAGAAAGCTGCCAGGCTTCTGCAGGTGTCTCTATGGCGAAAGTAAGCCCGCTTTTTCGGACTTCCGACAGCTTCTCAAGAAGCGGCAACGTAAAAGTATTTACTTTTAGAGACGGCAGCTGGAACGAAACGTTCGCGCGGGAAAACTTCTTTGTAAGAATATCGAGCAACTTGTCTATGCAAGGATAATCGCCCGAAGACAGCGATGTAAGGCTTATTTCCCTGAATCCGCCCTCTCTGACTAAAGCTTCTGCTTCCTGCAAAATAAACTTTGGGTCTTTAGTACGCTGCGGCCTGTAGTAAATGCCTGCGTGACAAAAGCGGCATCCGTTCGGGCAGCCGCGCATAATTTCAATAACACCGTGGTTTTGGACTGGCTTTATCGTTGGAACCGGATAAAAGTTTTTTTTGGACGCATACTGCCCGAACTGTGTGTCAAAAGCCTTCTCCGCTTTTTTCCCCGGCACCCAAACATATTTGTTTTGGGCAAGAAGCTCAAGTAATTCAGCTTTTGATGCGCCTTCCTTCTTTTTAAGCGCGAGTGTCTCGAAAAGCTTAAAAAACTCGTCTTCTGCCTCGCCTATAAAAACGGCGTCCAAAAAGTCTGTGAAGGGTGCCGGGTTCGTTACGCCACAGCCACCTGCAATCAGTATGGGGTGCGTTTCATCCCTGTCTTTTTTCAATGCCGGTATATGTCCAGATTCAAGTATTGTGAACATCCCGGTGATGCCAAGCTCATAACCGATAGAAAAGCCTATGCAGTCGGCTTCGTAAAGCGGTATTCCCGTCTCCAGTGAAAAAAGCGGAATATTCCGTTCCTTAAGAAGCTCTTCAAAATCAGTGTCGGGTGTAAAAACGCGCTCACAACGGACATACGGGCTCTTGTTCAAGCCGTTATAAAGGATGTGGACAGCTTGATTGCTCATGCCAATTTCGTATAAATCTGGGAAAGCCATGATAAAAGTGAACGGAACTGAATCATCTTTTACAGTCTGTCCGTATTCTCCGCCTAAATAACGAGACGGACCTTGCACATCAAGCAAAGAGTCGCCGAATGTTTCCAAAGGTTTGATGTGGGTCATGTTTTCTCCAAATTCAGCTGTTTAATGGCTTAGAAAGCTGTGTTAAAATCAAGCCTTCTGTAATTGATACTCATTAGAATTCCTATCGCGACCATAGAAGTCCAAAGGTGCGAGCCTCCGTAAGACAGGAAAAGAAGAGGTATACCGGTGATAGGCATTATGCCCATTGCCATTCCGACATTTACAATAAAATGAAAGAAGAACATGAACATAATGCCGGTGGCGATGTAATAGCCATAGACATTTGTAGTATTTTTGATGATAAAAACGATTCGGAACATTATGATAATATACATTGCGAATACGACAAAACCGCCTAAAAATCCCCATTCTTCAGAAATTATACTGAAAATGAAGTCTGTACTTTGTTGCGGCAAATAACGCAAATGGCTAAGTTTTCCCTGAAGGAATCCTTGACCGAAAAGGCTTCCTGAACCGATTGCTCGTTTAGATTGAATAATATTCCATCCTGCTCCAAGAGGATCAATATCAGGGTCAAGGAATATAATCAGACGGTCTTTTTGATAATCTTTAAGAACTTTCGTTGCCGGAATAGAAAGAATCAATGCCATTGAGATAATTCCAGAAACAAAAGCAATCCAATAAAAATATTTTTTCTTGAAGAAAATGTTGCCAATTATACTTAAAAGACAAATTACAGATACAGCGACAATAACTATCAAACGAAGATTATTTTGACGAAGTACAGCAAGAATTGAAATTGTATGTTTGAGTATTTTTTCTTCTACGCTAGGAAGAACTGTAAATATAATTGTGAGCATTGCTGTTGCTATACAAAGGATTAGATAGCGTACAGGAATACCGGCGACGAAACACATTGCAATGAATATAGGTATATAAACACTTGCCGTTCCTAAATCGGGCTGTATAAGAATTAATCCCGCAGGACCGGCAAGAACAACGCAAAGCAATGCAAAGCGCTTAAGCTCGCTCATCTGCTCTGTTTTTTCAAGCATATAAGCAAAAAACAAGATATATGGTATTTTACCAAGCTCTGATGGTTGGACACCTACACTTCCAAACCCGATCCAAGAGCGGGCTCCGTTTACTTTTTTTCCGAAAATAAGCGTATATACAAGAATAGCAAGAAGCGCATAGAAAAAGTATTTTGAAACTTTTTCAAAGCGTCTGTAATCGAAAAGCGAGAATGCTATCATAAGAAGCAACCCGGTGGCTGCGAATATGATTTGTTTTATATATTCGTCGGATACCAATACACCGGTTGAGTCGATACGTGAAGAGTATATAAAAAAGACTCCGACTGTAATCAAAATGAGTACTGGAATCAATAATAGTAAATCGAAACGTTCAAAAATCCGTAATTTCATATTAATCCTGACGACCTGTTGGTGGTGTGTAATATCTTACGTGAGGTAATGATTTTACAGCCTCTTCATATGTCTGGTTTGCAAAAATACCTTGGAATATGATATTCGATGCATAAGGTGCCCACCATTCCCAAATATTTGCTGCTTCGACAAGAACGACGACAACGACAGCATCTTCTGGATCACCGTCGTATGGTCCGTAGCCGACAAACCAAGAATGCCAGCTGTTCGTATAACCGCTGACTTCTGCTGTTCCAGTCTTACCGGCAATTTGCACTACTTTAGTTTCAAGCGGCCATGTCGCAGTTCCGTCGGTAACCATATAACGCAAGTCTGTTTTTAATTCTTTCCAAATACTTTCCTCTAAATCCATTGTATACAATGGTTCGGGCTGTATTGATTCTATTATTTCATTCGTAACTGGGTCGCGAATTTCTTTTAATACGTGAGGTTTGTAAATAACACCTTCGTTGACTATCATTGCCATCATATCAGCTACATGAAGAGGTGTTACGAGCGTATCACTCTGACCGATAGACATGTTCATTGTATCGCCGTCAAGCCATTTCTGATGGTATCTACGCTCTTTCCACTGTGCAGTAGGAACGAATCCGTCTTTTGAAGAAGGCAAATCTATTTCAAGTGGTTTTCCATAGCCGAATTCATTCGCATATTCGGCTATACGGTCAACTCCAAGGTAATCACGACCTATCGTCCAGAAATAAATATTGCATGATTGAGCCAATGCGTTCTTCAAATCAAGTGGCCCATGAGAACCTGTCTTTTTTTCGGCGTTGTAAACGTGGCATTTCCATTGACGACCACCGTAATCCAAAATACCAGTACATTTGATGATATCATCAGATGGGAAAGTTTTTTCATTAAGAAGAGCCGTGGACATTATTATTTTGAAAGTCGAAGCTGGGGGATAAGCTGCGTCCACTGCTCGGTTAATGAACGGATTATTGGGATCTTCTTCAAGTTTTTTTATTTCTTCTGCGGAACGTCTTGTCGTATAAATGTTTGCATCGTAATAAGGATACGAAACCATCGCGAGGATTTCACCGGTAGCAGGTTTCAGGACGACTGCGGCTCCAATTCGATTTCCAAGCGCATCTTCTGCAAGATGCTGGATATTCGTGTCGATTGTAAGTACAAGATTCTTGCCCATTTCCGGTGGTTGCGTTATTGGTGCTTCTGCAATATTCCTTCCCTTTACGTCGACGTTTCTGTATTCGGTACCAGGTGTTCCCTGTAGAAGCTCGTCATATTGGTTCTCAATGCCCATCTTACCGACAATGCTCGTGTTCGTATAACCTTTGTTATAAAGGAGCTTAAGCTCTGTGTTCGTTATATCACCGACATATCCGATAACATGCGAAAGGGATTTTGTTTCGATATAGTTTCTAAGCGGCTTTGATCTCCAGGAGACTCCAGGCAGGTCGGTTATATTCTCTGCTATGTTATTTATTTCTTCGAAGGAAACGTTCGATTTTATTTCGAAAGTCGTATAGTCTTTCCTGTTTCCTGAAGGGATAATCTGGTCAATGTCGATTTTGCTCATGCCAAGATATTGTGCAAGGCGGGATGCAACGCTGTCGTATTTGCCAATTGCTTCACCTGGTATGAAGTCAACGGCGAAAGAATCGATATTGTTTACAATTGGCAAATCGGCTTTTCTGTCGTATATTTCGCCACGTTGGGCAGGAAGTGTTTTCGTTCGCTGCATTACGCGTGTTGACTGAATTATGTAACCTTCACCTTCAACGACCTGCATTTTGAATAGTATGACGATATAGAAAATGAAAGTTATGATAACAAGTATTGAAAGGAAAAAAAGCTTGTCTTTTTTCTTTCCGGTACTACCTGTCTGATTCTGTAAGTCGGTTGCACGTATAACTTTAAGCATTGCTCAAGCCTCGTTAAATAGTTCTTGATGTTTTTTTAATAGACTCGGCAGGGTCTTCCGACAAAGAACGGAACTTTGAAAACAAGAAGAACAGGACAGGTGATATAAGTCCGTTTACAATACATTCAAGCCAGATGTTTATGTTCAAGAAGTCATAAGTGTAGACGACATTCGGAAAGAAAAAAGACAGAATCTGCTGGAGAAATGCTTTTACGAGCGTTGCGCTGAAGCCCAGGAAAACTGGGACGAAAAAGCCGTTCGTGTTGAGTGTAAGAAAGAAAAGACCCGCCACAAAGCCGATAATTGTGCGCAAAAGTGCATTTAGTCCAAGCGGAGACGCACTCAGGATATCGAGGAAAAGTCCGGAGAAAAAGCCGTTTGTCTCACCAAGAAGAGATCCTCTGTGAATTGAAACATAGACAGTAAACAGAAGAAGAAAGTCTGGAATTACTACAAAGAAGACTATATTCGTTAAGATCGCTGTCTCGAAAAAAAGGAAGGAGAAAATAAAAAGGAAACAGGTAAGAAAAGTCTTCATGTCAATCAATCCATAATCGAAAGATTCTTGAAATTAGCTACGATAACGTTCTCCAATCTGTTGAAATCGATAACAGGCACTATATGAAGCTCAAGGGACGTATCGTAATCGAATGCCGAAATTGAGGATATCGTTCCGATCGGGATATCCTTCATGTAATTGTCATTCTCACCAGAGGTGACTATGACATCTCCGTATTGTATTTCATCCATAACGCGCTTTTTTATATAGCTCATGGTAAGGTATTCGCTTGTGTATCCGTTACCGCTTACTATACCAATATCGCGTGTCTTCTCGATTTTCGCAGAAATGTTGCACTGGTAGTCATAAATAGGCAGAATCATGCTTGTGTAAGGACCGACGGATATTATTTTACCGACAAGCCCGACGTTACCGTTCTGAATGGCGATAACAGGCATTCCTTTGCCTACTCCGTTATGGCTGCCTTTGTTGATTGTTATGCCGGAATAATTAGCGTTAGGATCTCTGCCTATTATTTGAGCTGTACAATAATCGTACGGCAACGTCTCCGTATAGTCCAAAAGTTCCTTTAGCCTTTCGTTTTCCTTGCGTATTTCTACATTATTGCGCTGTAGGTATTTATAGTCTTCAAGTTTCTCAGTCAAAAGCTCATAATCTTTTTTTAGCTGTGCCAGTTCTGCGACTGATGAAAAAAACGTTTTTATTCCTGTATAAACGGAATTAACGCCCCTTTGCACCGATGAGACTATAGAAAAGCCAAGTTCTTTGAAGTTTACGACAAAGCTGCCGGTTGAAGTCGCAAGGAAAACGCCTCCTATCAGCATATAAAGAAGGAGTACAAGTAGAGGAACCTTTATTGTCTTTCTGCGCTGTCTTTCTGCCATACTGCAAACGTCAGTTATTCAAGTTGTCGTAAATACTGCGGTCAGATGACATATCACGGTACAATTCGAAAGCCTGTCCTGCACCGATAGCTACGCTTTCAAGTGGTTTTTCTGCAAGGAAAACAGGAACACCTGTTTCTTTCTGGATAAGGGCTGGTAAACCTTTAAGCAGAGAGCCACCACCTGTCATAACAATACCGCGCTCAACAATATCGGCGGCGAGTTCTGGCGGTGTATTTGCAAGCGTACGCTTAATTTCTTCAACAATCTGTGTAACAGGGTCTTTCAATGCTTCTCTTACTTCAACGGAGTCGATTTCAAGGCGACGAGGAAGACCAGTAATGGCGTCTCCTCCCTTTATTTCCATCTTTTCAGTCTTTATGTCCTGTGTAGGCTGGCAAGCGTTTCCAATCTCTATTTTAAGGCGTTCTGCTGTCTGCTGTCCGATTATGAGGTTATGAACGCTTCTTACGTGTTTTATGATGGACTCGTCGAACTCGTCGCCGCCAAGACGGATGGCGCTCGTGACAACCATACCACCGAGTGAGATAACAGAAACTTCGGTTGTACCGCCACCGATATCGCATACCATATGGCCGGCTGGTTCGTGAATCGGGATTTGCGCGCCGATTGCAGCAGCCAAAGACTCTTCGATAACCTGAACTTCTTTTGCACCTGATTTAAGGGCGGCTTCCTGAACTGCACGTTTTTCAACATCAGTAATACAGCTAGGAATACCGATTTTCATTCTCATTGATTTTATGAGTTTGTGCCTTGGCATAATCTTTGAGATGAAATAGCGTATCATCTTTTCTGTGCTGTCAAGGTCAGCAATAACGCCGTCTGCAAGAGGACGTATTGCAAGAATATCGCCAGGAGTCTTCCAAAGCATTCTTTTTGCTTCTGCGCCGACGGCAACTACATTTTTTGTGCCCCGCTCGACTGCAACTACAGAAGGCTCGTTAATAAGGATACCCTTACCACGCACATAAATGAGCGTATTACAGGTACCTAAATCTATACCGATGTCTGTTGAAAATCTGTCAAGAAACCCCACTTTAATCCCCTTTCCCTTTTATATATCAATTTGTGAAGGATTTGTAAAATTCACCGAATCTTACAAATCCTTTATATTATCCTAACTTAGCTAAGGCCCCTTTGTGGTTGCCTTGTATTTTCAGAGCTTTTCTCCATTCAGCCCTTGCTTCCGCATTTTTTCCCTGCTTCTCATATATTATACCAATTCCGTAGTATGCGTCAGCATTATTTGGATTTTTTTCCAAAATAAATTGGTATTCATTGTAAGCATCTGTATAGGATTCTTCAGAAACATAAATATCTGCAAGCAACATACATGCTTTAATCTGAAGAGTTTCGTCAGAAGTACTTGTCTTGATTCTGTACAAATACTGTTTTGCAGTATCATTCTGATCGTTTTTAATATACTGCTCTGCGATTGCGAAGCGAAGCTCATCAGAATCGTGTATAAAAAGCGCTTCGGAAAAAGCTGCAATACTTTCTTCAGGCATTGAAAGCTGTGCATAGCAAAGCCCCAGATATTCCGGTATATCATCGGCTGTTATACCGTTTTTCTCTGCTTCCTTAAGATAGTATACAGCAAGATCTGAATAATAGTGATAGGCAGAAAGAAAATTTCTGTGAAAATATGCTTTTCCAAGCACATATTGAACTTGTGGCAAAAGTGATGAAGGAGCTGTCCGCAAAGCCATGCGCAACGCGATAATCGCGTCTTCAAGGGTCGTTCGTGCGACAGACGTGTCGTTTTCGGCTATAGAAAGATAAAAAAGTGCGTAACCTTTGTAAGCCCATGCTGTTCCGTCGGATGGCGTGGAAGATATTATCTTGTCAGTGAGGTTCGTTACAAGATTGTAGTCTTGATTGTCCCAAGCGGAATAAACTTTAGAAAGAGTTGGATATTCGGCGTATTTGTTAAGAAGAAAACGGGTTCCGAAAAACAGGGCGGCGATGGTACAAGTGATGATAAGGACTGAAATAATCAGCCTTCTAAGGGAGAAATTTTTTCTTTTAACAACAGATGTCTGGAACGACGCTCTGTTTTTCATCTTTTCCCACCCCTCTGAAAAGAAAAACAGAAGCAATAATAAGCCGGGTTCTGTCGCACGATTCCTGCATATAATGCAAAAACCGTGTAAAACCATCTATCCTGTATGCAACTTACGCTGCATATCCAGCGGACTACCCGTAACGGTGCATCATAAGATGCTATTCGGCATTCCGTTACTGCTTGTCCTTGCTCCAGATGAGGTTTACCATGCGGCTTACGTTACCGTAAGCCCGGTGAGCTCTTACCTCGCCTTTTCACCCTTACCTTTTCAGGCGGTATATTCTCTGTGGCACTGTCTGTCAGGATTACTCCTGCCCGGTTATTATCCGGCATCTTTTCCGAAGGAGCCCGGACTTTCCTCATTCCGGCATTGAAAGTTCAATACCGGAATACGGTTTTATTGCCCCTGAATTAATCAAAATCATCAAGATTCTTGATCTCTACGCCGTCATCGCGGTCTGAAAGATCGGAATCTTCGTCATACTCGCCTTCTTCTTCATCATCGAAGGCATCGTCGAGGTCAGAAAGACTTCCTGTATCGTCAAGCTGGAAGTACTCTGTCTCGCCTTCCTCAACATCCTGATAGAAAAGGATACGGCTGCAATAAGGACAGAAAACGATTTTCTCGCCGTTGTGTACCTCATTTGCAAACTGAGCAGGAAGAATCATATGGCAACCGTCACAGACGTTGCCTTTTACGGCTACAATACCTTTTCCGTGCTTGCTCTTTATAATTCTTTCGAATTTGAAAATTATATCAGGATCGATATCCTTGTTGAGTTCTGCTTCCTGTGCCTTAAGATTCTCAAGCTGTTTCTTAGTCTCTTGGATTTCCTGGTCAAGAGAAGCTTTTCCTGAGTTAAGCTCTTCTTCCTGGCTGTTGATAAGCTGCTCGTCCTGTTTAAGACCTTCGTCAAGTCCTGTAAGGTTTTTCTCTTCTTTCTGAAGTTCCTTGCGAATCTGCTGCTCTAACTGTGTTGCGTCATCGATTTCTTTCTGAAGTGCTTCATATTCGCGGTGAGTGGTAATTGAATCCATGCCTTTCTCGCCGCGCTCTCTTGCAGCTTCTGCTTCTGCGAGCTCCGTCTTAAGCCTTGCAACTGTAGATTTTACGCTTTCATAAACAGCATGCTTCTCAATATACTCTCTTTTAAGTTTTGCAAGAAGCTCTTCCTGCACTGTAAGCTTTTTAGGTGATTCATCTATTTTTGTTTCCAAAGAATACTTTTCAGAAAGAACATCCTGTAAGGATTTCAGTCTGTCAAATACTTCAGTCATTTCCATGTACATGTACCTCTTAATTTATGATAGCTTTTTGAAAAGCAAGGCAGAAGTGTATAATACACTTCACCTTACTTTTATATACTATAATTTTCTAAATGTCTATATAATCACGTAATCCGCTTGAACGGCGTGGGTGACGGAGCCGGCGAAGTGCCTTTGCTTCAATCTGGCGGATGCGTTCCCTCGTTACATTGAAGTAAAGACCAACTTCTTCCAATGTAAGAGAATAACCGTCTTCAAGACCGAAGCGCATCTTAAGGACTTCCTGTTCGCGCGGCGGAAGTGTTGAAAGAACTGTCTTAAGCTGCTCCTGTAAAAGCCTGTATGACGTCTGCACTGCTGGATTCTCAACTTCCTTGTCCTCAATGAAGTCTCCGAGCAATGAATCCTCTTCCTCACCTATTGGCGTTTCAAGAGAAATCGGCTCACGAGCGACATTTTTAACCTGCTTTACGCGTGATACTGGCCAACCAAGCTGTTCCGCAACTTCTTCGTCGGTAGGCTCGCGACCAAGACGCTGCACGAGCTGCCGCGATTCGCGGACCACTTTGTTTATCTGCTCAATCATGTGGACGGGAACGCGGATTGTTCTTGCCTGATCAGAGATGCTTCTTGTAATTGCCTGGCGAATCCACCATGTGGCGTATGTAGAAAACTTGTAACCTTTCCGGTACTCAAACTTTTCTACGGCTTTTATAAGACCGATGTTTCCTTCCTGGATCAGGTCGAAAAGCTGCAGACCGCGGTTCGTATATTTTTTCGCGATGGAAACGACAAGACGAAGGTTCGCGTTGATAAGCTTGTTCTTCGCGTCTTCCATCATTTTTCTACCGTGATCTATTTCATGCGCCATTTTGAGGATATCGGTAATGTCGTTTTCGAACTCGTATTCAAGCCGTCTGAGCTTACGGTCAATCTTTTGAATCTGTGTGTAGATTTCACGGATCTCATCAGCCGGCATTCCAAGCTCGTTCTCAAGCTTAGTACGCTCCGATTTAAGCGCCATACGCTTACCAAGGCTGCGGAGTGCGCTGAAGTCTGAAATTCTAAGCTCTTTGACTTTTCTGTCCTGCTTGTGGCGATATTCGCTTATGCGCTTCGTTGCATCGATAAAACGGTCAGAGAAACGTTCAATTTCCTCGGACTGAATATCAATTGTCTGAAGAACAGGAAGAATTTTCTCACGAAGCTCAAGAAGCGACTTGTCCTCAAAGATATTCTGCGTCTGATCGGCTTCATAAAGCTGCTTTTTAAGCTGGATGTACTGCTTCATCTCCGGCAGAACCTGCTTAAGAACATCGCTGTAGCATGTGCGAAGTCTTCTCTTCTCTGCCATTTCCTCGTTTATCTCTTTACGAGGCTTACCCGCCTCGTGCGGATCGATGCGCGAGAAGGCTTTTTGAGCGACTGCAAAGAATTCCGGAATCATCATTCCGGAGTTCTTAATAACGTTCTTGATGATGTTTTCGCCGTTTTCCATGCGTTTGGAAAGAATAACTTCTTGCTCTGCGGTAAGAAGATGTTCTTTACCGATTTCGCGCAGATAAAGGCGTATTGGATCATCTCCGTTAGAATCTTTCTCGTTGTAAACAAGTTGTTTTCTCGATCTTTCGTCCTGCTGTTCCTGAATCTCTTCCTGCTGAACAACAGTGTCATCATCAAGCTCTTCCAGCTGAGGGTCATCCTCTATAAGCTGGATGTTGTTCTTTTCAAGGAGAACGAGAATTCCGTCCATTTTTTCGGAATTAGCTATTTCATCAGGAAGTAACGAGTTAAGTTCATCCCATGAAAGACATTTCTTTTCTTTTGCGTATTCAAGAAGTTTTACTACTACTGGATCCAGTTCTTGATCCGTCATGCGTTCGCGTCCTTTAATTGTTTCAATTCGTTATCGATACTCATTTTCTCTGAGATAAGTGCGTCAACATCCTTCTTGTTATCCAAGGTGTCGGGAGACGATGCTGCCTGTCTTATACGGTTCATAATCCGTTCTCTTTTTCTGCAAAGACTGTTGTATTTTATAAGGCGGATGCTGTCTTTCACGGCCTGTTCCGTGTTCAAGGAAAACTCGCCCGATACTACTGCTTCTGCAATTATATTTTTCAAAGAGACATCACTACATCGTTCCAGAATGCTTGCGGATTCGGAAGTGTCATCTCTGAAACACTCTTCAAGAGAAATGAACAACTCTCGAGCTGTGGCATCTTCAAAGTCATCAGCGGAGAGAGAATTCCGCATTAGGTTGAAATAATCGGTATTAGAAACGACAGCCAATACTGCTCTGACTTCTGCGTTACGTTTTATTTTTTCACGATTTATAACGCCTGTTTCTGGCTGACGGTTTGTTGTTTCGATATTTTTCAGAACCGAACTGCGGTTTTCAAAATCTGCTTTCACTGCCTCCGGTTTCAACTGATATGTCCGGCATAACTGCTCAAGACATGACTCTTTTTGTATATCAGATGGAAGTACGTCTATGTACTGAAAAAACTCCAGGGAAGCCCTTGCTTTACCTTCTGGTGTACCAATATTATATTCTTTCGACAATACTGATAACAAAAAATCGCTATCCAATATAGCGTTTTTTATGTATTCTGTCAACACTTCTTTCCCTTGTGTATTAAGAATTTCCGAAGGATCTTTTCCACCCGCAAGGGCGACAATTCTTACGTTAAAATCGAGCTTGCGCGTCATTAAAATTGCCCTGCGTGTTGCTTTGATTCCAGCAGCATCATTGTCGAAGGAAAGATAGACTGTATCCGCAAAAGGTCGCAGCATTTTAAGCTGTTCTTCAGTAAGTGCCGTTCCTAAAGGAGCAACTGCCCAGGTAAGCTCAGCCTGGTGATACGCGATAACGTCCATGTTGCCTTCGCATATTATGACGGCTTTATTCTGACGGATTGACTGCTTTGCTAAGTTAAAGGCGAAAAGCGTCTCCCCTTTTTTATACTGAATAAGGTCGCCTGAGTTAAGGTATTTTGGACCGTCGCCCTCGAGCACGCGCCCGCTGAAGGCTACGACTTTACCGTTTTTGTCGCAAATCGGGAACATGAGTCTGTTAGAAAAGAAAGATATCTCTTTATATTTTTTAGAGAACAATCCAGACTCATCAAGAAAATCATCGCTATAACTCTTTGATTTTAGGAACTTCCTTAACCACCGCCTGTCAGCGGGCGCGTAGCCCAGAAGAAACTTTTCGGCAATTTCGTCAGTTACGCCTCTGCTCCGTATATAATTGAGCGCGATTTCCCCTTCTTTTGTGGAAGTCAGGCAATAATGGAAACTTCCTGCAACACGCGTGTATAATTCCTTGTATAACTCTTTTTTATTGTCCTCGGGTTTATATTCAACGGCAGTCCCTTCTTCATACTCAACCTGGACATTATATTTTTTTGCGAGCGACTGAACGGCTTCTGAAAAGCTCATCTTTTCCATTTCCATAAGGAAAGATATTGCAGAACCGCCTACACCACAGCCGAAGCAATGATACATTCTTCGGTCGGGCACAACATGGAACGACGGTGTTTTCTCATTGTGGAACGGACAGCAGCCCCAATATTCGGAGCCTCGCTTTTCGAGCCTGACGTATTCACCTATCAGGCTTACGATGTCGCTTTTGGAGTTAACTTCATCTATCGTCGAGCGTGAGAAACGTGCCATTATTTTTTTACAGAATATGTTGTGGCTGTGTTATGTTCTTCCAAGTTCTCCGAGAAAGCGTGTCGTCCAGCCTGCTCGTCGATTACGCGGAAATACTTATATTTTGTTTTTGCTGGTTTTATTGCGGCATTAAGCGCGATAAGACCAGGATTGGAAATTGCTCCTGGCGGAAGTCCTTCGTATTTATAAGTATTATATGGATTATCTATTTGTGTGTCTGCTTTTGTGACAACATCTGGATGCGGTTTGCCCAATATATCCGTTATTATGTAGACAACGGTCGCGCAAGAATAAAGTCCCATTGTGTGTCCATTCTGCCTTGTATTAAGACGGTTCGTAAAAACACTGGAGATAAGCGGAGCCTCGTCTGCCACGCGATATTCCCGCTCGATTATTGAAGCCAACCTTACGTAATAGAATATTTCATCGGCTGTTTTGTCAGCGAATTCTGGTATTGAATCAAGTTTTTCAAAGAAGTTGTCAGCCATCGCGCGGATAACCTTGTCGGGTTTTGTTTCCGGATCAAAGTAATACGTGTCCGGGAAAAGATATCCTTCAAAACTTTGTCCAGGAATCTTGTACTCGTCAAGAAGCTTTTTGTTATAGCATTCAGAGACGAATTCATCTGATGATAAGACAACTCCGTGTTCTTCAAATAAAACAGCCATCTGACGCAATGTATAACCTTCAGGGATGCTTACGGCGATAAAATCCTGTTTGCCGGACTCAAGAACAGAAAGAATCTCTGCGACTGACATGTCGCTCGTTATCGTGTATACACCTGATTTTATCCCGATTTTCTTAAACTTTGCGTAGTAATAAAATGCATCTGAAGAAAGGATTAGTCCGTCTTCTTTAAGGCTCTTTCCTACTGCAGAGACGCTTGTTCCGGAAGGAACTTTTACGCGCATAGAGATACTGTCTGCTGTTGTTGTGGCTGGTCCTAAAAGCTTTTTGACTGTAAAAAAGCCGGCAACGGCAACGACAAGCAATAATACAAAAAAAACTATGAGTATCTTATTAAATACTTTCATTAAAAAATTTCTCCGCCTCATCAATCGTCATAGAATCATAAATACAGTTTTGAAGATTCAGCATAAGGTTTTCAAGACAACCTGGAAGTGTCGCTTCGTTCTCTCTTAATAAAAGAACGAGAGCTTTTATCTCATCCTCTGAAAAATCATATCTGAATGTCTGTTCCATCATATTTCTATATTTTTTCCTTCGGAAGCAATATAGACATTCATTTTTGACGTTTTTCCGATATAGTCAAGATACCACCGGGCAGAAGACAGGATAGACTCGATTTTTCTGTCGCTATAAGTTGGATCGTGATGAAAAAGATACAAGTTTTTAACATCGCGTGCTACGGAAAAATCGATTGTTCTGTTAAATGACGAATGGCCCCAGTTTTCTTTCTCAAAAGCTTCCTCAACTGTATACTGCGCATCAAGGATAAGGACATCTGCGCCACGGAAAAATGGTACGTCAGGGCATGAGGCAGAAAGGTCTTCCTGCCTTAGTTCGGTATCGGTCGCATAAATGAACTTACGGCCTTTATCGATAAATGAATATGCGTAAGATGAGCCTGGATGATTCATTTTTTGCCACGAAACTTCTGTTCCATCAATTGTGAAAGTCTTTGTCTCTGAAATATCGTGGAAAAACATTTTTTTCGTGCATGCATCAAGCGTTACCGGGAAATAAGGGAATTTCATCTGCTCAGAGAGATATTCTTTAATTTTGTCGCCTGGGTAATAGAAATGAATTTCAACGTTCGGATTGTAAACGGGATCGAAAAACGGAATTCCTTGTATGTGGTCCCAATGAAAATGAGACAAGAAGATATGAAAAACCTTTTTTTGTGCTTTGGCGAGTTTTTTTCCAAGGAGTCTGATGCCAGAACCAGCGTCAAGGATAAACTCCGTTCCATTGGAGTTTACCATCTCTACACATGCAGTATTCCCTCCTACGGTTGAAGTAAGTGATTCTGGAAGTTTTTGGATGAATCGCTCCCTGGAATCCGCATCTACTAAGTCGGAAGGTGATATTCGCTGAACTATAGCGGATATCTTTGATATAAGCTGATCATAGTTTAACGGAGTCGGCAAAGAACCTCTTACACCCCAGAATTGAATAAACATTTTTTAACTCCTATAAAACCGCCGTTTTTCCAAAAAATGAAATCTACAATCTATTATACACCATTATTTAAAAAAATCATTCTTTCTTAGAGGGATATTTTTTTCATAGAGAAAGTTTGACTCTTCAATCTCTTCTCTTGTGTGAATTGGTCCTTTGTTTATACCGGGACATTCATGAGATTCGTTGTTCCATGCTTCTTCGGATTTTATGATAAATGACCAAAATGGATAAGTAGAACATTGTACGGGGCGTGCTTTATATACAAGGCATCCGTTTGGTTTTTGCTGGAAAATGCAGTCGTAGTTTTCTTTCTCATTAAGGCAAAGTACTTCACTTCCGTCGTAGAACGGAACAAAACGACAGTATTTTTCGACGAAATCTTTTGGAGAAAGATTTGTAAGTTCTGTAAGCCTGTCTAAATCTTCTTGTGAAAGATAGACGAATCCTGGTTCGTCACAGCAACAGTGAGAACATTGCTGACATTCAAAATGAAGGCCATCATCGTAGAATTTCTTGGTCATACAGTTTTCCCCATAAACGAAAAAAAAAGGTGCTGAAAAATCAGCACCTTAGAAATGGGCAGAGAAGGATTCGAACCTTCGAAGGCGGAACCAACAGATTTACAGTCTGCCCCCTTTGACCACTCGGGAACCTGCCCATTATTCATTACTAAAGCCAACTTAGGGATTCGAACCCTAGACCCCGAGATTACAAATCACGTGCTCTGGCCAGCTGAGCTAAGTTGGCGTAACGAACGAATAGAACTATATACTCTTATTCTGATTTGGTCAAGAGACTTTTTTTGATTTTCATTCATTTTATTCGATAGTCGGTTCTACAAGACTGTCATAAAGAGGTATATATTCATTTTGGACGACGTGTTTCCATGAATATATAGCGTGTACATATTGCGCTGTATAAACAATCATTTTGTCAAATGCAGAGCTGTCTTCATGCTTTTTTTGCGCAAGCGTTACGAGCCGTGCAGAAAGTGTCTCTGCAGTATTCGGACTGAAGAGGAAGCCTGTTTCGCCGTCTTTTATCTTTTTTAGTCCGCCTGTTCCGTGAGCTACAGGTATTGTTCCGTATATAGAAGCTATAAAATCTTCAAGGCCGCACGGCTCGAAAAAACTTGGAAGAACGATAAAATCAGAGGCTGCTACACAAAGCCGCGCGAGTGTTTTTTCGTATCCGCGCAAAAAAAGAACTTTTCCAGGGAATTGCTCAGTAAGTGTTATCTGCCTGTTCTCAAGTTCCGGATCGCCCTGCCCTGTAATTATGAACCTTGCATACGGACACTTCTCCAAAGTTTTTGGAATTGCATCAGCCCATATATCAATTCCCTTTTGATGAACTACTCGTCCATGATATGAAAAATAAACGCAGTCTGGTTTCGCGTCTATAAAACCAAATTGATCAATGCCCGAAGTGATTGAGCGGATGCTTTTCTTTATCCCAAAATTTTGGGCACCTTTCGAATAATATTCCATAAAAAGGTCGCGCGACTTATATTTTCCGACAAAAATATTTTTCTCAGGCGAGAACGGAAATGGCAGCGTAGAAACAGCCGTATTTTCCGGATTATATTTTTCGTAATCTATACCGTTTGTGATTCCTTTTATATGTATTTTTTTACTTGCAAAAAGCTTGGAAAGACCGTCCGTATTCGTATCTTCTGGGTCCATAAGCTCGTCTGCGTACCAAGGAGAAACAGTCGTAAGGCAAGAATAGAACCCCGCGAGTAAATAAGGCTCCACAAAGTTTTCTCGCATACCTTTCTCAAGAACTTTTTCAGGAAGCCCGGTGTAAGTTATGGCTTCTTTTAGTGAAGAAAACTCGTGATGGTAAGCTGGACCGGCGTTGTGAATTGTCACTATAAAACGTGAGTTTCCTGCAATCTCTTCATATTGAGGAAGTTCTGCGGCAAAAACCGGGATAAGAGCCGTCGTTGCATCATGGCAATGGATAATGTCAGGAAAATCAGAAAAATGGACAGCGTAATCAAGAACTGCCTTTTGAAAAAGAGCCTCTAACAGTGGGGCGTCAATATGGCCCTGCCCGCGTATATGTGAAGGAGTTATTCTTTCCTCCAGTTCTGTATACGTGTAGATATTCATTTTTTCAATAAAATGGGAAGAAATGATGAATATCACTTTTATTTTGTCACAGAAAGCTCGTCCGAAAGATACTTTGTATTCTGTACCGGCTACATCGATATATGAAGTGAAATCAGAAACTATGTCGAAATCTCTAATATGCGAAAGATTTGTGCATCCATAAAGCGGGATAAACAAAGTCACATCGTTGTCATCTTCAACAAGTTGCTCAGAAAGCGAGCATACAACATTTTTAACACCACCGGCTTCTGCAATTCCTGCATATTCACGGCTAATTTGCCATATATTTAACTTACGCAATTTTTTAGTCCTGTTTTTATGCTTTGTTTTACTACAAAAATGATAAATCGGTTATTGTTGTTATGTCAAATGAAAAACGAAAGAGATGAAAATTACACCGGGAACTGCAAGAACTGGATTGAAGCCGAGCTCATAAGGAAAACGGCTGAAATTGCTCCAGTCAAAAGATAAAAGAAAAAATATAAGAAGAGTTTTACTTTTCGTGTTTTTATAACTGCATAAAACATAAGGAAAAAAGAATAGATTATAAAGATGATGCAACCTATTGCGATGCATTCTATGCATATTGAGATTAATCCAAGCGTGCTGTCCTGATATCCTTTTATATTCCCTATAAAAAAGAATATGCCTAGGAATATCATCATAAGAGTGAGAAAAAGAATGATACGGTTTGACATTCCGAACATCAAAAACTCCAAGCACAAAAACTTGTGGACAATTATATCACATTAAACCCGATGGTAAAAGATTTCTATATGTCCAGCCGCTTATTTCAATGAAATACTCTGGATAGGATTCGTCATCATTTGTACGGTTGCTTACGAAATAAGATGATGTGTCAGTATCATCAGCGTGTGAGAACACCCGCACAGAAACGCTTTTGCCGTCTTGTTTTTCGGCTGTAATCGTCGCAACT
The DNA here is from genome assembly GCA_017618015.1 of Spirochaetaceae bacterium. Lineage (GTDB taxonomy): Bacteria > Spirochaetota > Spirochaetia > Treponematales > Treponemataceae > Treponema_I. The sequence goes on from JAFZVC010000026.1 coordinate 189,323, forward strand.
AATAAAAGGTCCCTTTCAGATGCAATACCAGAACCCCTAAGCGAAAGCAATGTGTGCATATAAGAAGTAAATGATTCCGAGCCGTCGTTATAAAGCTTTTTTGTTTGGGTATTGTCTCCATATAGGTTTATGGAAACGCTCAGAAAGCCTTTTTCGCTTTCGTGTGCAGTGTTCTCGCCAACGACGGATAGGTCTGCCCAAAAGTTTGCGTTGTCAGTCAAATATGTAGATATATTGTCTTCTACCCTATAAACAGTTGGTTTCCTGTCGTTTCGAACATATACGCCAGAATAATCGGAAGTGCTTCTTCCGAAAAATAAGCTAGAACGAAGTATATCATTGCCGCCGGAGCTTTCATAGAACGATACGTTTATTGCCTGCTCATCTGTAAGATCAAACTGATTCCAGCTTGTAAAATCATCAGAAAGCTGGATGAAATTACGTGTAGCACAGAATACTTCAAGCATTTTTGTTATCGTATCTGAATCAGCTGCAAAAGTAATTCCACCGGCGTCGCACATCCATTCATTATCAATTGATATGCTCTTCTTTTTATTAAATGAAAATTTATATCCATCAGGAAAAGTTATCTTTATCTGATTTATACCGGATTTATACTTTTCATTTAACAACGCACTCTGAACATATTCTCCGGAAAAATTTGTTTTCAAACGGATGTTTCCGATTATCAATAACACTGATAATATTAGACAATATAAAAAGATAATTAATTCAATCCGCTTGAGTGAAGCTTTTTTCATTGCTTACTCCTACTTCTGCGGACACGTAAAAAGTATACAAAAGCATACATCATCAGAATTAATGCTGGTATAACTATGAAGCATATGACTTTTACTGTGTTTGTTTTTGACGCAAATTCATCTTGTGAAGATATTTTGTATGGAGATGTGGTTGTATTTCCCTTGCTTTTTACGGCTATCAGGCTGTCATCATTGTTAAGCCATAATACGGATGACAAAAGGAAATCAAGATTCTGATAAAGGCTGTTTGAGTTTTCCATCGCAATTGATGGAAAATATTGGTCGCCGGCCACTATTATCCTGACTTTTGGGCTTTTCTTGTTATCATAACATCCTGTAATATTTCCTTCCAATGAAGCGGAAAGGACATATTTCCCTTTTGATTTTTTGTCTGGTTCAAGATACTGCACGAGGAATGGATCGGTAATATATTCCCCGTCATTATCATCAGGATATGTGAGCCATGCTCCGTTTGAAGTTTGTATGAGCGAAGTTATCTTCAAGTCTGACTTTTGAATGAAATACAAAGGACTGGCCCAGTACATCACGGTTGGCTGCAGGATAAGCTCTTCTGTAAAAGATTCTCCCGTATATGATGTATTCAACCAGTACGGATAATCTATATATCTAGCCTCTCCTCCTGTAGAGCTGTACATCCTGATTCTGTAACATGAGGTTTCATCTACACATATTCCGCTATCGATGCCGACTCCCCAAAAATCAAGCATTTCAATTATCGAATCTGTTCCCGTATGTTCTGATGTCCAAGAGTTTGTTATATCCGTGACGTTCGGAGAAACTGCAAAAAAGGTGTTTCCTCCCCTCATCGTCCAGTTTTCTATAGCTACTGCGTCAGATGATTCAGCTTTTGAAGAGCCTATAACAAGAAGTACTGTTTTATCAGTCGTTTTGTAATCGTACAAATCAGCTGCATTTACTTCTGTACAAATAAAACCCGATGATTGAAGCCAAGTCTTCACATAGGGATAGATTGTCTCTGAATCAAGACCATTTCCCATATATAAAAGCACAGTATTTGTCGTTCCTGATGTTATGGCTCGAATTCGTATAAGCAAGTCATATTCCAGCGAGGCTGTTGAAAGCAAAAATGGAATTGTAGCTGCATTTGATCCGTATTCAAGCAGAACGGAAGAGTAAACGTTGACGTATGATGTTTTGTTTTCTTCTGTCGTCTGAAGCTGTTGGCTCATAATGCCAAGTTCTTCAAGTCTTCCAGTCGAATCAAGGTCGGCAGGGTTCACTATTAGAACGGAAATATTCTTATTTTCCGTAGAGAGCGTGTTAAGGTAGTCTTTTACGTCGCGTACCTGCGGATAAAGAGATTCAAGTTCCGGTGAAAGGTAGTATGTTATTGAAAGCGGTGCTTCTGCTGATTGTACTATTTGTTTCCCGGTATCCGAAAGCGAAAACTGCTTGTCTTCTGTTATGTCTATGCGTATATAAAACAATGAGGTAACAGCTATTGTAAGTATGCCGGCGCATAAAACAAGCATCGCATACAACGGACGGCTCTTTTTTTTTGTCGATTCTTTTTTGATGACAGCAAGCCACAAAAACATTACGAATAGCGTGGTGAAAAACAGGATATCTTTTGTGTCTATAATTCCTTTGCAGGCAGCATCGGTGTGCCATGCGACGGAAACAGCGGTAAGCAAAGACGAAAAAAACGAAGGAAGTCTTACATATTGTGGGAGCAAATGGCAGACAGACGCAAGGAAGATGATAAGTGCAGAAATGAAAAAAGATGCTGTCTTATTCAAAAGGTATTGCCCAGTAAAGCAACAGAAGCTACAGATTGAAGCTCCATAAAGAATTATGCACAGGTATCCCGAGATAACTTGAGGAATCTTTATATCACCAAAGGTGTTCAAAATTATAACGGATGGCAGTGTGAATATAAGGAAAACGCAATAAATCAAAAATGAGGATATTATTTTTGACGTAACGGAACAAAAAGATGATATTGGCATGAATCCGTAGGTGTCGTTTTTTCCGTCGTTTATGGCTATTACGATCGCGGGTATTACAAGCGATGATATATACGGTATTATGCTGAAAAGATGGCGTACATCAACTGAAGACGTGTCAATTGTGAAAAAACCGCCAAGCTGGAAAAAAGCAAAGTTTACGGAAAAAACGAAGACAGCCCCTGCGATATATGTCACAGGTTGTATTAACAGCTTGAAAAGATAACTTTTTATAACAGCACACAAAATACTTTTTTTCATTTGCTACATTTCCACAGTTGCTGCAGTAAGCTTTATAAATGCATCTTCAAGATTGTCCGTTCCGGCTTTTCTGCAAAGTTCTTCCGAACTTCCTTCCGCTATTTTATTGCCTTCATGAAGAAAAACAATTTTATCGCACAGAGTTTCAGCTTCTTGCATAAAATGTGTTGAAAGAAGAACGGTCTTGGTTTTCCCCGCTTCGCGGATTATACTACGCATCTCTGAGATTTGGAGAGGATCAAGTCCGGACACAGGCTCGTCCAAAATCAGAATGGAAGGCTCGTGGATAAAAGCTTGTGCGAACGATAGGCGTTGCCTATAACCTTTGGAAAGTGCTGATATCTTTTTGTCCAGAACAGATTCCAACGAAAAAAGCTTTATCATTTTTGATATTTGATTTTTTTTCGATTCTTTATCACATAGAATAGCCGAACCAGCTTTTTCTCGTAAATATGCGCATTCTTTCAAGTATTCTAAAACGTAATAGTTTTCAGGGAACACAGCATTTTCGCTTACATAACCGATATTAAGCTGTGCATTAGCCGGATTATCTTCTACGGAAACACCATCAACAATGACAGCTCCTTCCGTCGGATAATGAATGCCACATATGGCTTTAAGAATTGTCGTTTTACCGGCTCCGTTCGCACCGATAAGTCCTGTAATCATACAATCAGGACAAATAAAGCTTATATCGCTTACCGCAGTTTTTTTCCCATATTGCTTTGTGAACGATTTAAGCTCAATCATAAGTGCTGTTAATCCAAATAAGGGATGTCGAAAGACATTCTGTCACGGGAAAGGACAGTTTCAGGGAAGATTTCTTTTGCTTCTGAGAGTATGCCATTCAGTTCATAATCAGAATAACGCGGGCTGTAATGAATCAATGCCATCTTTCCAACGTTTGCATCTTTTGCGATTCTTGCCGCCTGCCTTGCTGTCATGTGCTTTTTTTCTGCTGCCTGATCAGCATACTCTTCGGTGAACATGCCTTCGCAGAATAAAAGATCAGAGCCTCTAACCTCATCCGCAATCGAAGGCAAATACATAGTGTCTGTTACGTAGCTTACTTTTCTTCCTGAGCGGTTCTTGCCCATAACTTCTTCTGGACGAACGAGTTTTCCATCATCAGTCATTACCGATTCGCCATGTTGAAGCTTTGACCACAGTGGTCCGCACGGAACACCAAGTTCCTTTGCTTTTTCGGGGTTGAATTCCCCTGGGCGTTCCAGTTCTTCAAGCGTATAGCCTACACAAGTTTTTGTATGCTTAAGCGGGAATGCCCTTACATAAAAATCTTCACCTGAATAGACAACGCCGGGTTCTGTAATTTCTTTTACAACGATAGGATAATTGATATACATATCAAGCACTTTGCGGCTTGTTTCAATGTATTCAGCTATTTTGGGCGGACCGATTATGTAAAGCGGTTCCGTTCTATCGACCTGAGATGAAAGCATTAAAATACCTGGAAGTCCTGTAACATGGTCAGCATGTGTGTGGCTTACAAAAATGGCATTGATTTTTTTCCATTTCAAATTAAGGCGACGAAGAGAAACTTGCGTACCTTCTCCACCATCAAAAAGGAAAAGGTCACCTTCACGCCGCAGAAGAACGGATGTAAGATGTCTATATGGTAGAGGCATCATGCCGCCACACCCTAAAACAAAAGCTTCAAGATTCATATCACGATACTATATCATTATTAACATTATTTAGGAATACCCACCCCCAAAAATGCGATTCTTGACAACCCGTGTTATTATTTGTAGTATCTTATTATGATTAATTCCCTTCTACTTATAGATCCACAGAATGATTTTTCTTCCCCCGAAGGAACTCTTTATGTTCCGGGTGCGAATGAAGATTGTATGCGTCTTGCAGCCTTTGTAGAAAATAATACGGATAAAATAAACACAATTCATATTACTTTGGATGCTCATCCGAATTATCATATCGCTCACCCGTATTTCTGGGTTGACAACACAGGGAAAAATCCTGCGCCATATACAATAATCACTTATCAAGATTATCTTGATAAAAAGTTCATGCCGGTCGATTCCTCATTAAAGCGGAAAGTAGAAGATTATCTTCTTTCGTTGGAAAACAGAGGAAAATACAACCTTACTATATGGCCACCACACTGTCTTACAGCGACATGGGGATTCTGCGTTGAGAAGAATATTTGGAATGCGGTTCACAGCTGGGAACTTAAAAATGTAGGAAAGAACGTTGATTTTATAAAGAAAACGGCTAACCCTCTTACTGAACATTACAGTGCTATTCAGGCTGAAGTTCCGGATCCGTCTGATCCTTCTACGCGTACGAATTTCGTGCTCATAGACAAACTTAAGGAAGCAGATAAGATTATCGTTGCAGGTGAAGCCCTTTCTCACTGTGTAGCGAATACGCTGCGGGATCTTGTTGTTTATCTTCCTGCTTATAAAATAACAGTTCTTACTGACTGTACTTCATGTGTTTCTGGTTTCGAGGATGTTGGAACAAACTTCATCAACGAATTCCGTTCAAAAGGAATGCAATTCTGTAGTTCAGAAGATTTCAAATGGGATTAAATCCTGATTTGTTTTACAATGAGGCGCGGTTTTCGCGCCTTTTTTTGTTTAGTGGCGTTTTAGCAGCTTTCTGACTTTCTTAAAGTAAAAAGCCCGTAGTTTTTCGAGCAATATGTAAAACGCATAAAACACTGGTTTTACAGGCATGTCGATACTTCCTGCCCTATGAACTACAATACCGCCGAAACCTGTCTTAAACCGGTAAAGTCCGTGCATTGGATGATGTTCGTCGTCTGTCGGCGGGATGCCGTAAAAATCGTAGACTTTTGAGCCGAACTTCTTAGCGTCCTGAATCGCAGTCCACTGCAGCAGATACGCTGGCATAAGATTCCGCTTGTTGTCAGAAGAAGCACCATAAAGGTATACGGCTTCTGTGTCTGTGAAAAGCGTTATAATACCTGCCAGTGTCTCGCCTTCGTATTCAGCGATATAAAGCGTTGTCTTAACGTGACTGCCATCTGCGGGAAGCTCCAAAAGGCTTTTGTAGTAGTCTTTTCCGTGGACAGCGATCCTGTCACGCGCGGCTGTTTCCATGAAGACTTTATAAAAATTATCGATGCTTTCAGCCCCTGCCGCCTTTACAGTAACGCCCTTCTTTTCAGCAAGTCGTATGTTGTAACGCCACTTGGGTTTCATTGCGGAAAGAAGCTCTTCTTCTGTTTTGTCGAGCGGTAAAAGCACGGTATCTGGTGGCTGAACGTCAGTCGGTGATTTTTTTAGGCGGATTTTCTCATTGCCTTTCGTGTCTTTATATCCATCAAGATATTTTGTTCTGTCCTCGTTTGTGTAAAACTCTATTGGCGGATCAAAGCGGATGCAAAAAACAGCTGATGGGAGAACTTTTTTTAGCTCTTGTGCCGTATCTTGGAGCAAAAACAGATATTCAGGTGAATCGTATGGAATTATCTTTTGAAAATCTTCTGAAAGCTCAATTCCAAGAGGAACATACGCGATGGAAATAAAACTTTTAAGCTTACGAACGAGGATTGAAAGATTGAAATTTATAGTATTATCAGCTTTTGCGGCAGCGGCGGAAAAAAAATACGGAGTCCAGCCGTGCATCGCTTTGAATGATGCCCAGAACCTTGTCTGCAGAAAGTGATAAGGCTCTGGAGTATGTTTTGTAATTGGAGATAGTTTTATCGAGTACATAATGCGATTGCATCCTGTGTTTAGTACGATTGGTCAAGGCGCGTTCGCCAAAAGGCTCACTTAAAGCCTTGACTCAACCGTCAATGAACTTCGCCGTTTTCTGTGAAAGTCGTTGTTACTTTCTTTCCCGCAGCAACAAATGCTTTTCCGTGAACACCGACTGTCTTATCCTTTACGGAGATAATGCAGTCAAAGAACGTGTCAGCATCAATTTCAGCTGGTTTTACGAAAGCAGGATCTGCTCCTTCAAGCACAACCGGTGTTCCTGGCTCTGCCCACGGACATTCAAGTACTTCAACTTTCTCTTTTCCGTCGAGCATATAATCAGCGGCTAGAAGCATACCGCGGCTTTCTATACCACGAAGTTTTCTTGCCTTAAGATTATCAGCTATGATGATATGCTTTCCAAGAAGCTCTTCTTCTGTAAGATACGGAACAAGGCCTGAGCAGATAACGCGTTCCTGTCCGGAACCGTCATCAACTTTCTCAACGTAGAGTTTCTCGGCATCGGGGTGTCTCTGAATCTCAACGATTTTGGCGACTTTAAGAGCGATTTTTTCGTTGAAAACAGCAATCTGCTGCTCAGGAGTAAGAGGCTCTTTCTTAACTTCTTCCTTCTTCTCTTTTTTCTGAGGCTGCTGTTTCTGCTTTTCGGCTGCATTATCAGCGTTTTTCTCTGAGCGCTCTTTCTGGCTGCCCGAATACTGCTCGCGGTATGCTTTAATGCGTGCATCATCAATCGGTTTGAAGATAATTTCAGTCTTAAGAACTTTCTCGAGTCCTTCTGTCTTTCCAAGGTCGTTCCAGCCAAGCCAGCCTTCTTCCGTTGGTTTGCCGATTCTTCCTGTGCAGCCAGCCTTACCGAAGAATTCAAGAACTCTTTCGGCGTAATGCGGCATATACGGGTGAACCATTATCATAAGATCTTTAATGATATAGCAAAGATCGCGTATAAGGGCTGCGGCTTTCTCTGGCTCTGTATTGCGTGTCTTCCACGGCTCGCCGTCCTGGAATGCTTTGTTCGCGATTGAAGAGATGTTGAAAATCTCGTGGAAAGCGTCTTTAAGTTCTGACCAGTCAAGAAGATCCGTTACTTTCTTCTCGCCTTCAAGAATCTGAGCCCACAGATCTTTATTCGGTGTTCCTGCAGGAATTACGCCGTCATAATAGCGGCTTACGAATGTCGTCGTTCTGTTTACGAGGTTGCAAAGGTTTCCGACAAGCTCTGAGTTAACTTTCTCCTGGAAATCTTTCCACATAAACTGGAAGTCAGATTTCTCAGGTCTGTTGTAGAACATATAGAAGCGCCATACGTCTGACGGAATGCCGGACTCACGAGCGTCTGTTCCGAATACACCGATACCCTTTGACTTACTGAACTTCGTGTTCTCGTAATTCATGTATTCCGTGCTAGACATGTGGTAAAGCTTTGTCCAGTCTTTTCCAGATCCAATCAAAGTCGATGGGAAAATAACAGTGTGGAACGGAATGTTGTCTTTTCCGATGAACTGGAAAAGGTCTACAGGAACTTTTGCTCTTGGTTCTGTTGATTCAGACGGGAGCCACCAAGATTTCCAGTCGAATTTCTCAGGAGAATCAAGTTTTTCAAGTTTATCTGCAAGAGCTTTCGTAATCGAGATATAACCGATAGGAGCATCGAACCAAACGTAGAAAACTTTGTCCTCAAAGCCTTCTTTAGGTACAGGAATACCCCACTTCAGATCGCGTGTAATTGCGCGCTCATGAAGTCCGTCGCGGATCCAAGCTTCTGTCATCTGAACAGCGTTCTTAGCCCACTGTCCTTTTTCTGAAGTCTCTTTCATCCAGACGGCGTATTCTTTCTGAATACCTGGCAAATCGATGTAAAGATGCTTTGTCTGCTTCATAACAGGAGTCGCGCCACAAGTAGAACAGCGCGGATTCTTAAGCTCAACAGGCTCAAGGAGCTTTCCGCAGTGCTCGCACTGGTCGCCACGCGCATCTTCGTAACCGCAATGAGGGCATGTTCCGCGAACGTATCTGTCTGCAAGGAAGCGTTCACATTCAGGGCAGAAAAGCTGCTCTATCGTGTTTTCTTTAATGAATCCGCGTTCATCGAGCATCTTAAAAAGTGACTGAACAATTTCTGTCTGCTGTGGTGTCGATGTTCTACCGAAATAATCGAAGTTTATTCCGAACCATTCATAAATATCCTTGTGGATAGCATGATAAAAATCACACAATTCTTTAGGTTTTTTATGCTCCTCAAGGGCTTTCGTTTCTGTGGCTGTTCCGTATTCGTCAGTACCGCATACATAAAGCGTGTCGTAACCGCGGCTGCGGCAAAAACGAGCGAATACATCGGCAGAAAGCACCTGAAGAAGGTTTCCCAAATGAGGAACGTTGTTTACATAAGGTAAAGCTGAGGTTATAAGTCTTCTATTCATAATAGAATATGATAATTACTTATGGCTTTCTGCGCAAGACGTTTATGTTCGTTTTTTTGTCGCTAGCGCTTTCTTTGACGATTGTTTTATGTTGAGGAAAAGCGTTTTTTCTGTTTCGTAACCTGCCGGAATCTCTAGTTTCCAGTAGAATGTGAAACAAGTCGCATAAGTCGTTTTCTCAAAAGAAATTGGCTGTATGCAGATACCCGCGTTTTCATTCGGTTCAAAAGTGAAGACAGTAGAAGTTTTAGAATCTGTAATCTGGCAGCAAGAAACGTCATGCTGATGTATGAAAATTTGGTCAGTGCAAGAAGCAATGCTTGTGTCTGCTGATATAACTTCAATACATCTGTTCTTTATGTCAAAATCAGTCAGCGCAAGATTCGACTCAACTGCGAAATAGCATCTTAGATAATCTTGGCTTTTGTTCTGAATGATATACTGAACTTGAATTGAATTGTCAGAAAAAACATATTTTTTCCTAAGACGGACTTCCTGCCGTTTTTTACCGTATGTTCCTTCCGCCTCCAAGAAAAGCTCTTGCTTCGCTCTGGAAAAGCCAGTTTCCTTGTAAGATAATTCCGGGAAAACAGTATTTAAAAGCGGTTTTCCGTTTTGATATTGTTCAAAGAACGAATTTTTATCGGCAAAAAAGTCTATGAATATTTTTTTAGGATATAATCCATTTTCACATTCAGATGAAATCGTATAATTTCTGCAGCACTCTCTTGCATCAAGCTCAAAAACAGCACCGCCCTCGGAAGCCAAAAAACTGTTGTAAACCGGAGTTCGGCACATATATTCTTGGTTTCCGTCCATATCAAGGTCAAAAGATGCTAAAAGCGTGTCGTTCCTAAGTGAAACTTCTTTTATAAGCTTTTCAGCAAGAAGAAGATGATTGTACGCATGCTGACGGATTTTCTGCTGTTCCAATGGCGTAAGGTTTTCGTTCCAATATGCTGACCTTTCCTGTGCTTTCCAAAGCTCATCTCTTGCTGCTTTTTTGCGTGCCTTGTCGCCACGGCATTGATTTACTTCGTTCGAGATTTGGATCATCCTTGAATAAAGCCTGAACGCTTCAGGGTTCCGCGCTATAATTTCTTTTACAGGACGGTTGTTTTTACTTGATCCCGGCGGAATAAATGCTCTTGTAAACGAACGGCAGTTTTTTAAGTATTGAGAAGCTGTGCACAAACTTATTGTGTTATCGACTTTTGTTTCTGTTAAGAATTTTTCAATCCAGCCATTTTTAATAAGCGCGGAAAGTTGGTCCGGCATAAAAAGTGTACTTATTGTCGTAGCCTTTTTTGTTCCTGATAATCTGTTAAATGAAGAAAGATATGATTCGGCAGAATCAGACTTTGAAGGAATCATGTTGCCAGTGAGTGCAAGAATATTTATGGTTTTACCGTACTCTTCGACGATTATCGGTTTGGAGCTTAAAGCGGCGGTCTTATCTTCCGCAGAAAGAAGCTGCATATCAAGGAAAGCATAATCCATTCCGCACGTACACAGGCTTGTTATAAGCGAAGAATCCCAGGCACTGCTTGTAAGCCATGCGCCTCTTGGCTTTTTACCGAAGAGTTTCCGCAAAGCTGTCGTCAGCATTTCTATCTGACCTACTCTATCTACGGGAAGCAAAAGCGGGAGTATAGGATCATAATAACCACCGCCAACAATTTCAATCTGCTTTCTTGAAACAAGTTCAGCTATTATATCAATTGCTTCGGTATGCTTTCTTCCAAGCCAATCTGCTTTCCTTCCAGAAATAGCTATAGTGAAATTACATTCAGGATGAGAATAGAAAAATGAGAGTATGTTCTTTAAGTTGTTCTGATATTGTGTTTCTTCGTCAGAATCATGGATTATTCCGTCAGAATCAATTCTCAGAACGAAGCAGACACTAGTATTCTCCATTAGAAACCATCCGATTACAGCAACAATGCATAGTATTAGGGGCAGATTATTAATGATAAATCACAATTCTTATAATTTAAAGCCTTTAGCAAAAGGATTTGTAATTTTTTTAATGCATTTTCTAGGACACTTCTTTGCCATTTCGAGCGTAAGCGTCTCGTTTTTGTTACAACCGCCGCACGATGTACAACCGACTGTACAATTACTGCATTCTTCTCCTTCTGGTAATGAACATTGAATGAAGTATTCTTTTTCGCGAGGGATAAGGTCTATTATGTTTTGTGGGCAATGCGGCACACATTCACCACAACCGTTGCATGATTCCGTTACGACAGCCGTTCCGTTCTTAATGATTATAGCGTGCTGCGGGCAGAACGTAACGCATGTACCATACCCGATGCATCCCCATTTGCAGAATTGTTCCTTTCCGTATATTTCCGAAAAAAGGCGGCAATCAGTCATTTCACGGTGTTCAAGGAGTTTTGTCGCGCCGTTTCTATCTGGCGAGCATTTTATGACAGCGCACATTCCGTTGTCAGTACCTTCGGAATCGATCAAATCATTTAAAAAATCTTTCTCTTCTTTTGAGAAAACTTTTTCAGGATCGAATTTAAAATATGTAAACAACAGGAAGCAAAGTCCGCAGACTGCGAGAATAATCAAAATAGAGAGTAAAAATGCAACAAACATCAGAATACCTCAGTATTAAGCCATGAAACATTAAAAGCAAAAAGCATAAAAAGAATAACAGCAATGCAAAGGAACAGCATTGCGCTTTCTTTAAAGCTTATATATTGCTGTGAGCTCTTCATCTTCCAACGGACCGCATAAATGATAGGCAGCATGCAGAAGAATGAAAGGATACATGACAGTGAAATAAGAATTGCATTTCCGAACGTTATGCCTTCGTTCATCGCAAGAAGAAGAACACAGTATGAGAAAAAGAAACCGGCGACATTCTTTTTTAAAAGCCGGGCTGTGAATTCTGTAATTACGACTGAAATAAGGTAAATGATGAAAAAGCAGAAAAATGGATAAAGTTCTGCAAGTCCGTTAGGAACTAATATAAACTTAGTGATTGGCCAACATATACAAACCGAAAGGAGCACCGACAGAATCTCTTTTGAAATGAAAAACAAAATATCGTTCGGTTTTTTGGAGAAAACAATTATCTTATTGAGGCCGATTCCGTAAACAAACACAGCTGATGAAACAAGCACATAGAAAAAGAGGATATTGAACATAATCTAATCTTTTCTCCTTACTATTTCTATTCTTTTGTTGATAAAGACGAACATTGCTACTGCCAGTCCAGTCAGAATAAAGGCTCCTGATATCGTTGAGAAGAAAAACGATAAAGTCGAAGTCTTGATAAACGGGTACTTGAATATGTGTATACCGTCACGGAAAGGCAGTGAAAAAGAACCGTAAGCAAGAAATTCGCGGATTATTGATACAATCACGGCGATTCCTGTAAGGATGCCGGAATTACGCATATTTACCGCAAAAATGTTGTATTTATAGTTTCCTTTTGGCTCCAGGATATGACCTGTCAAAAAAGCTGATGCGGGTGCGAGGTATATCGCAAAGCCCATTGTGAGCGCAATTATCGGTGAAAAAAGGATGACGAACTGCTTGTAAAGTATTGTCATTGAAAGCATAAAAACGATCATCAGAACATTTTCAAGATTCGCCAGGTTAAGCTTTTCGATGAACATTTTAAGGGCCGTTCCTGAAAGCATTACAAAGTTGACTGCGACAAGCATTATGATTGTATACGCGAAGCGCGAAGGAAGCGGTACGATAAAGCTAAGAATAGCTGTTGTAAACATAAAAATGGATTTTTTCATTTTTTCTCAACTTCCTTTGAAAGAATAACAGGAATCTGCTGGGCACAATAGTTTATCTGTGTTTTAGAGGCATTATAGTCAAGTTCATCATCTCCTGAAAGGAAATGAGTGTTAGCAGCATAACCTGCGAAAGTGCCTTTTTCATCGCCATCAAAATATGTGTACACAGCCGCGGCTGGACCGGAGATGCCTGTCAGCCTCAGCAGAACAGCCCTTCCCTCTGTGCTATTTTCCGTATCGGTTATCTTGTATACAGCCGCGGATACAACCGCAGGTGTCTGTATATCAACATAGTCACCTACAACATAAGTAGTTCCATATTTTGCGGAAAGTACATCAGAAACACTTGTTTGTAGTTTTTCTTTCCATGTGTCCCTTGAAAGCAGAGTCACGATGGCGAGCAAAAAGAAAAGGACAAGTACAATAACTGTAAATGCACCGTATCTGTGTATCAGAAGTTTTATCTCTGCTGTCATTTCAAAAGCTCCTGTTTTTTAATGAAAAACGTCATATATAGCCATTCTTCTATCAACTGGATAAGCGGCGAAATGATGTTAACTATGAGCACTACGAACATAGAGCCGATATGACCAGTCCCACAACCGTTTATAAAGAATGAGGCTATGCCTGCGCCAAAAGCATAAATAATCTTCCCAGGAATACTTGCAGGAACTGTTCCTGCCCACGGAAGTATGAAGAAAGCACATACAAGGGTACCGCTTGTACATAACGCTAACAGTATATCTCCGGCATTGTACATGTTACCGAAAGGTACGATTCCGAAAATTCTGACGCAGAATGCATAAACGGCTAGGAAAACGACAGGTACTATCCAGTCAATAAGCTCAAATGAAATCAGAATTATCGTAGCTGCGAGCGTAAGCAAGTTAAAACGGAAACCAGCTATTACGCTGCCATTGTCCCAAAGAAGCGATATATACCCTTCTGGTAAAACGAGCCCTGTGAATTTAAAGACTGTCCTGTTTAGGAAAGAAGTGATCGCCTTATCTACAGGCATTACTGTAAAAGTTCCATCTGCCAAAAGATTTGAGAATATGTTTCCATCTTTAAGATATTCAAGCGGAATAAGGAACTTTGGAAAATAATTGCTTCGGAAAAAGTAAAGCACCAAAACAGATATTACGGCGGGATTTATCCAAGAGAAAGCAAATCCACCGGAAATGTATTTTGAAAGAAGAAGAACGATAGGAACGAGGATGAAAACAACTACAGGCGGATAATCCTGCGGGATAAAAAGTCCAATAAAAAGTCCCTGAAGTATTACGATAAAATCAAGCTTGAAACGCGTATGCTTAAGACATGTGTCTATAAAATCGGCAGTAACAGAAGCGAACACCGAAACTAAAATGATAAAAAACGAGCTATAACTTTTTGTAATGAAAAGCATTACAAGCTGTGGTACAAAAAGCAGCAGTGAAACTTTTGCGGTGTCATTTATAGACGGCTTTGCATTGAAGAAAGGCGTAAGCGACAAAAACTGATACTTTTTTTTCATTTCAGATCACCTCTAATGAGCGATATTGATTGGAAAAGCGGCAGGCGCGCAGGACATGCCGTATTGCAAAGCCCACATTGTGTGCATAAAAGAGACGATTTAAGGAAATCGTCCGAAAGCTGAGAATGATAATAATAGTGGTCAAAAAACATATCAGGATGGAGCTTTACAGGACACGCTCTGTGGCAGTTTCCGCAATGAATGCAGTGCGTCTGCTGCTGGTCAGGAACGGCGCTTTTTGAAAGTATTGTTATCGACTTAACAATATTCGTTACCGGGGTGTCTGCTTCTGAAACTGCAACCCCTTTTATAAGTCCGTTAAAGACAATCTTATATGGCTTTTTACGGAAGCCACCACACTGCTCTACAAGCTTTCTAAGTGGCGTTCCGATACGGGCTTTGAACATCGTACTCGTTTTAAGAGCGTCACCTGAAACATGGACGAATCTCTCCAAAAGAGGCTTCTGCAAAACTACGGCTTCATAAGCAGAAAAAGCTGTCGTGCTGTCTATTGCGACGGAAGTTTCGTATTCATATTTGTTGTCAGCAAGGATGATGTCAATTTCTCTTTTTCCGCACATAAGCTGTCGCGCCGCCGGAACTTTGACAAACTCCATGTTTTTGAACGGAACGTTATCTGGAATTTTATCAGCTTTGTCGTGAAGAACAAATATCTTGGCGGCGCCAAGAGCCTTACCAACTACTGCGGCGCCTTCGAGCACTTCATTCATTTTTTGTGAGGCAATGAAGCTGTCCGTACAAACGCTTGGATCAGCGTCAAACAACCGGAGAGAAAGAACAGCCTCGCCTTTTTTGTTGTCGTTGAACGACAATATTTCGCGTGAGATTGAGCAAGGTGTGTCAAACGTGTTTATAACACCATTGTCTGCAAGGATGGAACAGATATCGATTGCTGAAAGATTATCCCAGCTGTGCGTCCGTAACCTTTTTCCTTTATAAGAAAACTCGCCATCAAGCCTGATAACGGCAACTTCTGACTTTTTGCCGTTTGGCATTGTAAGTGTTTTATATTCAGTAAGAACACCCGGAACCGGTGCATGTACGGACGCACTGTACGCGTCGTGCTTACCAAGTACCTGGCCTTCGCTCACGCGGGAATTTACGGCAGTTTTTGGAACGCTGGCATTTCCTTCCGCATCGTTAAGCGACACGTAATCATAAAGCGGTATGTATGCATCAACGGCTTTTGAAAACGATACATCTTGTACTATCATTTTTTTCTTTATGTTCATTTTTTACAGCCTTTTATAAGTCTTAGAGTCAATAATATCACAAACAGCACAAAAAGCGAAATAATTGAAAGCATAGAGTTCATATCGTGCGAAGTGTCCCCTGCTTTTTTGTATGTCGTGGCGAACAACTTTTCGTTCGACGCTATAAACTTTTCGGCGCCGCCGTTTTTGATGAAGGCATCTGAAACTTTATCCAAAAACGAGTCATCAAATGTCTCAATTATTCGCTGCTCTGCTTTGATGCCGCCGTCGCTTTCCGTAAAAGACGGAATCGAGATCACGTCTCCTACAGAAACTTCAGTAGAAACATCGCTGTCAAAAAGCCTTATATATTGTGAGCGGATATTTAGCCAGTATTCGTCTATGAAGTCTGCAGCATCAGGGTACTTGTTTTCATTGTTTTCAATGTCGCGAAGCTCTTTTACCGCAGAATATGAAACGCTGTTTATCCCCTCTGTGTCAGTATACTCCGAAGGAGAAGGCAGATACAAGCCGTCATCGCCAATACTCCTGATAATTCCAGAAGACATGAAAAAGAACACTGTTAAAACCACAGCGACGGCGGCAACCGTGGAAACTGATTTAATCGTTACCCTCTTGTATTTTCCGATGTTTTTGGACGTAAGTATCGGCATATAATGGAAATGGCACGTTGAATCGTATATCATCTCCGCATATTTGACTGATACCCACAACAAAAGACACGATAAAACTGCGGCGGAAAAAAGCATCAAAAGTTTTATACCACCGATTGCGACGGATAAAAATGAAAAAGCCGTACAAAGTATTACAACGGGATTAAGCGCTGTACTTTTGATTCCGTACTTTTTGCCCGCGTACTGCTCCGCCGCATAAAACGCGAAAAGAATGCAGACTGCGCCTGCAGCAGAACTGTAGAATGGGCACCAAAGCGAAAATAAAACAAGCGGGATTGCACAAATTGAACGCAAAAAAGATATTTTTCCGAATATTGTCAATAGAACAATCACTACAAAACAGACAATAGGATAAAGATACGGATAGTGTGTAACAGAATCGGTTCCGAATGTGATTCCTGATTTATTAAGACAGTTTATAACGTCTTTTGATATATCATCAGGAACATATATTATTTTGAAAGAACCGGATCTGTCATAGAAGAAAAAATCCCTGAGCTCATTGTACGAAAAGCCTCTGACAGTAACAGGCTCCCTACCCGGCATCATCCTGTTATTCCATGCATGATGATATTCAGGATCTTCAAAAATAATCTGATCTAAAAAAACAAGGTTCCCTATTGCTTCGTATATTTCTGTATCATTATATTCTGCTGGGAAATATAAAACCTTATAGTTTTCCCAAATCTTGATTGATGGGCTAATCCTTAAGAAAAAAATAACTGTCATAAGAATTGAGGCGGCAAAAAGAAAAAGGAAAAACTTAACAATCAGTTTCATCTTGTTTAACTTATAGGACGGAGAATGCTATTCCGACAAAAATACCAAGGAAGCATCCCATGATAACTTCAGCCGGTTTATGTCCGTTTACTTCCTTAAGCGGAGTAAAATCATCTATAAGCCCTTTTTCTTTGAGTTTCATTCCAAGCTCATTCAAAGAACGTGTCTGAAGTCCGCTAGAGCGCCTTACACCAAGCGCGTCACGTATTACAACGAGCGCAAACGCTGTTGAAAGAATGAATATATCTGATGTTACTCCGTTTCTGAAACCTATTGAAACGCAAAGAGACATGACTAGAGCAGTATGGCTAGAAGGCATTCCACCAGTCTTCCAGAACATAAGTTCCAGAAGCTCTTTTAATGAATGAACCTTGCCAGAAAGCAGCATTATTACTGTTTTTATGAACTGTGCAGAAAACCAACTGAAAACCAGTGAAAGAAACACCGGATTCGCAATCATCGTCTGCATCTGATACTTCGCTTGACCGAGCATAATCTCATAAATATTATATGTTATATGGAATTTTTGCAATACACAGCCGGCGTTGATGACGACGGAAGACGAATTGACAGAGTTATAAGGATATTTCTCAAAACCATTCCGATGACGGAGATTTATAAGCTCATAAGAAAAGGGTTAATCCGTGTAAATGGAAAAAGAGTTGAATGCAATTACAGAATCAAAAAAGATGATGAGATAAAAATCCCTAAATTCTCGGGAGGTTCTGTATCCTCTGCTTCAAAAACATCGATTACAGCTGATGTTCCGGATGTACAGGACGTTTTTAAAAACTCATACGTACGTATTATAAACAAGCCATACGGAATGTCGGTTCATGGCGGAGGAAGTGTATCAGGCGGTGTCCCCTCTTTGGAGCAGATAGTTAATGCTCAGTTTGTTCCCGAAAATGAATCATTGTCATTCAGACCAGGACCACTTCACAGAATAGACAGGCATACAACAGGACTTGTTGTGTTTTCTCAGAATCATAAAGGAGCTGTGTTTTTCTCTGAAATGCTTCAAAAACACCAGATAAAAAAAGAATATCTCGCCGTATTATCCGGGAATCTTCAATCTGAGGCTGTTTGGGAAGATATGATAGAGAATGATGAGGATTCCATGTCATTCTATACGGTAAAAGTCGGTGAAGGAAAACTTGCGCGTACAAAAGTTAAGCCGATCGCTCGCGGAGAGTTTTCGGGATCAGATATAACGCTAGCAATCATTGAGATTGACACCGGCAGAAAGCATCAGATAAGGAGCCAGTGCGCATATCACAAGTTTCCACTCCTTGGTGACACAGCGTACAATAACGATAAAGCGTTGGGTAACGATGGTCGGTTTTATCTTCATGCATGGAGAATGACTTTCCCGTCTGAAAATCAGATAGAGCTCCCGGAAACAATTACGGCACCTCTTCCAACAAATTTTCAGAATTTCATAAGAAATCACTTGTCGCAAGGCGAGTTCTCTAACTATAATATTATATCGTATGAACCTGTTGAATGATCTTGTCTGGTGGGTAAAGGGCGTTACCGTATTCGCTCTCGTAGGAGAAAGCGGAACCGGAAAAAGTTTCCGAGCAAAGCTACTGGCACAAAAGTATGGAATTGACATTATAATTGATGACGGGCTTCTCATACAGGACGACAAAATAATAGCCGGACATTCAGCGAAAAAAGAAAAAACCTTCCTCGCAGCTGTCAAAGTCGCGCTTTTTGACGATAAACCACATCGTGATGAAATAGCCAAGGCACTGCAAAAAATGAAAAATATAAAAAAAATACTCATTTTGGGAACCTCAGAAAAGATGGTGAACAAAATTGCATTGCGCTTGCAGCTGCCCGCCCCTTCTAAAATAATCCACATAGAAGAGATAGCTACTCAGGATGAGATAGATAAAGCAATCCGCACACGGCGCATTGAAGGAAAGCACGTAATTCCCGTCCCAGCAATCGAAATAAAACGCAATTATCCGCAGATATTTTACAACACGGTAAAAGTTTTTCTTAACCGTAAGAACAAGCCCAACAAACCGAACAGCAAGATATTCGAAAAGTCTGTAGTACGACCGGAGTTTTCAAAAAAAGGACGTATTAGTATATCTGAGGCGGCTCTTTCGCAAATGGTTATGCATTGTGTAAATGAATTCGACAATCAGATAAGAGTAAAAAAACTTCAGATTAAAACGGACGCACAGGGATACAGATTCTTGATAACGATAGACGTGCCTTTCGGTACGCAACTGACTGGAAAAATTCACAGCCTGCAGCAGTACATTATCGATAATGTTGAGAAATTTACAGGTATCCTGATAGAAGAAGTCAGTATAATTATCGATAAAATAACACAATAAGTTGTTTTACATCGATACTGCGGCTTTCATGTCTTCTGAAACTTCAGGAGCATTTTCAGTATTGTTTTCTGACTTTTTCGCATCCCCACCATGACGAGTAGGTCTTTTTTTCGTGAACGCGTCTTTTGGAATACGGATAGAAATGCCGAGCTTTTTAAGGACTGTTCTTATAGCATATTCAAGTTCCGTACGCTGCGGATTCATAGGCAGAACAAAGTTACGGCACTGTGACCATGTTCGCGTGTAAAGCTCGCCGGCAGCTGATGCGGAAGATTCTTTCTTCCAGTCAGTAAGGCTTTCAATAAAATCATATATAAGATAAACAAGCTTCTGACCTGTACGGCAATCTGGATTTGCGATATGAAGAGCATCAAGTTCTTTAAGGTGCTCAAGATAGCTTTTCTCGAAGCCGGGCTTGTCGTACATCAGTGCGGTGGCCGCGGGCTGAAGATACATATAAACGTCTGTTTCGAGCGCGAGCTGCACGATGTCGTAAGAATGACCGGAGTTTACTATTTTCAAAAGTTCTTCAGTGAGCCTTGACGGAGAAACTGGAGAAAGCAAATTCGCGGATTTACATATCTTGTGCTTGAGCTGGTACGGCATTTTAAAACCGGTCGTTGCGGCATATTTGACGGCACGAAGCATACGGACAGGGTCTTCGACAAAAATGCTGTCTAATGGAATTACAGGGCGGATGATCCGCTTGCGTATATCGCGGACACCGCCAACGTAATCGATGCACTGCTCTTTTATTGGGTCATAATAAAGCGCATTCAGTGTAAAATCACGGCGGCGCACGTCCTCGTCCATCGTGCCAAAGCTGTTACCAACAGTTCCCTCTGCAAGAGAACGGAATGTGCTTACTTCAAAGATTTTTGCTCCGAAGAAAATGTGTACAAGACGGAAGCGTCTGCCTATAATGCGTGAATTTCTAAAAAGCTTTTTTATTTTCGAAGGCGTTGCGTTCGTAACAATATCGAAATCTTTTGGTGTATTTCCTATAATAAGGTCACGGACGGCGCCGCCTACCAAATATGCAGAAAAACCGAAGTTACGAAGCTGCTCAATAACGCGTATCGCATCTGGATCTATTTTATTCTTATCAATACAATGTTCGTCTTTTGTGTATATAACGGCTGTCTTTACTGGTCTGCCGTTCTTATCGTTAGAATATCGTGTCAGCATCTAAAAAGTACAATACAAAATTTCAATACATTGTTCAATATGTAGAGTTTGAGGTCTACTAGAGGTTTCGTCTAATCAGAAAAAAAACGGCTCCCAGTCACGTAGCATGGAGGCAAAAACGCGCGATATCGCGCTACACGCTGTTTGTGGTATGGAAACTATAAGAGATGCCGCTGTCGCGGCGTCCACAAACAGAGTGTTTTGCCCCACGCTACGTTCCTTCGCGCCGTTTTATACTTATTATGTCCGCTTTGTTATCCATTCCATAAGGTCTTTTTCGACTTCCTCATGGTTTAGCTCGTTCAAAAGCTCGTGGCGTGCACCGGGATAAAGCTTGAACGAAAGGTCTTGCATCCCGATCTTTTTGTAGATGTCATTGAGCTTAGAGACTGATTTTCCGTACTCGCCTACAGGATCTTCGGAGCCGGCAAAAATGAAAACAGGAAGGTTTCTTGGGATTTTGTTTATGTTTTTCATCTTGCCGATATTTGTTAGTCCTGCAAAGAAATCTGCGAAGAATTCTACAGTGCACAGGAATCCGCAGTATGGGTTTCCTTCATATTTTGAAAGCTCGGCGTAATCGCGTGAAATCCATGCGAAAGGCGATTTTGTGTCTGTTATCCGCTTGGTGTAAGAGCCGAATGCCATACCGTTAATAAAAGTTGAACGATGGTGTCCGCCTCTGAAAAACTTTATTATCTTTGCGATGCACGCACCTGATGAAGTAAGTGGAATGCGCGGGCCTGCTGATCCGCAGAGCATACAGCCGTCTATCTCATTTCCGAATTGTTCGATGAAGCTTTGTGAAACAAAAGAACCGAAAGAATGGCCAAAGAGGAAAACTTTTTTTCCAGGAAAATCGGTGCGGCATTTTTGTATCATTGCACGAAGGTCAAGCACTACCCTTTGGAATCCGTCTTTATCTGCAAGGTATCCTAAATCTTCTTGTGTTTTAGCAGTCTCGCCGTGTCCGCGATGGTCGTGAGCATAAAGAACGTAGCCGTTATCAGCAAGAATTGTTCCAAAACGGTCGTAGCGCATCGCAAACTCTGCCATGCCGTGGCTAAGTTGAACAACACCTTTAATGTCGCCATCTGGAACCCATGTATGAAGAGCAATGTCGGCTCCATCATCCATTTTGACGAATACAGTTTCCTTTTTCATGTAGAACCCCCATGTTTTTTATGATATACTGATTCTTGTGATTATTATAGCAGAAAAAATCGTTTCTGGCGGAGATTCTTTGGCAAAAATTAACGGAAAAGCCGTTTTTGTGCCGCAGCTTCTTCCCGGTGAGAAAGCCGAGATTGAAATTGTGGAAAGCCATAAAGATTATGACCGCGGAAAAGTTATAAAGATACTTGAAAAATCTCCCGTGCGGAGAGATCCGCCGTGCCCATATTACGGAATTTGTGGCGGATGTAACTTGCAGATTGCTGACGACGAGGCGCAAAAACAGATTCGTTTCCAGATTCTGCAAGATTGTTTCCGGCGGGCAATGCGTCTTAACGATGATTCGCCCGAAGCCGAAGTCGTTTATAACGCGAAAATAATATGCGGAGACAGCTGGGAATATAGAAACAGGTTTCAGTTTCATTCGGGAGGCTTGAAACGACGGGCGCAGGAAAGCATTGTCGCTCTTGATGACTGTCCGATTGCAGTCGCGAAAGTACGTGAGCTTTTGAAAGGAAAAAAACTGCCTGAACGATACGGACGGCTACACGTTTTTAACGGAAATGTTGCTGAAGAAAGCGAATTCCCGACGCGAAATTCTCATATACGCGAAGAAAATGATGATATTCAGGAAACCACTGTTGATATTTGCGGTAAGACAATTCACTTTGATGTTCGAGGCTTTTTCCAATCGAATATAGGTGTGTTCCAAAAAGCGATTGAAGTGATAAGACCGATTGTCGAAAGCTATAAATTTACCGCGAACATCGAACTGCTCGACATGTATTCAGGCGTAGGCACGTTTTCCGCGTTGCTTGGCGACTTGTTCACAAAAACAACGCTCGTGGAACATAACAGAAAAGCCCTTCGTTTCGCAGACAAAAACCTTGCAGGCATTCCACATGACGTTTTTGCCATGACTGGCGAAAAATGGATACGCACTCAAGCGGCTCAAAAAAAGTATAACGTGGTTATAATTGACCCGCCCCGCTCAGGCATAGAGAAGCCTGTTATGGCTTGGCTGTGCGCCAAGCAGCGCGGAAACACCCCAGACGTTATTTTTTCCGTCTCATGCGACCCGGTAACACACGCAAGGGACGCATCGCTTCTTACGGCGGCAGGCTACAAACTGAAAACACTTATGATGCTCGATTTTTATCCGCAGACAAGCCACATAGAAAGCTTTGCAGTTTTTGAAGCAAGCAGGAGTTGTTGAAATGAAAAAAGCGACCTGTTTTTTGACTTCAATACGCTCCCTTCTGCTTTTTGTTTTAATATCGTTTTTGCCTGCTGCCGCCAACGCCGACAACGATATTATCAGGCAACTCGCGTTGAGCGGAAACGTACTCTCATCCCCTTATGAAGTAAACTCGCGAATTATCGCCATAACTAACGGCGGGTTCATATCGACCTTTTCTACCGACGGATACAGAAAGTATGAGCGACCGCTTAAAAACAGACCTTCAACTGATTATACAGTCACAAAAAACGGAATTATACTTTCAGTTTCAAGCAACAGAAAGACGCTTTCGTTATATAACCCGGATGGATACTTTGTCTGGAGCTACACTTTTGACACTACAATATCTAATTCACCCGTCGCAGGCTATGATGGACGTGTATTTGTAAGCACAAAGGACAAACTATATTGTTTTGGCGTTACGGGCGGACTTCGCTGGGAAAGATCAGTTCCTGCTGAAATAACTGAGCAAGTCAGGATGCTTAATGACGGTACACTTCTCTGCATAAGCACACCTTCAGGCGAAAAAAGCTTTGCATATCGCTTTACACCATACGGAGACATGATTGAGGAAATCACTTTTTATGGCGAAGCGGTCTTAACTGCTGAGCATGAAAACGGCGTTCTCATCCTTTTTTCAGATGGTACTTTTGGATGCTGTTCTGTTCAGGACAATATGGCTGTAAGTTTGTGGGCTTCTCTTTCTATCCCGAACATGCGCATCAATAAAAACAATGTTGATATGGCTTCAATCCTTAGGCTTGGAGAATCATATGCCGTCGTTCTTTATCCCAATGGACTTATAATCGCTTTCAATACAGATGACGGTTCAGAAGCATACAGGACATCGGTTTCAAGCGGTTTTAATAAAGGTTCCCTTTACTGCGGAGCTGGAAAAATCATGGTTATAACGGAATTCGATAAAGAAGTCGTTTTCTCGCTTTTTTCAATGGATGGAGAGTCTTTATGGGACGGAATACGTAAAACAAAAGGCGAAATAATCTACTTTTATACTAGCGACGGTTATCTTCTTCAGTTTACGGACAACTGGCTTCTTTCAGTTTCAAAACCGTTGTTTTATGACAAAAATACTTATTCAACCGTAAGCCAGTTTGTCGAGCGTCCCCGTACATACGGAACGTACAAAAATAATGAAGAAGAACAATATATACAAGAAATCCGTGATGGTTTTGAAGAGATAATGGCAGAACTATCACCAGTCTCTAACCCATCGATTTATACAGGAATAGATCCTTCTCTTTTTGAAAAAGACATTATATCCTCATTAAAGTGCATACAGGACGCTGCTCTTACTGGATACGATTTTTCTAATGAGATAGGCGAATTAATTAAGAATTCTGATAACGAGCTTTATGTTAAAACAGCTTTGGAATATTCAATCAAAAACGGGTATGACCCGGATGCCTACATGTTAAAGGCTATCTACACGTTCATAAACTCCCCTCACAAATTCATCGGTTCTGATTCGTTATACAAACTGATATGCGATGCCGTATCTTCAATCTGTAAGTTCACTGGCGCCGAAATTTTTCAGAACTACGGCAACAGAATACTTGTAAAATTCATGTCTTCGGGTTACAGTACAAGCGTTAAAGAGTATGCCATGTCTGTGATGAAATCTCTTATGGATCTTCAAATATAAAATTTGTCTTTAAAAGTTTGCCAATTGTGGTATATAATAGTTTTTAAGTGTGACAGTCCTTTGGAATTTGTCCGATTATATATATAAATGCAAATGCGGTTTTATTACCGCATCAGGAGTATAATATGAAAAAGATTGCACTTATTATTGCAGTATTCAGCATAGTTGTTTTCGGTGCAGCGGCAGCAGTTGATGTATCAAGGCAGGAGCTTGAAAGTGCCGTTCCAAATCCTGATATAATCGAATTTATCAATTATTCTGGTCCTCATTCCAGAATAGACACAAAAGAACAGATTCTTGATATTGGACGGAATCTTGGTAAAGTTGTTGCTACAAGCAAAGACACCCGCATTGAAACAGGCAACAGTTCTAAATACTATCTTATTCATGCCGTATATCCTGAAGTAACAGAAGGACTTGATGCAGATATCCTTATTTTGGGCGACAAAGCCGAAGTTGATCATATTAAGAACTTAAGGCTCATAATCACCGGCTTCCTTACTGAAGCTTATGGTTATAACAGCACAGATGCATCCACCCTTGCTACTTTCATAACAGTTTATAATGCCGTATACCGCGGAAAGATTTCACAGCTTCTTTCAAGATATAAATCAGGCGTAATTGCAGAACTTTCTGCAGATAAAATGGGTCTTTCTGTTAACTACTCCGAATGGGCTGGAAAATCACAGATAATTATTCCTCTTCTTAACCCAGAGAATGGCGGTTTAAGCACAATCGATACTTCAATTATTTCAGGTACAGAAGTTATTCAGTCAATGCGTGAAGAAGATGACCGCATGGTCAACGAGCGCATGAACATGGTTGATATTAAAGAGCGTGAGGCTGACGAAGCCGAAGAAGATGCCCGCGAAGCACAGCGTGAGGCTGTAGCCGCAAGAAAAGCTGCTGAACAGGCGGCTCAGCAAGCAGCTGTTGCCCAGCAGGCTGCACAGGAAGCAAAACAGCAAGCAGCTGTAGCTCAGCAAGCCGCAAAACAGGCTGAGGATACAGCCAACAAGAAGCAGCAGGAAGCAAATCAGGCTGTACAGGAAGCTAAGCAGAACCCGCAGGATCCAAAGAAACAGGAGCAGGCTGCACAGAAACAGCAGGAAGCTCAGCAGGCTCAGCAGAAGAAAGAAGAGACAGCTCAGCAGGCTCAGCAAGCACAGCAAGTCGCTGAGCAGACAACAATAATTGCAGAGCAGAAGCAGGCAGAAGCTGAACAGAGACAGGAAGAAGCCGATGATCTGGCTGAACAAGCAGCTCAGCAGCAGGCTTTCGCCGACAAAAAACGGACAGAAGCTGTCATAGAGCGCACGGCTATAGCGAACGATCAGCAGAAAAACATTTCTGACGCGATCAGAGCAGCAAAGATTGTTACAACATATGGACTTAAGCTTTCTGACACAGAGAATATGTACTCCTCTATCGTTCTTATCGATGTAGCAAACGGAAATGTCGTAAAAGAGTCACCTGTTTCAGTTATTTTGAACAGAACGCTTCTTCCAGTTGAAGACGGTTTTATCGCGATAGCCGGTAAAGCCCCAGAAGCTGATTATCAGACGACAGCTGTTAAGCTCGTAATGCTCGATAATGTCGATATGGAGATTATTAAACAGTCTGAAGAGAATGTATCTCCTAAATCAGTACTTATTGAAAACAATGAGAACATTTATGTTGTCATTAGAGATTCAAACAGCTGGGTTATCGCGAGCTATGACAAGGAGCTTACTCTTAAAGCCAAGTCAAACGTTATAGTTCTTGAATCAACACCATTGATCATCACGGATACAGGAATGGCTGTTACCACTTCTGACGGAACAGTTGTTATCCTTGATCCTGAGACACTTGAAAAGAAATGGTGATTCTATAATTTAATTAGCTAGGATTATAAGTATCTGATAAAAGATTATACTAAGTCCGGTTCCCTTATCATGGTCACTATTGAAGAACGCAGTGATGAACTTGTGACCATGATAAGGGAACCGGACTTTTTTTGTCATTAAAAGGTATACTTATAATCCTATCTTCTGAAGTGCACGTTTGTATACATCCTCATACTTTTGGGCTGAAACATCCCAGCCGAATTTCTGTTTCATGGCACGTAGACGCATTGCTTTTATGTGCTCAGGCTTATTGTACCATGCGTATACAGCCCACCCTGCTGTGTCGAAAAGGCTTTCAGGAGTAAGGTTGTCAAAAACAAAACCAGTTCCATTTCCAGTCGCTTCATCATAGTTCTCGACAGTATCGGCAAGACCGCCAGTACGACGGACGATAGGGAGTGTTCCATAAAGCAGCGAATACATTTGATTCAAGCCACATGGCTCATAGCGTGACGGCATAAGGAAGAAGTCTGAACCAGCCTCTATCAGGTGGCTCAGTTCATCGTTGTAACCGATATAAGCCCTGAAATTAGGAAGCTTTGACTGTAAGACGTTTATTTCGTTTTCGCACCAAGACTCGCCTGATCCGAGCGCAACGAGCTGAATACGCATCTCTGCGCACATACGGAATACACAACCGTATGATGGCGCAAAAAGCTCAGCCACGCCTTTTTGGTCCACAAGACGCGTTATTATACCAAAAATAGGGATATCAGGATTTACTTCCAACCCCATTCGCTCCTGTAATGCCAGCTTGTTCTGTATCTTTTTCTCAATTGATGTGGCACTATATTTAACCGGGATTTTTTTATCTTTTGACGGATTCCAAACATTTGTGTCCACACCGTTCAGAATACCTTCCAGATCACCGCTACGGCTTCGTAATATGCTGTCCATTCTGAAACCGTACTCACCGCGCTGTATCTCTTTTGCATACGTTGGCGATACTGTCGTGAGCATATCAGATGAAACAAGTCCGGCTTTCAGGAAATTGATGTTGTCATAGTCTTCAAAACCGGATGAATAAAAATTATTCCAGTCAATTCCAAGAACCGGATAATTCTGCTTGCCGTAATATCCCTGATATCCAAGATTATGGATCGTAAAGACGCTTGCTGTCTTTGAGAATTCGCTTTTCCAGCGCTCATTGAACTTTAACAGTACTGGAGCAAGCGCCGCCGACCAGTCGTGTGAATGGATTATATCAGGATACCAGCCTAGTTTACGGCAAAGCTGGAATGCTGAATGGCAAAGGATTGAAAAACGGCGCGGATTATCAGCAAAATCAGGATCCAGATGCGTTCCGTAAATGCCGTCTCTTCCGAAGCTTTGTTCGTGGTCTATAAAGTATACAGGAACATTTTTCGCTCCTGTAAGATTCGCTGTGTAAACAGCTGTCCATACTTCCTCAGAACCGCAATGAACGCACATAGGACCGTCAAGCAGTCTGAGCGTTTCTCTTGGTATCTTGTAATAGCGAGGCAATACGATGCGTACATCATGCCCAAGTTTTTCGAGTTCGATTGACAGTGCAGAAACGGCATCTGCAAGTCCGCCAGTTTTAGCGAAAGGAACAGCTTCCGAAGTAACCATCAGTATTCTCATAAAAACTCCTTATATGCCTACGCGGCGCGAAAACGCATGGATTCCAATGCAGGATTTTACCACTCCTGCACAGCCTTTATAAAACCTTCTCTGCATCCTTCGACAGTATGCATTGATGTACAATAAGCAAGACGTATATAACCAGAACGGCCAAAACCAGTTCCAGGAACACCAAGAATATTATATTTCTTAAGATGATCGCAAAATACTCCGTCAGAAGTCTTTCCTTCCGGTATTTGAACTTTTTTATTCTGAGGTACTTTACAGAACAGATAGAAAGCGCCTTCTGGGAATGCATATTCTATGCCGGCTTCGTCCATAATAGCAGTAAGCTTGTTACGTCTGTTTTCATAAGAAGAATAGTCAGCCTGTGCATTCCAGCAGCTTACTATAACACGCTGGAAGAATGCCGGAGCGTTTACATAACCTAAAACACGCGTAGAATAAATGCATGCCGCGACGAGTTCTTCGCAATCTGAGCAGGCTGGATTAACCGCTACATAACCGAGACGTTCACCTGGAAGGCTCAAATCTTTTGCGAAAGATGAAACTACTACAGAATCAGAATAAAACTTGAAAACAGGAGAAACCTTGCGTCCATCGTAGATGATTTTGCGGTAAGGCTCGTCAGCAATAAGATAAAGTCTGCGTCCAGTTTTCTTAAAATGATCTTCCATAGCAGCGGCGAGCTGCTTTATATCATTATCTGTATAAACTTTTCCAGTAGGATTGTTCGGAGAGTTTATAAGAATAGCAGCTGTATTCTTATTGAAAGCATTTTTAATGGCGTCTATATCAAGCGAGAAATCGGGTTTTGTTGAAACTGTAACAAGTTTTCCGCCATGGTTAGCAGCGTAAGATCTGTATTCGACGAAAAATGGAGCCGGAACGACTACTTCGTCACCTTCAGCGAGTATTGCTTTGAAAACGGTGTTTATAGCACCTGCGGCACCGACAGACATAACGATGTTCTCGCCTTTTACAGCAACGCCCTGCTCTTGTGAGATTTTCTCTGCCATTGCGTTACGTGTTTCCATATATCCTGCATTTGGCATATAACCATGGCGTGCTTTAACTGTTGAAAGAGCTTCTTTTTTTACTGCTTCAAGAACTTCTTCCGGTGGTTCCAAATCTGGGTTTCCAAGGCTAAAATCGTATACGTTTTCTTCGCCATATTTCTTCTTGAGTGCGATACCTTCCTCGAACATTTTTCTTATGAAGGATGAACCTTCCATAGCTTTTTTTATATTTGGTGAAATTGCCATTATAGACTCCTTTTTTTAGGCTTATCTTTGCCCTACTCAATATTATCAATGGTTTATCTAAAAGTCCATACGCTATAATTTGTTTTATGTTGTGTGTTGATTAAAATTCTCTTTTTCTGTATAGTAAATCGAAATGAAAAAAGTCGGGGACGTTACAGGCATATTATAGGAGGTCCATCAAGTGGATAAAAAGATTTATGTCGTCGGGCTCGATGATGAAAACGCAGAAGCTAAAGTCAATGAGGCTGTAAAAGCTGTTGCAGGTGTTACTAACTGCGTTGCTAATTCATCAAAAGCACAGGTTCTTGTGAGTTTTGACGAAGGTACTGCTGGAATTGAAGGCGCAATAGACGCTGCAATTTCTTCCTGTGGTCTTACCGTTCTTTAAGAAAACCTTTCGTAACTTCTGTTTTTAACAGAAATCCTTAAAAAGTATATCGGCTGCCCTTTAGAATAAAAGGCAGCCGTTTTTTTAGAACTGGTAGCTCTTTGAGAGGCTGCCAGAAATCAGTTTGACTTTTCTTGTGCCGTCGTCGTTTGTTATTACGGCTGCTTCGCTGTCTTTGTCAGCGAAAGTCCTGAAAATATCTTCAATGCTCTTTTTGTCGAGCTGCACGATTGCAAGCTGTTCTTTGTCGGCAGCCTCGCGGAAAGCAGCGTTCGCGCCGGAAACTACAACACGCAGGACACCGTTGCTTTTAAGCATTTTAACGGCTTCATCGGCTTTTTCGCCACCGCCGAAATCATCACGTCCAATAATGATTTTTCCGCCAGTATAACCTCTGGCAACAATTTCATCAGCTGTTACCGCACTCTTATCATAAAATGCAGCAGAACCGTTGATCTTTTCCATAAAAAACTCCTTAACAGTAGTGGAACTTGCTCATTCCGCCTTTTCGGAAATGAGCCCTCTTTTTATCAGTTGTTCTATAATCTGCCCGACAATCTTGTCTGGCGTATATTTTGCAGTATCAATAATCATATCGCAGAATGAGTAATCGGCGGTGTCGATGTCATACAGACGTTTGTATCGTGATGCATCCTGCGTGTCGCGCATTTTCGTGAAAGCCTTGATATCGTCGAGGTTTCCGCCTTCCCTGTTGAATATGCGCGAGGCGCGAACGTCATCGTCGGCATAAAGGTAGACTTTCAGGTCGGCTTCTTTGAGCATCCAGATAGCAAGGCGCGAGCCGAGAACGCAAGAGGTTTTCTTTGCCATCTCGACCTGGCGCGTATCAACAGCTTTGTCGAAGCTGTCGTCTGTTTTGGCACGCTCGATTATTTCAGGCAAAGAAAGCCCTGTTTCCTCGGCGAGCGACCTGAACGTAAAGTTTATCATCTCAATGCCAAGAGTCTCGGATAAAAGACGGCTTACCGTCGTATTGCCGCATCCGCTCCGGCCTGAAATCGCTATTCTAATGTTTCTGTCAGAAGGTAAAGTGTATTTCATAGCTTTTACTCCAATAAAGAAGCAATTCTTCTTAAACCTTTGAGCGTGAGCTGCTTGTCTACAGTCTGAAAAACGCTCGTTATAGGTTTAAGAACGCTGTTAAGCCCGCCGGTCGCGATTATTTTTATATCCGTGGCGGAGGCTCCTGTTTTGGCGCACATGTCAGAACGCATACGCTCTATAAGGAACTCTACAAGTCCTTTATAACCAAGAACTATACCGGACTGGATTGAATGGATTGTGTTCGTACCAAGACTGTCCGGCGGGGCTTCCAACGGAACGGACGGCAACTGCGCTGTGTTATGGAACAGCGAATTGACTGCTGTCCTAAGTCCAGGTGCAATCGAAACACCAAGGATTTCGCCTTTGCCGCTTATGGCAGTCAACGTAAGCGCTGTTCCAAAATCGACCGTGATGCACGGAGAATTAAGGCTTGCGTACGCTTCCACGGCATTGCAAACAATATCAGTACCAATCTCATGGACAGCTTGCGTCGGGATTTTTATTGCGAGCTTGTCATAAATGGCAGGACCAACGATAAAAGGTTTTTTGCCTGTTATCCGTTCTAGAACAGTGATAAAAGGCCCGATCAAAAGAGGAACTACAGAACTAAGAATTGAGCTGTTTATAGACGCGAGTGTGACTCCGGCATCACGCATCAGCGAAAAAAGTATTGAACTGTATTCGTCTGATGTGCGGTTCGGGTCGCTGTACATACGCCATTCATGGACGAGCTCTTCCTCATGGAATAAAGCTACAACTATATTCGTGTTGCCAATATCAACGGCAAGCAGCATAAAATCTCCTTAAAAGTCAGTCACGCGATTTATTTACGGGTATGTTCAGAGCGGCAAACTGCTCGTCTGTAAGCGTAGCACCCGAAGTTGCTACAACCGCACCAGAAACGGTGTTGGCAAGCAGCGCGGCGTTGGAAACTGAATATCCCATCTTACGGTACGATATAAACGCACCTACATGAGCATCCCCTGCACCAATTGTGTCTTTTACGATTGTATTAACAGCAGGAACGCCGATTGAACTGAATGAGCCGTCCGCATTCTTTTCACGGCAGTAGCAGCCGCGCTTTCCGCTAGTAATAATAATTGTATTATCTGTATAGCCCGAAAGGATTTCAGAAGACTCAGCCGGATTAACCTTTCCCGTGAACATTTCAGCTTCTTTGTCACTAAGATGAAGGATCGGATGGAGCCTAAGAAGCCTGTTAACAATCTCTGGATTTACAAAATTGATGCGTGAACTGCATGCAAAGTAAATGTCAACGTCCTTTTGTTTTTCGAGCCACGAAACTATCTTGCCTTCTGTATCGACTTCAAGCTCAAGTCCGCATACATAAATGCTGTCAACATTGCTCATGTCAATGTCTTTGAACCATTCTGACTCGAAAGCATATTCGGCACCGTGGTTAGAAACGAACGTGCGCTCTCCGTTTTCTTCTACGAAACAGTAGCAGCATCCGTTTTCGCCTTCAACACGTTTGAAGCACTCGATGCCTTTCTTTTTGTATTCGCTAATTACAAACTCGCCGTAAGCGCCAGTACCTACAGGCGAGCAAAGTGTATATGGGATGGAAAGATGCCTCAGTACTTCAGAAACATTATATGCACAACCACCAAGTTTTATTTCATGACTGATGGTGTTGATGTCGCTTCCAGAAGCAGGAAGTGTGTTTACCCCGATAATAATGTCAGCTACAGTTGAGCCAATGATAAGAGTTTGTTTCATCATTCCCCTCATTTAAGCATGTCAGCGGAAGCTTTATCCGCCTGCATACGGTTATTGCATACTATTATATCATTTTCAGAAAGCCAGCCGTCATCAAAATGATACCATAGAACAGTACCCTTTACCTCTTTCTCTATCTTTTTTCCCTTAATCTCGCAAATATCACCTTGTCTGCCATGAGCTATTACCTGCGATTCCAAGGATGAACCTGATCGGAAAGCTGCGTACGGAGATGATATTACCGCCCATTCCGAAGACGTGGCTAAACCATCAATTTTATTCAAATCAGCTGTCTTTCCCGGCTTATTTATCTTACACGAAGAGAATAAAAAACAGGAACAAAAAAATACAGAAATAAGTATTCTATTCAGTTTTTTTCTGATTTTCATCGTGCCCTTCATAAAATCGTTTAATCTCGTCGTATAGCATAAGATCAGAATCGACAAAGTTATCTGTTGGTATCTTATAAAGATCAACCCACTTAAATTCTGAATGTTCCGTGAGAATCCAATTTATATCTTCTTCATTAAAGAAAACCTCATATGCGATGAGTTTTACTTTTTTGTCGTTATGCGTGAAAAATCCGGTTGTAATTTGATGTCCGACAGAGATATCTATGTTGAATTCTTCTTTGTATTCGCGTATAAGAGCTTCTACAGGATCTTCGCCCTCTTCTACCTTACCGCCTGGGAATTCCCATCTGCCACCCATTTGCCCGACATTAAGCCGCCGGGCAATAAAAACGAGTGAGTCAACTACGGCAATTCCGGCAACAGAAGTTTTCATCCCTTAAATAATTCTCATTGTCGGGAAGATGAAATGAACGATTGCAACTGCGATACAGACGATACCGATGTATTTCTTTCCCTTTACGAAAAGTTTTTCGAAAAATGAGTTCATCTTTATTGTGGTAGTTTCAGGATCTTTGTTTTCACTGCAGCAGTCGATGATATAGCATACACCACCTACAATTCCGGCAACGGCTGGCAGGAAATCGCCCAAAACAACCCAGTCAGGCTGAATGACAAATATGAACTTCATCACGCCTGTAAATACAGCAGCAATACCGATAACAAGCTTAACTACTTTTTCCTTACCCGGAAAAAGATTAGTAACCTTGAATCCGCTGAAAGTCAGTGAAATACCGACCAACAGGTTAAACAAGACTGAAAGAAAATAAAACTGCATTTTTCACTCCTATCGCTTTTCAACAGGAGCCGTCAGAACGATTGAGTTTTCACCCGACTTTATGACGGCTTCTATTAACATTATATCATAATCATAAAAAGTTGTCCTGAAAAAACTCTCTTTTCCGCTATAAGTTCCTGATAAATTATTCTTTTCGACAACTGTTCCTGTTTTATCAAGAGCGGCAATGACTATATCTACATCTGTATTCTTATCATAACCCGAATTTTCATCGAGTTTTACTGCGACGTAGATTGATTCATCGAAACTGAATGCTGTCAGCGAATATCGTACGCCATCTTTTTTTTCTGTATTTGAAGATCGCTCGACAAGAGAAATTGCGATTCCGAGCGCAGTAAGGAAAACGAGCGTAAGGAACATTATACGGGAGGCTTTATTGGCGACGAGCACGCGGATAAGTCCTCTTTCCGGGGTTTTCATATTCCCGTTATAGAAATCTTTTACTACCCTTGGAGCATTTTTAAGACGTTCATCACGGTCATAATAAAAATGAAGACCGTCCTGATTGTCTTTGTCCTGTTCGCTCATAAATCCTCCATGCACCCGCTTTACGCGCGAAAGTTATCGTCCGCCCTACTTTCCTGGATTCAGTGAATTGATAATTCTGTCCGTCCGCCACCACGTTACGGACGCTTCCGTTTCTTCCGAGAACAAACCGGAAATTATGCCTTCTTCTGAAAGAGAAAGAGTATAATAGTTCATTTCTGCCAAGTTGATGGAAAGCCGCCGCGTAAGGACTTTCTGGCCGTCCGGATTAACCATTAAAAGAGAACTTCCTTCTGAGTCAGCTACGACAAAGAAGAACCAGCCTGATTCCGTTGTACCCAAAAACTCATACGGAACTAAATAAACCTGACGGCTAAGGTCGTTGACGATAATCTGCTCATAGGACGGAATGACTTGTGGCTGCTCGTATGTACCGGTGATGATGTTCAGTGGATAAAGCATCGACTGCACATAGGAAATACCGAACTGAACTTTTGAAGACTCATCGTATTCGTTTTTGCTGTAATCGATTAAAAGATAAAGTTTGTAATCGTTTGCATCAGGGACAATACCGGAGAGCGACGTCATCACCTGCTGAGACGCCATTGATTCAGGCACAGGAAGACTGTGGTAGTTTACAGGGATTTTGTAAAGAAGGAATCCGTCTTCTGAGTACCAGAATGCTGTAAATCCGTCGTTGTCAGCGCATGTTACGACAAGCTCATTTTTTGAAGTTGTATATAGATGCTCAATATACGGGAAAGGCATTCCACCAGAGCCCTGCTGACCGATATAGTCTATGAAAGTACCATCATTTGAAAAGCGCAGGACGATCTGGCGGAGAAGCTGCTTGCCGTCCGTACTTGTTTCATAACGTTCTTCAGGCACATAGTCGGAAATATAAAGATATTTGCGTTTGTCCACGGCGATTCTTTCTGGTTTTTGGAACGGGAATGATGTGGCTCGTTGTGTCGCCTTTTTTGAGGGATTTCCGCTGTCCGATTCCTGTATTTCTGAGAACTGGACGAATGACGGAACAGGATTAGTCTCTGGATTGAAGTATACGGCAAGCAGATCGCCGTATGAGCTGAGCATCATAACTTTTTTGGAGTTGCTGTCTGATATGTAAAAAAGACCATCGCTCATGTATATTCCGGAGAAAAAATCTGTTCCTGCATTGACGGAATAAAGCTTTGTTTCGTTTTCAAAACTTCCATATTCAAGCGCGAACTTTTTTTCTGATTCAATGCTCGTCGTGTATGTATTTCTTTCACAGGCTGTAAAGAAAAAGACTGATAAAACAAGGATAAAAATAAAAGGCAAAAACTTTATTGAGGCAAAAAGCCGTGAATCGTCATTTTTATTCATAGATGTATTAGTCATATAGTTTATAGAATAAAGAGGTTTATTTTTGGTGTCAACATACTAGAATCTAAAATAGATGAACGGATTGTATGATGACGCGATTAAGAACAGGACCGATACAGCGAATAACGCGAGTGCGATGATCGCTTTTAATGCGAAATAAACACTTTCTGGAACGGCTTTTTTGGTTTTGGCGGCGATGGCAGAAGGCAACCGCCCCGCGATTATGATTCCCGGGATGACATAGAAAAGCTTGCTGCAAGTCGCGGCATGTTCAGTAACATAGAGCGCGAAATCTCCGCCAGAGAACGAGAACATAGAGCCAAGAACACTTGCAAGGTCATTAAGGTTTTCAACGCGGAACAATACCCACCCGATAAGCACTATAAAAAGCGTTACAAAGCGATAAAAAACTGCCGCGACTTTGTTTTTCAAAAATCCTGGAAAAACGTATTTCTCGAGCAGGAGGAAAAGCGCGTAGTATAAGCCCCAAAGAATGAAGTTCCATTCCGCACCGTGCCAAAAGCCTGTAAGAAGCCACGTTACGAGTATGTTGAACACATGACGCGCGGGGCGGCACCTGTTTCCGCCGAGCGGGATGTAAACGTAATCCCTGAACCAAGATGAAAGCGTAATGTGCCATCGCCGCCAAAAATCAGTGACGGAAGAAGCTGCATAAGGTTTGTTAAAGTTGTTCGGAAACGTGAACCCGAACATGCGCCCCAGCCCAATTGCCATAAGGCTGTAGCCCGCAAAATCGAAGAAAATCTGCAGCATGTAAGAAACTGATGCTAGCCATAAAATAAGCGAGCTTGCATCAGCGTAATCGCCAAAGACACTGTCCGCAAAGACCGCAAGATTATTAGCCATAATGACTTTCATCGCAAGCCCGAAAAAGAACTGCATAAGCCCAGATGTAAAGCCTTCAAGCGTTTCTTTGCGGCCTTTTATATCAGTGGCGATGTCTGTATAACGGACGATAGGCCCGGCAATTAGCTGGGGGAAAAACGCGATGTACATTGCAAGATAGACAGGGTTTTTCTGGGGCGTCACTTTCTGCCTGTAAACGTCTATAATGTACGACAAAGCCTGGAACGTGTAAAAACTTATACCTATCGGGAGAGGAAGCCCCACCAAGCCAATATCAAGCGAGAATAACTTATTTATATTGATTATAAAGAAATCGGCGTATTTAAAGAAAACAAGGGCTGCCAAATTCAGCAGGATAGAGACGACGAGCACCAGCTTCCCGCGTTTTTGCCCGGCAGTCTTTTGCAGCAGCAATCCCGCACAATAGTTGAGGATTACTGAAAAAAGCATGATAAGCACATAAATAGGCTCGCCCCATGCATAGAAAAACAGCGAAGACACGCACAGAAGCGTGTTGCGCCACGTCCGCCAAGGGAAAACATAGTACAGTAAAATGACTGCCGGGAGAAAGACGAAAATAAAGACCATGCTGCTGAATACCATGCTTACCTCACCTTATGCCCTATGGAGCTTATATCACCTATAATAAGCAGCTTGTCCAAGTTGTTTTCTTCCATGTACGACTGAGCGTCTATCGCCTTGCCGTATTGCTTTTTGTAATGCCTGAAATCAAGCACATGCGTCTCTTTGTAATGGCTTGCTATAAGCTCGTTCACGGCGTTCGAATACGAAGTTCCCAAAATCAAAAGGCTCTGCGCATCGGGATTGTCGAAAACATAAACAACTTTTGCATGATCGTCGCCGTAATACATTCCGTAATGGTTCGAATACGTGTTATGCGGATAATCGTCATCAGAAACGTATAAATATCTATATCCGTAAACGGCCTCTTCATCGTTTATGTACGTTTTATATGGCGGAATATTGAACTCATAGACTGTAAACTCTTCTGTCGAGCATTTCAGTGCATTGTCGCGCGCCAGAGAGCCGTTGTAAATTGTATGATACGTATGAGTTCTTGTCGGCTCTAAAATCTTGACATCCTCGCCTTCAAGCATCCTTATGCACTGTTTGTATCCTTCGTATGAGCCCCTGTAATTCCAGTGATGATCGGTCTGATAAAAATACTTTTTGTATTCCTCGAAATTATCGAATTTTAGCTCGTCGTAGCCGTCCATCTCGATATTTTGCTTTATTACGCTCAAAGGATCGTATTTATGCGGCTCCCGGAAATCGACTGACATACTTGAGTTTATAAAATAGAGGTATTTTGGATACGTCACTTTCTTAAGCATTTCCGGGTCGTAGATGTCAAAATCATATGTATTGGGATCACATGCTTTTTGAATAATGTAGCCAGAATCATCAAGCTTATAGATGTATTTATCAATAACCTCAGTGTAAATATACGGATATTTTTCGATTTGCACTGGTTTAGGCAGTTCAACGACAGGCGGGGGCGTAACCTCTTCTATTATAGCAATTTCGATATTTTCGGTAGTGTTTTCGTCATCGGAAGTTTCAGCTTCAATCACTTCTGAAACTGCTGGTTCTGTTATTGTTGTTTCTTCTAAAACTGTCGGAATGGCGACGGATTTTCCTGCTATATCTGAAGTTAGTGATACAAGCGAATTGTCGAAATCTTTTACGAGCTGTTTTATCTCTGCAGAAAACAAAAACTGGTCAGAAAC
This sequence comes from Spirochaetaceae bacterium, assembly GCA_017618015.1. Lineage (GTDB taxonomy): Bacteria > Spirochaetota > Spirochaetia > Treponematales > Treponemataceae > Treponema_I. The sequence goes on from JAFZVC010000026.1 coordinate 227,707, forward strand.
AGCCTGATCCATTTCTGACTGGAAAGTGCCTTCTGTAAAGGATTCTAATGAAAATGATGGGATTTTTTGAAGGGTTCGTAACTCTGCTTCTGAAATATCATTCTGTGTTCTGAACATGATTGAATAAAAGCCCATTAAGATTGCGGCAAAAAAAAGCAAAAAGATTATGCTGATAACATTCTTGTTCAGAGCCATACAAATAGTATATATGCTTTCATCAGTTTTTAACAGTAGCAGACAATTAGGCGCGTTTAAACAAAAAAACCGGCCACAAATTTTCTTGCAGCCGGTCTGTATAATCAGATTAATCTGATTACTGGAGCTTGATTACTGTATCGTATATGTCATCTGTCCAGTCTGGAGCGATTTGCATATTGATATCGAAATCATATCTTGATGTGAATTTGTATGCACGATATGTAGCCGGGCAATAGCACCAGATAGAGAGCTTTGCGCCGCCAGCGAGGATTTCATAATCGAAATCTGTGATATTGTCTTCTGTGAATGTGAAGATTACGTCACCTTTCTTTGCATCCTTAAGGATAACTACTTCATTGTCGAAGTCGAAAACCCATTCAGCATCCCATTTTTCATCGATCCAAGATACCTGGCCATCTGGAAGCTCAAAATAATCCTGAGCAAATACTCCTGCTAAACATACAGCGATGAGTAACAGCACTGCAAATAACTTTTTCATAAGATTAACCTCCGCATTTTGGCAAAATTGGTTTTAAAATAAATTTCGCCTGATAAAAATTAGTCTACATCATAAATCTGCATTCTGCAAATTTTTTTTTACGAATGTCGTTTTGTTACTTTTTCCACAAAGCGTGTGTTATAATATTAAGTATCATCTAGCGTGACATCGGAGGTAACATGAGAAAAGCAAGGCTTATTTTTGCGATTGCGACAGCGCTTTTGTTCGGGAAACTTTCTGCACAGCAGACGTCAGAGATTAAAATGACGAACGCGAGGCTTTCTGAGCTTTCTGTCGAGGTTGAAGTTATGGGAAACATCGCCACAACTACACTCGACATGATTTTTGTTAACGATACTAACCGCATTCTTGAGGGAGAACTTGAGTTCCCGCTTGGCGAAGGCGAAACTGTTACAGGATATGCGCTCGATATAAACGGAAAGATGCGGCAGGGAGTTGTCGTTGAAAAAGACAAAGGCCGCCAAGTTTTCGAGGCTATAGTTAGGCAAGGTGTTGATCCCGGGCTTATAGAAAAGACGAGCGGAAACAACTTTAAGACACGCGTGTATCCGTTGCCGGCGAAAGGAAGCCGTCACGTTCAGATAACATACCAGAGCAGGCTTTGGAAGGCGGACGCGATTGGCTCGGCATCGGGCGCGACCAGCACAAATGGCGCGGTTTCTGCGGCTACGGCGGTTGCTGACAGAAAATGCATCTACTCTGCTCTTCCCTCTGGAAAACTCGATTCTTTCAGTTTCAGGATAACTGTCCTTAAACCACAGAACCAGACGAACGCAACTTTGTCGCAGAACAGCAATGGCATACAGTCTTTCTCTTTCGCCGACAGTTCTTCCGGTTACACGGGAAGTATTTCTCAAAAGAACGTTACGCTTACAAAGCCATTCGAGTTTGTCATTCCTGAATCGATGCTCACAGGTGGCGCGAACACTGCGGGCGCAAATGGCTCGTCAATTCCAGTCTTCACACAGGATATCGGAAAAGACACGTATTTTTACTGCTTCTTGCCTATTAACGGCACAGAACAGCCAAAAGTGCTTCCAAAAAAACTTACGGTTTGGTGGGATATATCAGGTTCAGGATCAAACAGAAACTTAGACGCAGAACTCAACTTCCTTTTGGAATATATAAAGAAGCTTAACAAACCGGTCGTAACGGTTTATCCGTTCTGCAATGAGCTCCATGAGGCTCGCACATTCACTATAAACTCCGAACTCGACATTACTTCTCTGGAAAAGTTTATCCGCTCGCTTGAATACGACGGAGCTACGAACCTTGGTTACGATTTTACAAGCTTCGGCGGAGACGAGGTTCTTTTATTCAGCGATGGTATATCGAACTGGACGGATCCAGCGACGACGACTACAACTCATGGATTATCTTCTGGTGCGTCCGCTCCCGCGGCGGTTTATACGATAAACTCCTCTACGAGCGCGGATCACGCATGGCTTTCAAGTACAGCACAAAAGAACGGCGGACAGTACATAAATCTTTGCACAGCGACAATTAACGACGCGCTAAAGACAATGACGAGCAGTCCATACCGGCTTATAAAAGCCGAATACGACAAAACCGCCGTATCAGAGATATACCCGGAAAACGGCACGACTGTGAAGTCAGACTTTGAGCTTTCTGGTTTGCTTAAAAAGAAAGAAGCCGTTATCACGCTTAGTTTTGGTCACGGCAACAATATCGAAAAAACAGTCAAAGTCAACTTGAAGCTTAACGAAACCGTTACATCAAGCCATGTCGCAAGACAGTGGGCTTCAATGAAGATAGACGCGCTCTCAGCGGATTACGAAGGAAACAAGCAGGAAATAACCGAGCTCGCAAAGAAATTCGGCATTGTGACGAACGATACATCGCTTATAGTTCTTGATACTGTACAGGATTACGTGCGTTACGGCATTGTCCCGCCAGACGAGCTTAAAGAAGAATATAACAGACTTGTCTCATCGAACAACAGCACGTTCAAACCACAGCCAACCGATGATGACAAGACGATTCCAGCTTCTGTATACAAGCTTTTTGAAGACTTCCGTTCATGGTGGAACACGACACCCGAAGAGTTTAAGGCAAAAAAACAGGCTGCAAAAAATACTACCGTTACGACCGGAAGTGCATTGCGTATGGCAGAAGCCGCTCCCCCAGCCTCCGCATTCGTCTATGATGACTTTGAAGATGCAGCTGTTGTATATGAAAGCTTTATGGCAGAAGAACCTGCTGTGGCAATGGACACAAACGACATCGCCGCAGCACCCGCATCCGCGAACACCGCAAACGGCGCTTCTGGAAACTCGCAGCCTTCGATTCAGCTTCAGGCATGGTCCCCAGATCAGGAATATCTTTCTATCCTTAAACGCACTCCAACGGCTCAGATGTACGACAAATATCTTGAGCTCAAGAAAGATTACAGTTCATCCCCTTCTTTTTACATGGAAGTTTCCGATTACTTCGCCGAAGAAGAGCTTTATTACGAAAGCATCCGTATCCTTTCTAACCTTGCCGAACTGAAGCTTGAAAACACCGATATTCTCCGCGCTCTTGCAAACAAGCTTATGGAACATAAACATTACGCTCTCGCAGTGCCAGTCTTTGAAAAGCTTGTCGCGCTAAAACCGGAGATTCCTCAGTTCTACCGCGATTTGGGTATGGCTTACAGCCTTGCCGGACAAAAGCAAAAAGCCGTGGACACACTTTATTCTGTAGCATACAGAAAGTGGGACAACCGCTTTGCCGAGGTTCAGCAGATTGCGCTTAACGATATGAATGCGATTATCGCGGAGTGCCAGCGGAACGGTATTACACTCGACACATCGAATATAGACAAGAAGCTTATTCAGAACTTCGATGTTGACGTTCGCGTAATCCTTACGTGGAACACCGATGACTGTGATATCGATTTGTGGGTAACCGATAAAGATGGCGAAAAGTGCTATTACGGCAACAGACTGACAGCGAACGGCGGTAGGCTATCTCGTGATTTTACGCAGGGATACGGTCCAGAAGAGTTCTGCATCCATACGTCACCGGGCGGGAAGTTCACGATACAGGCGAATTATTACGCGAACCATCAGCAGAAGATTCTGCAGCCGGTCACAGTTCAGGCGGAAGTCTACACGAATTTCGGACGAGAGAACCAAAAGCGCGAAGTGCTGACGCTTGAACTTAAAGATAACAAAGAGGTTTTCCTAATCGGTACGATAGAATAAAAAAAGAAAGGGAAAACGACACCTTACGGTTTCTTTTTCCCTTTCAATCCTTTTTTCTTCCAGTTATGCAATGCACATCAGAAAATTAGAACGTAATAACCTTCGGAGCTTCCATGAAGCTTGAGAATGTCGCTGTTGCGTTCTTAAAATAAAGTACTTCTGTATTGTCGTCATCGGCAGAATACATTGCCTTAAGGTCTGGATAATGCTCGAGCATATCGACTTTTGCCTCGCGGCGGTCATCGCGGACGAGCTCGCCTGCAAGACGGAGCCATTTTCCATCTTTGAAGCAGCAAAGCTCTACCTTCGGGTTCTTTTGAATCTGCTTTGAAACTGGCTTTGATTTTCCTGTCTGGATATACAGTTTGCCGTCAAAAATATTGATTGTTCCGAACGGACGGTTACGTGGCTGTCCATCTTCAACAGTAGCAAGGTAATACGTTCCACATGCTTTTATAAACTCATAGACTTCATTCATATGTGACCTCCAAAAAATTAATGATATGTATTAAATATAAAAGCAAAAATGCTCATTATCAAGCTTTTTTTGCGACGCTCCGGCCGTTATCGCTTCTTCGGTCGTCGCTACTTCCACAACTCCCATGTTTTTTGCTGCATTCCGCAAGTCGCGTCAGTTTTTCCGTTTCTGCACACAGGAAGTTTCATCAGCGTAAGCTGGTTTTCAAAAAGCTTATCCTCTTTGTCACTGTCGTCAAGATACGCAATCTCCGCATACGACTTTGAGCTTTTGTCTATAAGCGCGTCTATAGCGTCTGCACGGGAACCGGCAGTCTTCGCAATTGCAGAAACGACAGAATCGAACTCTCCGCGTGACATTTCTTTTTCTTTAAGGTCAATGAACTGGAACGGAATGCGGCGCTCCTTGAAAAAACGCTGTGCCGACTTGCAGTCAAAAGACTTGTTCGTACCAAATATCTGAATCATCTTATTTCCAGCTCAAAAACAACAGAAACAGATGCAGTAATCGAATCTGTACCGGCAGAAATCGTCGTAGAATTGGATGTAGCCATCAACTTCATGTCTGCTGATTCGCGTACTGCAGGATAATAACCGCCATCCTCAACGATAGAGATTACCTTGCCAAGCTTGCATCCTGCCTGAGCTGCGTACAGTTCCGCCTTCTCTTTTGCCTGCTGGAACGCCAGAATCCTTGCTTCGTCCTGTGCGGCTTTCGAATCGCGTACAAGGAACGAAATGCCGTTCATCCTGTTAACGCCGGCGGCAATCGCTGTGTCTATCACGATACCCGATTTATCCACGTCATCAAGCAGAACGATAATATCGTTCGAAGTTACGTATGCGCCAGGCTCGTTCTTTCCGTCCTTGTAAATCGTCTCCTGATAGAGGCTGTAATTCGCTGTCGAGATATTTTTCTCGTCTATTCCGATTTTTTTGAGCGCGTCATAAACGTTGTTCATTTTTGTCGCGTTGTTCTGAACCGAGTCGAGCGCCAGCTTCTCTTTCGTAATGACAGAAAAGGTCAGGCGTGCGGTATCGGCAGGAACTCTTACCGAACCTGATCCAGAAACTGATATTGTGCGTTTGTTGCCCTGTGAGAAAGCTAAGACCGTGCAAAAAAGCGCGAACAACAAACAAAGCGTAATTTTTTTCATAATAAATATTCTCCTTAAAACGATATATCGTCAGGCAGCCTTTCGTGCCGCCTTTATTAAATAACAATCAAACCCACGATAAGTTTCGGTTAGGTTCGCGTTCCAAAAAGCTCGCGGTCGCCGAGGCGACATCCCGCATCCGCGCGACACGAAACTCATCAAATCAAAACTCGCGGAACGGCTGGTCGAACTCCTCTTCCAGCCACAGCGAAATCCTCGACGCAATGTCGTAAATCTTATCGCGCCTGTTTTTCCCTGTTATGGAGCACTCCCACACAACGCCGACTCGCCACCCTTCATCAAGCAGCGTCGTTATATCCCATATATCCCGCTCACGGTTCCGCCCGAACTTTTTCTGCCAAAAGTCCTCATTCGTCGTTGGCATGCGGAACTTCTCGCAACGAAGCGAATATAACACTTTCTCCGGCAGCACGCCCGACTTTATAAGCGACTTTTCGCTTTTCCAGCCGTGCGCATGCCAGAAGCATCCGTTTATAAACACAACTGCGTGATAATGCGGAAACACAATGTCAGGGCTTCCGGCAAGCTGCCTGTCATTTTTACGGAAGCGGAACCCAAAGCGGAACAACTGCGAACGTAGGCTCGTCTCCAAAACACCGCCTGTACTGCGGATATGCGACATATTTTTGTGCCGTTGCTCGGCTGTCAATGTGTCATGCCGCTGCCCCAAACTCGGTTCAGCCGACTTATCTTGCCGTTGCTCGGCGTTCAGCTTATTCATTTACTCTACGACTTCCCACCAGCCGTTCTTCTTCGCGCCATGCCGCACGATTCTTCCGGAATCCTGCAACTTTTTCATATTATTAACAATATTCTTTCTCGCAATTCCGATTATCTCAGCAAGTTCAGTAATCGTTATATGCGGATTCTTTTTAATTGAATCAATTATTTTCTGTTGATTTAAAGACACCTTTTCAGTAACCTTTAAAGTCACCTTTTCTGATTTTTCAGTTGAGATAATTTCTTCAATTGTTTTTAGAATCAAGTCAAGGAAAAACTCGATAAAGCTTGTGCTTTCGGCATTCGTATCACTTGTGTTTAACGCTTTGTAATAAGCCGATTGGTTTTCTTTGACTAGGGTTTCGACAGGAATCCAAGCAAAAACATCTTTCCAGTCTTTCAAAATGACAGTTTGCCATAATCTTCCCATTCGTCCGTTTCCATCTTGGAAAGGATGAATAAACTCAAATTCATAGTGAAAAACACATGATTTTATTAGTGGATGAACATCTGATTTTTTTAGCCACTCAAACAAATCCGCCATTAATGCTGGAACTCTATCCGCAGGTGGAGCAATATGCACAACCTCGCTACCATCTAAAATACCAACTCCATCATCTCTGTATTTGCCATTCCGAGTTACTAAATCTTTCATCATAAGCTGGTGGGCACGAAGCAAATCTTTTTCACTTTTTGAATCAAGCGATAATAACAAGTCGTATGCTTGAACAGCATTCTTTACTTCCTGAATCTCGTTTGGAGCACCCAATACACGTTTTCCTTCGATGATTGCAGTGATTTGTTCAATGCTTAAAGAATTATTTTCGATAGCAAGTGATGAATGAATTGTTTTAATGCGGTTTTCTTTTCTTAGATTCACATGATGCGGACTAGATTCTAAAGAATTGATTTCACCTATCTTTTCTGAAATCTTTGAAATGAGATCGATAATTTTTGCATTCACTGTAAACGGCGGCGTATACATTACATCGTTATTATATCATAAGCGCAGTAAGTTCGCAAAGAAAACAATCACGACCAACCGCTCTACTGCAAAAGCTCTTCCACTTTATCAAGAATCAAGATGTCCGCAGGAAGCCATTTCACAGAACGGAGCGTCTCGCGCGTCAGCCAAACAGCGTTCTCATGCTCCAAAAGCTCAAGCTTTCCGCTCACAATATTGCAGACAAAGCATTGCATCGAAAGATGAAACGCCGGATAGTCGTATTCTATCGTACCGATACAGTCACTGACATTTATCTCTGTCGCAAGCTCCTCGCGAATTTCTCGTCGTAGTGCATCCTGTGGCGATTCGCCCTGCTCTATCTTTCCGCCTGGGAACTCCCACCAGTCCTTGTTATCGCCGTACCCACGCTGAGTTGCAAACACTTGTTTTTTGCCGTCAGTTTCAGAACGGATGATAATTGCTGCTACTACGGAGATTGTTTTCATAGAATAGAATTATAATGTGTAATTGTCACATGAGACAATCTTTTAGTAAGCACAAATCCTATATCTATATAATAAGCTAAAATAAAACTGATTTTTACATTTTTCTAGGGATAATTTAAGCATTACACTACACTTTTCTAGGGATAATCTGAGGGTTTCTCTACACTTTTCTAGGGATAATCATAGTCACATTCACCAGTCAAAAGTTTGCTTTATTTTAATTCAGACTTTGACGTCTTCTCAATAAACCTAACATATTCTCCAATCATGCTTGCCAGAAACAAAGGCAAATTTATGAGCGTGTAATGATTTTTTCCTATTGGAGTTACTTCATTTACTACTGAATACTCACCAGAATAAAGCCGCACTGCTAGTTTTATTCCTGTCCTGTCAATGTATGAATGAAGCGAGCGTAAAGTGCCTGTTTTACCTGATTTTACTTCAATAGGTATGATTTTTGAATCCTCAATAATTACAAAATCCAGTTCTGCATTAGAACGAACTTCTTCCCTTACCCAAAATAGAGGTGGTTTCATTTCATAAAAAGTTGAGGCAATAAGCTCTTGACCTGTAATCTGCTCCGCAATCATGCCATTATACATGGTGTCAATTGGTTCATCCGTAAGATATGTTGCCTGAATTCCAGAAGAAAAATTTACAAGACCCGTATCCAAAAACTGGAGGCGGGGCTTACGTTTTGTGTCAGTCTGTAGAGGAATTTGCAAATCTGTCGTCGGATATCGTAGAAAAATCAGCATCGCCCTTTGTAATGTGCGAAGAGCTTCGCTGGCATCACGTGAACGATAACTTGTGTTTGCAAAACGCTCAAAAGTAATTCTTTTGCCAGTTTCCTTTGGGGCGGCTTCAATGAACTGAGTTAAAATCTGCTCATTGTTTTTATTAGAAGCGTATTTTGCCGCATCATCAATGTAGGAAGTGAAAAGGTTTCTATAAACGGCAGCGACTTTTGTAATGTCTCTGGTCGTGATAAATTTTGCGACGGCTTCTGGCATTCCCCCTACAAGAGTATATGTTTTGTAAAGTTTTGATAATGATGGAACAGCCCAGTTCTGGACAGGAACCTCTTCCAAAAGCGAAAGAGCCTGTGTTTCGCCAGAAGCCATGAGGAATTCTTTGAAGGTCATCGGAAAAAGATAGAGATATTCCACACGTCCGACAGGAAAGCTTATCTTATGCTTTTCCATTATGATTTCCAAAAGAGAACCTGCGCTGATTACATACAGTTCGGACATTTCCTCATAAAAGTACCTGAGCAAAGCGATTGCCTGCGGTGAGTTTTGGATTTCATCTAAAAAAAGAAGCGTCTTCCCCTTTGGCTCGATTTTTTTCTCAAGACAGATTTTCTGAAATGTGATTTTTGGATTTAATTCGTCCGTAAAAAATGTTCTGTCTCCGCTTTTCTCAAGATTTAGCTGAATGAAAGTGTCAAAAGTCTTTCCAAATTCCTTAATAACTGTTGTTTTACCAACCTGACGAGCTCCTCGAATAACCAGGGGCTTATGAGACTCATTGTTCTTCCATTCTTCAAGCCCCCTAAAAATGTTTCTCTGAAAAGCCATAAGCACTCCTTTCGTCACAGAATCAAGGCAATTTTAGTTCATATTTGTAATAAAATCAAGGCAAAATTTATTATTTCTTGTAATAAAAACAAGGCTTTCAGATAGTAAAATGTTACAGAATCAAGGCAATTTTTGCAATTTCTTGTAATAAAATTTGGGCAAACTGAAGATTATCGCAGTAGTTCTTCCACTTTATCAAGAATCAAGATGTCCGCAGGAAGCCATTTCACAGAACGCAGAGTCTCGTGTGTAAGCCATGTAGCACTCTCGTGCTCCAAAAGTTCCAATTTTCCGCTCACGACATTGCAGACAAAACACTGCATCGAAAGATGAAACTGTGGATAGTCGTATTCTATCGTGCCGATATAGTCACCAACATTTATTTCTGTATCAAGCTCTTCACGAATTTCTCGCCGCAGCGCATTCTGTGGCGTTTCGCCCTGCTCTATCTTTCCACCAGGAAACTCCCACCAGTCCTTGTAATCACCGTACCCACGCTGCGTGGCAAAAACTTGCTTTTTATGAGTTCGCGGATTTGTACGGATGATAATTGCAGCTACTACGGAGATTGTTTTCATGAAATAAATCCTTTTTTATGAACTCACAATTTTTTTTGTGAGTTGCAGTACAGTTGTGAACTATAAAGAAAATCTTTATAGTTGCTTTATACTTTGGGGGGTCGCATTCGTCTGTGTATAAAGTTATTTCGTTTCCCATGACATACACACCTAATACCTTACAAACAGCGGTTTATAACTGTTCTCGCTTCGGCCGCTGTCGCGTTTTAGTTTTTTGATGTCGATTTTCTTGTGATTTTTTATTTCTGTTCCTAATGAAAAAAGCTTGTATTGTTCTCCGATTCCACGGCTGCCGGCAGGATAATTCAGCTGTTCTATTTTTTGTTTGTCGGCAATAAGAACTTCTGACTGATTTACTGTATAAACATAAACTTTTTCATTTCTATTTGATTCGCCTGTATACAAGACAATACGCGAAGGAATAATCTGCAATTCAAAGCCTTTCAGTGCACCTCGACTTTCACCCATACGGACATTATACAGCTTGTTTTCCAAAATCCAATTCAGATGCTTTTCGTCACGACAATAGCCAATCAGCATATACCTGTCATTTTCATCAGTCCTGTATTCATCTGACAGAAGCTCGTCAGGTTCTTCAAAGAATTTCATTTCTTTTTTCTGCGCAGAACCTGCTGATTTTTCGGGATTCGATGCCAAAGCCATTATCTCGCCAATCTGACGCCTGTAGCCTTCGCTGTGTTTTCCTTCATCGGCAAGATTGAAAGGATAAACCACAAGCTTTAATCCGTACTTTGCTTTTACTTCCTCATAGACAAAAGGCTTTAATTCACTCTGAAATTTTTCTGTATACGGATAGACAAGCACAAGCTTTGGAATCACATCAAGAAAATAACTGTCGCCAAGATGATACTTCTGACCGTAAGCATACAGCTGATACATGTCCTTTATATCAATAAGATAATTTTTATCAGGCATGGAAGAATCAAGATTTTTCCACTTTGTATCAATTATGATTGTGTCGTAATCAGAAAAAGTTTCCGTTGCCTTTGATTCCATCACAATATCAGGGCGGAGTCTGAATTTCCCGTGAGATGTATCGCCGTATTTATCAACAAGAAAATATTTTGAATGCTGGCTTGATACAATATAATCTTTTGCATATTTCTTGAATAGAACAGCTATAAAGCTTTCAAAAAGTTTTTCCGCGCTAAATAGCAATGACTGGTTTACATGATTTCCGCTGAATGTGGTAAAACCTTTGTTCAAAAGAAACTGACTGCTCCATTGCAAAAGATTTTTGTAGCTTGAAAACAGCCTGTTTGAATTCATGCTTTGAAGCAAATCCGCTTCTATGTTTTCGCTCGGCGGAATATCAGAAAAGGCAGAAATAAGAGAATAGCACCTGCTGACATTCACCTCAGAGCTTGAAGTTTTTGCAAGCTTGCCCAAGGTTGAGACAATAATCCGGTTTTGCGGAATGTTTTCGATGTATTTTGAATAGCGGACTGCAAACCTTGTTTTGTCAGCGCAATGTTTTGAAATCTGTCTGCTGAATAAAAGCTTGCCTTTCAAAAATTTTTGATTTTCTTCTACAATCGAATAGTTCTTTTTGATTCCGTCAGACAAAAGCCGTTCAACCTCTTCAAGATAACGGCTGATGTACACTTCAAGAATTGGAAAATTTTCCCGAGTATTTAAGAGCGCATCTTGAAAAGTTTTTGCTTCGGAATGTTGGAAAGCGTACAGCATGCGCAGAAAAACTCTCCGGCAAAGCTTTACATCATCCTCTTCCTGATTTCCTGTTTTGTAGATTTTTGGAAGGATTTCTATAACTTGACCGTCTTTTGTCTGAATCGTTCCGACATATCTTCCTGTCTTTATATACTGCCTGCCGCCCTTGATGTGAACGGACATTACATCGTCAGCATCCTTACCGCCTTTGTTTTCAAGAATGAAATTCCACAGGTTTTCAAAAGATTCTTCTGGAAGCTGTCTTTCTTCTCCAAGAGAAACAGGCTTGTCTTTTTGATTGCTGAGAACGCCGAATTCATGAATGACAACAAGATTTTTGTCTGCCATGAATTATCCCGCGATGTTTACGATATGCTCAAGATACGGCTTTGCAGAATCATCATCTTTTACATTTGCAAGTTCTGTATTTAGCATATAGATTTCTTTGTCATTGTCAAAATCATTCTGCATATTGTCCAGGGCATCTTCTGCCTCGCTGTCTTTTATATAGAAGTTTACATCTGCATTATCGCTGTCGTTAAGAATCTGACGGATTTTCTGCGCGTCGTTATAAAAATACTCTTCAAGCAACGGAATCACACAGTTTTTGAGCGCATTGAAAATATCAAGTTCAGAGCGTACATCTATAAAATAAGAATGACCAATCTGATGGTCTTTATCCAAAAGACAGCGGATTCTTGCATTTATTTTCTGAAGTATCGTTCTGGCAGTTTCATTTGTAATTGCATCGTACTTTGGCAGAAGCTCCTCAAAACGAAATCGCCGTCGCAAGGCAGAATCCAAAAGCTGAATCGAACGGTCGGCTGTGTTCATCGTACCGACAATCATAAGATTTGCAGGAACAGCAAAAACTTCCTTTGAATAAGGCAAGATTGCCGACATCTCATATTTTGCGCCGATTCGCTTGCTCGGCTCTATCAAAGAAATCAAATCTCCAAAAACACTTGAAACATTCGCACGATTAATTTCATCAATACAAAGAAGAACTATTTTGTTGCTTTTTACGGCTTCTTCCATTTTCTCCGAGCGATCAGATGCCACAATACATTTCTGTAAGGCAGTTTCATTTTCGGTTGGTTCATATCCAGCAAGTTGAGCGGCACGCTCGCAAGCCTGATAGAAAATGCCTTTTTCGATTTTGTATTTTACGTCAGAAGTTTCACTGCCAGCTGAATTTGCAGAAGAAAGCACAGGCTTCAAACCCTCGACAAATTCTTCATAACTGAATGACTGGTGAAAGGTGGTTACAAAGCAGTTTTCTTTTGAGAACTTATTGATATATTCGTTCTGCATTTTGAAGGTTTTACCTGTGCCGGGTGGACCGAAGAGGATGAGAGGTTGAGGAATTGATACTGTTTTATAAGATTGATGCAACGAAAAAATCATTTTGTAGTGATTGTTACCAATTTTTGTAAATTCAATGTCAGACCGACCATAAGAATCTATCGCAGACTTTTCAATTTTTGAGTTTTCGGGTACACCTAGTCTTTTTCGTAAATATTTACCAAGCAGACTGTTATCTTCTGGAGTTTCCAACGCAGAGCCATCTTCACCTTTTTGTCCCCGATTCATTACAAAAGAGAATCCATCATCAGTATCTACCAAAAAATAATGCTTTTTAATTGGGAAGAAATCAGAACGATAAACCTCTGGCGTTAATTGCAAATATGCCTGATTTGGCTCGCGTCCTTCTCTTTGTCCCCAATTCAATCCATATTGAACTTCACCACTCTTATCAAAAAGAAAAACTTTTACACTTTCCATATTTTACTCCGTTATATTTGCTTCCATTGATTCATATTCAATTCCAGCAAATGTTTTTAGAATTGCTTCAAAAATAATTTGAGCACCTCTGCACGGGACAGCCATTCCTATTTGTTTTCTTACAGATTCTTTACTGCCTTCAAAAATATAATCATCAGGAAAAGTCTGCAATCTCGCTCTTTCTCGATTTGTCAATGCTCTAGGTTCTGACCAATGATATACATGCGTTCCACCACCGCCAGAGCCAGTGATTGTATAAGACGGTAGATTCGGGTCAAGCCGCTTGTAAATCTGGCTCATCCTTGCGCCTTTTACATTCAATTTCAAATGCTCTGGCAGATCTGCGTTAAATGCATTTTGACCAGGCAAAATATGATTAAGTCTTTCTACAACTAAAGCTGATTGGGATGTCTTTTCATTATTTGTGACATTTTCTGGAATCGGCGGATTTTCAATTGCATTTCGGCAAGAAACATCAGCATTTGCATAAGGAGCTATCGAAGGAACATGAAACTCATAAGGCAAATCATTACGAATTCCAACAATTATAATTCGATGCCTAGCCTGCGGCACTCCATATTGTTCAAACTTATAAAGATTTGGATAAAGTCGATAACCAGCATTTCTCATAGCGTCGAAAATAACTTGCATAGCCTTACCTTCATTTGCGCTTTGCAAGCCACCAACATTTTCAGCAAGAAACCATTGCGGTTGTTTATCTTGTAAAACTTTTATTCCATAAGAATAAAGCGGTCCAAATTTTCCATCAAAACCTTTCTGCTCACCAACAATGCTAAAATCATTGCAGGGAAAGCCAAATGCCAATGCATCAATATCACCAACTTGGTACAGTCTGTTAAAATCCAATTCGCGAATATCACCGCAAATTACAGATTCTGGGCGGTCAGGGCAAATATTGTGGATATATGTATTGCAAGTATCTTGGTCATAGTCGTTTGCCCACTGATGAGAAATTCCCCATTCGGGATTGTTTACATTTGCTGTTACTGCACCCTTAGCAATTCCTCCGGGGCCGCAAAAAAGTTCACCTAATTTGAATATCATTTCCTATCACCTTTTTTATTGAGCAATGTTAGTTGCGAACAAATCTTATGGCATTTTCCGCGTTAGGGATTGTAGGGGCGGCGTAGCCGTTCGCGGCTTGTCCGCGAATGGAGCGAAAGCGGAACCCCAAAAAAACCGACCCGAACGAAGTGAGGGGAACGCCCAACCGAAATCCGCCGATTCCCGCAAACAAATCGATAAATGCAAAAGAAGGTTCTGCCTGTACCGTAAAGGGAATGTTTTTGTTGTGAAAGAAGTTTTCGGCCTGCAACAGTTTTTCTTCGGAAAATTCAAAGCTGTTTATCAATTCCGCCCGCTTCAATTCCTTTTGTTCAGTATTGTGCATCATCAAATAATGAGTAAGCAAGGCATAGTTTTCTTCATTGCCGTTCTGAGGAATGTAAGGTTTTAGTTCTTCGTAGTTTACTTTTTGCGCAGACATTATCTTATTCCTGTATCAAACAAAATGTTCATCTGATTCATAAAGCCTTGCGTTCCTCCTGCACGAACCATCGGCTCGATGTACAAAAGGAAACGCCTTTTGTTGTTATCAGAGAGTTTATCATATTTTTGTCGAAGCTCCATTGCTTTCAGAGAGGCTTCTTGAATAAAGTCGTTATATTCTTGGTCTTCGGTGGTCATCATAGCTGAATTCCTATAATAAATGTTATATTTCAACATCAACCATATTATCAAATATTGTTTTTTTATAGTGCTGTCGGAATTTTTCAGTTTCTTTTTCCGGCAAAGATTCAAAAAATTCTTTGTAATATTTATCTGCTTGGGATTTTATTTCTTCCAAAGAAGCAGAACAGGCATAAAACATATATAGGTAAGCATAGCGGATATCATAACTATTATCTGTATCTAAGTGGATACAATATCTATTTAATTGATTATAGCCGTCTTTAAATCGAACAAAAGAATACATTGTCGGCGTAGAGTTAGAAACAAAAAATCCTTTTTTAACAAAAAATTTAACCTCAATAATAGCCATCTCATTATCTTCATCAACCAAAGCGACATCTACAGATTCTTCATCTTCTGATAATGAGGTACAAAATTCAGGCACAACAAATAGTTTTGTTCTCTTTTTGAGAAATTTAAATAAATCATTTCGCAATGTTTGTTCTAAAATATTATCAATAACCTTTGGAATTCCATTTACTTTTTTTACGTAATCGCAACCATTATATCGTTTAAATGATATATAGTTTTCAAAAGCTTCTTCCAAATGATTAATATCAAGTTTTTCATTGTTTCGTTGTTTCAATGAATTTTTATTTTCAATTATTCCATTAAAAGCATTTACAATTTCTCCGTTGAAAACAAGAAAAAAATTAGTATCATAGTTTACCAAAACATAAGAATTATTTTCTCGAGAAATCCTTTGAGACTGATTTATTAAAAATTCAGTATCTAAAGACTGATTTTTAGGAACACTTATTACTTCATTTTCAAACTTATTTTCTTTATTTATTAAAAATAATGTTAATTCATAAGACTTATACTTGCTTGATATGTATGAAAATAGCTCCGAAAGAAGATTCTTTATCTCTTCAATATTATAGATTTGAAGCAAAAAATTCTTTGAATCACACTGAGCCCTCAATGCATAAAGAATATTATATTCTGCATTATTTTCATTTACAAAACTATTAAGAAAATCGTTATTAGGCATGTCAATTATCTCCTGAAATTTCATAATAATTTTTTAAAATGAAATCCATCCAATGTGAAAGAATATCATAATCATCTACCTTATCATTCGCTATTTTTTTCTTAAATTCCAGTAACAACTTTGACAACTGACTCTTTAATGGAGATATCTCCGTTTCTGCCCCCTGCGTAGCTCTTGTATAAGTTGGCTCTGAGAAAAAAATAGTAAAAATAAACTGGTCATCATATGATTTTAACAAATTTACAAATGGGTTAATTTGTTTATAAAGCTGGAAAAGCATAGCACCATTTGAAACAAGTTTTCCAACATAATCCTTCAATGCTGTTTTTATAATAATAAAATTATCTTCAAGTTCAATATAATTTTGTAATTGAAGAGTATTCAGAATATCATCAAAATTCACAATTTTTACATTTCCCTTTTCAATGGAAATAACAACATCGTCTGTTTCTGAATCAGAGAAAAAGGCTTTTGTCATATAATACAGATAAATATAACGACGAAATGTATTAATATTAATCTTAAGTTCTAATTGTGATATGCAATATAAAAAAACCAATATTTTTTCTGTAAGTTTTGGGTTCTCTGTCATTTTAAGACTCCTCTCGTAAATATGTATCAAATGTAAAATTATTTTTCATTGAATAAATCGACATCTCTGTCAAATCAACAACATTTACATCTTTTTTTGAAAAGGCTTTGTAAAGATTAGAAATAAGACTGCTTTTACGAGCATTTGCAGTTATGATAAGAGAGTTACCAGAATCAATATACCGCTTAAAAGTATTGACTGCATTCTTTTCATGGAACATATCAAGCGTACTGTCTGGAGTTTCACAAATGAAAAAAGATTTATTATGATATGTAGTTAATATTGAAAAACGAAATGCAAAATCTGTAAAAATTCTCTGTGATTCAGAAAGCATATAACAGTCATCTCTCCTTTTCTCATTTAGAATAAAACTAATCATCAAATCCTGTAAAATGTTATCATCGTCTGATTCATTAATATCCGAAATTGGGAGTTTTAAATTAACTTTATATTCCTCCCCGAAAAAAGAAATAGCATAATTTATAAATGACTTTCTAAATACATCAAAGTTTTGAGCTAAAGTTTCTTCAATTTTTTTCCGCATCTGATTTTCTTTTAATTTCTCAGAGTTCATTTTCTGCAAAGCAATATCTCTGTCTTGTTGAGCCCTTGCTAAACGTTGTTCATCTACATCGTTTGAATTATCTGGATTTAAATACACTTGAATTTTATTTATTCTAGCATTTTTATCGGAAATTTGTTTTCTAAAAGAAGCTATCGTACTTGATATTTCATTTATTTCATTTTTTAGCAAGAGTATTTCATTTCGTATTTTTACAAGCTTATTAGAATTATCGCTTCTTTCAATATCAAGTTTTAAGATATCTACATTTTTCTCAATATGTATTTTTTCTTTACATATTATACACTGTTCAGTTTTCAAATCAAAACTATGTTTGTTTCCACATATTGGGCAAACATCTGAAAGCATCTTGGGCGAAAATTTTTTATAATAATTATTATAACTATCAGGAAGAATATTATTATACCATTTATCATTCAACTCTATATTTTTTTCTTTTAATTTTTCTTCCTTGTTTGTTAATTGCAATAGATCAGAATTTTTCCTTTCATAAACCAGCCTTTCTTCCTTAATCTTCTCATTCAGATTTTCAATTTCATTCTGAAGAGTATTTAATTCTATTGTTAAATCTATATTTGAAGTATCTAATCCTTCTTCCTTCAGGCGGTCCTTTTCACGTTTTAAAAACTTCAACATAAAATTATGAGTTTCACTACTTTTTTTATAAGCACTCTCAGCAGCTTTTGTATTTAACTTTTGAGTACAAAATTGCTCATAATACGAAGCATCAACAATATATTTTCCAATAATGAGTTCTTGTAAATTCATATTCCAAAATGTCAGGCTTCTATCCTCATCAAAAAGCATAACGTCTTGAATCATATTTATAAGAGTGTTTATTCCTCCAGGTAATAAAGTTGTGGTACTCAGAGATGTTTGATAATTATAAATTAAATATGATTTATAACTATCATCATTATTCTTAAAATATTTGGTTTCATAATCCTTGTATTTTCCTATTTTTCCTGGTAACAAAGCGTCATTTACAACTACTTCAAGCAAACGGCCATCAAATAAAGAATGCGTAACTTTATAATTATTTTTATTTACATGAAACTCAGAAACAACTTTTGCATTTTCTGACACTTCTGTCATTCTATCCTTAAAGAAATCTTGATCATATAAAGGTCTGCTATCCCTTCTTTTCTCTAAACGCATCTGTGTTTTTGTGGTTCCCTTATACGGTCCAATAATCGAAAAAAGAATTATCATTAACAGTGTGCTTTTTCCAATTCCGTTTGTTCCATAGATAATATTCAATTTTGAAGAAAAATCTATTTCAAATGGACATTTATAAAGGGAATAATCATATATTGTAACTTTATCCAGAATAGGTAAATAAAACTCATTTTGTTTCATGTTTTTCTTTCTTCTCCAAAACAATTACACCTTCAAGCAATTTTTTTACATGTTCTTTCTGCTGCGGACTGGTTTTCAAATAGCGCGCCTTTCGTATTTCCTGAACAGAAAAACCTACCTGTTCAGCGATTGAAGCACATATATCAAGTGTTTTTATTTCTATATTAAAATATGCAGAGTTTGAAACATTGAAATAAACCTTGCCGCCAATCTTCATTTTTACATACAGTTCATCAAATATTTTTTCCATATCAACAAAATATAGACGAACCATATCAATTATTGAGTTATTCCACACCTCAAGACCGTCCGCAGCTTTATTCAATGCTTTTAGCGTCTTTTTTAACAGCGCATTTTCTAACATTGTTTCATCGTCCCAGTGTACCTGAACATGAGATCGAAATGTCTGTTCGCGCAAATTTTGAATCTGAGCATTATCCTTTGTAAAACCCAATGTTTTAAGTTCAAGCATGTAGGTATCTGTATAATCGCGTGAATTAAGATATGGAGGAGATGTAATGACTAAATCTACTGATTCATTTTTTACCTTATCATTTATTGCAAAGCGAGAATCTTCATTGAAAAGAAAAGCTTTGTTTTTTTGCAAAACAGCAGAACGTACCTTGGCTGAATTCTTTATATCGGCGAACAATTCTTTTGTTACTTTTTCATCAAATTTACTAAATACATCTGCTTCTGAAATTTCTATAGCCTCCCAATTTTTTTTGTATGAAAGACATTTTCCATTTCTATATAAGTTCGAAACATCAAGAAGAATCGCAGCAAGTGCAATTGTAAATAAATCTTTATAAATCGGTTCTGTAATTGTCTGTATTGCTATGTCAATTTTTTTTACAGCTTGTCCTACAGCTTTATCATAATTCCACTTTTTTCTGTTTTCCGATTCATATAATGTTGGGAACACAGAATCCAAATCTGAATTATTTAATTGTGAACGTGTAGTGATTATATCATTAAACCAATATTGAGCCCTGTCATAATCATAATCAGTTTCAAGTTTTACTTTTCCAATGAGATACATCAACGGATTTACTTCAAATGAATAACATTTAATTCCCAAGGATTGCAGCTCAAGAGCTGTTGTTCCGCTACCCGAAAAGGGCTCAAGGCAGCACTTTATTGTTCTTCCTTCATTTTTATTTTCATTGATGATTGATTGTATAAACTCTTTTGAATATCCTTCAACAAATGGATACCACCGATGGATAGGCTCCTGCTTGTTCTTGTTGAGCTGCATAATGCGACCATATGTTTCTGTATAGTCTGTATAATTATACTTTTTCATTCGGATGTTCCTACCCTGAATTTATTATAACAGTAAAATTATATTTTGTATATTATTTTTGCCATTCCATCCAAATTATGAATCGTTTTTTTACAGGGGTATTAAAGTTATGGGGCGACGGCTGAAAGTTGAAAAATGCGAGCTGGTATAGTATTTTGAACAAGTTTCGATTGAGCCACTGCGAAAATGCACCCGCTAGAAGGGGTAGCGGACAAGACCGGAGCGAGCCGGACTTTAGGACGGCGAGTGAGGACTTGGGAGCTAGGGGAATTCCGCAACGAACGCGAAGCGTGAAGTTTCGAGCTAATCCTTCCCCTTTCTATCTTTTAATAATATCTAACTTTTAACTTTTTTATCGTGAAATTTTTGCGTATTTACGCATTTTTTTCACCACATCACTAAAACTCGCCGGAACTCGCTCGCACAGAACTCGTGCACACTCAGCCGAACTCACATCTCTCGCCCTTCCCCACAATCCTCTCATCTCTTGCTCAAACGGTGCTTTTTTGCAAGAATACGCTATGCTGAAAAAAATCACAAAACCAATGACAAACACTATGTCTACGGCGGAAAGTTCCCAGATTGTAACGCTTACGGACCGGATATCGTATCTTCCGGCGACTTTCAAGCCGTTCTGCTGCGATGTCGTTTTTATCCGTGGGAATGATTGCACATGGGTTTTCGACGTTGGCATGGGCGAAAAGGCAGCTGAAGCCGTCAACAGCGTTCAGGGAAAGAAAAATATCGTCCTGTCGCATTTTCATCCTGACCACATTGCGAACTTGCCGCATGTCTCTTATGAGAATCTTTACGTCAGCGGATACACGAAAAAATATACGTTCTCTGGTACTGTAATCTCAAAGCCGACTGATTTTGATGACATCCAGATAGTGCCGATGCCGTCGTGCCATGCGAAGGGATGTCTTGCCATGATCTGCGGTGATTATGCGTTTTTGGGCGACGGTGCGTTCTGTAAATACAAGGGCGAGCATCATCTTTACAATCAGCAGGTTCTTAAGACGATGATTGAATTTTTGGAAGCCCTGCCCTGCAAATACGTTGCTCTGGACCATGAAGAGAACTTTATCCAGCACCGAAGAAGTGTCATATTGATTTACAAAGACATCTATTCCAGACGGAAGCCTGATGAGCCGTTCATAAACGTTGATGATTTTTTCAACACTTAATAGTTGAGGTTAAAATGCGCTTGATATTCATTCGTCACGGCGATCCTGATTACGCCCACGACAGTCTTACAGATAAAGGTAAAAGAGAGGTCGAGCTTCTTACAAAGCGTGTCTCTGCATGGAAGAACGTTTCGAAAATCTATGTATCGTCTCTTGGGCGCGCACAGGAGACGGCAGCTCCTTCTATAAAGGCTCTTGGGGTTGAAGCTGTCACTTGTGAATGGCTTCAGGAGTTCTACTATCGTACTATTTACCCTGATAATGTGAACGATAAGTCTCTCGCTGGAAAAGAGACTATGTGCTGGGATTTGATGCCTGAATACTTTGTTTCTGACAAAAGATTCTTTGACAAAGACGAGTGGATGAAAAGCGATTTTATGAAAGGCGGAAAAATCGCGGATAAATACAAGATGGTATGCGACGGGATTGACGGAATCCTTGCGGAAAATGGCTACGTGCGTAACGAAAAAGGCATTTACGATGTGAAGGATCCCGTTCCGAATCATAACTGGAGCGACCCGATTGTGAAGTATCATCTGAAATCGGTGAAGGATGACTATCCGCAGGAAAAGACGCTTGTGTTCTTCTGCCACCTTGGGGTTATGTTCACGATAATCGCGCATCTTTTGGGTATGTCGCCGATGCAGCTGTGGCAGGGATTTTTTGTCGCGCCGACTTCGATAACGGTCGTGAACAGTGAGGAACGGCTTGAGGGACAGGCTTTTTTCCGCGTGGAACGGCTGGGTGACGTGAATCATCTGATAAACGGTGGCGAGCCGATATCGTCATCGGGATATTTCGCGGACGTTCTCGGGGAGTAATTTTCTTGAGGAATTTTGCGAGCTCCTCAAGTTATCGCGCGTGTCGGCGAACTTCGCGCACTATGGCAGTCTCGCGTTCGTGCGCTCCCCCATTTTTTTTCTGGACAATAAAACATACCTTTTGATATACTTTTATTTAAGTTTTTAAGAGGAGGTCTTAAAAAATGAAGAAAGTACTTTATCTTTTAATTTTGGTTTTGGCTGCCCTTACAGTTATTGGCTGTAGCGGAAAAGATTCCAATGTCATAAAAATTGGTGTTTATGAACCTGCTTCTGGTGATAACGGCGCTGGTGGAAAACAGGAGACACTTGGTATCCAGTATGCGAACAAGGTTACTCCATCTGTTGTAATCGACGGCAAAGAGTATAAGGTTCAGCTTGAGATCGTAGATAACGAATCATCAAACGACAAGGCTGTTACAGCAGCTTCTGAGCTCGTTAGCAAGAACGTTTCTGTTGTTCTTGGCTCATACGGCTCAGGCGTTTCTATTGCAGCAAGCGATACTTTCGCAAACGCAGATATCCCTGTAATCGGTGTTACATGTACAAACCCACAGGTTACGCTCGGAAACAGCCACTATTTCCGCATCTGCTTCCTCGATCCTTTCCAGGGAACAGTTCTTGCTAACTTCGCAGTTGACAACTTCAAGGCAAAGAAAGCTTACTGTCTTGCAAAGCTCGGCGATGACTACGCTGTAGGTCTTTGTAACTACTTCATCGAGGCTTTCAAGAAGCTCGGCGGAACAGTTGTATTCGAGACATTCCCAGACGGAACAAGCGATTTCGCAGCATACGTAGCTAACGCAAAGAACCAGGGCGCAGACGTTTTCGTTTCACCTGTTTCTACAGAAGCTGCAGCTCTTATCATCGAGCAGGCTAACACACAGGGACTTCCTGTACCTATCCTTGCTGGTGATACTTGGGATTCTAACGTTGTTCTTGCAGCTGCAAAAGGCACAAATGTTCAGATTTTCGTAACTACGTTCTTCGTAGAAGGAAGCACAGACAAGAACGTTGTTGACTTCGTAAACGGATTCCGCAACTACTTGAACACAGACGCTACAGCAAAGACAAACAACGGTGGCGACGACGAGATCGCAGCTGTTTCTGCAATGGGATTCGATGCATACTACACAGCTCTTGAAGCTCTTAAGAACGCCGGCTCAACAAAGAGCATCGACGTTATGAAAGCATTGCCGACAACCAAATACACAGGTGTTTCTGGTTTGATCGAGTTCGATGCTACAGGTGACGCAAAGCGCGACGTTGCTTACGTAAAGAAAGTAAACAACGCTACCGGTAAATGGGACTTCATTGCTGTTCAGAAAGTTAAATAAGCGTTAAAACTTAGTGTTAGTTATCGACTCCGCCCAAAAGGCGGGGTCGTTTCTTGTTTTTTTAGATAGTTTGAAAATGAGTTTTTTTAGTACAAATCTACCATATATCCTGGCGGGTATTTCCACAGGAGGCCAATACGCGCTTATCGCTATTGGTTACACAATGGTTTACGGCATCCTTCGTCTTATAAACTTTGCTCACGGTGATGTTTTCATGGCTGCCGGTCTTATAATGGTTTATTCATATACAGCGTTCCCATTGTACGTTTCTATTCCTCTTACAATAATTCTAACGGTTGTGCTCGGCTTTGCAGTAGAACGCATTGCCTATAAGCCTTTGAGGAATGCACCAAGAATGAGTATTATGATTTCTGCAATCGGTATGTCCTACCTGCTGCAGAATCTTGCTTTATATATAACGGGCGGTCTTACAAAATACTACCCTTCAATTCCGTGGATCAGCGATTCTATCGAGATTATGGGAAGCATGACAAAGCGTGTTACTGTCATCACCCCGATTCTTACTGTGCTGCTCGTCGTAGCCCTTGTTATGCTTATCAAACACACGAAAATCGGTATGGCGATGCGCGCCGTTTCCAAGGATTTTGAGACGGCTGAGCTTATGGGAATCAAGCTTGATGCCGTTATAAGCATGACGTTCATCATCGGTTCGTTCCTTGCGGCTGTAGGCTCGATTTTGTTTTTCTCGAACTACACCGGCGTTACCCCGACAGTCGGCGCGATGCCAGGCTTGAAAGCGTTCGTAGCGGCTGTTTTCGGCGGTATCGGCTCAATTCCAGGCGCGGTTATCGGTGCGTTTATAATCGGTATTTGCGAGAACATCATAAAAGGTCTTGGCTGGACAACGTTCAGCGATGCTTTTACTTTCGTTCTGCTCATAATAGTCCTTATGTTTATGCCGACAGGACTTTTCGGCGAGAAATCAACTGATAAAGTTTAATGGACGGTAAGAAAGGATTTTAATATGGAAAACAAGATAATAGACATAAAAAAACGAAAGGATCTGATAATCGGCTTTACGCTTCTTGCTTTGCTTTTCGTTATTATAGCAATTCTTGAGCAGATTCTTCCACGAACTTCAATGTTGTTCACCGTTCTTAAAAAAGGCGCGATATATGCCCTTGTCGCAGTTTCGATGAATCTTTTGAACGGTTTTACAGGTCTTTTCTCACTTGGACAGGCAGGATTCATGCTGCTTGGCGCATACACATACGGTATTTTCACAATCCCGGAAGATCAGCGCGTTACGGTTTACCAGTACTTTGACGGCGGTATAATCCATTTCGCGCTTCCTGTCGTGATTGCTATAATCTTGGCAGGGCTTGTGGCGGCTTTGTTCGCGTTCTTAATCGGACTTCCTGTTCTCAAGCTAAAGTCAGACTACCTAGCGATTGCGACGCTCGGTTTTGCGGAAATTATCCGCGCTATTTTCCAGTGGGACAAGCTCGGCGTTATAACGAACGGCTCTAACCTTCTTAGAAAATATCCGGTTTTCAAAAGCACGCTCTTTCCGTTCGCGGTTTCGGGCATTTGTATAGCGATTATCGTGCTTCTTATCAATTCAACATACGGACGTGCTTTCAAGGCTATCCGTGATGATGAAGTCGCTGCTGAGGCGATGGGAATAAACCTTGCTCACCACAAACGCATGGCTTTCATTATCAGCTCGTTCTTCGCGGGTATTTCTGGCGCATTGCTCGCTATGTTCCAGACGACAATTCAGGCAAACCAGTTTAAGTCCGCAATGACGTATGAGATTCTTCTTATCGTCGTTATAGGCGGTATCGGTTCCGTCACTGGAAGCTGCATATCATCATTCCTCTTCATAGCATGTTCTGAATGGTGGCTCCGCTTCCTTGACAACGCCAATACATACATCGGTGACTGGCATGTGCCTTTGCTGCGTCCTGGTTTCCGCAAGGTTGTGTTCTCTGTAGTTATTATGGCTATTGTTCTTTTTTACCAGAAAGGAATTATGGGCGATAAAGAGTTCTCTATCGCGCGAATAATTGCATTCTTTAAGAAGCTTCCGAAAAAGTTCGCCTCTAAAAAGCAGACAAGCAGCAAAGGAGAGACAAAATGAGCGAAAATGTTTTGAAGCTTCAGGATGTAACGATGCAGTTCGGCGGTGTTGTCGCTGTTCACTCACTCTCTCTTGAAGTAAACAAAGGCGAGATTGTTTCGCTTATAGGTCCGAACGGAGCCGGAAAAACGACTGCTTTCAACGTTATTACTGGCGTATATGCCCCTACGAACGGAGCTGTTTATTTTAACGGTAAGGAGATAGTCGAGAACTACCCTTCCGGAAAGATGAAAAAGCTTTATGCAGGAACGGATAACGGTAAATATACAAAGCGCATTGAGCCTTCACCTGATAAGATTACGAAGCTTGGAATCGCGAGAACGTTCCAGAACATCCGTCTTTGGAAGACACAGACAGTTTTTGACAACGTACTTATAGCAAAGCATTTAAGACGCACGAGCAACATTTTTACAGCGACGTTCAGGCTCAATTGGGCTGAGGAAAAACGCCAGCGTGAAGAAACAGCCGAGCTTTTGAAGATTCTTGGACTATATGACGTAAAGGACGAGATTTGTACATCGCTTCCGTACGGTTTACAGCGCCGTCTTGAAATTGCACGCGCTCTTGCAACAGAGCCTTCCCTTTTGTTGCTTGATGAGCCTGCAGCCGGTATGAACCCGCAAGAAACAGACGAGCTTACATCGTTCATTGGAAAAATCCGTACCGATTTTAACCTTACAGTCTTTATGATTGAGCACCACATGGATCTTGTAATGAATATTTCCGACAGGATATATGTTCTTAATTTTGGCGCGCTCATTGCTCATGGAACCCCGGAGGAAGTACAGAACAACCCTGAGGTTATAGCGGCTTATCTGGGTGAAAGCGAGGAATAGTAAAATGCTTAAAATTAAAGATTTGAACGTATCATACGGCGGAATTAAGGCATTACAGGGAATAAACCTTGAGGTTCCCGAAGGAAAGATTGTTACTCTTATCGGAGCGAACGGTGCCGGTAAATCTACTCTTTTGCGCACTATAAGCGGCCTCGTCAAAGCGCAGTCCGGCTCAATAACAGTTAACGATAAGGAAATCCTCGGTTTCCCGATTAACAAAGTCTGTAAGGAAGGAATTGCGCTTGTGCCGGAAGGACGCAGGGTATTTACAGATCTTACAGTACAGGAAAACCTTAAGATTGGCGCATACTTACGCAACGACAAAAAAGAGATTGAGAAAGACCTCGATTGGGTTTATGAGCTTTTTCCACGCCTTAAAGAACGTTACTGGCAGTATGCTGGTACGCTTTCCGGTGGTGAACAGCAGATGCTTGCAGTAGGACGTGCGCTTATGAGCCGCCCTAAGCTTATGATGATGGACGAGCCTTCCCTTGGTCTTGCCCCACTTATTGTTCAGCAGATATTCAGCATTATTAAAGAGATAAACAAAAAAGGCGTTACTATTCTTCTTATTGAACAGAACGCGAACATGGCTCTTAAGACTGCTGATATCGCATACGTAATTGAAACCGGAAACATCGTGCTTTCTGGAAGCGGAAAAGAGCTTCTTGAAAACGATACAGTAAAAGAAGCGTATCTGGGAAAATCGAAGAAATGATGTTTTATGCGGACTGTTCTAAGCGGTCCGCATTTTTTTTGTAATAATTGTATTTTTTTTACGTTTACCTATTGACATTATAGGTTAATAGGTTTATAAATAAAACATACCAAGCATGAGTTTCGTGCTGGACGAATACTGACGAACAAAATACTAGGCTTATCGCTGTTGCGAAGGCTTAAAAGGAGGACAGATAAATGACCGATT
The DNA here is from genome assembly GCA_017618015.1 of Spirochaetaceae bacterium. Taxonomy (GTDB): domain Bacteria; phylum Spirochaetota; class Spirochaetia; order Treponematales; family Treponemataceae; genus Treponema_I. The sequence goes on from JAFZVC010000026.1 coordinate 254,892, forward strand.
ATTTCGAAAAACTCGTTCGTGCCAATTTCCGCTACGGAAGGATGCGCTCCTGTTGCTGTCCTCTCACAAACACAAAAGTGGCTTGTGCCGCTTCAAACTTTAATTTACACGCTATAACAGGAGCAATTTATGTCAAACGAGAACAAACTTCACTTTGAAACATTACAATTACATGTAGGTCAGGAGAACGCTGACCCAACCACAGATTCACGCGCTGTACCTATTTATCAGACAGCAGCATACGTATTCCATAACGCGGCACATGCCGCTGCCCGCTTCGGTCTTGCTGATGCCGGTAACATTTACGGACGTCTTACAAACACCACACAGGGCGTTTTTGAGGAGCGCGTAGCTGCTCTTGAAGGCGGTGTCGCAGGTCTCGCTGTTGCAAGCGGTGCAGCAGCAATCACATACGCTTTCCAGAACATCGCCGGAAATGGTGATCACATCGTAAGCTCAAAGACAATCTACGGCGGCACATACAACTTGCTCGCCCACACACTTGCAGGCTTCGGCATCGACACAACTTTCGTCGATGGAAACGATGTAAACAATTTTGCAAAAGCAATTAAACCGAACACAAAAGCCATTTTCATCGAGACGCTCGGAAACCCAAACTCCGATATTCTTGACGTTGAGGCTATCGCGGAAATTGCGCACAAAAACAAGATTCCGCTTATTGTTGATAACACATTCGGAACGCCTTACCTTTTCCGCCCTATTGAGCACGGAGCAGATATCGTCGTTCATTCAGCCACGAAGTTCATCGGTGGTCACGGAACATCGCTTGGCGGCGTTATCGTAGACAGCGGAAAGTTCGACTGGAAAGCAAGCGGCAAGTTCCCGCTTCTTACAGACGGTGACCCAAGCTATCACGGCGTAAAGTTCACGGAAGCTGTTGGAGCCGCAGCATACGTAACAAGAATCCGTGCAGTTATTTTGCGCGATACAGGTGCTACATTAAGCCCGTTCAACGCTTTTATACTGCTTCAGGGACTTGAAACGCTTAGCCTGCGCCTTGAGCGCCATGTATCAAACGCATTGAAAGTTGTAGAATATCTTAGCAAGCATCCTCAGGTTGAGAAAGTGAACCATCCTGTTCTTGAAAGCCATCCTCAGCATGCGCTTTACAAGAAATACTTCCCGCTTGGCGCAGGCTCAATCTTCACGTTTGAGATTAAGGGCGGAAAAGATGCTGCATGGAAGTTTATCGACAACCTTAAGATATTCAGTTTGCTCGCAAACGTAGCCGATGTTAAGTCGCTCGTAATTCACCCAGCAACAACGACACACAGCCAACTTTCAGAAGCCGAGCTCGCTGACCAGGGCATTACACAGAGCACGATAAGGCTTTCAATCGGTACAGAGCATATAGATGACATTATTGCTGACCTTGACAACGCGTTCAAAGCAGCTAAATAGACAATATCGCGGACGTGCCATGCGGACGCAAAAATAAAAGGAGATTTTCGTATTATGGCAAGGATTTTTACAGCAGCGGACCAGCTTATCGGTCACACACCGCTTCTTGAGCTTACTCATATTGAAGAGGAGCTTTCACTCGGTGCAAAAGTATACGCAAAGCTTGAGTATTTTAACCCGGCAGGTAGCGTAAAAGACAGAATTGCTAAGGCAATGCTTGATGACGCAGAGAAGTCCGGAAAGCTTAAAAAAGACTCAGTTATTATTGAGCCAACCTCTGGTAATACGGGAATCGGCCTTGCGTCTGTCGCCGCCGCCCGTGGCTACAAGATTATCATCGTCATGCCGGAAACGATGTCCGTAGAGCGCCGCCAGCTTATGAAAGCATACGGTGCGGAGCTCGTTCTTACGGAAGGAGCAAAAGGTATGAAAGGCGCCATTGCAAAAGCACAGGAGCTGGCGGATACAACACCGAACAGCTTTATTCCTGGTCAGTTCGTTAACCCTTCAAACCCCAAGGCTCATCTTGAGACAACAGGCCCAGAGATTTGGGAAGACACGGACGGCGACGTAGACATCTTCGTAGCCGGAGTTGGTACAGGCGGTACGATAACTGGTGTTGGTCAGTATCTCAAGTCAAAGAACAAGAACGTAAAAGTCGTCGCTGTTGAGCCGGCATCAAGCCCTGTTCTCAGCAAGGGTACAGCTGGTGCACATAAGATTCAGGGAATCGGTGCTGGTTTCGTTCCAGACGTTCTTGATACAAAGGTCTACGATGAGATTATCCCCGTAGAAAACGAAGATGCTTTTGCCGCCGGTAAGAAAGTCGGACAGAAAGAAGGCGTTCTTGTTGGTATTTCAAGCGGTGCAGCTGTATGGGCTGCTATAGAGCTTGCAAAACGTCCAGAGAACAAAGGCAAGAAGATAGTAGCGCTTTTGCCAGATACAGGTGACCGCTATCTTTCAACACCGTTGTTCCAGGACTAAGCGGACTCAAAAGTAATTAACTCCAGTTTTGGAGACCCCCATATTGCCCGGTATCCCTTATTTTAGGGATATCGGGCGTTGTCATTGATGCTTGATAATTGTTATCAAGCGTCAAAACGGCTGAGTCAAGGCTTTAAGTGAAGCGTGCCTCGCTGGTAGCTTCGCTGCGAATAGACCAGACGTATTGCAACTTATGTTAAAGGCGGAAAAATGGTAGTTTCTACAAAAGGCAGATATGCTCTTCGTGTAATGATTGATCTTGCAGAGCATAGCAACGCGGAACGCACTCCCCTCAAAGAAATCGTGGAGCGTCAGGAGATATCACAAAAGTACATTGAAGCCATTATGACGCTTCTTTCAAAGAACGGATTCGTTGACGCGGCTCACGGTAAAGGCGGTGGTTACAAACTGAACAGAAAGCCGGAGGAATACAAGGTTGGCGAGATTCTGCGCCTTACAGAAGGCTCTCTTGCGCCTGTAGCATGCTTGCAGGAAGGAGCTGCCGCGTGTCCGCGAAGAACAGTTTGCAGCACTTTATCAATGTGGAAAAAGCTCGACAGACTTATTGAAGGTTATCTTGACGGGGTTACGCTTGCTGACCTTATGAAAGATGACGTTTCTGACCGGGGCATGTACATATAAGTACAAAGTCCTTATTATCAGGCAGTAATCTCGCTCGACTGCTTGTTAAGCTCGGCAAGGTTTTTGACCCATTTCTCTTTTTTAAGCCAAAAGTGCGCTATCGTTATCTTTATAAAATCAACGAACTTTATCAGGACGTACATGGTTACTGGACCAAGATCCGTGTAAAGCGCCATTAAGAACATTCCAGGCAGAACGAGCGCCAGGTTAGTAGTGACATCTATCCACATTCCCATAGCTGTATCGCCGCCAGCCCGTGAAACGGCAAACTGCGCGTTTACATAAACCCAGACCGGCATAAAAATCGACATAAAGAACACCATCATATTCGTAATGTCGCGTGCGCTCTCACTAAGGTTACCGAACACCACCGGCACTAGCAGCATCGTTGCCATGCCGAAAATCCCAATAAACACGCCAAAAATTAACGCAGCGTTCAGGAGCCACTTTTTCTGGCGGCGCGCTTCGTCAAGCTTGCCCTGCCCCAATGTTTGTCCGATTATGACGCTCGTGGACGTCGTAATACCGCCGAATGCCACAAAGAAAAGGTTCGCTATAGCAAATCCTGCCGCCATGCCAGAAACAACGTCCGCGCCGCCACGTCCGTTGTAAAGAGCTGTCGTTATCGTCTCTGAAATAACCCAGAGCATTTCTGACATCAATATCATGCTGCCTTTTTTGAATATCTCTTTTATCAGCTTGAAATTGATATGAAGCATGTCGCGCATTTTTATAGCGAAAGGCGGCTTTTTTATCGCCACATAAGCTATAAACGTAATCATTTCAACGACACGCGCTATTATTGTGGCATAGGCAGCACCGCGTACTTCAAGGCGAGGTGCGCCAAGGTTGCCGTATATCAGGATCCAGTTGAATAATGTGTTAACACATGTCGCTATAACTGAAATTACAAGTGGAACTTTGACCTTTCCAATCTCGCGTAATGAAGATGAAATGGCGTTCGATATCATCATCGGAAATCCGATAAATCCCATCAGAACCATATATTGAGTCGCTACGTCGATAATCTCGTCTGCCTGAGAGTTTCCTATTACCATAAGTCGCAGGAATACGCGCGGAAAAGCCATGCAGACGACCATAAACAGTATTACGACAAAAAAGCCGAACAGCAATTTGAAGCAAAAAGACTGCTTCATTCCTTCTTTGTCCTTCGCTCCCGAAAACTGCGTCATAAATATTCCGCCGGACATACAGATTGTGTTCATCAGAACCATAAACACAAAAATAAGCTGGCCGGTTATATTTACGCCGGACATCTTTATATCTCCTAGTCCGGACACCATGAAATTATCTATAAGGGAAACAAGGTTTTGAATAAGCATCTGCGCCATTACAGGCAGTGCTATGAACAAAGCCCTTTTGTAAAAACTTGCATTTCCGAAATATCGGTTAGAAATCTGCATTAACTTCTCCGCTAAAAAAGCTGTTTCTGATGAATTACAAGAGAAAACGAAAATAGTCAATAGCACATGATTTTTGGACCTGTTGTTTATATATTGTAACTGTTGTATACTATAATTTATGAACAATTATAAATGGGCTCTTGTAACCGGTGCATCCGGAGGAGTCGGTAAAGAAACTGCTACCATACTGGCAGAAAAGAAATGGAACGTTGTTCTTGTTGCCCGTAGCCAAGACAAGCTGGAACAACTTAAGAACGAATTGATCGAAAAAATCGGAATTGAAGTGAAAATCTTTCCGTGCGATCTTTCCAAAGAAAATGCCGCGCAAGAAGTCTTCAACTTCTGTGAAGCGGAAGGAATAAAGATAAACTTGCTTGTTAACAACGCCGGTTGCGGACTTTACGGTCCTTCTATCGAACTTGGCGAAAAAACTCCCGGAATGTTGAAACTGAATATCTTAACACTTACACAAATGTGTACAGTTTTTGGTAAAGATATGGCAGAACGCAAATCCGGTTCGATACTGAACATCGGTTCAATTGCGGGTAATCAGCCTACTCCGCTTTTTGCTTCTTATGCCGCAAGCAAAAGCTATGTACTCAATTACTCGCTCGCATTACGCCACGAACTTTCAGCGTACGGCGTTAACGTTACATGCGTGCAACCTGGTTATATACGCACTCAATTTGACAATAACTGCGGTATTGTCAGTGAAAAATATAAGCGATTTTCATACAAAAACGGAATGTCTGCTTACGCCGTAGCTAAGTGCGCGGTGAATTCCGTTCTTGCAAAAAGATCCTACGTAAGAGCCGGTTTTACAAACAAGATTGTAGCTTTTGCATCCGGTCTTGTTCCTAAGAATTTCCTTGCGTGGTGTATCTCTAAATCAATGAAATCACTTACAAACTAATTGGAGATATACAAATGAAACCTAAATCAAACTTTTCCGTTGTACCTAAGCTTTTTAAAATGAACTTCAAAATGGGAGAACGAATGCTCCATGGATTTTGGAACCTTGGAAAAGCTCTTATAAAGAAACGCCACTTTGAAGGCTACGACCACATGAAGAATTTCAGCCTTATTTACTTCAAGCTGACTCCATTGTGCAATCTTCGCTGTAAAATGTGCGGTCAGAGAGGCGACAAAGGCTATCTTAAGGGCGAATTTGCAGCAAATGAAGCAAAATCAATAGTCCCGCTCGAAACATACAAAAAACTCGTTGACGAGCTTAAATACAAGCGCCCTGTTTACTATCTTTGGGGTGGCGAGCCTTTCCTTTATCCAGATTTGTGCGACCTTGTAGATTATATCCAGAAGAGCGGTTCCTTCTGCTCTGTAAACACGAACGGTACGCTTCTTGAAAAATATGCGGAAAGAATCGTTCGCGACCAGTGGAACGTTGTTTTCGTTTCTCTCGATGCATTCCGTGAAGTAAACGATGACTTGCGCGGTCCGGGAAGTTACGATCGCGTCGTTAAGGGATTCGAGGCTATCAACCGTGAAAAAGAAAAGCAGCATTCACGCTTGCCTGCGATGGGTATTGTTACGACAGTTACAAACAAGAACTACAAGGATTTGCAGAATCTCGCAGTTGCATGTAAGGACTTCAATATTGACTGGCATATCTACAACTTGGGTACATACACAAACGACGAGATTGTCGCAAGACACAAAGAGTTTTTCCGCGAAAAACTCGGCGTAGAAAGCGTTTGTCTTGAAGCTTATAACACTGGTTATAACGAAAATATCGATGGGGCCGAGCTTCACAAAACACTCAATACAATCCATTCAACCGACTATGGCTATCTGAGCATCACAGTTCCAGCCCTTAACCCAGAAAAGACGCACGAATACTATCATCAGCTCGAAATTCCTGTTCGCGATCACTGTATTGTTCCGTGGACACAGGCAAACATCAACTATAATGGTGATGTAACGTTCTGCGCTGATTATGTGGAATATCCGCTTGGCAACATAAAAGAAAAGTCTTTCAAAGAGATTTATAACGGTGAGCGCGCGAACAAGTTCCGTCACGCGATGGTCGAATGCCCAGGTGCGATTTTCCCGGGATGTCTTCGCTGTTACCAGAACATGCTGTTTGGTAAGAAACGAAAAGGATATTAATTTCTTTACAAAGAGCGTTTTCCCGCCCTACACCCCACCTTTTCCAGATAAAAAAAACGGCGAACTTCTAAGCTTTAACTTATGGTTCGCCGCTTTTTATATTATCTTTTCAACTATTTCCCAAACACAAAATCACGGATATCCGGATGTATGATGTCATACGCCTTTCCGTAGTTCCGTACGTGCATAGTAAACACAAAGCATGACTTAGAAGCTGTATCCATTGTGATGCAGCTTCCTGCCGCACCGTCCCAGCCAAAAACGCCAGCCGGAGACGGAGACTTCACAAGCTCCGGATGAAGAAGAACCGACATTCCGCAACCATAGCCGTAAGCAATGCGTCCCATTGTATTATGCAAATCGTCAAGAGAATCTTTTCCAAGAAGATTAACTTTTATTTGCTCTATCGTCTCCGGCTTAAGAATGCGAACCCCGTCTGCGGTTTCGCCGCCGCAAGCAAGCGTATCAGCAAGCTTTACGTAATCATCCGTGCAGCTTATAAGACCCGCTCCACCGCTCTCATAGCTTTCAGAAAGCTGGTAGCAGCATGTCTGATCCATAGGGACGATTATTTCGTTTTCGTTTATATACTGCTGCGCAAGCCCTTTAACAGAACTGTTATCCGGTTTTGCGAAGAATGTTTTCTTTAAGCCGAGCGGCTCCCAGATGTTTTTCTTAAGATACTCGCCATAACTAATGCCTGTTACAACCTCGATGATTGCGGCGGCGACATCATGGCTAAGACTGTACAAAAAGTGCGTTCCAGGCTGGAACAATAACGGGCTTTCTACAAAAGAGTCAACAAGCTCTCGTGTTGTAGCACTCTGCCCCTTCTCTTTTAAAACGCGCTGTATTCCAGGACGCTCAAGGTCGTAATCAAGTCCTGACTGCATTGAAACGAGATGCTTCAGTTTCATCTCAGTTACAGGAACTTTCTTTCCGTTTTTTTCAATGTATGCATTTTTATATGCTGGCAGATATTTCGCCACATCATCTTCCAGCGAAAGCTTCCCCTGCTCAACAAGCTGCATAATAGCTGTCATCGTCTGTACTTTCGTCATGGAAAACATCATGTAAAGTGTATCTGGGCTTACAGGAATGGTATGATTCAAATCGACAGTTCCGTTCATATGGCGGAAAATCTGCTTATGGTTTTGATAAACAATACAATCAACTGACGGGATTCCTGTTTCAAGCAGCGAATCAAGGTAATCAGTAAGTTTTTTAAAATTCTCTTCCTTCATCTTTATATCCTTCCTTTAGGCTTTATTCTACATCATAAACTACGGGAGCGGTATAAAATTCTTAAGCAAGACATAACCCACAACAAACAGCAGTCCTGGAAGGAAATTCGCTGTTTTGATGTTCTTTATTGAAAGCAGGTTGAAACCTATCATTATAATCATTGCTCCACCGCATGCTGTAAGCTCGGTAAGCATCAGGTCGCTGATATACGGCGCGATAAACGACGACAGAAGCGTAAGCGCACCCTGATAAACGAGTATCGCGAGAAAAGAGAACAGCGTGCCTATTCCCATAGATGCCGCAAAAACTATCGCCATAAAGCCGTCGAGAATCGATTTTGTGAAGATAAGCGTGTAGTCGTGGTCTATTCCAGCCTGGAACGAGCCGAGGATTGCCATTGAGCCGACGCAGAAAAGAACAGATGCGTTAAGGAATGCGAACGCGAAGTTCTTTTGGCTGCGTGTATCTGCAGTTGCGTCGGTTGCTGCAGTTGCGTTGGTTGCGGGTTCCTGTTTTTTCCGGGAAACCAGGCCTTCGAGCTTTTTTCCGAACTTCAGGATGGCCCCGTCTATATCTATCAGCGTTCCCAAAAGTCCGCCTAAAATAAGGCAGAGAGCAAGGCAGATAATACTGTCGTATTTCATTGCCATCTGGAGTCCGAGCATAAGGGAGATAATTCCGGCTCCAGTTGACACAACATCAGAGAAAGCTTTTGTTATTTTCCTTGCGAAAAGGCAACCAAGAAGCGAACCGACGATAACGGTCGCACAGTTAACGAAAACAGCTATCATAATGAGCCGATTCTACTTGTTTCTATGAAAAAAAACAATAGAATTATTCCGCTTTTCTTACCACTCGGAAGCCAACACTTGCACGGACTTCATCCGGTCCATTAAAGAGTCTTGCAGAGACTCGGCAATAATCTGCATCTCCGCACCAGAATGCACCACGGTTAATTCTAGAATCATTGTATGACAGTGGTGAATCTGGTCCATGCGGATTCGTCGATTTTGAACCTTCATAATAACTCGGATAATAATAATCGTACCAATCCCAGCACCATTCACCGACATTGCCACTCAAATCGTATATACTAAGCTCATTCGGCTGTTTTGTTTTTACATCATGCGTCTCTTCATTGCTGTTGCCGTTGTACCAAGCGACAGTTTCTATTCTGTTGCTTCCGCTGTATTTGTATCCGCGGCTTTTGCTTCCGCCTCTTGCGGCATACTCCCATTCTGCTTCTGTCGGGAGCCTGTAACCGTTAGCATTCCAATCACATTTAACTGCCCCGTCATAACTATAGCAAGGAGTCAGCCCCTCTTTTTTACTAAGCATATTGCAGTATTCTACTGCATCGAACCATGAAACTTGTTCGACTGGTCTGTTGCTTCCTTCAAAAAGGCTCGGATACGTTCCTATAACAGCTGCGAATTCCGCCTGAGTAACTTCGTGGTCGCACATATAGAAGCTGCTCACTGTTATGTCATGTATACGCTGTTCATTGTATTCATCAGTATTGCTTCCCATAGCGAACGTGCCGCCTTTAACGAATACCATTCCTTTAGTTTTCGTCGTTGTTTGGGTTACGGAAGAAGTGCTGTTTTTTCCACTTTGGACGGCATTACGTACAACGCGGAAACCAAGATTATCACCACCTCCACTTGGATCTTGATAATATCTTGCTGAAACAGTAGTGTCCGAAGGAATGTCATAGTAGCTTCCACCACGAATGACATAATTATATCCGTCCGTCTTGCCTTTTGGGTTTGTTTCTGCGGAACTGCCATAGCTGCCGTATATATCCCAGCACCATTCAAACAAGTTGCCGTTCATATCGTAAAGTTTCAGTTCGTTAGGCTGCTTTGTCTTTACTTCATGCGACATATAATCGCTGTTTTCACTATACCAAGCGACCGTGCTGATTTTGTTGCTTCCACAGAACGTATATCCTCTACTTTTTGAGCCACCTCTTGCGGCATACTCCCATTCTGCTTCTGTCGGTAGCCGATAGCCGTTTGCAGTCCAGTCGCATGTGAACACACCATGAGTATTTTGATAGCACGGTGAAAGTCCTTTGCTCCGGCTAAGCCTGTTGCAGTATTCAATGGCGTCGTACCATTTAACATTTTCTACAGGAAGATTGTCTCCCACATTGTTGCTTGGATTCATCCACATAACAGACGCATATTCAGCTTGTGTCACTTCATGGTCGCAAATGTAAAAGCTGCTTACAGTGACTTTATGCGCGGGCTTTTCGTTCTTATTGCTGGAGTTGTTTCCCATTGTGAACGTTCCGCCCTCAACGAAAACGAATCCATCATTTATCGTTGTGTTTGATTGAGTTGTGGCGGTTCTTGAAGTTTGCGCGAAAAGCGGGCTGATTGCTGACAGCACAAACAAAAGTGTGATAAATCTTGATAAACTCTTCATATTGTTCTCCTTAGTTTTGGAAACCTATTATTGACTATAACACGAAGAATGTTATTTATCAAATTGCATTGATTTTGGTTCACCTGTAAATAAAATCCGTAGGTTCAGCTTTACGTACGCGCAAATTTCACGGACGTAATCATGAAGCACATAAATTGCCGGACATTTTGCAGCAATGCCTTTTATGTTCGTGAATCCAATACGCTTAGCGAGCCTTTCTGAACGACGCAGATGGAAGCGGCTTGTAACAACAGCTGTCGGCGTTTCAAGTATCTCTTGTACGCTCACGCCTTTGTATTCGGCAAGCATTTTGCAGCTGTACTGAAAGTTTTGTATCGTATCAAGTGCTTTATCCTCGACAAGTATGCGTTCTGGCTCAACTCCCCTTTTTACAAGCTGGTTTTTCAGCTCCGGCGCTTCAGGATAAGGCAACCAATCAAGAACACCGCCTGTGACAACGCAAATCGCGTCTTTATTCGCATTTAAATATTCAGCAGCTTTTTCGATCCGGCTTATAACAGCTGATGAGACATTACCGTCTTTGTCAATGCCGCCCCCAAGAAGGATTACATGCTCTGCTTTATCATCTATGGTTACAACATCGGGAGTAAGGATAAAAATCAGATTGATTACTGAAATAACGGCAGCAATGCTTGCCAAGCTTATGAAAGTTATTCTCAGCCATCGTTTCCAGATACTCCAAAATGAGTGACGTGTTTTTATCCTGTATATCCCGACAAAAATAAGATATGCGCCGAGAGCTAGCCAAATATGGGTGAAAGAAAAGACATTGTCCCAGAATGTACCTGGATTTAGCGAGATTAATGTAACGTCGTAGCCAATACTGATGATTCCGAGGATGATTAAAAGTACGTTCATTTCTTTACCCTGATTACCTTTGCAGATAGTCGCTCAACAAAGAGCTTACAAGCTGAGACATCTTCCTGATATAAAGGAGATGAAGATGCAGTGTCTGCGTCAGCAAAAACATCAGCTTTTTGTTCTGATTGTGACAACGGTAAAGTCAGTTTAACATCATTTTTGCTCGCGTTGAATGCCAAATACCAGATAAAATCGCCATCATCAAGCGAATAGAACAAAACTTGCTGAAGTTCTAGCGTTTGTATGAAACGTGCGGCTCTTTCAATATCAGCTTGAGTTTTCATACGGAACACTTTATGTGCCTTTCTAAGCGAGATAAGCCCCCGCGTATACGGAATAAGGCACGAATACGTTTTTTCAGCATTATTTTCAGGCTGCCAATGTATACGGTTTATCAAATCTGATGACTGGTAGCTATTTTTTACGAACAAGCCTTCCGTCTCTGGCACACCTTCTTTTCTTTCGGGCAATGCTTTTGAACGGCCAAGTTCCTGACCAGCATGAATAAAAGCAATTCCTTGGCTTGTAAGAAGAAGCGCGTTCGAAAGTTTAAGTCTTCGTAAAACTTCAAGCTGTCCTTCTTCTGTCGATTCATCGGTATCTGTATTCAGAACGATTGAATCATGGAGCGTTAGCCCGTCGTGACATGCGATATAAAGTACGCTATCTGCTGGATTATCAGCCGTGTAATTGGTTTGGGGGCGGCCAGTACAGTTGTAGAAAAGATTTTCGATTTGTTCGCTTTCAAATTGTCCGCCGTTCAAAAACGCTGGCATTCGCTCGTTAAAACCGCCGCCTTTGCACAAATCGCGGAATTCATCGTTAAACACGGCGATATCATCAGTTTTCGTCATGTAATTCTGATCCATACCGACCGTGTCTTTGGCGCCTGTATAAAGCTTCCAGCCCTCGCCTATAAAAAGCATATCTTCTTTGATTTTTCTGCATTCTTCAAAACAGTTGAGCATCGTTTCGCTGTCTATAAGCCCCATTATGTCGAAACGGAAACCATCCACGCCGTATTCTTTTACAAAGAATGTCGCTGAATCGATGATGAGGCGGCGCATCATGGCGTGCTCGGAAGCCGTGTCGTTGCCGCAGCACGAGCCGTTAAGGTAGTTGCCGTCATTGTCTAAGCGGAAATAGTAGCCGGGCACAATGTCGTCCAAAAGCGATGTGCGTGAAATGTGGTTATATACAACGTCGAGTATTACGCGGAGCCCTTTTTGATGTGCCGCTGCCACTAGCGAACGAAGCTCTTTTATCCGCATATATGGATTTTCTGGTGCCTCTGAGAACCAGCCTTCTGGCGTGAACCAGCTTTGCGGGTCGTATCCCCAGTTGTAATTGTTGTTTTTTGTAGTGCCGTCCGCTTCATAACTCTTGTTAGTTTCATCGGTGTTATAAAACTTCAGCACTGGCATTAGTTGTATATGAGTTACGCCAAGTTCGGCGAAATAGTCGAGTTTGTCGATAAGTGCGGTGTATGTGCCGCCTCTGCCATCTGGTTTGATTGTGGCATCGCGGACGGAAACCTCGTAAACGATTGCGTCCGTACCGCGGCAAATGCCACTGTTTACGGAATTTCCAGCACACTCATGCCTGTCGCGCCATTCGTCCGGTTTCGCTTTGTCGCTGTGGATGTTTACTACGGCGGCTCGTCCCGGTGTTCCGTCATTCAAGAATACAGCCATCGACACTGCGTAAGGGTCCAGGCATACTTTCTCGCCATCGCCCGTATCTACAATGTACTCGTAGAACCATCCATCAATCTGAGAACCGCATTTATGCTCATAAGACCATACTCCGCTCTTGCTATCGTATTCACAAGGTTGCGTCATATCAGGCTTGGAGCTTTTCCAGTCTTTGTAAAATTGTATCTTTACGAAAAAAGCCGCCGGAGACCATATTCTGAAAACAATCGTTTTGTTTTCTGTAAACTGAATGCCAAGCTTTGTTTTATCGTCCGGAATGATTTTCTCAGCTTCCTGCCAGCAAGATACAGGGTTATTGTTATATTCGATACGTTCCATATACACAATACTTTCGCAATTTTATTACATTGCCCCATTATTTATGGCGAATGCTTCATAAAGAAGAATACAGCATCTAATTAGTACAATGACGAGACAAATTACAAGAATAATTGCAGATACAATCATTATAACTTTCCAAATTTTTTTTCTTTTTTCATCAAATTCATTTTTGTAAACTTTATTAACAACTAAAGAAGTTATAAAAACAATCAACGAAATTAATAGCATATTATTATCCTTTAAAATTATATTATAAGTATTTTAATTATCTATTATAGAAAAGTAAATGTTTCTGTTTTTTATTTTTTCTCATGTTTATTTCGTTTTCTTATTGACTAAAAAAAGCGTTTGATATATATTACTTCCTGTCACGCGGGGATGGTGGAATTGGTAGACACGCTAGCTTGAGGTGCTAGTGGCGAGAGCTGTGCCTGTTCAAGTCAGGTTCTCCGCAGCTTGAAAGCAGTTGTATTAAACAACTGCTTTTTTTTTTAACTTTTTGGGCAAAATAATACCCCCGACGCTAAGCGAAGTGCACCCCAATTATTGGACACTTTAACTAGGCTGATTTTAAGGACTGATTCCTAAATTGTAAAGGAGTCAGTCCTTTTAATTTAACCTTAATTCTCTTTTCGTTGTACCAAGACAAATATTCAATCAATTCTTTTTTGAAATGGTCAACAGACACAAACTTCTGTAAATATAACAGTTCCGATTTAAGCAATCCAAAGAAATTCTCCATTACCGAATTATCAAGGCAGTTACCTTTCCGCGACATGCTTTGTCTGACCCCTTTATCCTTCAGCCGTTTCTGATAGTCATACATCTGGTACTGCCAGCCCTGGTCGGAATGCAGAATCAGATTTGTTCCGTCCGGAATCTGTGCGAATGCCTTCTCAAGCATATCAACTGTCTGAGCATAGTTCGGGCTCTCGGAGAGGTTCCAGCTGATTAATGACTGGTCATGCAAATCAAGGATCGGAGACAGATAAAGCTTGGTTCCGAACAGATTGAACTGAGTGACGTCAGTAACCCATTTCTCATTGGATTTTGTCGTGCTGAAATCTCTCTGCAAAAGATTAGGGGCGACTTTGCCTATCTGACCTTTATATGAATTATACTTGTGCTGACGAACCTTACACACGATATGCTCTTCATGCATCAGCTTTTGGATTACCTTATGATTTGTTTTCCAACCTCTGTTTCTGAGCTCCAAGGTAATCCTTCGGTAGCCATAACGGCCTTTGTTCTCATGATAAATCTTCTGGACAAGCTCGCGTTCTTCCTTGTGATTATCCTGTTTGGGATGGTTATCTGAGTAATAGAAAGAGCTCCTTGGCAAGCCTGTTAGTTTTGCTAAATCCGAAACATTGAATTTTGACCTTAGTTCTTTGACAGCTTCGACTTTTCTCTGTCTTTTCTCTGCTGCTGTTTCTTTCTGTCGTCCTCCTGAACTAAGGCCAGATATTTTTTTAGGAATTCGTTCTCCATGCGAAGATATGCAAGCTCTTCGTCCTTTGTCCATTCTTCTTTCGGTTTGTTTGGAATTAAGCTTTTCTTTGGCATTTTTGAGTACCTGCCTTGTTTTTGAAACAGAGCTTCTGTACCACCGGTAAGATATTTCTTTCTCCATGCACTGATTGTTCCCTTATCTGTTATCCCAAAAATCAATGCTGTAGCTAAGTTTGAAAGATGATGCTCTTGCTGATAGTTTAGCACTTTTAGCTTGAATTCTCCGCTAAAATGTCGGGTTGGTTCTGTAAATTTTCCGTTTAATTCGTACTGTGCAATCCATTGCTCTATGGATTTACGGTCTGGACCATACATATGAGAGAGTATTCTGGCTCCGAACCCTTTGTTCTTATGATCTAAAACTATTTTAATCTTAAGTTCTTCTGAGTATTTAGACATAAAAAAATGCACCTCCTAAAGTGAACTTTATTTGTCCAACTTTAGGGGTGCACTTCAAAGCGACAGGGGTAAAAACTTAACGCATTCCTTTGTCGTATGGAATACCTTCTGCTTTTGGTGCACGCGATTTCTTCGACGTGAACGCAAGAACAATAAGAGAAATGATGTACGGCAACATCTTGTAGAACTCACCAGGAACAAGGTTTACAAGCACATCAAAGCCCATGTACGCATCGGCAATGGCGCGGAAAAAGCCGAATATCAATGCGGACAGCGCAATTCGGATTGGATTCCACTGACCGAAAATCATTACTGCAAGAGCAAGGAAGCCCGCACCGGCAACACCATAGACGAAATCCCACTGCGAGTTTGCGGCTGAAATGTAGATTATTCCACCAATACCGCCAAGAAGACCAGAGATGAGAACACCGCAGTACCGCATCTTAAAGACGTTTATACCAACGCTGTCCGCAGCCTGAGGATGCTCACCGCAAGCCTGTAGCCGCATACCGAACCGCGTTTTATAAAGCAGAATAACTGCGACAATCAGCAGCACAAGCGTAAGCACCATGTACCAGTTGAGCTCCATGCCAAAAGCATTGAAAAGGAAACTCTTGCGGTTTTCAATGTAGCTCAAAATTGCGGAAACGTTATCACCGCCAGAGCGCGCTGAGTTATATGATTTTACGATAACAGTAGCAGCTGCTGTCGCAAGCATGTTCATTGCCGTACCTACGAGTGTCTGGTCTGCCTTGAAGTTAATCGCAGCAACTGCAAGAAGCAAAGATGCGAGCATACCGACGAGCGCACTTACAAGAATCGTAAGAATAACAATCAGCGCAGGATTTGTGCCTACAGGAAGTGAGAAAAGAACGAATGCACCTCCGAGCGCGCCGAAAACCATTATTCCTTCAAGACCGATATTGATAACGCCGCTCCGCTCAGAGAACATGCCGCCGAGCGCAACGAGAATAAGTACAGAAACGTAAATAAGCGTGTATTGAATAAGAAGCATCACTCACCTCCTTTTGCGCCGTTGGCGGAAGCATTTGAGGTTGGAGAATCCCCACCGGGCGATGAATCTTTTGGCGCGCTATTTTCAGCGACGGCGGCTTTCACTTCAACAGCTCCTTTATCTTTTCCTTTTCCGATTTTTGAAAGGATGTCTTTTATAAACAGAACGAAAGCGCACGCATAGATGATAATTGAGGAAATCAAATCAGCGATCTGCGGGTTGAAATAACGCATGTCGATGAAACTTCCGCCGAGCGTTATATGCTCAATGAAATATCCGGCGAAGATAGATCCTATCGGATTTAAGCCGCCAAGGAATGCTACAGCGATTCCGTTGAATCCCATCGCAGGAACTGACGATGACGTTTTCCACTGCTGAATATCTGTGAGATAATAGAAAGATGCCGCAAATCCTGCGAGAGCACCGGCTATCGCCATCGTAAGAATGATGTTGAGCTTTTCTTTCATACCGGCGTATTTTGCCGCATTCTTGTTGAAACCAGTCGCTTTAAGCTCATAGCCGAACGTCGTTTTGTTCAGGATTATCCAGATAATGATAGCGATTACGATTGTAAGCGGAATCGCAATTGAAACATATTCGTTGTCGTTGAAAAGCGAGGAAAGCCCGGCAGACGGCATAAGAGAGCCCCTTGAAACCGTCTTAATCTGGAATGTCTCTGAAAGAGACATGTTCATTACAGATTCCTGATGCATAAGGATGTTCACAAGATATAGGCCTATCCAGTTCATCATTATACACGCGATAACCTCGTTGACGTTGAAGAACGCTTTGAAGCAGCCGACGATAGCACCCCAAGCTGCAGAAGCGAGCGCTGCCATAAGAACGCATGCCCACCACGGCATGTGCCAGTTAAGCGCGCACCAAAGCGAAACACCGATAGCAACGCAGTACTGACCACCAACACCGATGTTGAAGAGGCCTGCTTTATACGCGAAAAGTACGGAAAGCGCACACAAAATAAGCGGCACTGATTTTGCAAGCGTACTTCCAAAGTAATAAAGCTGCTGCTTCGGCTTTTTGAAGTACATGAAGTTCTTAAGAATCGTCGTTATAGCTTTTGTAGCGTTTGGCGCACTGATTATCAGCAGGATTATATAACCAACAATTATACCGATTACAGCGCACAAAACTGCCGACGTAATTGATTTGAACGAATTTGTCTGGGTAAGTTTACCAAGTTTTTTGCTGCTTATATCGAGTTTTTTGTTCATTTCTCACCCCCCGTAGAATCCGCGCTCGCGGCGTTGTTCCGTTTCGCGCCCGCCATGTAAAGGCCAAGCTCCTGAACTGTCGTCGTCTTTGGATTAAGCTCACCGACAATCTCGCCTTCATACATTACAAGGATGCGGTCACTAAGCTGCATTACTTCATCAAGCTCATACGAAACAAGAAGAACAGCAGCTCCGTTGTCTCTGTCCTGGATTATCTGCTTATGGATGAACTCAATAGCACCAACGTCAAGACCGCGAGTCGGCTGTACGGCTATCAAAAGCCGATGCGCTTTATCAAGCTCGCGCGCGACAATCGCTTTCTGCTGGTTTCCGCCAGACATTGAGCGGGCAATTGTCTTACTGCCCTGACCGCTTCGCACGTCGAACTTTTCAATGAGCTTATCGGAATATTCTGTTACCGCAGCTTTCTTTATAAAACCGTGTTTTTGGAACTCTGGCTGCCAATAGCGTTCAAGAACCATGTTCTCATCGAGTCTGTAGTCAAGAACAAGACCGTGTTTGTGCCTGTCCTCGGGGATGTGGCTCATGCCGTTCTTCGTACGTTCGCGTATGCTTTTCTTCGTTATATCGCTGCCACAGAGCGTAATTGATGACGGCTCAGCTCCTGGTGCATTTCCGGCAAGTTTTTCCAAGCCCGTAAGTCCGTATATGAACTCTGACTGACCGTTTCCATCGATACCGGCTATACAAACGATTTCACCGGCATGTACATCAAAACTAACGTCCTTTACAGCAAGGTTGTGATGCATTCGGCTTGCTACGTTCATATGCTTTATGCTGAGAATCGTCTCGCCGGGCTTGGCTTCATCTTTCTGTACGTTGAACTCGATGTCGCGTCCGACCATCATGCGGCTCAGTTCTTCTTTCGTAGTGTTCGCCACATCTACCGTACCGATGTATTTACCTTTTCGTAAAACAGAGCAACGGTCACTGACCGCCATAATCTCGTTAAGCTTATGTGTTATAAAGAGAATCGACTTTCCTTCCGCCGCAAGGTTCTTCATTATCTGAAGAAGTTCGGTTATCTCCTGCGGAGTAAGAACAGCCGTCGGTTCGTCAAAAATCAGGATGTCGTTGTCGCGGTAAAGCATCTTAAGAATCTCGACGCGCTGCTGCATACCAACAGTGATGTCAGAAATCTTCGCGTCCGGGTCAACGGCAAGTCCATAACGGTTACTAAGCTCTATAATCTTTTCGCGAGCTGCTTTCCTGTCAACGAAACCTTTGCTTACAGGCTCGTTTCCAAGAATGATATTATCAAGTACCGTAAAGACTTCTACCAACTTAAAGTGCTGATGAACCATTCCAATATGAAGCGCTGTCGCATCGTTCGGGCTATTGATTTTTACGACCTCGCCATTCTTTCGTATCTCGCCTTCCTCCGGCTGATACAAACCGAAAAGGACACTCATCAAAGTCGATTTACCGGCTCCGTTTTCGCCAAGAAGAGCATGAATCTCGCCCTTTTTCAGCTGCAACGTAATGTCGTCATTCGCGATAATTCCGGGAAATCGTTTTGTAATATGGAGCATCTCTATAATGTAATCGCTCATAAGCACTCCTATTTATTTCGACAAAAAAAGGCGGCACCGACATCAGCGCCGCCTTATTGAAGTCACGGAACAGCTGTACGCAACAAGCCGTTCCGTAATTACGCAATTAACTATTTGATGTTTGCGTACTGGTTAAGTGTAATTGAGCAAGCAGGAGCTTTTTCTGTATCGTTGGAAACTTTTACCTTTCCATTGAAGATGTCAGCTACGAGTGCTTTGTACTCAGCTACAGTGTAGTTCTTCATTGACCATGTTGCTGTAGGAATCTGAACGAAGTTAGCTTCGATGTCTGTTGCAGAAACAAGACCGAGGTTCTCAATCTTAGCAGCATACTTTGTTGCGAAAGAGTTGTCCTTAACGCTTGTAAGAACAGCCTTAACTGTAGCTGCGAGACCCTTCATTGCTGAAGTTACGCACATATCTTTTCCGTACTGGTTGATCTGAGCTGACTGGTCAACGTCAACACCGATAACTTTTCCGCCAACTTTTGCAGCTGCTTCACAAGCTGATGTGAAGATACCGCCACCGCAAGCGAAAACAACCTCTACACCACGCTGCTGGTACCATCCGTCCATAGCAGCTGTGATAGCCTGGTCACCGTAGAACTGACCACCATAGATGTACTCTACAGTTACTTTGTCAGCAATTCCCATGTCCTCAGCAGCCTTGTTACAGCCCTGAACGAAACCGAAACCATAGCGGATAACAGCAGGAACAGCCATACCACCGAGGAATCCAAGGTGTGTGAATCCTTCCTTAACTGCTGCATAACCAGCGAAGAATCCAGGAATCTCTTCTGCATAAACTGCACAGAAAGCGTTCTTTGGGAGTTTCCAGTTAGCTTTTCCAAGAGCTTCAGCTGAAGAAACAAGGTCGAATTCGCTTACGTCAAGACCAACGAATGTTACGTCGTCGTTGTCATCAACTGTCTTAACGATAGCTTCTGCGAAAGCATAGCCAGGAAGAACGATTACGTTGAAGTCGTCCTGAATAGCTGCGTTGATAGAAGAAACACGAGCCTCTGTTGAGTCTCCGGATGGCTTGTAATACTGGAAAGCAAGACCGTTAGCCTCTGCGAATTCCTTACATGCTTCGTAAGTTGTCTGGTTGAATGACTGGTCTGTGATGTCACCGTAGTCTGTAACCATGGCAACTTTCATTGCGGCAGTTTTTACTGTCGTAGATTCTTTTTTACCACCGGCAAATACCATACCAACCATAGCCAGCATGATTACCATTGTGATTAAAATCTTTTTCATACTTCCTCCAAAAAAGATACAACTAAATGTGTTTCTATTATAATTCGCCTTGAAAATTAGCGCAACTGGTAGTTTCTTATAAACACGATCTGACGACGCGGAAACCGCAATCATTAACTCTAGCAAACGGCGTATTGTCTTCGCTGTACGAAACTGCACACCGGTACGCTTCTTGGAAAATACTGCCACCACGTATAATTCGCATATTTTCGCCAGAAGCTGCACCAGTAGCTGGCGTACTGCTCGTTATGGTGTCACTCCTATCCCAACACCACTCATAAACATTACCACTCATGTCGTAGATTTCGAGCGAATTGGCATTCTTCGTTTTAACCTCATGAGACACGAGGTTGCTACCATTGCTGCTGTTATCGTAATACCATGCATAATTCTGCAACGCTCCGGACTCACCGTTCGTGCCACTGTATTTATCGGTAGAAAGCGTGCTTCCACCGCGTGCGGCGTATTCCCATTCAGCTTCCGTAGGCAGTCTGTATCCGTTTGCTTCCCAGTTGCAAGTAACGGCATTCCATGTTGAATTATCTGTCATATCTGAAGTCGGCACTGTCCCCCATTCTGTCGGGTTTGTTTTGCCATTTATCGTGTAGCAAGGCGTAAATCCATCTGCAATGCTCTTTTTGTTGCAATAAACGAGCGCATCGTACCAGCTCACCTGTTCAACAGGGCGTTTTCCCTGCGTCTCTCCGGAGGCAGGGTTACTGTTGAATTCACTTGGATTGCTTCCAATGACTGCCTCATACTCTTCCTGAGTAACTTCGTGATCGCTCATATAAAACGTACTTATCTCAACAGTGCGACCTGCAATAAACGCCCCATAATAAGTGGTGCCTTCATTTGTGGACGAAAAATTATTACTACCTGTGACAGTTGTTCCAGCCACCTTTACAAATCCTGCGGGTATTTGTTCCTGTGGAGTATCCTGCGACGAGCCGCCGTTGTTCGGGTCAGAACATCCGGCAAACGCAAAAACGAACAGGCCACACAAAACGAACACAACTGTTTTCAGATTACTTTTCATAACAATCTCCTTTTAAACTAAAGTTGTATAATCTATATCAACTATATTAACACATCAAACTAATAATACAAACAAAATGATTCAAAATTTGCTTCTGATTGAACAGTATTATCAATCGGTCAATTATGATATATTAGTTTTATGGACAACAAACTGATTCTTGATATTATTGGTTACATCGGTTCCGCGTTCGTGCTCGCCTCTTTCCTTATGGCGACCGTAAAGAAACTGCGGATTATAAACTCAATAGGTTCAATCGTGACAATCGTATATGGTGTACTTATACAGGCTTTTCCAACAGTATTGATGAACGCATGCCTGCTTATCATAAACATCTACTATCTTGTTAAAATGTTCCGCTATAAAGAGGAATTCCATATTATCGAAACGAAAATTGATGACGGAAGCGTAAAGTTCTTTTTAAATCATAATAAAGACGATATATCGGTGTTTTTCCCAGAATTCAGTGACACAGCTACTGATATAAATTACACTCGCCTTATCTACTGCCAGAACAAAATTGTAGGCTTATGCGTAGGCAGACGCGATGGTGACACGCTTGCCATATACTTGGACTACACAATTAAAGAATACAGGGATTATTCGGTCGGAAAATATCTTTTCGCAGCTTTACCGAATGAAGGAATAAACACAATTGAGCTTACGCAAAGGACGAAGCACCACTACCAGTATCTGATAAAAATGGGCTTCGTCCGCGATGGCGATCGCTTTATAAAACGGATGAAATAGTTTTAGGGCATACACAAAGGTCGCATGTCTCTTAGAACGAGTCCAGACCGCCCTCTTTAACCTGGAAGTGGCTGAATTCCATACTGAACGAAGCCCTTCCCTGCGTAACAGAACGAAGAACTGTCGAAAATCCGAACATCTTTGCCATTGGAGCCTGCGCATGAACGACTTCTTCCGTTGGCTTAGACTCTAAGCTCTGGATAAGACCGCCGCGCTGAGTAACCTGGCTCATCGCATCACCAACGAATTCTTTCGGTGTCATAATGTCTACGTTCATAACTGGTTCGAGCAAGCGCGGCTCTGCACTGCGGCACGCGTTGTCGAACGCCTGCACGGCACAAGCCTCGAATGCGAACGGCGTTGAGTTAAGCTCGTCATACGCTATGTCGGTTACGGTAACGGCTATGTCCGTGCAGATGTAGCCGTACTGAATGCCGGAGCCGAACGAGTTCGTGATTCCGCGCTGAATGGAGTCGAAAATCTCACCAGGTATATTGTTTTTCTTTACATTGCAGACATAAGTGTTTCCGGCTCCGGCATTAGGCGCAACGTGAATCGTAAGACCCGCGATGTTTTCTTTGCCGCCGATAACACGGTTGTAGTTTTCTGTGTGATCAATTTCTGCCGTAATCGATTCACGGTATGTTACCTGTGGTGCACCAACGCGTGCCGCAACCTTAAAGTCTTCTTTCATGCGCGTAACGAGCACGTCAAGGTGAAGCTCGCCCATACCGGAAATAATAAGCTGACCAGTCTCCGCATCGTCTTTTGATGTGAATGTTGGGTCTTCCTTAGAAAGAATCTCTATAGTCTCTTTGAGCTTGTCGCGGTCGGAAATTGTGTCCGGCTCAATCGCGACAGAAATAACAGGCTCCGGGAACGTAAGGTTCTCCAAAAGAACAGGAAATCCTTCCGTACCGATTGTGTCGCCTGTCTGTGCAAGCTTTAATCCGATAATTACGGCGATGTCGCCAGCCTCAACGCAGTCCATCGGCTCCGTTTTGTTCGCATGCATGCGAAGGATACGGTTTATACGCTCACGTTTCTTTTTGCCGACGTTATAAATCTGCTCGCCTGTCTTAAGCTTACCTGAGTACATGCGGACATAGCAGAGAGAACCGGCTTCCCTATCGTACTGAATCTTGAAAACAAGACCGCTTACCATGCCAGACGGATTGCAAGGGATCTCTACCTTCTCTTCTTTTTTTGTATGGAAACCGATTGCCGGCGGAACTTCCAGAGGTGATGGGAGATAATCAACAATTGCGTCTATAAGTGGCTGAACCGCACAATTTTTACGTGCCGAACCGCACAAAAATGGAACTATCTCGCGAGCGATTGTACGGCGGCGTATCTCCGCTCGAAGCTTATCCTCTGGCACTTCCTCGCCACCAAGATAAAGCTCAGCAAGCTCATCGTTTCCAGATGCTATTTCGTCAAGAAGCTTCTCGCGCCATGATTCTGCATCAGCAAGTCTTTCAGCTGCGATGTCGCTTTCAAGAATCGTCTCGCCCTCATCTGACGGGTCAAAACGGTATTCCTTCATTTTGAGCAAGTCGATGACTCCCTCAAAGTTGCTCTCGGCACCAATCGGTATTTGGAGAGCGACAGGATTCGCCTGAAATTTTGCTTTAACGTCTTCCATCGCGCCGAAAAAGTCAGCACCGATGCGGTCCATCTTATTTACGAAACAAATACGCGGTACGTTGTATTCATCAGCCTGCTTCCAAACAGTCTCTGTCTGGGGCTGAACGCCACCTACCGCGCACAAAACTGCGACCGCTCCGTCAAGAACACGGAGAGAACGCTCAACTTCCGCTGTAAAATCAACGTGGCCTGGGGTGTCAATGATGTTTATCTGATAATCTTTCCAGTATGTTGTTGTCGCCGCACTCTGAATCGTGATTCCACGCTCCTGTTCCTGGGTCATCCAGTCCATCGTAGCCGCGCCGTCATCAATCTCGCCTATGCGGTGTATTTTTCCAGTGTAATAAAGTATTCGCTCAGTTGTAGTCGTTTTTCCGGCATCGATATGTGCCATGATTCCGATATTTCGCATTTTATCCAATGACATAAAAACCCCTCGCCACATTATGAGTATCAGCGGAAGACCGCCGGAATGAAGGTGCTTTACTATAGCAGAAAAAACGAATTAAGGGAATCGCTAAATTTACGTTTGACAAATACATCTAATTGATATATTTTAATTATAGTTCCCAATTTGGGAATATTAGTTTCAAAGGAGTTTTCAATGCGGATAATTGCCAGAAGTACACTCACAAATTTCTGGATAAATCATCAAACATCAAAAGAACCCTTGGAAGCATGGTACAAAGAAACAGAAAAAGCTGATTGGAAAACACCAGACGATATTAAAAGACGGTATCCATCAGCAAGTTTTTTGGCAGATAACAGAGTTTGCTTTAACATTTCTGGAAACAATTATAGGCTGATTGTTAAGGTAAACTATAAGTTTCACATGGTTTACATCAGATTTGTTGGAACTCATGCTGAGTATGATAAAATCAATGCGGAGACAATATGAAGAACGAAATTAGACTTATTAAAACAGACGAAGAATACAAGGCTGCCCTTAAACTGGCTGATAATCTTTTTGATGCCGAACCCGACACTCCCGACGGCGACAAGCTTGAACTTATAGTTGCACTTATTGAAATCTATGAGAAAGAGCATTTTCCGATTGAAAATCCATCTCCGCTTGCTGCAATACGGTTCAGAATGGAGCAAATGAATCTTTCGCCAAAAGATTTGATTCCTATTATCGGAAGCAAATCAAAAGTTTCAGAAGTTCTTTCTGGCAAACGCACACTTAGCCTTAACATGATACGCCGTATTTCTTCAGAACTTGGCATACCTGCAGAAATACTAATTCAACCGTATGATGCTATTGCGTAAAATGTAAATAACAAAGGCGGAACCTGAGATGAAACAGATTCCGCCTTATGAAATATTTAAATCTTTACCAATCCATACCGACAAATGGTCTAACTATTACTGGTTTACGTATATCCCAACACATATTTCCTTTTAATGTTAGCAAAAAAACATCGCCCTCGTTTAATTGATATATACTAACGTAACTTTTATTGTTGGCAAAATCATCATATGTTTTATATGAAAGGATACCTGTATAATCATACAAAACAATACATTCATATGAACCTTCTGGCAGGCTTTCTCCACTGATATAGACCCCCGCAGGAAGAGTGGATTTATCCCAAAGCTTTCTGTTTATCAATTCTTGCTTTACACTTTTATATAATGACTTTAGTTCATCATTGCTCATATCGTTTACATTCGTCTCTGTAAATGCATACCCACATATTAATATTGCTATTATTAACAAAAGAAGCTTTTTCATAGTGCTTATCATCTCCTTTGTACAATTCCTTTTTGTACATTACAAATTATAATTCATGATGATAAAGTTGTATAGTTCATCTTATGATGCAATTGCGTTAGGGCATGGAGTACCTGCTGAGCATCCATGATGCGAGGCAGTCCACCGCAGAAGCCGGAAAGAATTGACGGCTTTGAGGAGGATGAGCGTTAGCAAAGTACGGAACGCCCGACGGCGCGATTATCATTGCGCCGTAACGCCCTATTCATTATTATCATTTTTTCGATTTTTCTTGAAACTAAACGGATTCTTAATTATTTTTTAAATATGGACACAATCGACTCTTCTGAAAATTCATCTGAAAATGAATACGATATAAATAACGAATCACTTCCTTCGATTTGGGCGGAGCACCTTGCTGACAGCAGCGATTTTTACAAGATGGCGTTTCAATTCCAGCAGATTATGATGGTTTACGAAAGCGCGATAAAGCAGCTTGAGACGAAGCTCGACATACTGAACAAAGAAAACAAGGTTCTGGGCAGGCGGAATCCGATAGAAACCGTTAAATCGCGCATAAAATCGCCGGAGAGCATAGCGAAAAAGCTTGAGAAAAAGCACTTGCCGATTACGTTCCAGTCGATGATAACGAATCTTAACGACATTGCCGGAATTAGAGTTATATGTCCTTATATATCAGATATTTACGCAGTACGCGACATGTTGCTCAAGCAGCCCGATATTAGGCTTTTGGAGCAGGTTGATTATATAGAATCGCCAAAGGAAAGCGGATACAGAAGCCTTCATCTTGTGATAGAGATTCCTGTTTATCTTTCGAACGCGGTTCATAACGTCAAGGCGGAGATTCAGCTTAGGACAATCGCAATGGATTTTTGGGCTTGTTTGGAGCATGAGCTTCACTACAAGACGAAAACGAAGGTTCCAGACAGCGTAAGGCGCGAGCTTTTCCGTGTCGCTGAGACAATAGCGATGACGGACAGGGAGATGGAAGAGATAGCGTTCGAACTTCAGGCGATTGAGTAGCTGGAGTGCGGACGAAGCTTGACGTGTAACGAGGCGCGGAATGACTGAAATAGTTGTGAAATACGGCGACATCCTTAGAAAAAACATGCTTTTCGAGGGCTTAAGCGACGAAGAGCTTGAATCCGCGCTTACAAAGCTTGATGGAAGCGTCTCAAAATACAAGAAAGGCGATTTTTTGCACTCGTCAGGAACACCTCTTAAAAAATTCGGCTTTTTGCTTTCCGGCATAATACAAGTCTGCATGGATGACATTAACGGCAACCGCATGATAATGGCGAATGTCGCAGAAGGAGAATCGTTCGGAGAGTCGCTTTCGTTTTTGAAAGTCTCGGAGTCACCAGTATACATTCAGGCAGCGGAAAGCTCAGAAATACTGTGGCTTTCACCCGCCCCTCTTTCTTCAAGCAGCACAGACGCATTCCACAGCGAGCTGAAAAAAAGGTTCACATCGCTTTTAGCAAACAGAACGCTCGCGATGAACAGCAGGATACAGATTCTTTCAAAACTGACGCTGCGAGAGAAGCTTTTGACGTATTTCAGCGAGATTTCTGGCAAAGAAAAAAGCAGGACATTTACAGTGCCGTTCAACAGGGACGATATGGCAGCGTTTATCGGGACGAACAGAAGCGCGCTTTCACGAGAGCTTTCGCGCATGAAGGACGACGGCATCTTGGACTATTACAAAAGCACATTCCGCTTGTTGAAGAATTAAGTGGTGAAATTCGGTGTGGAAATTCTATTCTATCTCCAAAAGCTGCGTAGCCGGAGTTTTGAAACGGAAAACATCTGCACAAGCGTAGCGCGGAAGCCGTTTTCCGGGGCAAAATCCGGCGAGAGCAGCTTTTGGAGATAAAAAAGGCTTATATATCGAAGTTCGCGGCGTTTCGTTGCAATTGCAACGTCTTTTTTTCCTAAATCTTAGTATATTCCTATTGTAATTAAGGTGCTTTGACGCACGCTTAATTCAGGAGGAAATACATGAAAAAACTATTATTCGCCGTTCTCGCGGTGTTCATTATGACAAGCCTTTTTGCAAGTGGAAGAAAAGACAATACTGCTGCAACAACAGCCACAGAACCGGCAGCCGTTACTGAACCTGTAACAATCAGACTTGGCGGACTTAAAGGCCCAACATCAATGGGTATGGTAAAGCTCCTTGACGATGCAGAAAACGGTCTTACCGTCAACAAATACGACTTCACGATGGCAGGCTCCGCTGACGAGCTTACACCTCGCTTCCTCAAAGGCGAACTTGATATACTGGCTGTTCCGGCAAACCTCGGTGCAGTTCTTTACAACAACTCAAACGGCGCTGTCAAAATGATAGCAATCAACACGCTCGGTGTTATCTACATCTGCGAAAAGAACGGCAACACGATAAACAGCCTTACAGACCTTAAGGGAAAGACAATCTACGCGACAGGCAAAGGCTCCACACCGGAGTATGCGCTCAGATATCTTCTTGCAGAAAAAGGTCTCGATATGGACAAAGATGTTACGCTCGAATGGAAGAGCGAGCCGACCGAAGTTGTCGCGCTTATGGCATCAAAGGACAATGCAGTCGCAATGCTGCCACAGCCTTTCGTAACTGTTGCCGGAAATCAGCTTGCCGACCTTCGTGTTGCGATTGACCTTACAAAAGAATGGGATGCGCTCGACAACGGAAGCCAGTTCATTACAGCAGGTCTTATAGCCCGCAAGGAGTTCCTTGAGAACAATCCACAGGCTGCAGCAGAGTTCCTTAAAGAGTATGCTGCTTCAACCGCTTATGCTAACGAGCACGTACCAGAGGCAGCCGTCCTTGTTGAGAAATACAACATCGTCAAGGCACCTATCGCTCAGAAAGCGATTCCGTTCTGCAACATCGTCTGTATAACAGGCAAAGATATGATTTCATCCGTAAGCGGATATCTTGAAGTCCTTTACAACCAGAAACCAGCTGCAACAGGCGGAAAGCTTCCTGCAGCAGACTTCTATTGGAGCTATGAATAATAAAGAAAATCAGCTTGAAAGGCGCGATGTGGTTCAAAACACTCCTGAAACTGGGGAAGTAATAAACCTCGGAATCGCGCCTGGAGAACGCAAAAACAATAGTACTGCTTCAAAAAAAGCGCCGACAAAAGCGGTACGTACAGCCCAAAAAGCAGTTAGCGTACTTCTTGCCCTTGTCGTGTGGCATATCGTGTCAGTGATAGTGGGCATGGATATACTCCTTGTCTCGCCTATTAAGGTCTTATTACGGCTTGGAACGATTTGGCAGGAACAGAACTTTGTGCAGACGGTTGTTTTCTCGCTGTTCCGCATAACATCGGGCTGTTTGATTGGTATAGCGGCAGGAATCTTTCTTGCCGTTCTTGCCGGAAGGTTCCGCGTGGCAGAGATTCTTCTTTGGCCTTACGTCATCACGATAAAATCGGTTCCTATCGCGTCGATTATCATTTTGTGCCTTATATGGCTTACGTTCAACCAGCTGACCGTTTTTATAGCGTTCCTTATCGTCTTTCCGGTCGTCTACGCGAACGTGCTTCAGGGCATAAAGAGCACGGACAAGAACCTTTTGGAGATGGCGACGCTTTATAAGATTCCATGGCGGCGAAAGTTTTTGTACATCTATCTGCCGTCAATAAAGCCCTATCTTATATCAGCGTCTAGCATAGCAATGGGTATGGCGTGGAAAGCCGGAGTCGCGGCTGAAGTTATCGGTGTAGTGAACGGCTCGATAGGCGAAAAGCTTTACGAGTCGAAAATCTACTTCCTTAACGCAGACCTTTTCGCCTGGACGATTATCATCGTTGTTCTTAGCGTGCTTTTAGAAAAGCTCCTGGCGTTTTTAATCAAGATTTTCTTTAAGAGGATTGAGAAACTATGAGCGACATAACACTTACCGGACATAAAACGCTTTCTGAAAGCGCCGCGCAAGTTTCTGACATAACACTTACAAACGTTTCCAAGAGCTTCGGCGGAAAATCTGTCCTTAAAAATGTATCGTTCACGTTCAAGAGAGGCGAGACAACGTGCATAAAAGGCGCGTCAGGCTGTGGCAAAACTACCCTGCTTCGTATCATTGCGGGGCTTGAGGATAAGGACGGCGGCACCATAAGCGGCGTACCGGATAAAATCTCGTACGTTTTTCAGGAAGACAGGCTTTGCGAGGATTTTTCGGCTGTCAGCAACATAATGGCTGTTACTGGTCACTCGCTCAAAAAGGATATGGTGCAACAACACCTTAAAGAGCTTGGGCTTGGAAGCAGCATGAACAAACCAATTCGCGAGCTTAGCGGCGGTATGAAGCGCAGAGTCGCGATTGCACGCGCTGTCTGCTACGATTCAGAGCTTCTTATTTTAGACGAGCCGTTCAAAGGACTTGATGTAAAGCTCCGTCAAAGCGTGATGGACTACATTAAAAGCCACGCGAACGGGCGGACGATTATATGCGTTACCCATGACCCAGCGGAAGCTGAATATATGGGCGGTACGTTGATAGATATGGGAGAAACCCGAACATGATTGAAACAAAAAGTGACATACTCGATATTCTTAAAATGCCGGAGGATGTCTTTTACAGGGATATCGCGCCTAAGGCAAAGAAAATATACACCGACACATTCGGAAAAAAGCTCCGTGTCACCAGCATGATGGGCTACAGCAACATCTGCCGGAATATGTGCCTTTACTGCGGGATGAGAGCTGGAAACCCGACCATAAAACGGTACAGAACACCGCCGGAAGACGTTATTTCAATGGCGCTTGCCGCCGCCGATGCCGGATACGGCCGCATCTTTCTTATTTCTGGTGAGGACCCGCTGTACGGGTTTGACAATCTGCTTGGAATAGTTCGCACCCTTAAAAATCGTGGCATGTACGTAAGCCTTGCGTGCGGAGAGTTTTCCGAAGAACAGTTCATGGCTCTTAGAGATGTCGGTACTGACGAATATGTCATCAAATTCGAGATGTCAAACCCGAAAAGCTTCAATTATCTTAATCCTTCAACGACGTTTGAAAAACGCATGAAAGCTATAGAAATCGTTAAAAATAGCGGCATGCGTCTTGCTTCTGGTAATATAGTTGACTGGCCGGGACAAACAGACGAGGAGCTTGCAGAAGACATTCTGCTTATGAAAAAGCTTGATATAAGCTGGGCACCGATAATTCCGTATCTTCCGGCGGCG
Source organism: Spirochaetaceae bacterium (assembly GCA_017618015.1). Classification (GTDB taxonomy): domain Bacteria; phylum Spirochaetota; class Spirochaetia; order Treponematales; family Treponemataceae; genus Treponema_I. Next base: position 285,444 of record JAFZVC010000026.1, read on the forward strand.
AATACTCCGCTTGCCGCAGAAGGAAAGCGCGGCGACCTTCTGAAAATATACAAGGAAATCGCGATTCTTCGCATAATGATGCCGCGCGTCCACATAACAGCACAGCAGCCGGGAGCCGATATGAAAAAAGGTCTTTCTGACCCTGAGGCGAATCTTGCCGCAATAAATGTTGGCGCGGACGTGCTTTTCTTTGACTTACTTCCCGATCCACATGCGCAAAACTTCAGGGTTATAGATGACAGGAACATAACAGGACCGTCGCATATCTTTAAGATAGCGGAGCTTTCTGGCTACGAGCTTGATACTGGTAAGGAAAACTTGCTATGAGCATGAACGACACACCAAGAAGCGAACGGCTTCACATAGGCATTTTCGGGAACAGGAATGCCGGTAAATCATCGCTGATAAACGCGCTTACAGGGCAGAATGTTTCTGTTGTGTCGGATGTTGCTGGCACAACGACAGATCCAGTTTACAAGGCGATGGAGCTTCACGGCTTTGGGCCAGTAGTGTTCATAGACACGCCAGGACTAGACGACACAGGCGATTTGGGAAAGCTCCGCGTTGAAAAGACGCTTGAAGCGCTTGAAAAAACGGATGTCGCGGTTCTTGTGCTCGATGCGGCTGATACTACGTTGGGCGCGAATTTTGATGAATGGCACGAACGAATAAAAACGAAGAATATCCCGATTATAACAGTCGTGAACAAATGCGACAAAATCGCCGAAGGCTCAACTAACTGCGACGCATCCGCCCCTGATATTCTTTACGTCAGTGCCGAAAACGGAACGAACATCGAAAAGCTTCGTGAGCGAATCGTGAAAGCAGTTCCTGAATCATTTTTCGAGACGACAATAACCGGCAATCTTTTGAACGGCGGCGAACTTGTGCTTCTCGTAATGCCGCAGGATATAGAAGCCCCAAAAGGCAGGCTCATTCTTCCGCAGGTACAGACAATCCGAGAGCTTCTCGACAAAAAATGTGCTGTCATGAGCTGTACGGCAGACACTCTCGACATGACACTTTCATGCCTTTCAAAACCACCGTCATTAATAATCACTGACTCACAGGCTTTTAAGGAAGTGTACCCAAAAGTACCTGCGGAAAGCCGGCTTACATCTTTTTCAATACTGTTCGCCGCCTACAAAGGCGACATGAACGCGTTCCTTTCTGGAGCGGAAGCATTATCCAAATTAAAAGACGGCTCCCGTGTCCTTATCGCGGAGGCTTGTACACACCCGCCCACGAATGAAGATATCGGCAGGGACAAGATTCCTACCCTCATACGAAAAAAAATCGGGGAAAACATCCTCTTTGATTTCGTAAGAGGAGCCGATTTCCCCGATGATTTGTCAAAATATCAGCTCATTATTCACTGCGGTGCCTGTATGTTTAACAGGCAGCATGTTATGAGCCGTATCGCAAGGTCTTCCGCGCAGGGCGTGCCAATCTGCAATTACGGAATCGCGCTCGCGTACCTAAACGGTATACTCGACAAGGTCGTACACCCGTAATTACCGTCGTTTACCGCCGCCAAATCCGCCACGTCCGTCAAAAGTGCCTTCCGGCGGTTGTCCGCCAAATCCACCGCGGCCACCGAACCCACCAAAACTCGATGTTCCGGCTGTCGTTATGTTCGCGTCCATCTTAACTGTCTCTGATGATGAACCAACCGTAATCGTGTACGTTTCGCCAACAACCAGTTCCGGCGAGCTGAAAAGCAATGCTGAACAAGACTGCGGAACTTCATAAGAACCAAGAACCTTGCCTTTGCTGTTTGCTACAGTCACCTTCGATCCCTTTGAAACTGATTTATAGTACATAATCACATTAGCCGTGCTATCAGAAGCAGGAGCCGTCGTGTTAGAGCCACCGCATCCAAAAACCGTGCCACCATTGAAAATCAGTGGGAAATTGTCGCAGTCAAAAGCCGTCTCTGGGTCACCGCTTCCTATCGCATAAATCGTACCGCCATTAATTGTAAACGAGCCGTTTGAATCAATAGCGTCATTTCCAGAGCTTATAACATCGATTACACCGCCATTTATCGTTATCGAAATAGCTGCGTTAATCGCGTCATCTGGACAGCGAAGCTTTATGTTTCCGCCGTTAATCGTAAGGTCTGTCTTTGACTCAATTCCTTCTGGGCTGCAGTTAACCTTCGTACCGTCCGCAAGATAATACTCATAAGGCTTTCCTGTCGTCGTAATGTCGATGTTTCCGCCGTTAATCGTCACGTAAGGATTCGGATCATCCGCATACGTCTCTGTCTCGGCATCCTCATCAACTTTGAAACCGGCTGTAATTCCCTTGCTGACTGTCGTAATCTTGATATCACCGCCGTTAATCACGATAAATCCTTCACCCGGATTCTTCTCGCTTTCTTCTCCGTCAACTTTTATGCCTTTGCTTTCCTCGTCGGTGGTAGAGCCAGTTCCAAGGATGCTCAGATATCCGTCGTCCATGATAAAGCCGTTCACGCAGCGAACAGCGTCACGGGCTGTAATCGAGACCGAAACATCACCGCCTGTAATACGGATATAATCGTCGCTGTATATGCCGTGCTTGTAGCCGCCATTCACTACGATGCTACCAAAATCAGAATCACCGTCGTCATCAGCTATAACGAGCGCACCTTTTACGTATACAGCGCCTTTTTTTGTGTTTGCGTTACGTTCTGCGCTGTCTGTAAGGATATTTTTTGTTCCCTCAACCGCCACGATAAAAGCACGCTTTTTCGAAGCCAGATAAAGCGCAGGACCATCCTTCGCCGTCACGGATGTACCGTTAAGAATGATCGCATATCCCTTTTCTGTGCTGTCAACTGTGAAAGTTCCTTCAAGCATTCCAGAAAGCTCAATGAAAATCTGCTCTTTCAACGTCGATTTTACGTTCACGCCGTTTTCATTTTTCTCGACGGTCACGGAAGAAGCGTCCGCAGAGCCTGTGTATGTAACGTTCATCGAATTCAGGTTGATTGTGACACCCGATTTGAAGTTGCTCTTACTGTATGTGTCATCAGGGTCACTGATAATGTTGCGCGAAGATACATTTTCGGCAGCAGTGTTTACTGGAAGCTCGGTACTGAAACCAGTGAAACCTCCCCTTCCACCGAAGTTTCCGCCGCCTCTGCCCCACGGACCTTCACCAGGCGTAAATCCTTCCGGTGGTTCAAAACCATCAGGCGGAACAAAGCCGTTCCTGTTGTCAGAAAATTGCTGCTGGTTTTGATTTTGCGCAGAATTATCTGTGTTTTGTGTGTCTTTCCGACCACCAGCGTATACGCTGAAAGCCGTCATTATCATCAGGATAAAAGTTAGAAAAATCATTCGCTTCATATGCAAACCTCCGTTTTCGACCGCAAACGCAGCCGTTGATATCGGCGATTTCAACCGCCGTTCCAAGCTTTATGACTTAATGATAATGACGCTTCCTTAAAACCACCTTAAAACTCAACTAAAAGTTAGCGAATTTCCGTCAGATGCTTTGTCAACGCTGATAGTTGCACCTTCAGTGAACCGCCCGGCAAGAATCTCTTTCGCAAGCGGATTCTCCAGATACATCTGCACAGCACGTTTTACAGGCCGCGCGCCGAAAAGCGGGTCATAACCGGCATCTGCCAAGAACTCAACGGCATCGTCCGTGAACGAAAGCGACAATTTCTTGTCTTCAAGCCGCTTTGCGACGCGCGCCAACTGGTTCCGCACGATAGATGCGATGCAGTTCTTCTCAAGCCTTCCAAACGTGATTATCTCGTCTATACGGTTAAGGAACTCCGGGCGGAACTGCGCCTTAAGAAGTGCGTCTATCTGCGGTTTCGCCGCCGCCAGCTTCTCGTTCGTATCAGCTTGAAGAATCAAGTCTGAACCAAGGTTACTCGTCATTATGATAATCGTGTTCTTAAAGTCAACCAAGCGCCCCTGTCCGTCCGTAAGCCTACCGTCATCAAGAACCTGAAGAAGCACGTTGAAAACGTCAGGATGAGCTTTCTCAATCTCGTCAAAAAGAACTACGCTGTATGGGCGGCGGCGAACGGCTTCCGTAAGCTGACCACCTTCGTCATAACCGACGTATCCGGGCGGCGCTCCAATAAGACGCGATACGCTGAATTTCTCCATATATTCGCTCATATCTATACGCGTAAGGCTCTTTTCATCGTTGAACAAAAAATCTGCGAGCGTCTTTGCAAGCTCTGTCTTACCAACTCCGGTCGGTCCTATGAAAAGGAAGCTTCCGAGCGGCTTATTCTCGTCAGAAAGACCAGCCCTGTTGCGCCTGATAGCGTCAGAAACAACCGAAACAGCCTCGTCCTGCCCGATAACACGCTTATGAAGCACGTTCTCAAGCTCAAGATACTTCTGTTTTTCGCCCTCCATCATCTTGCTAAGCGGTATGCCTGTCCACGACGACACGATACGTGCGATATCCTCTTCTGAAACTTCCTGCCTCAAAAGATGCTCAGCTTCTTTTTTCGAAATCGCGACTTCGCCGCCAGAGCCGCCTACTCCAGTGCCGCTCGCACCTTCTGCAAGCTCGGTTTTTCCGTCACCAATAGCGGCTACCTCTTCTGCCTCAGATTCTTTAAGCTTTTTCTCTATCTGCGGAATAAGCGAATACCGTATCTCAGAGACTTTCTCAAAGTTTCCCTCTCGCTGGTAACGCTCCTCATCGTTATGAAGCTGCTCAAGCTCTTCCTTAAGCTTACGGTTGCCGTCTATGCGGCTCTTCTCGTTCTCCCACTGAAGCTTCATCGCATCGCGCTTATCTGTAAGCTCGTTAAGCTCGGCAAGAAGCTTTTCCAGACGTTCTTTAGAAGCGTTGTCAGTTTCCTTTGAAAGAGCCTGCTTTTCTATATTAAGTTGCAAAATACGCCGCTCAACCTGATCAAGCTCCGTCGGCTGGCTCTCAATCTCTATCTTAAGACGGCTCGCAGCCTCATCAACAAGGTCAATCGCCTTATCTGGCAGGAACCTGTTCGTTATGTAGCGGTTAGAAAGCACGGCGGCGGCTACGAGCGCATCGTCACGTATACGAACACCATGATGAACCTCGTATTTTTCCTGTAAACCGCGCAAAATAGCGATAGTGTCCTCAACGGAAGGCTCCGCGCAGTACACCTGCTGGAAACGCCTTTCAAGAGCGGCATCTTTTTCTATGTACTTGCGATATTCGTCGAGCGTCGTTGCACCAATGGCACGCAGCTCGCCACGCGCCAAAGCCGGTTTCAAAAGGTTCGAAGCGTCCATTGAGCCTTCCGAAGCACCAGCTCCAACAAGCGTATGAAGCTCATCAATAAAGAGGATAATATGCCCCTCGCTTTTCTGAACTTCGTTAATTACAGCCTTAAGACGTTCCTCAAACTCGCCGCGGAACTTCGCGCCGGCAACAAGTGCGCCCAAATCGAGCGAAAGAAGCCTTTTGTTTTTAAGGCTTTCAGGCACGTCTCCTGCAACAATACGACGCGCAAGACCTTCGACAATTGCTGTTTTACCAACACCCGGCTCACCAATAAGAACAGGATTGTTCTTCGTCCGGCGCGAAAGCACCTGCATTACACGACGAATCTCTTCATCCCGCCCGATGACTGGGTCAATTTTCTGCTGCCTTGCAAGCGCCGTAAGGTCACGGCAATACTTGTCCAAAGAGCGCATCGTGCTTTCCGGGTCCTGGTTCGTAACACGCTGATTTCCGCGGATTTCCTTCAGCGAAGCCATTACGGATCGGCGGTCTATTCCAAGCCGGTGAAGCATTTCGCCCGTGCGACCCTCGCTGTCTGTCATAGCAAGGAAAATATGCTCTACGGAGAGATACTCGTCCTTGAACGCGTTCATCTCCTTCTCTGCTTTTGCGAGTATCTTCTGAAGCTCACTAGAAAGTGTCATCTGAGCATTTCCGTGAACAACCGGGTATGTATCGAGTAATTTTTCTGTTTCTTCTTTTAATTCGGAGGGCTTAACTCCTATACGCTCCACAAGAGGAGAAACAATACCGTCTTCCTGGTTAAGGAAAGCCATAAGAAGATGCTCTGTTCCAACTTCACTGTGATCTTTCTGCTGGGCTAAGGACGTTGAAGTTTGTAAGGCGTCCTGAACCTTAAGCGTCATCTGTTCGTAATTCATAAGCTTAAAATAATAATAAAGGTGAGAAAAAGCAATTTTTTGTGATTTTTTAAATGGCGGTTCCCGACGGTTGTCCAACCGTCCGGCGCTACGTTCCGGGTTCGCTCCCGCTCATTGCCGCCTATAGGCGGCAACGCTTACGCGCCCTTCACATCGCTAACCGTTCGCCTCGGCTTCGCGCTTCAAGTCTGCATAGAACTCTGGGAAACGCTTTTCCAAAATAACAGGCCTACCTGATTCGTCCAAGAAGCAATGCGAGCTCTTACCAAGGAAAACAACTTCGTTGTCAACTTTGAACTCGTAGTTAAAAATCAGCTTCAAAGCCGAAAGTTTTTCTATCGTAACATTAATCTTTATAATGTCCGGGAAAGTCGTTGATTTTTTGAAAACACCCTCCACAGACATTACAGGACTTGCTACTCCGCTTTCCTCAAGCTTAATAAAGCTCCAGCCCAGCTGATCAAGAAAATCAACGCGAGCCTCTTCCATAATGCGGATATAATTTGAATGATGGGTAATGCCCATCTTATCTGTCTCGTAATAATTTACTTTATGTTCGTACGGTTTCATAATCTCATTTTCGACATTTTAGCAAATCTTGTCAATCTGCATCATTTGCAAAAGGCTCTTATCTTCTGATTATCTTTCTTAATATGTATACTTTTGTGTAATTTCGCTGCCCGTTGGTGACTTTTCTGAAGCGTCCAGCTATAATAAATGTAATCAAATGCATATGAAATCCGCTGTAACTGCCGCTCAGTCTGATAATAAAACAATTTCACACCCTATTCCGGCTGTTTGGAATGCACAAAGCTGTGTACTTATACTCGGTACTATGCCTTCACCCAAAAGCCGCGAAACCGGCTTTTTCTATATGCATCCGCAAAACCGGTTTTGGACCATTCTTCCTGCTGTCTTCGGCGAAGAACTTTCACTGCCTAACAATTCATCCGACTCTGCCTCAGTCATCGATGAACGACGTGATTTTCTCTTGAATCACAATATAGCACTTTGGGATGTTCTCGCTTCATGCGAAATCAACGGAGCGGCGGATTCAACAATAAAAAACGAAGTTCCGAACGACTTCTCCCCGATTTTTGAGAACTCTCAAATTCATCATGTCTTTTGCACAGGAAAAACAGCATACAATCTCTGGAAAAAACACTGCTCTGCCTTGTATGAAAAACGCTACAATCTTAAAGTTTATTGTCTTCCAAGTACCAGCCCGGCAAACGCTGCCTGGAACAAAGCTCGACTTCTTGAAGCTTATCGCGAAATCCTTAAAGCGTTTTAACTGGATATTAGCTTCCGTAATTCAGCTGCAGTTTTGCAAAAAAGTCCTCAAGTATGTACCGTGAGTCAGCATCTGTATAAATGCGAATAATCGGGTTTCCTTTTCCAAAAGTTGATGAAGTGTCTTCGTTAATGTATGGAGCTTCATGCTCTACGTAATGACCACAATCTGGATTGAGCGCCACAGCGATAGCTGGAGAGTCACCTAGTGCCCAGCTTTCGCCTTTTGTCCAGCCAGCCCTGGGAGAATTGTTGTATGTAACCATGTTTTCAAAAAGATGACGACCGATTTTTCCGCACGGATAGACTTTCTGCTGAAGTTCCGCAAGCCCTACTGTTATTGTAGAATAAACCCCAGAAGGGATTAGCCACAAGTTTTTTGCCTGGCTTAAAATATAATTCGCCGCCGCAATATCATTTCCGGCATTGAACTCGCGCCATGGAAAGTTTTTAAGGCCATGCGTGCCAATCCAAACAATCGTCATTTTATCAAGAATTTTTGGGCATTTTTTGACAGCGACGGCAACATTAGTAATCGCACCTTGGCACAGCACAAAAAGAGGTGACACCTCGTCGCGCAAAGCTTCTTGTATTAGAAAATCAGCGGCGGGAGATACTTTTTCCGTGGCACTATTTGCGAAGTATTCCGCAGGCTTTGCTCCTTCTTCACCCATAAAAACAGGAACATCAGCTTCCATATCCATAGCGTTAAGAACTGTTTTTATTTCTTCATAGCTTCGCTCGACAGAACCTTCAGTCGCGAAATGCTCTGCAAGAATCCCCTTCACCATAAGCTTTGGGCTCATCAAAGCCTGCGCAATAGCAAATGGATCATCTGCCTCACAAGCAGCGTCTGTATCAATTATTACACGCAGTTTCTTTTCTTGTGGCACATCAAACAAAAGTTTCGATTTCATAAAAAAGCCTCCCATCTGCACCGCATACTATTCTTACAAATATTTTATCATGAATTCAGCTTCATTGCATTACGGTAATACTTTAATTTTTTTTTAATAAAAATGTATAATATAAAATGTAATGGAACGGAATTTTTACACAGACGCGCTTATATTGTCCTCGCGGATATTCGGGGAAACGAACAGGATTCTCACGCTTCTTACCCCGGATAAAGGCATATTCGACGCGATTCTTTACGGCGGCCGCAAAAGCAAACTGCGCTCGCTCGCCTCTCCGTTTCATACCGGCAGAATCTGGCTTTACAACGATGAAGCGAAACATTCCGTCAAAATAACTGACTTCGACGTTCAGAAATTCCGCCCCGCGCTCCACGAAAACCTTTACAAGTCTATGGCAGCCGCCTTTTGCTCGGAACTTCTTATAAAGACACGAGGCGGTAACGAGGACAGCCAATACAGCGTTCTTTGGGTACTTACGAACGGCTTCCTTGACGGCTTGGAGCTTATAGACGAAAAAGGCGCGGAGCTTGGGCTATTGCGCTTTATTTGGCGTTTTCTCGCTGTTCAGGGCGAGCAGCCTGATATCAGTTCATGCTGCGTATGCGACACTCCTTTTTGCAGCGACGATATAATTGGCAACAGTGAAAAAAATATGCTATCATATACAGCATATTACGATGAGTCAAAACAAGGCTTTTTATGTAATGACTGCTCTGCCGGCATACAGGCAGCTTCTTTCAGGTTTCCGCTTTGTTCGGAAGCTTGTTCGTATCTTATGGCAGTAAATGAACTTACACCAAAAGAAACAAGGCAGATAATGCTTCACACTGAAAGCGTCCATCAGATGCACGATATTTTGATGTATCTTGCTGAAAAATGTGCCGGCTCAAAACTGCAGACATTGGAGTCTGCAAAAGGAATATTGTAAAAAAGATCCCGGAATAAATTTGGGATGACGCGCGACTCGTTCGGGAGGGGAAAATAAAAAAAAATGTCTGAATGGAATAAAAAATCAGTTGCTAAAGAAATAATCCACGAACTTAACGAACACTATGGCTGTGACCTGCTCACTTCCTCAATTCTTGCAAGACGCCAGGTTATAAAAGGCAAAGACATCCTTTATTACATGGAAGATGACAAGCGTTTTCTTCACAACCCGTTCCTTTTTTCACAGATGGAGGATGCCGTAGACCGCATTCTTGATGCCGCAGAAGAAAAAGAGAAAGTTCTTGTTTTCGGTGACCGTGACGTTGATGGAATTACAAGCACTACATTGCTTTACGAGTATCTTATATCACTCGGGATAGACGCGAGCTGGAAAGTTCCTTCTGGCGACGAACAGTACGGACTTACGATAAAGGCAGTCGAAGACTTTGCTGCGGCTTATGGAACGCTCATAATAACCGTTGACTGCGGTATACGGAACAACGCAGAGATTGCAAAAGCAGCCGAGCTTGGAATAGACGTAATCGTTCTTGACCACCATGAGCCGCCTGAAGAAATCCCTTCTCCGGCTATAATCATCGATCCAAAAACAGAGGATTCCGGCTATCCTTTTGACGGAATATCAGGCTGCGCCGTTGTTTACAAACTGCTTACAGCGCTTCGTTTCGCACGGACAGAGCTCTACAAGCAGGAAATCTGCCTTTTGAACGTGCGGCCTGTAAACGATGCGTTTATCGTTGACTGCATTAAAACGCAGAACATGGCTGAAAAAGAGCGGCTTTCAGAGACATTCGTGCCGGGCATCGTTAAAATAACGCAAACACGGCTTCCTGATTTTCTTAGAGGACAGCAGATATTCACATGGGATGCCCCGCTCCAGAAAAAACTTCTTGCGAAGATTTTCGGGAATGGTGCTGAATTCAACTTTCTTGATTTACGCACTGAATTCGGAACGATAATGCCTTCCGCGGCTTCCGCAAGCTTGCTTCGTCTTGCAGGAACCTCGAAAATCGCGCGTTATAAAGACGAACCTTCTTCCGAAATCGACACATTCTTCAACCTGTATGTGACTTTCGTCCAAATAAAGACAAACGACAAAAAGAACGCTCTTCGGGATGAACACGAGCTTCAGCTTGTCGCGCTTGCGGCAATTGCCGATATTATGCCGTTACGCGATGAAAATCGTATTCTCGTTCGGCAAGGGCTCGCTTCAATAAATAAGGGGAATATCCGTCCAGGGCTAATGGAACTGCTCAGCAAAAACAACATGCTCGGCAAAAAAATAAGCTCGTATGACCTTTCGTGGAACGTCACCCCGATACTCAACTCTGCAGGACGAAAAGGCGAGCCCGAAACTGCAATAAAGCTTTTTACAGCAAAAGATGCGAATGAACGCAATGCTGCCGCGGACAGGCTTCTTGAACTTAACAAAGAGCGGCGTGCGAAAACTGATGAAGCAACTTCAATCGCAAAAGTTGTGGCTGGTGATAATTTCGAAAGGTTCTCGCAAAAACTCGCCGTCGCATACGATGAGCGTCTCGACAGAGGCGTTACGGGACTTACTGCAGGAAAACTCACTGGCATTTTCAAAACACCTGCCATCGTAATTGCAAAGCTCGGCGACGACAAGGTTATTGGCTCAATCCGCTCACCAAGCAGCAGCGACGGCGAAAAAGGATATGACGTAACTTCTTTTTTCGACATGCTCGACGATTTAACGGAATTATATGGCGGTCACAAATTCGCCGCCGGATTCACTTTGCAGAAAAAAGATTTGGACACGTTCCTTTCACGGCTTGAAAACTTTTCGAAGGCAATGGAACTCCCAGATTTAATGCATGAAACGATAAACATAGACGCTGAACTTCCCGAAAAATATATTAACCCGGATCTTCTGAAACTTGTTGACCGTCTTGAACCATATGGCGAAGCAAACCCGCAGCTCATTTTCATGTCGAAAGGCTTGCGAATTCTCCAAGCCGATGTTATGGGTAGGACGGAACGAATGCATCTTAAGCTTACACTTGGCGTAGGAAGAACAAAGTGGCCGGCCATTTATTGGGGAGCTTCCGAGCGGTTGAAACGCGATTTCGATACTGGCGACAAGATTGATATCTTGTATCAGATTAACCGCAACACTTTCAACGGCTTAGAAACACCCCAGATGATTATAGTGGATGCTCATAAATCGGAGTGAAATATGTTTTTCAAAAACAGTTCTAAAAAGCTTTTAGCTTTTATTTTATTAGCGGCTGTTCTTTATGCATGTGTAGCGAGAGTCAAAGTGTCAAAAGGCCCGGAGTTTTACTTCATGGCGGAATACCAAGAAGAATCAGCACCTGGCGATATCGTTTATCTTACGGTAACAGTCGGAAAGCTCTCTGACGGCACTTTGATACTGCCGGGAGATCCTCATATAAAGCTTATTCGCAACTCGACAGGTAAAAGTCCGGGAGAGACTGACTTGTACTTGGTTAACGATTCTCTTGGCGTTCTTTTTGGAGCGATACCCCTTTCGACATGGCTTGAAAAAGGCGAATTCACACTCGTTTACACATACAAAGACACAGCAGGCACATCACACGAAGAAAACTATCCTATCGTTGTTAATCCCAAAGAATTCATTAACGAGGATATTCCTCTAAATGCCACTAACACAGCAATCCGTACCGATACATCTTCAACCAAAGTAGCACAGATAGACAGGCTCAACGAAGTTCTTGGAAAAGTTAACGCAGATACGAATTATTACGATGGATGCTTCATTCAGCCTGTTGATTCACAGCGCCGAACTTCCTTTTTTGGCGACAGGCGCACATATGTGTATAACACTGGAACAAGATCAGTTTCTGAGCATTACGGAATAGACTTTGGTGTACCAACCGGTACACCTGTTAAAGCTTGTGGAAGCGGAAAAGTCGTGCTTGCGGAAAACCGTATTTCAACAGGCTGGTCAATCGTCATAGAGCATCTTCCGGGGCTTTACAGTCTTTACTACCACATGGATTCGCTCGTAGCTAAAGAAGGCGATATCGTAAAACAAGGCGATTTAATCGGAAAATCAGGCGCGACGGGATTAGCGACGGGGCCACATCTTCATTGGGAGATACGGCTCAGAGGCTCAGCGGTCAATCCTGATTATTTCAAAGAGATTCAGCTTTTCCGCCCGTAAGTTTAGGCTACGCACTGCCTAATTATTGTATTTTACCGGCTTCCACGTTAATCATCGATAGGAATGTCTTTTCATCAATTACTGGAATGCCCAGCTGGGCGGCTTTTTTGTTTTTGGAAGATCCGGATGATGTGTCGTTAGTTACGAGATAGCTCAAATCCTTTACAACAGACGATTTTGCAGAACCACCTAACGCCTTTACTTTCGCTTCTGCTTCTGACCGCTTAATCGTGTATAACTCGCCTGTGAAACAGAACGATTTGCCCGCGAGAATCCCTTGTCCAGCAAAATGCTGCTCGATCTCGATTATCTTTCCATCAATAAGCTTCCGTATCTCCGCCTCGTTTTCCTTAAGCCCTTCTACAAGCGTCTTCGCAGTTATCTCCGCGAACATATAAACGGAAGCAATGTCCTCTACCGAAGCGGAAAGCAGCTTCTCAATCGAATCGTACCCGGCATCGACAAGCTTCTCTATCATCGTCTCACCGATGCCTTCAATATCAAGTCCAGCGATAAACTGCGCCAAAGTCATTTTGCGGCTTTTCTCAATTGAAGCAAGGACTTTCCGTGCACCTAGAGATACTTTCTCTTTCTCGATGCTGTCATCGTTAAGGAAATAGCGCGTAAGCCTCTCTTCCGTAAGGGTATAAATGTCACTTATCGACTTAAGCTCGCCGGAATCGAATAAGTTTTTTATGAGCGTACTGCCAAAATCGCGTATGTCGATTACAGAAATCCACTTTTCTAGCTGATGGTGAAGCCGTTTCGGACATGCCGGATTCGGGCAATAAAGCCTTGAACCTTCGTTTTTAAGCGTAGTTCCGCACGTACCGCATTTTTCAGGCATTGCCACATCGCGCAAATTAGTATCAGAAAAAAGCTCTCCAAGCGAACTATCCTGTTCTCCATCCTCGTGAATCACATATTCTATTTTCGGGATAATCTCTCCGCGCTTTGTAACGACGACTTTGCTCCCGATTTTAAGTCCCAGATTCTTTATTGTGTCAGGATTTGCAAGGCTTGCGCGCGAAACTTTCGTTCCGGCAAGCTCAACCGTGTCAAACTCGGCTATCGGCGTGTATGTTACGCCGTTCTCGTTCCAAATAATATTCCGTACAGTAGATATGGCTTCTTCCAAACTGAACTTGAACGCAATTTGCTTGTCAGGGCGGTTTCTTCTCGCGTCCTCCAAGTCAATCTCTCTGTTTTTAATAACAAGACCGTCAATGTCGTAATCAAGCGACGGACGGATTTCCATAACTTTGACGCGATAATCAATGACATCCTGCGGTGTTTTGCAGATCTCTACAGGAACTGTGTTGAAGCCGGCAGTATCGAGCCATTCCATCTTTTCTTTTTCGTCATTAAAAGGATATGGAAGTCCCATTGTGTTCGTGAAAAAAGCGTCGTAGCAAATAACTTCAAGATGCTCACTGCCCTCGCCGTTCTTGCGCTTCATAAGACCGTTCGCCGCATTCCTGCAGTTAGCTTTGTCGCTGAACAACTCTTTATGAACTTTATGGGACATTATAACTTCACCGCGAACACCGCCTGTAAACGGTGCAGGAAGATAATTGACGACGCCTTTCATCTTTCGGACGTTACGCGTAATATCATCGCCTATATGACCATCGCCGCGCGTAACAGCCTTTGTGAAGATGCCTGACTCATACTGAAGCTCCAGGCTTGCGCCGTCAAGCTTATATTCAACAAGATATTCGGGGTATATATGTTTTTGTGCCCATGAAAGGAACTGCTCCGGGTCTGCGGCTTTTTCCTGGCTTCCCATCGGAATAAGATGCTCGGCTTTATCAAAAATGCCGCCTTCTGCTGATTCGTCTGAAATATCAGAGCCTACTTTTTGCAAAACCGGATTCTCAGGGTCAAGCTTCTTCAGCTCATCCCAAAGAGCGTCAAACTCAGCATCGGATATCTCGCCCTCACCCTGATAATATGATTTTTGGTATTTTTTGATTTTTTCTGCAAGTTCGTCTATATATGCTTTTTGTGAATCGTCTTTCATAACTCGATTATATCAGATTCACACGGAAAAGCAACTTTGCACAGAAAAGCAAAAAGCCCGAAATCCGTCGTTTTCTGGCGAAAATCGGGCTTTTGTTTATTCCGCAAAAAATTGTCGCGGCGGTAAAAAGCTAAACTTATTTCTTGTATGTCTTGCAGATAGCTTCGAAAGAAGCAACCTTAAGAGCAGCACCGCCGATAAGTCCACCGTCAATGTCTTCTTTTGCAAGAAGGTCAGCTGCGTTCTCTGGCTTCATTGATCCACCGTACTGGATAACAACTTCGTCAGCAACAGCCTTGCTGTAAAGCTTTGCGATGTGGTCGCGGCAGAACTTGTGGATAGCTTCTGCATCGTCTGGAGTAGCTGTCTTTCCTGTTCCGATAGCCCAAACTGGCTCGTAAGCGATTGTTACGTTCTTCATCTGCTCTGCTGTTACGCCAGAGAGACCTGCTGAAAGCTGGAATGCGCAAACTTTCTCTGCGTTTCCTGCCTCGCGGTCAGAAAGAAGCTCGCCGATGCAAAGTACAACTTCAAGTCCCTGCTCAAGTGCGCGGAGAACTTTCTTGTTGATGAGCTCGTCGCTCTCACCAATTTCGTGGCGGCGCTCTGAGTGACCAAGGATAACAGCCTGGCAGCCGATGTCCTTAAGCATTTCGCAAGAAACTTCACCTGTGTGTGCGCCGTTTCCTGTAGCAGCTACGTCCTGAGCTGCGAGAAGGATATTTGAACCTTTAACAACCTGTGCTACTGCATCAAGGTAAACATAAGGTACACCAATCATGTACTTGTTTTTTCCGTCTTTAAGAGCTTCAACAAGGCCTTTTGCGAGCTCTACAGCCTCTGCCTTGTTCTTGTTCATTTTCCAGTTACCGGCGATATACGTCTTTCTCATATATGTCTCCTTATAAAACTTTACGTCGTTTTATATGTGAATTTGATAATGAAATAGTAGCGAATTCCGCAAAGAAATTCAATAATAACGGAAAACGCTTTCGCCAACCTAAACTCTCTCGAACATGAGTTCGGAAATTACGCGCTCGGCGTTTTTGCCCTTCCGTTCGAACTTCGTTTCTGGCCGCCATTCCTGATGTGGAGCAAAACCCTCATATCTGTTTTTAATTCCTTCTGTCGCTGTAAGTTCTTCTAGCGCGAACTCCGCGTATGGAAGCCAGTCCGTCACGAAATAAAGGTATCCGCCTTTTTTAAGCTTGCTCGCGATTAGGTCCGTGCGCGGTCGCTGTACGAGCCGCCTTTTATGATGCTTTTTCTTTGGCCATGGGTCCGGAAAAAAGATGTGGAACGCATCGACAGATGAATCGGGTATCATATACTTTAGTACGTCCATCGCGTCATGTTCGACTATGCGTAGATTTGTAAGCCCCAAATCGCGTATATCGCCAAGCAGCTTTCCGACGCCTGGCGTATGAACTTCAAGACCAAGATAGTTTTTGTCCGGGTTTTCAGAAGCGATGATACCTGTTGCTTTTCCCATTCCGAACCCTATCTCGACTGTCACCGGCTTTTCGTTGCCGAACAAAGCCGTAAAATCAATCTGCTCCTCTTTATAAGGCACGCACCATTTTGCTGAAAGTGTTTCGTAATCCCTTCTCTGTGCGTCGGTCATGCGTCCTGCACGCATAACAAAAGTATGGACGGTACGCATCATAACATCAGTTTTTTCTTGTTCCATTTTTCACTCGCTTTTGATATATACAGCAGGCATAAGATAAATAGCGTTCACATCAACATTCAAAACGTATTGGCGATAATAGTCCACATCAGGATACGCTTGTTTTATCATCTCATTGGAGCTTAAAGTCTCGTCATATGCGCCAGTATAAAGAATCTTGCCGTTCTTTCCCATAACAAGATATTGCTTGTCTGTTTTGTTAAGTGCTGTGGAAGCGTATTTGTCAGCATCGTCCTGATTAATCGTAATAAGTGCGTCGGTCGTTTTACCTGCTTTGTCTTCGTATATAATCTGATATACAGCTTTTTCGAACTTTAGCGAGCCCGGTATGCAGAAAGAAGAATACCCTGCATACTTCTTTTTTGACGAGCTTGATGAAACAACATCCGCGGGGTCAACCGTCCAGCTCATTCCGTTCGTAGTGTTTTTCAAAGTCACTGTTTGTATGCGATTATCACCCGAAGAGATTTCGGCAAAAATAGATAGCTTTACAGTCGGAGCTGCGTTTTTGGAAGAATAATCATAGACAAGCTGATGATGTACTGTAGATATTTTTATATTGACATCTGAACAGGAAAATGAAAAAAGAAGAAGGTACGCAAAGAAACACAATCTTACAATATTCTTTCTCAATTGTGTCCAGCCCCTCACTAGAAATTGAAAGTAAGATTTATAACCGTAAGATCGCTCGAAGTGAACTGATTTACAAGAGATTCGAACTTAACGTTGACTTTTTTACAAGCTTCATCAAGATACGAAAGATAATAGAGTCCAAGATCAGTTCCTTCCTGTCCTTCCGGAAGCTCGCGGTAGAAGTCGATAAGAGACTTTTTGCCAGTGTCTGCGGACTTTTTCTCTTGTATGTTCTCTTTGAACTCCTGGAATTCATCGTCTTTGTTGTAAAGCGTAATCTGAAGCCTTCCCTGCTTACCAATAGAAAGCGAGCCTCCGCCCAGTTTCCACGCGATAAACACGAGCTCATGGTTGCGCTCAAGCTCTGCGATAATCTTTTGGCGGATTTCCGGGTCGTACAGAACCATGTCACTCTGCTCGATACCGCGGTACAGCTTTCTTGCGACTTTGCGCATATTCGCGTTCTCGCAGTTCAAAGCAAGCTCCATAACCATGAGCGAAATATACTCGGCTATCTTGCTCTTCTCCATGTACTGTGTGAGCAAAGCCCTTATACCGCCGATCATCTCTGGGAATCCAGGCTTTTTGAAGAATTTGACAATGATATACCAGTTAAAAAGAGAAAGCTTGTTAAGGAGTTTTTCCGTCATAAGAAGATATACATTTTTTTCTTCTGCGGAAAGCTGTTCATTGTTTATAATAGTTTCATAAATTGGTTTAAGAATCTCGTCACGCGCTTCGTTTATTATGTGTTCGCTGTTAGCCATACGTGTACGAAGCACATTGTCTGTCATCTCCGTCTTTTCGTCCAAAAGCTGAGACGGATTTGCGCGGTTATGTTTATGAACACAATCGGCAGCAAGCAGGACTGCTCTTACTTCCCTGTCGAACTGTTTATAAAGGATTGAATATACAACGAGTTTTGAAAGATCCATTATCTCCTGGCGGGAAGAAACAAACTCTGGCATAGAAATTTCTATTTTAGAGACATAATCCAGAAGAATAAGGCTCTGTAATGATAATGGAGCAAATGATGTAAATGAAATTCCGCTCTCATCAACATTATCAGCTAAACGAAACCTGACTAACTTTTTGTTATGGCTAATAAAGTGAGATATACCGGATTCAGTAAGAACGACACGTAGCGGCAAATCCAACATAAGTTTCTTTTCTGCTGACATGCTAAAAAAACTCCATCTATAAAAAAACTTTTAATAATCTAATGTGATTTCTCCCACAATTTTATTATAAGTAAAATTAAAAAAAAATCAATTACAAAAATACAAATAGTGTCGTTTAAAAAATCGGTAATCTCCTGCAAATCCTTTACTTCGATAAAAATTTATAGTATTATACGCAAATATGACACGACAAAAAATACCGGCGGCACCATCCATAAGAAGGCTCCCGTCTTACTTACATATAATTCGTCAAGCCGAAGCTGAAGGCGATGAATTTATTTCTGGAACGTTAATTGCTAATGAGCTACATCTTGAACCGATTCAAGTTCGGAAGGACCTTGCCATAACAGGCATTGTCGGAAAACCAAAGCGCGGCTACCCTGTCGTCCCGCTTATTGCGGCAATAGAGCATTTCCTCGCATGGGACAGTAAGAAAAATGCTGTCATAATCGGAGCAGGAAACCTTGCCACTGCCCTAACTGGTTATCAGCAATTTCAAGCTCACGGACTAAACTTCGTAGGAGCATTTGATACTTCAGCTGATAAAATCGGTAAGAGTATTCATGGTGTTCCCGTTTTTCATATAGACACTCTTAAAGAGCAGACAAAAAAGCTCGGAGCGACTATAGCCGTTCTTACCGTTCCATCAGAATATGCGCAGGAAAGCGCAGACCGCGTCGTAGAAGCCGGGATAAAGGCTATATGGAATTTCACAAACCGTAAGCTTAAATTGCCTGATGACGTTGTTTGCCAAAGAGAAGACCTTACTTCAGGCTACGCGATGCTTTGCGTTATGATTGGAGAATAACCGTACCATGCAGCAAAACAAAACGGAGTATCAGGCGGAGCTGCTTGCGAACCGTCTTTCCAAGCGTTATAAGCACCTTAAAAAGTGGGCAAAGCGCACCGGTGTTTTTTGCTTCCGCCTTTATGACCGCGACATTCCTGAAATTCCGCTTGCAATTGATCTATATGAAGAAGAACCATACCCAGATGGTAGTGGAAGCAGATTCTTCGCACGAGTGGCTCTATACGAACGCCCTTACGAGAAGCAAGAGGCGGAAGAGGAAGCCTGGCTTGATGCGATGGAGACTTCTGTCGCCACAGTGCTTGGCATCCCAAAGGAAGCGATAATAACAAAGGTTCGTAAGCGTCAGAGCGGAGACAGCCAATACGAAAAAGACAGCGGTAAAACTTTGTCTTTTATAACACGGGAACAAGGGCTTCGCTTCAAAGTTAATCTAAGCGATTACATCGATACAGGGCTTTTCTTCGACCACAGGCCGCTTCGCCTTAAAGTACGCGAAGAATCAGCAGGCAAACACATTCTGAACCTTTATTGCTACACAGGGGCATTTTCTGTTTATGCCGCCGCCGGAGACGCACTTCATATAGATTCTGTGGATCTTTCGGGTCGTTATTTGAGCTGGGCAGAAGAAAACATGCATCTTAACGGCTTTACGGACAAAAAAAAGTACCGCTTCATTGAAAGTGACGTAAAGACATTTTTGGAAAAGGCGGCTCCGGCGGCGGAAAAACGCGACGCGCCCGGTAAAGCTTCGGGCAACAACAACACCGGATACGACTTAATAATACTCGATCCCCCGACTTTCTCGAACTCAAAGAAAACCGACACGTTGCTCGACATAAACAGGGATTGGCCTTCGCTCATAGTAGCGTGCGCAGCCCTGCTCGCACCTAATGGCGTGCTTTATTTTTCAACAAATTCACGAAAACTTGCGTTCGACGAGAAAAAGCTTCCAGAAGGTTTGCTTTCAGAGGATATAAGCAGCTCGACTATCCCGGAAGACTTTAGGAACGAGCGTATTCACAGAGTTTGGAAGATACGGAAACCCGCTACTCGACGTTGCGAGCTTGTTCACGGATATTTTCCAGAGCATCCTTAGCGGCTATTACAGCACGCCCTACTTCAATAAACTGATTTTTTGAACCTATCGTGTTTATCTCTCTGTTAAGTTCCTGACAGATAAAATCGATTTTCTTTCCAGGAGCAGGATTGTTTTCCATTTCAGCTTTAAGAGCGTCGATATGGCTCTGAAGCCGGACAACTTCTTCATTTATCGTATATTTAACAAGGAGCGCTGCCGTTTCTGTCATTACACGCTGCTCGTCTACTTCATCGCCAAGGACTTCTTTGAACCGTTTCAGTATATTCTCGCGGAAAAGCCCTTCCATCTGCGGAATCCATTCTTTGAAAAGCTTTTCGGACTCTTCAATCTTTGCTAATTTCTCAAGAAGGTCTTTCTTCAGATTGGCACCTTCTCTGTCGCGGTCAGCTGTAAATTCCATGAGCGCGTCGCTGAACACAGGCTCTATTATAGCCCAGTAGCGTTCAGGATCATTGTCTTTTTGAATAGAGAGAACGCCTTCCTGCGCAACAATCAGCTGAAGCGGAATTTGCTGAGCGCCAAGACCGCAAGCTGAAGCAATCTTTTCAATTGCCTTTTTATACGCTTTCGCGGCGTTTTCATCAGCTTCGACAGTGACAGCTCCGTTTTTCTCGCGGAGTCGTATCGTCAGGTCAACTTTTCCACGTAAGATGGAGCTGCTGCATTTTTCACGGATTCTATTCTCAAGCCGGCCTAAAAAAGAGGGGATATTTACGGAAAGGTCTAGAAATCTTGAATTCCACGATTTTATCTCTACGGAAACGCTTACATTTTCATCAACTTTTTCTTTGTATGCATAGCCTGTCATGCTTCTCATGGCTTGGTTCTCCTGATTATTTTGTATTCAATTTGTCAAATACTGATTTTCCGAGCTTCCAGTTATCTCCGGCGCCCATCGTTATAAAAAGATATCCTGTCTTTCCCGCCGGCAGAGGCTTCGAAAGTCTTTCAAGCACATACGGTTCGGCATCCATCACTTCTTCAAAATACTTGACGTTTTGGTGATGCGCGCTCGTCCTTGCAAAAAGGATTTTACCGTTTACGCCGCCGGAATAGACTTCCCTAGCCGACGGGTAAATCTTGTGCAGAATAACTTCATCCGCGTCACCGAAAGCAGAGGCGAAGTCTTCGAGCAAAGCGGCTGTACGCGTGTATGTGTGCGACATAAAATCGACGATTATAACTCTGTCCGGGTAAAATGAACGGAAGCCGTTTATTGTTGTTTTTATCGCTGTCGGATGATGACCGTAGTCGTCTATAAACACGCAGTTTCCAGCCTCGCCTATTATTTCGCTGCGCCGCTTTGCACCTTCAAATGAAAGAAGTGCGTCCTTCAGTTTGTTAAGGTCAGCTGCGCTTACAGCTTCCGCATCCTCAGTATTTCGATCGGTTTTAAGAAGCTCTACAGAGAGCGCGATTGCGGCGGCGGCATCAAGCACCTCGTGGTGTCCTGGTATGCGCACAGCGAACTCAACATCGTATCCGTTAAGCGAAAAATACTGCTTGCCGTCTTCTATTCTGCCAAAAACGATTCCGTAATCACCGGGCGCATACTCGCCATACGGAATGAACTTTATATCTTCGCGGGAAAGCCGCGCGTTTTCCACAGCCTCACAGGCACCCTTGTCATCTGAACAATAAATAACTGTGCCGTTTTCCGGGAGCAGACAAAGATAATCGACAAAGGCATCAAGAATATCGCCGTATGTGGGATAATAGTCCTCGTGGTCGCTTTCAACGCTTGTAAGAACAATTTTCTGCGGGTGGAATGCCATAAAATGACGCTGATATTCGCACGTTTCCGCGACAAAATATTTATGCCCCGCCGTAAGCGTGCATGAGCCACCGAAAGACTTCACCGCACTTCCTGCAAGGATTTGCGCCGGCAAACCGAGCGAGTTTATAAGGGTACCGGACATACCGGTTACTGTCGTTTTTCCGTGAACACCGCATATTCCAACGCTGTAAGAAGCGGCGGAGACAGCTCCTAAAGCTTCCGTATAAAGCACGCATTTGATGCCTTTTGCGCAGGCTTCTATAAGGTCTGGATTTACATCGAGCTTGTATGCTGATGAATAAACTACGATATCTGGCAGCGGCTTTCCGTTACCGCCTATGTTGTCTTTTGAAAATGGAAGGGGCGTTATGCCAAGCTTTTCCAAAATCTCATCTGTATAAAATCGTTCCTCAACATCACTGCCGGTAATGACAGCACCCCTAGCAGCGCAAATCTCAACAAGTGCTGCCATTCCAGTGCCTTTTATTCCGACGAAATGCATACGGAAACCGTTCATGTTTTCAGGTAAAAGTAATGTATTAGACATGATACAGATATTTTAGCGGAAAGAATAAGTCTTTTCAACGGCAAGCATGATGACGCAGGCATAAAAAAAACCGGCTACAAAAAGCTGTAACCGGTTTCGTTGAGTTCCAAGAACTATTGTTTATTAGTTCTTGCGAATCTCATTCTGATGTTCAAGCTTCTTTGCGCTTGCAAGCTCTGACTCAAGGTCTGAAAGAGCTCTTATAGCGCGAGAATCATGGAATACATCGCAGATTTCCTGCATAAGCTCAATAGCTCCCTCAAGGTCACCTAAAGCTTCGCGAAGAAGAGCTGCATTATAACCGGCTTCGAGGTATCCGCGTCTTACATAGATTTCCTCATATTTCTGACAAGCGAATTCGATGTTTCCAGCTTTTACCATTTCATCAGCATAAGCCATGTCCGGGTCATCCATTGAATCTGAAAGCAGTGAGAGTGTCTTTTTAACCGTGTATGGCTGAATCTGTCTCATGATTGTCTCTGCAATCTCCATGAACGGTTTGCGTCCCATGTCGTATACAGACTCTACAGCTTCAATTTCCTCATGCTCATAAGAATCTTTCTCAACCGGGATTGTCTTTATAGAGATAACCCTGTTAGTTGCTGTATCAACAATCTGATACATCAGCTCAACATACAGATGACGATAATAGTATGTAATCATCATCCTGCCTTGTGCATAGTTACGCTCGCGAATAACGCTTTCAATAGACGTTTCGAATTTTGTGATTGCACCTGTAAGATAAACATCACAGCGTGGTTTCTTTCCGAGTGAAATTGCATTTGAAACTGTTGTTGAGTCTACGAGATCAAGATATTTTGAGTTAACAAGTCCTTCCTGCAAAGTCGTTGTGAGCAAGTGTGTAAGCTGGCGTCTGTCCTCATCATCCTGGTCGTAATACCAGTCATGCATACCAAGATATTCCATAACGTCAATAACAGCCTGGGAAACACCACCCATAGCGGATGTGGATTTGGCCTGGAACGGAAGGATACCTACAGATTTTGCGCCGTTAAGATCAAGTTCGGCAGGTCTTTCGACTTCAACCGTGACTGTTGTAGCACAACCAGTAAGGCTCAATGCCAAAACCAGTACAACAATGAGTAAAAAGATACTCTTCTTCATAAATAGATTACTCCTTAAGTAAAACTGTAAATAAATGAGAAACTCTCTTAATAGGTTATTATATCACGAAAAAGAGGTAAAATCAACAACCCAACCATACTGGGATTGTTGATTCTACAATGAAGATATATAATAGATTACATGGAAAATAATAATGTTTCAAAAATTCTTTCTGACTGGCTCGATTCATATTTGAATTTTGAACGGTTGCCTAAAAAAAATATATTCTGGCTCGATACAATTGAGTTTTTATGTAACAGGCTCAACAATCCGCAAAACTCATATAAATCAATTCATATAGCCGGTTCAAAAGGGAAAGGTTCTGTCTCTGCATTCGTGTCGTCTATTATCCGGGAGGCAGGTTTTTCCTGCGGTCTTTACACTTCTCCGCACATTCAGCACCTTATTGAACGCATAACGGAAGCTGGAAAGTTTTTCCCGGAGAAAGTTTATGATGATGCTTTCCACGAGATGGTTCCGCGCGTTGAGTCAATTATTCCAGAACAACTTCCGAACGAACGTGAGATTACGTGGTTCGAACTTATTACGCTTTACAGCTTTTTATGCTTCAAAAATGCCGGATGCACATGGGCAGTATTCGAGACAGGACTTGGTGGCAGGCTTGACGCAACGAACATTATAAAACCTGAAATGTGCATAATAACG
This sequence comes from Spirochaetaceae bacterium, assembly GCA_017618015.1. Taxonomy (GTDB): domain Bacteria; phylum Spirochaetota; class Spirochaetia; order Treponematales; family Treponemataceae; genus Treponema_I. Next base: position 309,442 of record JAFZVC010000026.1, read on the forward strand.
CCAATCGAACTTGAGCATACTGAGTATTTGGGAAACACTATTCCGCTTATCGCCGCAGAAAAAGCTGGCATCATCAAAAAAGACACGCCAGTCTTTGTGTCGCGTCAAAAAAGAGAGGCGCTTGAAGTTTTCAAAACAAAGGCAGCACAGATGAACGCGCCGCTTTATTACTTCGATGATTTTGTGCGTAGTTTGGAATATGATCTTCCTGTCTACAAAAAAAACAACTGTGACACCATGAAAGTACGGATTGATTGCGGCAGTTTGTTCTCTCGCCCCTTGGAGACAAAACTCTGTCTTATTGGAAAAGTACAGGCAGAAAACGCGTCACTCGCCGCCGCAGCCGTAAAACACATAATGCCCGATATTTCAGAGGAAGTTATTGAGCGTGGCCTTTCAAAAGCCGAGCTTCCAGGACGGTTTGAAATAACAAATAATCCGTACGGTACGAATAAAATGGTCCTTGACGGAGCGCATACATCTAACAGTCTTTGTGGCACGATAGAGACATTCAAAAAGACTTTCGGCAATGGAAATCTTCTGTTCGCATGCGCGGAAGACAAGGACATGAACGCGTTGGTTCACGTAATTCTTGATGCAGACTGTCCGTTCCATAAGGTTTTCCTTACGCGCCCTGGTGAACTTAAAAAATCTGATTTGGGCCGGCTTTCCGAGTATTTCTTTGACTATCTTTCTACAAGAGACGATTTGAAGGATAAGATTTGCTGTATTGTCGAGGCGGATTATAAAAAAGCAATTGAAAACGCGATGAGGGAAGCCGGAGAAAGCGGAGAACAGCTTCTTGTAACGGGATCTTTTTATCTTGTAAGTGAAGTTAAACAAACGCTGAGCGCTTTTTTATCCAACAAAGATGAATGAATTTGCACTTGAACAGGCGTTCCGTCCGCTTTCGTAAATGAAAGCCCTGACGCAAAGAAAAGCATTTCGCCACCAGATTCTTCGCTGCCATAAATCTTGTCACCGAAAACTGGAAAACCTGAAAAAGCAAGGTGCGACCGCACCTGATGGCGGAAGCCTTCGTTGATTCGGCAAACAATCCGTACAAGCTTTTTTCCGTCTTCTAGGCTTTTACCACAGGCTTCCGTGCTGACGACGGCAGACTCAACTATTTCTGTCATATACAAGCGCGTGCCTGCTTTTTTCTTGTCCGCTGTAGTGCTTCTTTCGTCCTCAAAAACTGGTTTTACCGCAGCGCCTTTTTTTCCGAACGGTCTGAACCGGCTCGTAATAACTTGTTCTGAGGGGAGTCTGCCGTCGTTCGACAAACTGTAAGCAGTGTACTCTTTTACGAAGTTTCCGACTTCCCGGCATTCTTCTATGTGGCTGAAAAAAGTGTCATTACGAGCGATTAACAATAGTCCGCAAGTTTCTGTATCAATTCTGTGGATAAGACCGCCTTCTCCCGCTTTTTTTCCTCTTACAGAAAGCACATCGGGAAAGTCGGAAGTAACTGATTCAAACACAGAAAAACAGCCGCCGTTCAACGGGGCTGACGGAAGTCCGCTTCCTTTGGCTATAACAAGAAAATCAGGATTTTCTTCGGCTACAAACCATTCGCCGCGTTCAGGAAGACGGTCACATTCAATAACTTCTGCCATCAATCCGTCTCCTTGGCAAAAACAGTTTTCTCCCATTTTTCGTGAAGAACTTTCAAAATGCGTTTGAAACGTACAGGGACAGGAGCCTCGAAAAAAGACGGTTCGTTCTTTCCGGGAAGCCTGATGCCGAGTTTTCGCGCATGAAGCATAAGCGTCGCATCGGGGAAAAGTGAATCTTTCCGGGCGTATACTGGATCCCCAAGTATCGGGCAGCCTATATACCGCATGTGTACACGTATCTGGTGCGTTCTTCCAGTCTTTAGCCGCAGCCTCATAAGCGAATACTGTCCGTAAGAACAAATGCATTTGTATTTTGTCCATGCAAATTTACCCACATCAGGATCTGACGACGTTGTGAAACGTTTTCTGTTCTTTGGGTCGCGGACAATCTTAGTTTTTATGTTCCCGGAGGCTGCGGGCGGTCTTCCCTTTACAATCGCGATATACTCTTTTCTTACGCGTTTTTCCTGAAACTGCTTTTGAAGCCAGTCTTCGCTTTCTTTGTTTTTTGCCGTTATTATGACGCCCGATGTGTCTTTATCAAGCCGGTGCACGATACCTGGTCTTCTAGGATCTTTTGATACTGTTGAAGCGTCAAAAACCGAGTCGCAGCCCCAATGGAACAAAAGAGCGTTCACGAGCGTTCCTGACCAGTTTCCGGCAGCAGGATGCGTTACCATTCCCTGCTTTTTGTTTATTACGGCTGTGTTTTCATCCTCATAAAGGATTTGAAGCGGAATATCTTGCGGAAGAATATTTTCCGGAACTGGGTCCTCGAACTGAATTTCTACGTTTTCTCCGCCTGAAACTTTCACAGAAAGCTTTGATTTTTTGCCGTCTACGACAACAGAAAGCACACCATGCTTAAGGCGAGAACGGCTCATTTTTAGGAATGAAGATGCATATATATCAAGGCGGCACGATTCAGTTTCAAAAAGCGATGAATCGACACAAAAAACAGCTGTCTCCATAAACTAATTTCCTGTCTCTACAACGACAGATTCTTGCTGACGTATCCGCTCGTTTTCAGAGTTTTCGTCTGCTCTTCGCCTTTCTATACGTGATATTACATAATCGACGATGCCGATTATAAGGCTGATAATGCCGGATGATATGAAAATACCGATTTGCTCGTCGCTATTAAGGTTTGCAGCGGCAGACGATTTAGCGAGCGGATTCGGCAGATAATCAGAGTCAAAGCCGTTTTTCGCATATCTGAAAAAAGAATAGCCTATTGTTACGCCGAGCGTGACAAACGGAAGCGTACCGAAAGTTACGATTTCCGAACGCCTTAAATCTATTGTCCACGACGGAAACTCATCATCCTCGTACGGAACAGGTTTATGGGCTTCTTCAGCAAATATACAGAATGAGAAAGATATTAGAAGCATAAGGGCTATTAGCTTTCTAGGCATAGTTCCTCTCTCCAAACAAAGCAGTTCCAACACGAACGAGCGTCGAACCTTCCTCAATGGCAATTTCGAAGTCTCCTGACATTCCCATAGAAAGCTCGTCGAGCGGCAATGACGGGAAATGCTTTTTTACTTCGTCCGCAACGGTGTGAAGTTTTTTAAATGAGTTCCTTACAGCCTGATTGTCATCTGTAAACGGAGCCATCGTCATAAAACCAGCGCACACAATACCGCAGTCAGAAGCCTCACCAGCTTTCTCCACAGCTTTTAAAAGCTCGTCCGTGGAAAGGAAGCCCGACTTTGACTCTTCGCCTGTATGATACTCGAAAATAAGGCGCAGTGTCTTCTTTTTACCCTCTTCAGAAAGTTTCCTGCACTGCTTTATTATCTCGTCTATAAGCTCAATTCTGTCAACAGACTGAATACAAGAGACATACGGAACAATCTGCTTAACTTTATTTCTCTGTAAAGACCCTATAAGGTGAAGCTCAAGCCCTGGATATGACTCGAAAAGCGCAGGAAACTTTCCGCAAGCCTCTTGCACCCTGTTCTCGCCGAAAAGCCTTTGCCCGGCGTTGTATGCTTCAACAACAGCCTCGGCAGGATGAAACTTGCTGACTGCCATAAGCTTTACGGAGCCTTCGCTTCTTCCCGCCCGACGCTCTGCCTCATGTATTCTGTTTCGGACTTCTTCAAAATTATCTTTTATACTCAATTTTTAATCAACTCCTTGCTTTTTCGAACATCTTATCAGAAAGAAGCAAAAATTCGTCTAGCGTCAGTGTTTCAGCGCGTCGGGCGGGCTCAATGCCAGCCAACTCCAAAACAGCCTCTGCTTCCGCGGCCGAACCCGCCAACGATGCAAGATTGTTTTTCAAAGTCTTTCTTCGTTGCAAAAATCCGGCTCTAAGAACTTTCATAAAGGTTGCCGGGTCTTTACAACGCGGAAAATCGCTTTTTTTAACCATCTTCACGGCACGCGAATCGACGTTCGGACGCGGCCAAAACGAACCGCCGGCTAAATCCATGATATTCGTCACATCATAAGCCCACTGGCAAAGCACCGAAAAAGAAGAATAATCTTCTGTATTAGGAGATGCTGTAATTCTTTGCGCCACTTCTTTTTGTACAGTAATAACAGCCTCGTCAAAGCGTATTCCGGCTGAAATCATATCAGCAACAATCGCAGAAGCGACATTATACGGTAAGTTACCGAAAAAACGTGCGGCTATCCCATTTTCGTCATTTTCTTTTTTCCACGTCTTAAGGACATCACCTTCAATAAGGCGTAACTTTTGTCCTTCAAATGCTTCCTTAAGAACTGCCGCAAAGCCCCTATCAATCTCGAAAGCTGTAACCTGAGCACCCCTACTAAGAATTTCAGAAGTCATTGAGCCTAGTCCAGGACCAACTTCCCATACGGTCATGCCTTCCTCAACATCAAGGGCATCTATGAGTCGTTTTCGTGCAGCGGCATTCACAAGAAAATTCTGCCCGAATTTTTTTTGCATAGCCATGCCACGTTCTTCAAGAAAAGTTTTTAATGATGCAGGCGAATCATAATCTATCTTAAAAGCCATATTCTATATCCTGATGCAAGGAATCCTTGCAAAAAAGCGAACTATACCCGAAAGTAAATTATAAAGCATAGATATTATACAACCAACAGGCTGTAAAAGAAAAGGCATTGCCAAAACAAACGCAATTGCCACAATTCCGCTTGTAACAAAAGCCGAAGCTATCGGTGAAACAACGGCAGACGCGATGATTGCCGCAGGTACTACAGAACCAAATGATGTTATCGTTATCGGGAGTGTAAAAAACTGAGCTCCGGCAGACGCAGAAAGGGCTGATGACACACTGACAGGTAAAACGCGCGAAAGCTTTTGTGTGAACAAATAATTTCCCGCATATACGCCACATAACGCAAGATACGAAAGCATGAAAGCAAGGCTTCCAGAATCTTCAGGAGAAATTAACAGATGGATGATAAACGCAAGAGACAGTGTTTTTACCGGAGTTGTCCGAAAGCCAAACAAAGACGCACAACAACCGATACACATACAGATAAGTGCGCGGCGTAAAGACGGTGAAACACCCGCGAACCATACGAACATGAAAGCCGCCGACAGCGATAAATATGGCGAGAATCGTTTTCCGGCAAGTTTCCCGGCGGATTTCTCTGAAAGACCTGCGAAAAGCGAAAGGTGCATTCCTGAAAGTGCGAGTATATGAGAAAGCCCTGCATTGCGAAAAGCATCAGAGATACTGGAATCTGTATATTCACGCGAGCCTGATATAAGCGCAAGAAGCAGTCCGCCGGCAGCACCCCATGCCGCGAGAAGCCGCTTGAGCTGGAGGCGGAGAAACGCGCGTATGTATGGCAAAACGCTGTCCCAGCTTACGTCTGTTATGCGCTGTACGGAAAACGCGGGTCGTTCAATGTTTCCTGAAAGAAGCGAAAGATAGTCGCCGTCTGCATTGCCTGTATAGGATACTTCAGCTTTCAGCCGGCAGCCTTCCTCGATTAGCGGCGTATTTTTAGTCCCCGAAAAAGCCGCTTCGGTGATTGTAACATCGGCACTCTCTGTTCCATAGTGACCGTTCTTTTCGCTGTCGCTGTTACTGTACCCCGCCACATTTGCCGCAGAATAAAGTTTCCCAGGATACAAAGCTTCCACATCGGCTGCCGGCACGTACAGCGTAACCTTACCCGAACACGCAGCCAGCGTTGTTTTAGAAGCTGCTTCCGTTACAGAAAGCACAACTGAAAAGCTTTTACCAGATGAAGTTTTTACAGGGGATGAAACAACCGTTCCAGAAATAGATGTGATTGAAGGTTCAGAAAGAACACAAGAAAAAGGATTTCTGTTATATACAGGTAATATGCCTGTATATAACAGAATTACAACGCAAAGTGCAATTAACTCTACTCTTCTTTTTACCACTTAAGTCCCGCCAAAGCAATGCGGGAAGCTTCGATGACTGAATCATCGTAAGGCAGATAGCCTACGTAAAGAAGGTTATCGAATGCGACTTTATCACCAAGAGCGCCCAGCATTTTAATAACAGACAGCACTAAATTACTGCTGTAGGGCTCTCCGTTTTCTGCTTTGACGTTCATTTCTCCAAGATAGTCAGAAAGAACAACTCCTGCGTCGCCTGAAGCAAGCTCAACAAGACCGTTCATAACATCTATGAAAGAACTTTCACTGATATAACCTGACTGAAACTCTTTTTCTGCTACTTTGAACAAGTTCACGATAACTCCTGATGAACGTGTCCAAGCAACACGACGCAGCTCACTCAATGCCTCAAACTGCAACGTAAGAATATGAGATTCAGAAGCAACAGAAGTCCCCATATATGTTATTGCATTTGAGAGTGCCTTTTCGGCAATTTCTGCCTTAAAAAAGTCAGTATCTACATCATTTTTTACGACAATACGGAAAGCAATCAGTTTTTTCTCTGGCGATCCGCTGTTCAAAATCGAGATAATCTCGTTCTTATAGTCAGGAGAGAATGCTAAAAGCGTCTCCTGTGCTTTCTTGGTCAGTATTTCAGGCAGCTTTTCATCAACTGCGTATTCAAAAAGAACACGGACAGATGACAAGTTTTTTATACTTCCCAAAGCATCGATTATGTCAGAAATGCTTTTTGTATCGTCTGACGAATAGTTTTTAAGGCAAGACAGAGCGAAATCGTTCATACTGTCCACAAACTCATTGTCCGGTTTGTAGTTTTTTATAACATTCATAACTGCAATCTTAACAGCCTTGTCTGAATATGTATAAAAAAGTGAACACAAGGTTTTTGCAAGATTTGAATAGCCGGTTATGCGTGAGGAATTCTCAATGATAATCCTTGCAAGCTTAACCATCCTCGCATCTTCTTGTAATATAGGCGAATATGATTCTACAAACTTAAGTGCATCCGTGAAGATTCCGTTCACAGAACTGTCCATTTCAACAGCCTGTTGAACAGTCTCTATCTTGTCTGTAAGGCTTCCACCATAAAATTTTATCTCAAGATCTTTAAGCTTACCGTTCTGCGCTTCGGCTCCGCACAAACAGACGACAGATATAAATAATAAAATCAAACAAAGTTTTTTACTCATCTTTTATGCCTCCTTGTCAGCGTTTTCTTCTTCATAACTGATATTTTCCTCATCGGGAAATACAAAATCATCTTCACTCATTTCTCTGTTTTCATCCCTGTCATTATTCATTTCGGGAGGAACAAAGTCATCCTGAACAGATTTGCTTTCATTTTCCTTCTGCTCTTCGTCAGAACCAGAAAGGGATGGCGGTATTTCTGCGCCAGGAACTGTTCCTGCGACGGCAGCCAACGCGTTGATATCCTCTTTTGCGTCTTCTTCTGCCTGAATAATAGCTTCTTCCCTGTCCCTGTCGTCTTTTGGCATAACATTATACACGTACGACAGAATGGCATTTTTCGTTTCTTCGCTGATATCGATTCCCTCAACATGAAGCCGGGATTGATTCATCTTGCTGTTGAACTCCACCGCCCTTACGATGCCGAACATGATGATAACCCTGTCTCCAAGCGGGAACTGAAGCTTCAGCGACGTATTCTTCCGTCCTAAGCCGCCTATGCGTACCATCGCACCGTTTTCTGAAATATCCTCGATAAGACATTTCAGTCCGGGCTCTGTCTCTACGCTCGTCTGGCTCATTCCTTTAACAAAAACATATAATTGCGCGAAAATGTTACATGCGCATCTGACGCTCTTCCGTTTTTGCGTTCTGAGCAATGTTTCTGTATGTGCCAGATAAAGAGAGCTTCTTCCGCTGAACGTAAGCGCATTACGTACAAGCGTATCGAAAACGTAACCGGCATCACCGGCTCTGTTAAGATAAATGCTTATCGTTTTTCCGATCCATTCCTTGCTTGGAATGACTACTTCACCGTTGTTGTTTACAGGAAGAGATATTACAAGCTCCCTACCAACACTTGAAACAGATGAAGAAAAAACGCCGCGTCCTTTAAGAACTACGCGGATTCTTTGTCCTGGATCGAGTCCTTTTGTCGTCTTCAGGCTCTTGCTGTTGCGTGGGTCGAGCTCAACTTTCGTTCTGTAGCGGTAAAGCTTTGTAAGAAAGTCCTGCACCGACGGCGTGTTTTCTGTTCCCTTTTTACGTGCATTACTAAGAACGAATGCAATTCCACGGTTAAGGGCAGGAATTGACCAGTACAGCGCAGATGGCTCTTCCAGCTGTGCGGATGCCGCGACTTTATATAAAAGGATTATCTCCTTTAATTTAAATCCAGAATCCATTCCGGTAGTGAAAAAGTTAATTTCTTTTTTCTTTAAAACTAAAATTCTTGATATACCTATAATGACAAGTAATGCCACTATAACGAAAATTACTGTGTACAAAAGTATTCTCCATCTAATATAATAGCATGAGAAAAGAAATATTCCAATAATGAAAACCGATTTTTTACAAAAACACGCAGATTTCTTCCTCATTTTTGCGTTTTTCGCCGTTCCGCCAATTTTTATAAGCAGTCAACCGTCATTCTCGCCTGCCGCTCCTCTACTTTCGCTAATTGTGTATATCGCCTTATCTGCTTATATCGTTGTTAAAAGTAAATTCGGAAAAAACGATTTCAAAGCTTTTTCTGTCGTTAATTCATTTTTGCTTTTATGTATGCTTCTTGCGAACGCGAAAACATGGGATTTTGCAACGATTCTTTTTGATAAATCACAAAGCGAACTGACGAAAACGATCCCCGAAGGCTTTTTGGAAAATGCTTACATTGTATTCAGTATTTTTATTTCTGCGCTTTACGAAGAATTGCTTTTTAGACAGTTTTTGCCAGAAGGTGCTTTTAGTTTTGTCAAAAACTTTTCAAAAACGTCTGGAAACGCGAAAATCGCGCGTATATGCACCGAAATTGCGATCACAATGATATTTGCCCTTGGACACAGATATCTTGGCGTATGGGCGGTTCTTAACGCTTTTACGGCAGGATGTATACTCCGTTTTTTCTGCATACGGACAGGCTCATTCATTTCAGGATTCACCGCGCACTTCATGTATAACTTGATTGTGTTTTTTGTGTTGTAACCGTTTGTTTGAAGTAAGTAGCGGATTTTGGAATAAGATTTCTTGCAATAGTGAGTAGCCAATACACTGTATTGCCACTATTGAAGCCCGCAGGGCTGAACTTGTGGCAGATGCAGGGTGTTGGCTACTCACTTTGAATAAAGCTTCAATATTCATGGCATCCTTAATATTTTTCGATGTAGTCATCCTCAATACTTGCTCCTTTACGAACATTTCCGTACTATAAACACATGAACAGAATACGCATTCCATACGAACTTCAAAAAATGAACCGCATTTTCCGCGACAACGGCTTTGAAGCCTATCTCGTCGGTGGTGCCGTGCGCGACATTCTGCTCGGCAAAAAAGCAGCCGACTGGGATGTTGCCTCGAACGCCAAGCCGGAAGATGTTATGCGTATTTTTCACAAGGTTATACCTACAGGAATTGAGCACGGAACAGTCACTGTACACTTCATGCAGCATGAAATTGAAGTTACGACATACCGTATAGACGAGGATTACACCGACGGACGGCACCCCGGCTCCGTCACCTACACTTCCGACATTACGCAGGATCTTTCCCGCCGCGATTTCACGATGAACGCCATAGCCGCCTCTCTTGATGACGGAGCCGTCGTCGATCCGTTCCACGGGGAGGAAGACATTAAGCACAAAATAATCCGTACAGTCGGTAAACCTGAGGAACGGTTCGACGAGGACGGGCTTCGCCCCGTCCGTGCCGTCCGCTTCGCCGCAAAAACAGGCTTTTCCATCGACCCGGAAACGCTAGCCGCTATTCCGCGCGCACTCGGCGTAACGGCAAAAATCTCGATTGAACGCTTTCGCGACGAGTTCCTTAAGCTAGTTGCCTCTCCAGAGCCCGTAAAAGGACTGCGCCTTATGGAAGAAACAGGCATAATGAAGCTTTTTCTGCCCGAATTCTGCGAATGCCGTGGCGTTGTTCAAGCAGACGGGCGCGGAATCCATCAGTTTGATGTGCTCGATCATCTTTATAACGCTCTTGAAGGCGCAGTTTGGATTGAAAATCAGCGCGGATCAGAACCGAACTTTTTTTTGCGGCTTGCGGCTTTGTTCCACGACATCGGGAAACCTGCCACGCGAAAAGTTTCAGAAAAAGCTTTGGATCCGGCCTCTCCTGAAAGCACTTCCACAATTTACACATTCTATAACCACGAATCAGTTGGCGCGAGAATAACAGAAAATATCCTTGACAGACTGCGCCTTCCAAAAGTGCAGATACGCTATGTGGCTCATCTTGTCAGGCAGCACATGTTCTTTTATGAAAGCAATTGGACAGATGCCGCAATCCGCCGTTTTCTCGTGCGCATAACGCCACCTGACGCAAAAGACACAACGCCCGGTTCAGCAGAAATAGACGCAACAATTAACGACATCTTTGATTTGCGAATTGCCGACGTATACGGAATGACGCGGATACCCCCTGTCCTTTCAAAAGGCGTTTGGAGCGAAAACCTTATTGAGTTCAGGAAGCGTATAAACCGCGTTATCGATGCACAGTGCGTCCTGACTCTCAAAAACTTGGCAGTAAACGGGAAAGACCTTATGAGTGCGGGAATTCCCTCTGGAAAAGAAATAGGCAGGATTCTGAACGAGCTTCTTGAAGCCGTCCTGGAAGATCCTGCCCTTAATGAAAAAGAAAAACTGCTTACGATCGCGCGCAATATAGCGGAACAAAACCGCGCTTAGTTCGATGCAGCGAGAACTGCCGCACCGAGCGTAATATCGTTTTCTATCGTAAGGATCTCGAAGTAAATATGGCGCTGTGCCGTAAGAACATCGTGAAGATATCCTAACAGCCGTTCCTTAAGATGATGCGTCTTGTAGAACGTCGTGCCGTCGCATACGATTCCCGCCGGAAGTGCAGCTGAAGTTCCTTTTCCACTCTTAATTACTGCCGCAGAAATCAAAGCTGCCGCAATGCGTGCCGATCGTTCGATAACAGCATCAAGAATTGTATAGATGATATCAGCGTCTTTCTGCGTACCCTTCGCCACGATTGCGCCGAGCACTGTCGCCGTGTTCTTTGGTGCATACAGGAACTGGTCTGCGTCCTTAAGCTCAAACTTCGAAAGATTCCGCACTCCGTCCGCTACAGCAGCTGACAGAAGCCCGTCTTCCGCTGCCTGCTTCATCATTATCAAAGCAACTGGTCCGAGGTATGCGCCGGAACACATTTTTTCCGTCACATAAAGCCCAGGAGTATTAGCATGTTTGTCAAACTCAAGGTCAAATTCAGAACGCTGAATCTTGTTGTAACGACCTGATTCGCATACAACAATCTGTGAAGATGGGATCTTGAAGCCTTTCTTCGCGAGTGGCGCGATTTTTCCAATCGTTTCGTTCTCGATATAAGCCGAGTTCATGCCTGTGCCCAAAATAAAGCCGACATAAGTGCTATATGCGCGTCCTTCCTTAGCGTTCGAGGCTCCTGCAAGCAAAGCCGCCGTTGTATCGTTCAAAAGGAAAATCTTTTCCGGACGGTTCCATCCGCGTGCAACAAGTGCATCGGAAAGACAAGCACCGACCAAAGAGCCTTCTACCTCTGGAGCCTTAATCTCCTTCGAGAATTTAATAACCTCGCCATCGCCATCAGGCGTAATGTTCATCGCGTATGAAAAACAGAATCCGATTTTTGAAGCTTTATTTTTCAGGTGGTCAAGGTTTTTCGCAATCGCGTCGAAAAAGTCCTTTTTGCCAAGCTCTTTCTCGATTCCTGGCATCGAAGTCTTTTCCATTTCGCTTATAGACGCATTTCCTTCTGCATCAAAACTTACAAGACATGAACGGAAGTTTGTTCCGCCCGCATCAATTACAATGACAGTCTCGTTCTTAGGAGCTTCCGCCGGAGGCAGTCCCCATGTGGGAATCATATCTTGCGATGCACCCATAACGCCATTACTAATACCTTCATCAAGGCCTTTTTGCATATCAAAAAGCAGCCCTTCTATCAAGGTGTTAACATCATACCCAGACGCAGAAAAACCGTGTCTGTTCAAAAAAGCCGTGACTTCCTGAAATACGCCCATTTGTTTCTCCTATTAACACACGCACGCAATAAGCAATGCGACTTGTAAAGCGGTTTAATATTAACAGTTTTTCCCTAAGAAGTAAAGTTGGATTGTCTCTTCAAAAAATGAATGAATCTTATCCAAAACTTCTGCGGAAACTTTATCGTCTGCTTTTAATGCATCAAAAGCTTTAGCGTATGTTTTTTTGAAATCGTCAAATATTTTTGTGATTACCGAAGTTTTTACGCCAACCGATTCAGATAAAACCATAAAATCTTCTTTTGTAATTTTTTGAATTTCGTAATGCTTCCCAATCTTCATAGAGAGCTTGTTTGTAAGTTCCGGGTAAATTACCGTAGAAACGATATCATACAAAGGAGAAAGCTCTATTTTATTGTTCGCATATAAAAGGGAATAGTTTTTTCCATGACTGTCACAATTTCCTATAAGATAATTAAATATGACGTATTGCAGAAATTTTCTGGTCTCCAATGCTGGCACCGTACAGAAATTCTTGATAGCATTAAAAATATCTGCGATACCCGATCCCCCATCGTTCTGATATTTCATATTGCTCATAATGCCAAGAGCCTGACAGAAATCTTCCTGATGCAACCGTCGTATCGAGTTTCCCAGCCTGATTCTATCGTAACGCTCCACAACAAAAACATTTCGTCCGGCGATAGTCAGTAAATCAACATCTGGAACCGGCAGCCCGAAGTTTTTGGCAAGCTTCATGCAGATGTACTCATTCTGAGCAAGGGAAGAAAGCGAACCTTCACGTGTCGGTTTAAAAATATGAGTTGATGGCGCACCGTTGAGCGGCAAATACCATTTTCCATCGATATTTGCAAGCGCAAGTTTCTCCTGCGCACCTGCAAGCGAAAGCCTTAGTTTGTCATCTGCTTTCATAAGTGGGCGTGTGTTCATCTTTTTTATAAAATCAGCCATTCGCCCATCATCAAGCAGCTCATAATTCACTGAATCCAAGGAATATGTCTGCTTTTGCAATTCTGGATTTTCTTCTGGCGAAATGGTTATAAGCCCGGCACATTCCCCTCCCAAGGCTTCAAGAAGTTTGAACGTGCTCATCTCTGAAACATGAAGGTAATCAGCTATTTTTTTACGGGCAGTTTCTTCTGGCAAAAGTCCTGAAAAAAAAGGCATACATTGTTTCTGATTGAATTCCTCTTTTCTTAATGGTAGCGATATCGACAGCGGGACTGCATTTTCATTCGACAAATAACTTTCGTCATAAACAAAAATTACACCACGATTTTCTGTCGATTCAAAGTAGCCCGCTTTTTGATTTCCAAAATACACGTTGAGTTTCATTCATTATTCCCGGAATCATCTTCACGGTTGACCGCATAAATGTTAATACCCAACATTTCCATACAGTGTAGAACTTTGCCGATTTCAAGCGTCTGTTTTCCATTTTCCAGCTCAGAAAAAAAACGCACCCCCACATTGCATATTGCGGCAGTTTCCGCCTGAGTAAGTTTAAGTTGGGCACGTCGTTTCTTTACCGACTCTGAAATTGACTCGATTGAATTTATCTTCATGGATTCATTATAACATTCCCGAACGGGAATATCTAGCTGGAAAAGTGATGATTTATTAGAAATTTTCCCGAACGGGAAAATTTATTACAAAAACGCTAATTTTGATAGATTATTCCCGAACGGGAAAATTCGCAATCTTTGGGAAATGCAATGCTCTGCGCAGACTCTTTACATGCCGTATTTTTCGACAAGCTCGTTGCGGTCGTTCACGCCTGTCTTTTCGTAAATCGCGGATATATAGTTCTCTACGGCGCGTTTTTTGATGTTCAGTTTATTCGCTATGTCATCGTTGGAACAGCGCCTGATAAGAAGCTCCATAACTTCTTTTTCGCGGCGCGTAAGAGCGTCTGTAAAGTTGTTGTATTTAATGAGACTAGTCTTTAATTCTTCCTGTATAAAGACTTCGCCCGCAAGAACTTTTTCCATACAGTTCAAAAGCTCGGCTGAGCTGGCGTTTTTTGAGACATATCCGCTCGCGCCGCATCTGACTGCACTCTGTACTATGCCGGCGGCGAAAAACATTGAATAGACGATGATTTTTACGTCTGGATAAAGTGCGTGGACTTCTGAAATAAAATCGAAGCCGGTGTTCTCGCCGTAAAAGTTCAGGTCGCTGATTAGGATTGACGGAAGCCCCGCATCGGTTCGGTTGTTCGCGTTGTCGTTCGCGCCCGCGGGACTGTTGGCAGCAACGACGGTTTCGCCTGCCATCCGTGCGAAGTCAGCCAGCGCCTTATCATGCGTACCAGCGTCGCCAACGCAAACCCAGTCGGAATTATTCGCGAGCCAGTCGCATGTTCCGAGCCGGAGCATTTCGTGATCGTCGATTATGTAAAATGTCTTAGTCATATCTACCTCTTCATTATTTCCAGATACTCACAGGGCTACCGCCAACTACCCTACAGAACTACCGTTATCTGTGTGCCGTAATTCGGCTCGGAACGGTATGTCACGGTTCCGCCCAAAAGCTGTACTCTCTCCACAATATTCCTAACTCCAAAGTGGAATTTCTTTGTATTTTCAAATACTCCGCTGTTTATCTGCTCTACAAGCTCTTCGCTCATGCCTTTGCCGTCATCCGTTATGATTATTTTGAGCGCGCGCTTCTTACTGTCCGCAACAGACTTAACACTGCCCTTTTTTCCAATCTCGCTAGCTGCGCGACCATTTTTCGCGCCATAAGCGGCGCCTCTCGCGCTAGAAACCGCATCCACTGTACCAACTGCCGTATCTGCCTTGAAAAGCACAGTAACTTCACTCGCTTCTGCATGCTTCTTTATGTTCTGGAACGCTTCCTGCACAATCCGGTAGATGTTCATAAGCTCTTCTGCATTCCACGCCGAAAAATCTACCGAATCCTCAGATACAATTCGGAATTCGACCTCACCCGACTGGTGTGTATTTGCATCCACCAGGTGTGTACCAGATGTGTTTTCAACAGCTCCCGCATTCCCGACAGCTTTTAGCACATCTTTTCCACCACGCTGCGCATCCTTTCCGCTCCGAACATCGTTTTCAAACATCTTCTGCCCCATAAGCTCAAGCGAAGAAATCATATCACCACTGCTGATATTCAGCGGCGTAAGATTGTAGCAAAGCTTTCTGATATCCTCGATATTCTGATTTTGCGCAGAGATTATGTCATTCGAGGCGTTTTTGTCCGCCAAGTTTTCTGCAAGAAGCGAAACATAACGCATGTTCTGGGCAACAGTATCGTGCAGTTCGCGCGATATACGCCTGCGCTCTGCTTCCTGCACTTCCATGGAATGACGCAAAAACTGCTCTGAATTGTAGATGATTTTATCGCGCTTTTTAATTTCATTCATGTTCAGAAAAATCAATATCGCGCTACCCAAGACAACGACAACAATCAGACACTTAAAAAAGTCGTAATATTTCTGATGTGTTTCTTCTAGATAATAATTCTGATTTCTTAAATATGCGAGCATGTATAAATCAATCTGCTCAATGTACTGAGTGATTGACTCAAAATCCGCACTATCTTGCAAAACTTGTAAAATTTCTTTTGAATACTTAAGGCACATATCCTTTTGATTTTGTGCCGTATTGTTCAAATCGATTACAGGACTGAAATTCTCCGGATTAAATTGTTCAAGCGTGTTTATAAAATTGATGCAGGAATCTATATCTTTTTTTTCGCAGAACTCTATCCACGAGTTATAAAGGATTACAGCCTCCGAAAGCTTTACTTCCGGGCTTTTTCCGCACGAAACAATTACGATGAGGACAACTATAATCGATATACAACGGAACAAAATCCGCTTTGAATACTCTTTCATTCGACAGTACCGCTATTAGAGGGCTGCCCCCCCCTATTTTATTCTTTTGTATTATATGTAAATACAATTTTGATATTCCCAGTCCTGCAAAAGTCGTTATAATCCTGTCTAAAATCGTAATCGGAATGCGTCCGACGATGCCCGCACCAAGAAAGCTCAACTGGTCGCCTGCGAACGCATAGATAATTTTGTCCATAGCGCCAAATGTCCAAGGAATATTATACGTAAAATAGCTGATAATGCCCGAAATGACGGAAGAGGCAAAACCCGCGCAGACACACGCGCATAAAATATAGATGAAAGTAAAGTTCACGCTTTTTTTAATATTTTCCTTTTTACGCACAAAAAGCCATGTAATGAAAAGAATCGCAACTGCCGAGATTGTAAAAACGAACACGTAATTATGCTGACCGAACATAATTACTTGCCGAATACTGGCAATTATTGTGAACACAACATAAGTCAGAATTGACGGAATTATTCCATAAGCAAACAGGACCGCCATCGCAAACATCATGTCCATAAACAGCGGTGCTTCAAGCACATCCTGAAAAAGCACCGCCATAATATTATCAAGTATGCCAGCGACCAGAACAACGATAGAAATTGTAAGATAATGCTTTGTTTTTTCGTTCATAGTTTATCTCCGTTTGATTAAGCTTTTTTATATATCAAACATTCTGACATATTTTCTAACACAATTTTAACATACGAATCCATCTTTTGAACAATTATTTTAGAAAAATGCCTGTCAGAGAGAGAACCCCGACAGGCAATTTTGTTTTTAATCAGCAACTCTCAAATCGATGTTAGCTGTGGAATAGTATATATACTACCGACGAGTATAAGTATCATTGTCATAAACAAATGAACCATTTGTAATATTGATTGTTTCTGTTTCCGGTGTATCCAGAGCTACAAGAGGAACTTCTTCATTTGTAATTCTTGGAGTATTCATAAGCAACACACCCATAAATGTCCATCCATCGATTTCATGTGTTTTGGTTACAGTACACGGTCCATCTTCGGCAGGATTTCCTGTATATGTTCCTTTAGCCATATCCAAATTAGCTTCCATGCCATTCTGTGAATCATTCACATGGCAAACCCATGTGCCATTCTTATAACAAGTAAGCGTATAACCACCTTCAGCAGTGAATATCGCGACTGTATCACCAGCTTTGTCACAGCTTGTGAAAACCAACGCCATAACCAAAAGTACAGCGAATACAACTAATGCTTTTTTCATAATAACACTCCTTTTCGCCATCAAGCTTTTATGGGTGGGGAAATTTCCGCATCACGCGCGGCTTTAAGCTTCCCGCCTCTCCCTTCCTGATGACTTATGGTCTTATTATGCTGTCACCTACACGACAATTCCAGTGAGTTTTTCCCACTGAAATTCGGTGCGTAAACTCACTGTTTTAAATCTTGTAAACACGGCGCGTTTTCGCTAGAATACCCGTCATGAACCTGTCGGAACTGAAAAAAGAGCTTAACCCAGAGCAGTTCAAAGCCGTTGCCACAACAGACGGTTCGCTTCTCATAATTGCTGGAGCCGGAAGCGGGAAAACACGCGTCATTACGTTCCGCATTGCGCATATGCTCGATTCAGGCATTCCGCAGAGCGCGATTCTTGCGCTTACGTTCACGAACAAAGCTGCCCGCGAAATGGAAGAGCGCGTAAAAACGCTTACACAGCGGAAGCTCCAAAATCTTACAGTCTCCACTTTTCACGCTTTCGGAGTGCGCATACTCCGCCAGGATATCGACAAGCTTGGCTGGCGCACGAACTTTTCCATATACGACGACACGGACAGGAATCAGCTTATAAAAGACTCTGGCCGCGAACTCGGCTTTACGTCGGACGCGCTCGACGTATACGAGATCGGAAATCTTTTTTCCAACATCAAAACTGGCAGAAAAACATGGGAATCCCAGAATGACCGCTACCGCGAGCTTTACGAAAGCTATCAGGCGGGACTTAAGCTATACAACGCTGTCGATTTTGACGACCTTATCGGGCTTCCGATACGCCTTTTCAAAGAGCACCCGGATGTTCTGGCACGCTATCGTGACCGTTACAAATACATAATGGTGGATGAGTTCCAGGATACAAGCCTTCAACAGTACGAGTTCATGCATTTGCTCGCTGACAAAAACGTAGCCGTTGTAGGTGACGATGACCAGTCAATTTACAGCTGGCGCGGTGCGAACTACGAGAATATCGTAATGTTCGAGCGCGATTTTCCAGATGTGCAGGAAATCCGGCTTGAGCAGAACTACCGCTCTACAGAGACGATTCTTGCCGCCGCGAACGGCGTAATTTCACACAATACAAACAGAAAAGACAAATCGCTCTGGTCGGGCAACGGCTCCGGCAAACCGATAGAAATATACATGCCGGAAAACGAGGCAGAAGAAGCCGACTTCATTTCAGAGACGATACAGAGCATTTGTATGGAAGAGCGCAGGAATTACGACGATTTTGGCATTTTGATACGCGCGAACACGCTGTCACGGTCAATTGAAGAGTCGTTTTTGGAGCATAATATCCCTTACACGATGTCAGGCGGCACAAGCTTTTTCCAGCGAAAAGAGATAAAAGACGTTATAAGTTATCTGCGCGTGTGCGCGAACCATGACGACGACATAAACTTGATACGCATAATAAACACGCCGCGCCGTGGCATAGGACGCACGACGATAGAGCAGCTTAACGCCATTGCCTCAGCTAGGCATTGCTCACTTTGGGATGCGATTGAATCTGTAATCCGCTATTGTAACGGTTACGTAAAAACAGGCGATGATGAGCTTGATGCAGAAGCCGCAAACACTGCAGAGAACGCCATGAGCATGACGCGTTCAAATAACAACGCTGACACCGACTGGTTCGGCGCGGAAAACAGCGCGTTAAAAAGCGGTACTCCAGAGTCCGCCGCATTCCGTCTTGGCGCAAAAACAATTGCCGATCTTCAAGCTTTCCATGATCTTATAATAAGCCAGCGTTCACAGCTTCTTTCTGGCGGTAAAGGTCTTTCCAAAAAAGTCCGCGCTATGATTGATGAAATAAACTACTGGGATTTTCTTGTTTCTGAAAACCCAAAAAGCGATAAAGCAGCACGCTTCAAGTTTCTTAACATAGAAAGCCTCATTAACTCAATAGAGATGTGGGAGAACAACCCGGACAACTTTGACGCGGGACTTTATGCTTATCTTAACAGGGTAACGCTTCTTTCGCGCGATGACATGGAAGACGATTCGCTTAAAGGAAAAGTCAACCTTATGACAATACACGCTTCTAAAGGACTTGAGTTTCCCGTAGTTTTCATTGCGGGCTGCGAAGAAGGCATTATTCCGCACGCAAGAAGCATTGAGGACGGAGAAGGCGGTATTGAGGAAGAGCGAAGGCTCTTTTACGTTGCGATAACACGCGCGAAAGACAAGCTTTTTCTTTCTTCTTGCCGTCACAGGAGACGGATGCAGTCTGTCGTCGAATGTACGCCCTCACCTTTTTTGGACGAAATACCGCCGCAGCTTGTTGAATACCATGAACCACAGGGAGAAGTTTCAAATGAAGCAGCTTTTAACATTTTGGAGAATATGAAGAAAAAGTTTATAATGTAAAGAAAAAAGCGTTCCGGCATTTTTTTTGCAGGAACGCTTCTGTTCATCAATGTTTTGTTTATGCAAGTTCCAGGTAAATCTGGTCTGCAAGACCGAATCCTGCATTTTTAGTCATTGAAGTAGCTATTTCATCATATAGCATATCTTCGTACATTCCTGTCGCAAAGCTCTTTTCACCTGTAATGCTTGATCCAGAAAGCGTACTTCTCATTGAAGAAAGCATTATCTTTACAAAATACGACTCAAGTTCCATCGCGCTTTCGTAAAGCTTGCTCGTTCTGTCTATCGTTTTATTGGCTGTTACTGCAGTTGCGGAGTTTGCGGCTGCTCCTTGCGGACGTGAAGTTTTATCGGCTTCCGTAGTGTATGTCCCAGCAAATCCTGATGTATAATCGCCATTAAGTCTGCCGGACTGTATAACTTCTGAAGAAGAAACATCAGCAGAATTATTGCCCATCATTGACTGAATCAATGACTCGAACTTGCTCTGTTCATCGCTATATTTAGCTGCTTGTGCCGCGGATGTGCCGTTTGTTAAGCTGCTGTATCCGCCTGTAATTCCGTTAATCCCTGTCATATTCCCCTCTATACTGACATTTTCGGTAAAAAAAATGCCGCACTTTACATATGCGGCACTTTTACACGGTTACCGTTTCAATCCTGTTGCCGTCTGGAGCATTGAATCGCTCGTCTGTATTGCTTTTGAGTTAAACTCATATGCTCTTTGAGCAACAATCATCTGTACCATCTCGTTTACAACTGAAACGTTCGACATTTCAAGGAACTTATGCTTAAGATTTCCCATACCCTCATATCCTGGGGTTCCTGCAATCGGATAACCAGATGCTTTTGAAACTTTGAAAAGATTGCTTCCCTCTGCTTCAAGACCAGCCGGATTCGGGAAGCGGTAAAGCTCAATCTGGCCAACGAGCGTTGTATCTCTGTCTGCGCCGATTTTTACATATACTTTACCAGAATCTGTTACCTGAAGCGTATCAATGCGGAAATCCTCTGGAAGAATAATTTCTGGCATAACGCGAAGACCTTCCGATGTAACGAGCTGGCCGTTCATATCGACTTTGAAGCTACCGTCTCTTGTGTATGCGAAAGAACCATCATACTGCTGAACACGGAAAAAGCCTTCACCATTGATAGCAACATCAGTTGAAACATCTGTCGCCTGCAAGTTTCCCTGCTTAAAAACACGCTGTGTGGATGCAAGCTTAACACCAGTTCCCATCTGAACTCCGACCGGAGTAACAGTGTCTTCCGTCGCAGGTGTTCCAGCGAGCTTCATGTTCTGATAAAGCAAATCCTCGAACTCAGCGCGCTGCTGCTTATATCCGTATGTGTTAACGTTTGAAAGGTTATGTGAAATTACGTCTATGTTATTCTGCTGACCGTTCATTCCGGTTGCTGCTGTATACAAACTTCTTACCATCTTCTATCTCCTACTAGCCTTTTGTTACAACGCGTCCCCAAAGTGTAGACATCATTGAATCTTCTGCCTGAATTGTCTTTTGGTTAGCTTCGTAAGCACGGTTAACTTCAATCATCTGAACCATTTCGTTTACGACATTAACATTTGACATCTCAAGATAATCCTGAACAACGAGAGGACGCTCATTGCCTTCCGCAATGTACGGCTCGCCTGAAATCTCGTTTGTAGCATAAAGGTTTGAGCCCATCTTTTTAAGGTAACGTTCGTTTTCGAAGCGTACGACCTTAAAACGGTCAATCTCCTCATTATCTTCTGCTGTGTAAAGGATTCCGTCCTGATTTACCATGAACTTTTTCTGTTCGATATGATCATCAATCTTGATAACGCCCTTCTCGCCCAAAACAGGATAACCTTCTTTTGTTTCGAGAATGCCTTCTTTACCGATCATAAAGTTTCCGTTTCGTGTATAACGCTCACCATAAGGTGTCTGTACGACGAAAAAGCCTTCGCCAGAAAGAGCGAAATCTGTATTTATTCCTGTCTCACGGAAAGAGCCCTGCTCAAAAGACGTATAAAGTTCGTTTGTCTCAACGCCAAGACCGAGCTTTCCGATTATCGGTCCAACCTCATAAGAACCAAGGCTGTTCACAATAACGCCATCGTCGTTCAGACGGCGGAGCATAAGCTCTGAAAATGCCTTACTGACTGCTATGTCTTTTTTATAGCCAGTCGTATCTACGTTTGCTAAATTGTTTGAGATTGTGTCGAGTCTGTTCTGCTGTGCCATCATACCAGATGACCCGATATACCAGCCTCTTATCATGGAATCCCCCTTACGCGGTATTAGAAAGCCGCATTTGATATTTCCGCCACCCACGGAAAAACAGATGTGAATCTGTACATTTTAAATATCGGTATACAATTACGCGCCTTTAGATAAAAACAAAGATGTAAAAAAAATTAACGTTTTTAGAGATTTCCTATTTGTCTTTTTATAGAGATTGGATTATAATGTTTAAGTCGATACTAGAATCAACGCTTTTTAAACATGAGGAGATAGTATGCCCAAAGTTTTGTCCATTATTCTTGGCGGTGGTAAAGGAACCCGCCTCTATCCTTTAACAAAAGAACGCTCCAAACCAGCCGTTCCATTCGGTGGTAAGCACAGAATCGTTGATATTCCGCTTTCCAACTGTATTAACTCTGGTTTTAAACAGATATATATTTTAACGCAGTTCAACTCTGCATCACTTCATATGCACATTGCGAACGCATATAACTTCGACCGCTTCTCTAACGGTTTTGTAGAGATTCTTGCCGCTGAGCAGACGCTTGAGCATTCAGGCTGGTACGAAGGAACAGCCGATGCAGTCCGCAAGAACTTCATCCACTTTAAGACACAGAACCCAACGCATTACATCATTCTTTCTGGTGACCAGCTTTACCAGATGGATTTGAAAGCTTACCTTGACGCGCATATAGCTTCTGGCGCACAGATTACTATTGCTACAACAGCTGTTTCACGTGAGGACGCATCCGGCTTTGGTATAATGAAAGTTGACAAAAAGAACCGCATAACAGCTTTCATGGAAAAACCGGCAAAAGACCTTGATATTAGCGATTGGATTATTCCTGACGAGACAAGGACACCAGGAGCGACAAAAGGAAAAGATTACCTTGCTTCTATGGGTATTTATATCTTTGACGCTGCTGTTCTTGAAGAAGCTTTGAACAACGATTACACAGACTTTGGTAAAGAGATAATCCCGCAGACAATCAAGAAGTACAAGGTTAATTCATACATTTACGATGGATATTGGGAAGACATCGGAACGATTAAGAGCTTCTATGACTCGACAATCAACCTTACTTCCATACAGCCGAGCTTCAACTTCTACGATGAAGAAAAGCCGATTTATACGCATATCCGCAACCTTCCGCCGTCAAAGCTTAACTGCGCCACAATGAACCGTGCCACAGCCTGCGAAGGATGTATCATTACCGAATCGACGATAACCGACTCTGTAATCGGTATTCGTAGCATAATCGAAAAGAACGCACAGCTTGTCGGAGTTATTTCGATGGGCGCGGATTATTATGAGACGGATGCTCAAAAAGAGGAAAACAGAAAGAACGGCATTCCGAATATCGGAATTGGCGAGAACACTCGTGTGCAGCGCGCGATAATCGATAAGAACGCGCGTATCGGAAAGAACTGTTCGATCGGTTTCAGCCCTAACCCGCCGAGCGACGGTGACCACGGTATGTATTATGCGGCGGATGGCATCATAATAATCCGCAAAAACGCTATAATCCCAGACGGATCAAACTTCTAATACGCACATTATTTGGTAAAACAAAAAGCCCTCGATGTTTAACACCGAGGGCTTTCTTTTTCAGTTACTTATGCAACTAGTTAACGCGTTTCAGGAACGCATCTTTGTATCCGTATGACTTAAATCTTTCAAGAACGATCGTGTATTCACTTTCTGAAAGATTTCCAACAAGAACCTGCCATCCGCCAGAAGACGTCTCAACAACTTTCATCGGATATCTTTCGCTGTATTTGCCACATATATCGTTTACGTTACTCATTTTGCTGTATGTAGCAATTTGGATATAACAGCCTTTATCAAGGTTTGAAGCTTTTACAGGCTGCACAGCGATAGGCTCTGTCTTTGGCTCTGGCTCAACATTAACAGCTACGTTTACTACAGGCTGCACTACGACTACAGGCTCCGGTTCCGGCTCTGGTTCATTTGTTTCTGCAACAGATTCGGATGCCGGCATATCGCTGTAAGGATCGTATTCAGGTTCATCATTCTGAGCAAGCTTTGGTTCTTCAAGCGGTTCCAAAATCGGAATAATGAATACTTCTGGCTCATCCTCAAAATAAACGTTTGTAGCTGGTTCTTCTACCGGTTCCTCGACTGGCTCTTCAACAGGTTCTTCAATCGGCTCTATCATCGCAACATTGTCAGAACCATCGTTTATTGAAGAAGAGAGCACGCTGTCAGGATACGAATAGCGTTCCATTGTACGGCCAGCTTCTTCGTATATTGAATCTGATGTTGAAAGCGGCTCCGGTCTTTCCGGCTTTATCTGCGGCTCTGGTGTAGTTATATCAGAAACCGCTGGTTCCGGTGGATTTGGCTTTGTAGGAATAAGTACAGCCGTTGTTTCTTCCGGATTTGCTTCAGGCTCTACAGTCGCAAGCACAGGCTCTATCGGAACAACGATAAATTCATTTTCAATAAGCTCTACATCAGACTCATACTCTGGCTCCGGCTCAACCGCGACGATTGGCTCTGGTTCTGGTTCAACAACTGGTATTTCTTCGTTTTTGCCATCGTTGATTGAATCATTCATAAGCCCCGTGTTTTCAACAGTCGGTACAGAAGCAACTTTGTTTTCTTCTGCTTCAAAGATAGAGTCATTTGTCATGCCTTCCGGCGTTTCAGGCTTAAATTCAGCCACTACTGGCTCTGGTTTAGACTCAGCTTCACGCTCTGGTTGCAATACAGGCTCTGTTTTCGGTTTTGTCTCTGTATTTGGCTTTTCTTCAACAACAGGTTCAACCGGCTCTGGCTCATAAGCCAACTTGACTTCAGCACCTTCTTTTATCATTGGCTCTACAACAGGCTCGGGATCTTCGACATAATTGTCTTTTGGTTCCGGCTCTTCAACTGTCTTCGTTTCTTCTACAGGCTCTTCTTCCGGCTCTGGTTCCGGCTCATAAACCGTCTTAACGTCATCAGGGTGTTCTGGCTCCGGTTCGATAACAGGTTCCGGTATAATTACAGGTTCTGGTACAAAAACAGGTTCTGGCTCAACAACAGGCTCAGGTTCGATAACTGGCTCCGGTTCAACAATTACAGGCTCTTCAACAACTGGCAATACAGGTTCTGGTGTTGTTCCTGTTGATGCAACTTGCGTAGAAGGTGTCGGTGGATCAAAAACTGGAAGTTCTTCAACAATCGCAGGAGTGTCAAAAATCGGTTCTCCGATAAGGAGTTCAGGGTTTACATCGGGATCAGAATCGATTTCACCGCTGCCGAGCGTCCGTGAAAGGATGGAAGCCTCTGAATATACGCTGTTCTTTTTAGTAACTTGTACTATAGAGTTACTGCCTTTTGTTATGTAAAGTTCTCTTGCCGCTTCAGGAGAAAGAATTATCGCAATTCCTTCTGACGAATCGAACGATCCGAAAATCATTACCTCAACGCTTATTCTTGTTGACGGATTCGTAACTATTACAGTATCTCCGGGCAAATAACTCGCAGATTTCGCGAAAAAGCCCACCGGCAACTCACCGTAATCCGCGACAACAGCCCTGCCGTCCATCGAAGGCTTATAAGCTTCAGCTGTCAATATAAAAAGGCTAACTGCTAACAGTATTACAGATGAAAGACGTTTCATTCAAATCCCCCTTACCTAAGCGGCCCTATATTTATCTTTATACTCTTTTATTTTCGGCATTTGAATATATATGTTTAGTATTATTGAAGCAAGAAGTACCTTATGGTATACTTACGTTATATTGAGTTTGTGGGAGCGTCAAAAATGTCTTTGTCTGACAGTCATGTTTCTATACCTTTTTTCAAACCGTCTGTCGGCAAGGAAGAAGAAGAAGCCGTTATAAACGTATTACGCTCCGGCTGGCTTAGCACCGCAAAAGAAGCTTTGGCTTTTGAAAAAGAGTTTTCAGATTTTATAAAAGCCAAACACTGCCTTGCAGTTAACAGTAACACATCTGGCCTTGTTCTTGCAATGGAAGCTTGCGGTATAAAACCCGGAACAAAAATTCTTACAACACCCTACACTTTTATTTCTACCGCCACATCTGCCCTTCATCTTGGCGGAGAGGTCGTCTACGCCGACATTGAGAAAGACAATTACAGCATATCGCCGGAGCGGATAGAAGAAAAGCTTAAGGAAGATTCCTCAATAAAAGCGATTGTTCCGGTTCACATCGGCGGAAACGTGTGTAATATGCGCGCGATAAATGAAATTGCCGCAAAATACGGCGCAAAAGTTATAGAAGACGCTGCGCATGCTTTTCCTGCTCTTACAAAAGACGGATTTGCCGGGACGCTCGGTGATATAGGTGTTTTTTCTTTTTATGCAACAAAAACAATAACGACTGGCGAAGGCGGTATGATTGTCACGAACGATGATGAGCTTGCCCATAGAATGACTGTTATGCGTCTTCATGGAATAGACCGCTCCGTCTGGGACAGATACACATCGAACAAAACTTCCTGGGAATACGATGTAGTAGCGCCAGGTTTTAAGTGCAACTTGCCGGACATTCTTGCCGCTATTGGTCGCGTCCAGCTTAAAAAAGCCAATATTTTCTTTGAAAAGCGAAAAAAGCTTGTTATGCTTTACAACGAACTTTTTAAAGACTGCGACTTTATCAAGTTGCCGCCAGACGGAGAAGGAAACTCATGGCATCTTTATTTGATGCGGATTGTACCTGAAAAACTGAACATAACACGGAACGAGCTTTCTAATATGTTACAGGCGAAAGGGATAGGCTTGTCGATGCATTTTATCCCACATTTCCATATGACATATATGAAAAAGCGTTATAATATAACACCAGAGATGTTCCCGAACGCACAAAAACAATACGAAACGACACTTACTATTCCGCTATGGCCCGATATGCCAGAGGATATGGTAGAATATACGGCAAAGACAATAATCTCAATCTGCAAGGAGCATTATGTCCGATGAAGCGCAGCCGGCGAAAAGCACGCCGGTAAAAAAAGCTAAATCATCCGGTTCAGGAACCGCATCCTCTAAAAAGAAGTCTGCTAAAAAAATAACGATAGACTCTGCGGCTTCTTTTTACAGCGACATAAGGCCCGTAAACGCTTCTACAGAACTTCTTTATGCTTATATAATCCTGAGCCCATACAGCGTGGGAAAGCTTGAATCCGTAGAAATAAAAGACATACCTTCCGATTATTTTCTTCTTACCGCAGATAAACTGCCTTTTACCGATTCTGTAAGGACGCTTTCAACTGATATTCCGCTTCTTGCAAAAGAAAAAGTTTCATATATTGGAGAGCCTATCGCCGTTGTTGTAGGACCAGACTCTTACGTCACGGAACAACTTGCAAAATCAGCTGTAATTACGGTTATTCAAGAAGAAAAGCCGGAGACGGCTGCAGAAGAGGCAGCTCCATCCGTCGAAGATGAGCAACCAGAGCAGTCTGACGAGGTTGAATCTGATAAAACCGAAGAACAGGCAGAAGCTGCCAAAAACGATAATTCTGATGACAGAAGCGACGAAACCAAAGATTCCGAAAAGCCTCACGCCAGCCAAGGCAGTTCAAGCATTGCCCTTGACCTGAAGGAATTAATCTCTTCATTCGAGGACAACATCAAAAACTCCGCGCTAAGCGAAGCGATAGAAAAGAAACTTAAGTTAAAAGAAACTTCTCCTGACAATGAAGTTGAAGAACAAGAAACTCCGCAATCAACGGCGACAGAAACAGTTGATGAATACATTTTTGACTCAAGGACATTCTCTTACGGCGATTACTTAAAGAATTACGAAGCCTCTGACTATCAAGTTGAGAACACGTTCCAACCGCAGCTTCACTTCCCTTCTGTTTCCGAACCGGAAGGTGCGTACGTTGAATTCGACGGCGAGACAGTAACAATCTACACGCCGACACTTTGGGCAAGTCACCTTAGAAAAAACGTAGCTTCCGTTCTTAATATACAAGAAGAAAACATACATATTAAACGCACGATTGTTTCTGATTCAGACTCCAACTCTTTGTGGTACAACACAATATTAGCGTGTCTTGCAGCAGTGGCATCCAGCATGACACAAAAGCCGGTCCTGCTTATCTCGCCGCCGGAGCTTTCTGAGCATATAAACAAGCCTGTCTCCGTTTCAATAAGCCACAAAGCCGGAGTCCGTAAAGACGGAAGAATTACATCGGCTATAATTGATATAAAAGTACACGCAGGAGCCTACTGTCCTTTTGCCCGGCAGATAACGGACTCCCTTGCAGCGGCAGCGGAAGGAGCCTACACCCCGGACGCGATATGCGTTTCCGTAAAAGTTATCGGTTCGGCAGAATTCCCGGCTATCGCAGGAACACGCAACATAGACACGCTTGCATTTTATGCGGTTGAATCGCAGATGCAGGACATAGCCCGAACAACTGGCATAAACCCGATGGATCTCCGCATTCAGAACAGTGTCGAAAGCCCGGACGCAGAAACAGGATATCCTATCGCGCTTGAAAGGCAGAAACTTACAGATATTTGTGACCGTTTACTTCGTATGAGCGACTTCAACCGCAAATACGCTTCTTACTCACAAAATCCGTTCACCGTAAAATCAACGCTTTCTACGTTTCCGTCACGGGGAATGGGTTTTGCCGCCTCTTTTGACGGGAAAGGCTACTATGGCTCTCCGATGGGCTTTTTGAAGCACACGCTTGAAGTTACGATGGAAAAAGACGGTTCTCTTACGATAAAATCGCCTACACCAGTAGCTTCTATAATCCCCGTTTGGAAACGGTACGCCTCTGAAATCCTTACAATTTCAAGTGATCAAGTCCGGTTTGAAAACAATGACGACCACGGCGAATCATCTGAATTGCCAGAAACGATAACAGGAAGCGTCTATATAATGACTCAATTGCTGAAAAAATGCTGTCAGGGCATACAAAAACTACGCTTTCGGCAGCCGCTTCCTATAACCGTTAGAAAAAAACTGACGAAGCCAAAAAATCAGGTATGGGATCAGGAAAAATTCTGCGGAACACCGTATTATTCAACAGCATGGGGCGCGGCTGCTGCCGAAGTCGAGATAGACCCGTTGCTTTTCAAGCCGAAAATCCGTGGGCTGTGGATTTCCATAAACGCGGGCTCCATTCTTAACAGGAAGCAGTCGGAAATATCCATCAGGAAAGATATCAACGATATTCTACGTAGCGTTATGGACGGAAGCATGCTCTCCCCTGAAAAGATTCTTATAAGCTTTATAGAAAGCCAGGAAGAGCCTAAACAGCTCGGATGCCTTATACACAGCACGCTTCCTGCCGCAATAGCGAACGCCATTGCGCATGCTCTTCAAAAGACGGTCCACACTGTTCCTGTACCGATTGACTACATATACAAAGAGGTAATGTCGAAATGAAAGTACCGTTCACTCTTAACAAAGAAGATATTATCCTTGATGCAGAGCCTGATACAAAGCTTTTACAGCTTTTGCGGAACAATGGATATTTCTCGGTTAAGGACGGCTGCAAAGAAGGAAAATGCGGCTCGTGTACGGTACTTATGGACAGCAAGCCTGTTCCGTCGTGCATCATTCCGTCGGCGGCAGTGCGTCATTCAAACGTAGAGACGCTTGAACACTTTATGAAAACGCAGGACTATGCTGATATTGAAGCTGGTTTCAATCAGGCGGGTGTTGAGCTTTGTGGCTATTGTAACGCAGGAAAGATTTTCACAGCCTGGTCGATTATAAGCACAGACCCTAGACCGTTAAGAGAGAACGTCGTAAAAGCCGTGCGGTATTTTCCGTGCCGTTGTACCGATGCGGAAACGCTCGCATCAGGGATTGTTATGGCAGCTATGGCAAGAAGAAAGCGACTTTCGGGGAAGTAAAACATGGCATCTAATAAGACGACTGTTTATTATGCAAAGAGCCTCAGCGACGTTCTGTTTCATCTAAAGACGATACCGCAGCTTAAAATATATGCGGGCTGTACAGCTTCCGACAAGCTTGCGCCTTCAAGCCTTATAATCGGGAAGATAAGCGACTTTTTGCTAATCGACAAGCACGAGCATTTCATTGAATTTGGTTCTGGGGTAACGCTTAACCAGATACTGAATTTGGGAAGGAAGCGTATTCCGTCCGTCCTTTATGATGCAGCAGAGTCTGTGGCATATCCTTTC
The DNA here is from genome assembly GCA_017618015.1 of Spirochaetaceae bacterium. Classification (GTDB taxonomy): domain Bacteria; phylum Spirochaetota; class Spirochaetia; order Treponematales; family Treponemataceae; genus Treponema_I. The sequence goes on from JAFZVC010000026.1 coordinate 339,469, forward strand.
GTAAGGAATATTGCTACAATCGGCGGAAATGTATGCGCAAGCGGAATACGCCATACGCTTTATGCGCCGCTGCTCGCGCTTGATGCCCAATTGGAGCTGCAGAATCCGTCAAATTCAAGCTTCATTCCGATTATGAAGTTTTATTCAGTACCTGATAACTGTATAATCTCAAGAATCCGTATTCCGAGCGAAGAATGGGATATTGCCCTTTTCAGGCGCACAGGTCCTGAGAACATCATTTCTGACGGAAGCGCATCTTTTACGTTCTTGGCTAACACGCACAAAGGCATTCTTTCTGATTTGCGCATAGCATTCTGTGGGCTTGCATCAATAAGAAGCAGGGAGCTTGAAAACAATCTGATAGGAACGAAGCTTCCGCTCTCTGACAAATCTATTCAGTTTATGCTGATTGAAGCATCTAACGTTTTTGCAGAAAGAACAGCTGGAATAAAGGTAAAGAAGATATTCTGATGATGCTTGAAGCGCAGTTCCTCAATTTGCTTTCTGATTCGCTATCAACGCTCACGCTTTAAACTATAAGCATACAATCACCGTAACTAAAGAACCTATAGCGGTTTTCGACGGCGGTTTTGTACGCGTTCATTATGTTTTCGCGACCGGCGAACGCCGAAACAAGCATGATAAGCGTACTTTCCGGCGTATGGAAGTTCGTGAACATTTTATCTACAACATTAAACTTATAACCGGGATACATGAATATCCTAGTTGACGATGTTCCAGCCCTAACCCATTCAGTTTTACCAGACGCTTCTGTTCCGCTGCTAGCTTCCGCAAGTGACCGAGCGGCGCTTTCGAGCGTGCGCACACTCGTCGTACCAACTGCAAGAATCGGTCTTCCCTCGCGCTTAGCTTTATTGATTGCAGCTGCAGTTTCCGGCGGGATTGTGTACCATTCCTCATGCATTTTATGGTCTTCAATATTGCTCTCGCGAACAGGCAAAAACGTTCCAAGCCCTACATGAAGCGTTACGAAGCATCGTTCAATTCCAGCTGCATCAAGACGCGCAAGCATTTCTTCCGTAAAATGCAATCCCGCCGTCGGGCAAGCCGCGCTTCCTGTGTCTGTCGCATACACATTCTGATAACGCTCGCTATCCTCTTCTGTGTCGCCGCGTTTTATGTATGGCGGTAGCGGAATATGGCCGTTTCTCTCGAACCAATCTTCGTTAATGGCAAAATCAAACTTAAGCGCGCGGAATTCCGTACCAGCATTACCTTCGTGATCAATTATTTCCGCAACGGTACCGTCAGGAAACTTGTATTTCATTCCGGGTTTCTGCTTTTTCGCTGACTTTACCATAACGTTCCAAACGCAACATTCTTTGTCTATTGTGTTCAAAAACATGAATTCTGTTTCACGACCGGTAGTTTCTTTTATGCCGTACACACGCGCGCGGCGGACACGGCTGTTATTAAAGATCATAAGCGTGCCCGGCTCTATAAAAGAAGGCAAATCGTCCATTATATGATGCTCAACTGCGCCAGTAACACGATTAAGAAGCATCAGTTTATCCTGCCCGCGTACTCCGCTAGGATGCTGTGCAATGAGTTCAGGCGGTAAGTCAAAATAAAAGTCAGATGTTAGCATAGCGGCAGTGTATCATAAAACAGATGGTTACGCCATAACGCGTTTATTTTAGAACAAAAGCCTTTGTCCGCCGTCCGCGTCACTAGAAGCTCCGTCCGCGTCATTTCTCTGTGATGAAGTTTTGTGAGGCAAGCCTAAATGCTCATACGCGCGTTCGGTTACAACGCGGCCTCTTGGAGTGCGCTGAATAAGGCCTGACTGAATCAGGTACGGCTCGTAGTAATCTTCTAGTGTGTCCATCGACTCACCGATAGAAATTGCAAGCGTCTCGGCACCAACAGGACCGCCGCCGTAATTCTGTATTATCGAAAGCAAGATTTCCCTGTCGTATCGTTCCAATCCGAGCGAGTCGATTTCAAGCCGCTTAAGTCCGTCGGCGACAATCTTCTTCGTGATGCGTCCGCTGCCTGAAACCTGCGCAAAGTCGCGCATACGGCGCAGAATGCGGTTCGCAACACGCGGTGTTCCACGCGCACAAGAAGCCATAAGGAGAGCCGCATCCTCATCAACAGCGATGTTCAGTATTCCCGCGCTCCGCTTTATAATAAGAGCAAGCTCCTCTTTTTCATAAAAACTGAAACGTTGTACTATACCGAAACGGCTGATGAGCGGGCTTGAAACCATACCAGCTTTCGTCGTTGCACCGACAAGCGTGAATTTCGGGATTGGGATGCGCACCGTACGCGCGGCAGCTCCCTGCCCTATAATCCAGTCAAGCTCATAGTCTTCCATCGCGATATAAAGCATCTCTTCTATCGCGGGTTTCAGGCGGTGAATCTCATCTATGAAAAACACTGTCCGCTCGGTGATTGTGGAAAGGATTCCAGCCAAATCTTTTGGTTTTTCAAGCGCTGGGGCTGACGTTACCTTAAAATCGACACCGAGCTCGTGCGCCGTTATTTGGGCGAGCGTTGTTTTGCCAAGTCCTGGCGGTCCGATTAAAAAGAGGTGGTCCATGTTTTCGCCACGGCTACGAGCCGCTTCAATGAAAACAGAAAGATTATCTTTTACTTTTGTCTGCCCAAGGAAGTCGGAAAGAAGTTGCGGGCGAAGGTTTCCTTCACGCTCGTCGTCTGTAAAATGAGCATCGGGGCGCACGATGTTGCTGCCAGAACCGCTGAAACTGCCCGCGCCGAAAGGAACACCAGGCTCACCGCCTAAGTTGCCGCCGTATGCCGCGCCAGTTTCACCAAAGTTTTTATCATCTTTCATAAAAAAGCCTCACAATATCATGCCATCTCGACAATAGCGCGGCGGAAAATAATCTCTTCTTTTTCTTTATCAGTCTTTGCGGCAAAAGAAGCGTCATTTGCAAGTGATTCCGCAATTGCCGCAACTTTTTGCTCCGCAATAGACTTGTCATAACCCATGCTCGCGAGCGAAAGAATAAGGTCGCTGTAAGGCGAATTCTGCTTTACGCCGCGCGTAGTGCCTGCGTTCTCCGAAAGCGTGAGTTTGCCTTTAAGGGCGAGCATCATCTTTTGGGCTGTCTTTTTGCCGACTCCTGGGACTTTTTCAAGTCTGCCTACATCGCCACCATCAAGAACAGAAACAAGCTGATCGGCAGAGACAGACGAAAGGATTTTTAGAGCACCTTTCGGGCCAACACCATCAACTTTAAGTAAATCGAGGAATAAAGCACGATCCTCTGCCGAAGCAAAGCCAAAAAGCTTCATTGAGTCGTCTCTGTGAAGAAGCCATGTATAGACGCGTCCTTGCTCACCGACATGAGGAAGAGCGTCCACGGAAGAGTCAGGAACGGAAATATCCCACTCAATGCCGTTCGTTTCAAGATAGACGGTCTGCGGGAACTTTGCGGTTATTGTACCAAAAAGACTGTTGAACATAATCCATATTGTATACAGATGTTTAGAATTTTTCCAGATGTTCTGGCGATCCGCGTACAAAACTCGAAGCCGCGCGCAAAACTTGACAAACTCCCGGCGAAACCGCGCAAAACTCAAAGATTCGCGCCAAACTCGATAAACTCCCTGCGAAACTCCACACTGTTGCCCTTTATTCGTAAGATTGCTACAATTGCGATTAATCGCGAAAAGAGCCGGACAACACCATCGCTGACCGCACCTTCACGAATCGAGGCAAACAAATTGAATATATTCGCAAATTTTCTTCCGGAATTTATGCACTTCAACGCCATTGACGGCGCTAATCTAATCCTGTTGTTAAGTATAATCCTTCTGCTCGGCGCAATGGGCGGAAGACTTTTCCAAAAGCTAAAGATTCCTCAGGTTGTGGGATACATCGTCATCGGTATAATCATCGGGCAGTCGGGACTCCAGCTTCTTCGAGCCGAAGTTATTACCGCACTCGACCCAGTAAGCCAAATCGCGCTTTCGCTCATAGGCTTCCTTATCGGTGGCGAGCTTAAAATCGGCGTGCTCAAAAAATACGGCAAGCAGTTTATCGGCATTCTTCTTTTTGAGGCGATAATCCCGTTCATCGTCGTTTCCGTAATAGTAACTACAGTTTCATGGCTTTTCACACGCGATATAAACGTTTCGCTCGCCATGGGCCTTATCCTCGGCTCAATCTCGTCTGCAACAGCACCAGCTGCCACGACAGACGTTCTCCGCGAAAACAGGACGCGAGGACCTCTCACAACGACAGTCCTCGGAATTGTCGCAATGGACGATGCAGTAGCCCTTATCCTGTATGCGTTCTCATCATCTATCGCATCCTCGCTTCTCGGCTACACGGGAGGCTCGCTCGGCTCACAACTTCTTCATCTTTGCTACGACGTTTTCGGCTCAATCGCCCTCGGCTCAGTAATTGGCTTCCTTTTAAGCCACTTTATCCGCAACGTAATGACAGACGAGGGGCGCATCCTTGCGTTCTCGCTCGGTTCAATCTTTCTTTCAACAGGTATCTGCACACTGCTCGACATGGACAACATTCTTGCCGCAATGTCAGTCGGCTTTTTCATGGTCAATTTCGCGCCTGTAAAAACACGCCCGACATTCTCGCTCGTAGAAAAATTCACCCCGCCGATATACGTTCTTTTCTTCGTCCTTGTCGGTGCGAAGCTCAACATCTGGAACGTAACGGCTTATGTCGGACTTATCGCGCTCATATACATCTTGTGCAGGACGATCGGTAAATCACTTGGTTCCAGATGGGGCGCACGCCTAACAAAAGCACCGGAAACAGTCCGCAAATATTTGCCATGGTGCCTTTTAAGCCAAGCTGGTGTCGCCATCGGACTTTCAATAGCCGCCGGTCAGACATACAGCACGACCATCGGTTCCACGATAATCCTTATAATCACAGCGACAACATTCGTCGTTCAGCTTCTTGGTCCTGTCTGCGTTAAATACGCCGTCAACCACGCCGGTGAATGCAACCTCGATATTTGCGAGGAAGACATTATGAAAACGTGCAAAGTCAGCGACGTTACATCAGCCGGAGTTCCTATTTGCAGCACGGACTCTCCCGCAATCGTCACCGAAATGACGAGTCTTCACGAAATACTCGACTCCTTCAGCCGCAACCACAACTTGAACTACGTTGTAAAGACAGCCGAAGGAAAGCTTTCTGGCATAATCACGCTTGATCACCTTAAGGAATGTCTTTTGATGATGGATATCTCCGAAGGACTTATGGCAACCGATATTCTTGAGCCTTGCCCCGTTTGCTGCCGTCCTGAAACGCTTATTCCAGACGTATTCAAGCAGTTTGACGAGAATGACACAGAAGCCCTGCCGATAACGGACGAGAACGGTATTTTGCTCGGAGTTGTTGAAAAGCCCGCAGTTGACCATTACCTTCACGCAAAGGTCATGGAGCTTCATAAAAAAATAGCAAGCCTAGGTTAAATCTCCGCAAACCTTCCGTATGCCTGACGCAGTTTACTTTTCTCGGCGAAGTATTATAACGTCATAAAGCTTGATGCACAGCTTGTAACCAGCGTAGCTTATGACCGCGCTTATCATTTTGTCTGTTAGGTTCGTAAGGAAACCAACGATGTACGTCGCAAACACAAGGTTCGGTACCGCTGTATAAACGCTAAGGATACCTGAGTCTATTTTTGGCGTTGTCACAGAAGAGAACAGCACATCGGAAATGATGTTTCCCAAAATAGCATTGCTAAGCGCGCTCCACAAGCCCGCCCACAAAAACGCGTCGATTTCGTAATATTTCTTCGACCCGTTCATACGCCCATATTGAGCCTTTCGTCTTGAAGAACTGAAAAACACACTCCACGCCAAAAACGAAGTGAGCATGTGGCACGACATGAACGGCAGCATCGTATAGTCAAAAATAGTCAAGATTCCGTTTGAAAGGACGGCGCACATAAGCCCCGCTCCCAAACCGCTAGTCGCCGTAACCATAATTGTAAGGATTGAATCAAGATACAAAGGAATCATCGATTCACTTACAAGAATACAGCCCGCACAGTTTCCAAGCAAAGCCACGGCAAAAATGCATAAGTGAAAAACAAGCTGCGACGGCTTTATCCGTTGTGTAGGCTCGTTTATTTTTTGCACATTAGGAAAATCTTCAATGCTCATACAATTACTCCGAGCGTTTTCGCAATATCAATCAAATCAAGACGATCTCGTATTCCAAGCTTCTGATAAATCATCGATTTTTGGTTTGCCACAGTTTTCTCTTTTTTGCCAAGAATTTCCGCAATCTCATACGTTTCTTTTTTCTGTGCCAAAAGCGCAAAAAGCTCCTGCTCAGTTTTCGTAAGCGTCCGCCAGTCGGCATACAGCTGCATCTGACGGTTGTCATCGTTCTCGCGTGAATTTCCGGCAAGAAGGTTACGTATAATCTTGCTTATTGCAGAGCCGTAATAGTTTCTTCCCCCAGCAACCGCAAGAAGAGCCTGCTCAAGCTCAGCAAGCTTCGTCTTTTTCGTTACGTATCCCGCAACTCCAGCTTTTAATGCATTTTCAACATGAATCGGGTCAGCGTACATCGTATAGACCAAAAATGAAATATTAGGATTTATCGCTTTCAGAACAGGAACCGCGTCCAATCCGTCTTGTCCGTCCAGGTTCAAATCAAGAATACAAACCTGAATATCAGGATTCTTTTTAAGCACATTTTTCGCGCTTTCTATGCTGTCTGCAAGCAAAAACTCAAAAGAAGGATTGCTTTGTGAAAGTATGGAGGCTATGCCGTCGCTTATCCCTTCGTGATCATCAATGAATAGTATTCGCAATGCGGATTGCAATTGTTGTTCCTCCGTCGTTTATAAAATCAACAGTTCCGTTAAGCTGCTCAACGCGCTTCCGGATATTTTTAATTCCCCAGTGCAGCTTGCCGTCACCGGAGTTATTCGCTTTCTCTTCGGAAAACCCTACTCCGTTGTCGTGAATCGTTATGTGAATCATGTCTCCCACTGGAATAATCTTCAAATCAACCTGCGTGGCGTTCGCATGGCGCGCGATATTGCTCAGCGCTTCCTGCACGATATAAAGGATTTCTATCTGAGAAGCTTGCGGAATGTCATTCAATGCGTCATCGCTTATGAAAACGTTAGTTTTAAGCTCGTAGTTGTTCTCGAACGCGTTTACAGTCTCTAACAGAAGCGTCTTGATATCGGCTTCAAGGTCCATATTCATCGAATCAATAAGATAGCGGACTTTTTCGTTGGCGCGGTCTGCGTAAAACGATGTTTTTTGCGCATCGCCTTTTTCAAGATAAAGCTTAATCGCCATTAAATCCTGCGAAACTCCGTCGTGCAAATTGCGGCTGAACTGAACATGCTCTTCGTTTACAGCCTGAATATGCTTAAGCTCTAATACCTGAAGGAACTTTTTGTACAGAATTACAAAAATAGCAATAGAAAGCAGGATTATAGAAAAATAAAGAAGGCTGTCATAACCGGATAAAAGTCCTCTCTGCATTATGTGGATATTATTCTGAAACCCCTGAAGCGCGATTATCGTGGAATCGGAAAGCTTGTTGCCACCATTCGCTGTATAATCTTCGTTCACGAGCTGTTTTATCCTTTCAAATTCGCCGTTTAGCTCCGCATCAAAATAGATATAAGGATGAACGGCATCTTTCAGCCCATTCGCATCAA